>NZ_JBBOWV010000001.1:2802500-3402500 GCF_038007305.1 Solibacillus sp. FSL W7-1436
ACACAACACCGATTACCTGTCCGTTTTCATTAATGACAGGGCTGCCGCTGTTCCCCCGGTAAACAGGTGCATCCATCATAATGATATCCGGCTGAATGTCAGCGGCAGTCGTATAGCCGATAATCGTACCTTTATTGGCAATCCCGCTGAATGCAAGCGGATTTCCGATAAAATAGACGGGCTCGTTTTTACGGAATTCGCTCGCCCGGGCAAGTGGCAGAAACGGCAAGTTTTCCGTATCCACTTTCAACAGTGCTAAATCATATTCCTCATAGGATTCCAAAACCTCAGCTTGATAAAGCGTATCATCCGGAAAAACAACGGTAATCGTCAACGCATCCTCAATTACATGATCATTTGTTATTATGTAGCCATTTTCCGATACTGCAAATCCAGTCCCTTTTCCCGAGTCGGTATTGATCGTGACAACAGCTTGTTTATATGTTTGAATATTTTCCTGATTTGATAGTTGTGTCGATACTTTTAAAAATTCGATGGCAGGAATGGAATACACATTGAAAATAACAGCAAATGTACTAAAAGCTAATGTTAATGCCATCAACCATACTACAATTCGAACAAATGGTTTTTGCCTTTTTGTTTTTTTCGGCTGTGAGTTTAAACGTTCCTCTCGCTCTTTTGCAAGCGCCTTTTCCTGTTCTTCCAAAACAAGTTCCAAGAATTCTTCTTCTGTCAGTTCTTCAGTATTCGTTTTCTCTGTCATTGCATTCCCTCCGATATGTATAAGTGTAACAAAAGTACATAAAATTTGAGACAAAAAGTGCTGGTTCAAATTTTTTTTTGGAAGTTTGTGAAGTATTTCATATTACTAATTTAAAAATACTTCGTGCATTCCATCACATACTTTAGCTTGATAAAGCGGGGTTTTAAAAATGATAGCCCTTACATTTATTATTCTAAAACAATAGATTGTGTTTAAAATCACAAAAGAAGCAAGTGCTTGTTTATCGTCGGAAACATTGTTATATCAACGATTAAGGCGTATATTTAGTGGTTTTGATGTTTTTTAAAAGCTATTGTTGACAAAGTAAAAACAAACGGTTAACATTCGTAATTACAAAGGGATACAAAAATAGAAGGGGATGGGAATTATGGATCTAATGAAAAAATCGCTTGAAATGCATGAACACTTTGGTGGGAAAATGGAAATACGGGCAAAGGTTCCGGTACAGGATAAATATGATTTGAGTTTAGCTTATTCTCCGGGTGTTGCTGCCCCTTGTCTTGCAATTGAACAGAATCCTTCCACAGTGTATGACTATACGATGAAAGGAAATTTAGTAGCGGTTATTACAGATGGGACTGCGGTTTTAGGGTTAGGGGATATCGGTCCTGAAGCAGCATTGCCGGTTATGGAAGGGAAGGCATTATTATTAAAGCGCTTTGCAAATGTCGATGCAGTGCCGGTATGCCTGAACACTAAAGATGTTGATGAAATTGTCAACATTGTAAAAGCAATTTCTCCGACCTATGGGGCCATTAATCTGGAAGATATTTCAGCACCGCGCTGTTTTGAAATTGAAGACCGACTGCGTGCTGAATGTTCAATTCCGGTATTTCATGATGACCAGCATGGAACGGCGATTGTCGTTGGGGCAGGTTTAATCAATGCGGTCAAACTTGTAAAAAAAGATGTCACGAAGATGAAAGTAGTCATTAACGGAGCAGGGGCAGCTGGTATTGCAATTCTCCGTATTCTAATTCAGATGGGCTACACGAATGTTGTCATGTGTGACACGAAAGGCATTATTTATGAAGGGCGTCCTGAAGGGATGAATCCGGTGAAAGAACAGGTTGCTCATTTATCGAATCCGGATCAATTGCGCGGCACTTTGGCTGACGCATTAGTAGGAGCAGATGTTTTTATCGGGGTGTCTGCAGCAAACATTCTAACTGAAAAGCATATTAAATCGATGGCTATAGACCCGATAGTCTTTGCTTTGGCAAATCCGGATCCTGAAGTAACACCGGAAAATGCTAAAAAGTGGGGCGTTAAAATTATCGGTACCGGCCGTTCTGACCATGCAAACCAAGTGAATAATATGCTTGCTTTCCCGGGGATTTTCCGTGGTGCGCTTGATGTAAGAGCGACAGATATCAATGAATCGATGAAGCTGGCAGCGGTTGAAGCTATTGCATCGCTAGTATCAGAAGAAGAGCTGAGTGAAGACTTTATTATTCCAAGCTCGATGGATGAACGTGTTGCAGGTGTAGTTGCAAAAGCGGTAGGATCCGCTGCCATCGAATCAGGGGTATCTGAATTGTTCCAGCAGGTAGATCTAATTAACACTTCGTTAGCTATTTAAAAAGGATGTGCCTGAAGGTAACTTCAGCACATCCTCTAAAAAAGTGAATACGACCAATCAGCGGGAATCAAAACTCCCCGCTGATTGTAGTGTCACTTAAACTGTTTGAAGCTCTGCAGTCAGTTGTTCCAATTGTGTAATTAAATCACCGATAAATGCGATTGTATCACGTAATGGCTGTTCAGTCGTAATATCGACACCTGCCATTTGCGCAAGTTCAACAGGTGTTTTCGTTCCACCTGCTTTTAGTACTTCGATCCATTGCTCAACAGCTGCTTCGTCACCGTTTAAAATACGTTGTGAAACTTGTGTTGAAATAGTTAAACCTGCAGAGTACGTATATGGATATAGGCCCATATAATAATGCGGCTGACGCATCCAAGTCAATTCTGCACCTTCAGTTACTTCAATTGCATCTCCCCAGAATTGCTCAAGCACTTCACGTTTTAATTCATTCAGTTTCGGTGCGTTGACACTTCCGCCTGCATCGATAATTTCGTACACTTTACGCTGGTAAGCTGCCTCAAGTAAATGAGTTACGAAATTATGGTAGTACGTACGGCTAATGATCGTTGAGATGACCCAACGTTTAAAGCGCGCATCCGTAGAATTTTTTAATAAGTGGTTTGCCATAAGCATTTCATTCATTGTTGATGGCGCTTCAATGAAGTAAAGTGATGGTCTGGCATTGAAGATGTTTTGCGCATCATTTGCCAAATAGAAATGACCTGCATGACCAAGTTCATGGGCTAAAACAAATACTTCGTTCATTCGGCTCGTCCATGAAATCAATACATACGGATGTACACCATATGGGCTTGAACAGAATGCGCCAGTTGATTTTCCGGTATTTTGTGCAAAATCAATCCATCGCTCATCAAAAGAACGATCGATCATATTCGTATAATGCTCGCCCATAATTGATAATCCGTCTTTCATATATTGACGAGATTCTTCCACCGTAATAGTTGGCTCATATGATGGATCAAGCGATATTTTAAGATCCGCAAACGTCATTTTGTCCAGTTGATGTGTTTTTTGCAGCAATTTTGCGTAGCGACGCATATGTGGTGCAAGCTCATTCATAATTAGATCGATTTGACGGTTATACATTGAGCGGTCAACTTGCTGTGATTCTAATAAGGAATCAAAGATATTGTCGTAGCCTCGAAGGTCCGCCTCCGTTTTTTCAATCGCCAAGTGGGAATTATATGTTTTGGCAGTCGTATGCTGATAGTCACGTAGTTTTTTTGAAAAGGCTTCAAATGCAGCGCGACGTTTATTCGTGTCCGTTTCAAGCTCCCAATCGCCTTCAAACAAGTTGTAGCTAAGCGGGAATGATTCACCATCTACTTCAAAGTCGGGAAACTGCATATCTACCAATTTTGTCGTATTGTACAGTTCGTATGGCGCATTAAATGTTGCACCGAATGCTGCCAGCGCTTTTTCCGCTTCTGGATGTAATTGATGCGGTTTTTGTACAAGCAGTTTGTTAATAAAATTAGCGTATTCCGGTTTAGCATTTTGTGCTTCTTTTAAAACAGCTTCATCCAATGCAAGTAAATCACTTTTTACAAAAGACAGCTTTGTTGCCAGTTTTGCGGCAAATGAACCAAAGCTTGCGGCACGCATCTGATTTTCAGTGCTCGTTTGGTCAACACTGTGCGAAAGGCTCGCATAGGTACCGATCACAACCATTTTCTCTTGGATTTTTTCTGTTGCTTCAATTGCGTTAATCGCGCCTTGTACATCTGTAATCGTCCCTGCAAGTTTAGCTGCAGTTTCTTCTACAAGTATTCTTACTTCTTCAATTGCCGCTGTGTAGGCTTGTTCTGTAGCAAATAAATCTTCCAAATTCCAAGTTTCTTCAACCGGTACATCACTACGATTCAACAATGACATAAATAGCCTCCTAATATTACGATATTCGAAATAAATAATACCATATTTCTGAAAATTTAGGAAGTAGTGAAAATTTGGTTGATAAATATTTTTAATATTATTTAGAAGACATATAGTAAAATAGAGAAACGATGGAAATTGGGAAAGAGTGTGATGAAATGCAAGAAGTGAAGGATTGTAGTCTAATACTTGAAGGCGGGACATTTCGAACAGTTTTTACGGCAGGGGTTTTGGATGCCCTAATGGAAGAGCAAATAAAGATGCCCTATATTGCGGCGATTTCAGCAGGTGCCATCAACGCGGTATCCTATATGTCAAATCAGCCTGAACGTACGATGCGTGTATTGACGACGTACCGCAATGATCCCCGCTATATGGGAATGCGGAATTTTTTAAAGGAAAAAAGCCTGTTCGGACTGGATTTTGCCTATAATATTGTACCAAATCAGCTGGATTTATTTGATTGGGATGCGTATTACAATTACCCGGGTGAGGTGGAGTTCGGGCTGACGAATGCATATACCGGAAAAGTGGAATATAAAAGTGCACATACTATGACAAAAACATGTGATATTTTGCAGGCAACATGTGCCATTCCTATACTGTTCCCTGAAATTAAAATTGATAATGTTCCATATTATGACGGGGGGCTATCCGATTCGATTCCGATTAAACGAGCAATCGAGAAAGGATATAACAAACATCTGCTCATTTTGACGAGGGAACCAGGGTATATAAAAAGTGCCTCAAAAACGAATCAGTGGGCAACGAAGCTTTTTCAGAAACGCTATCCAAGACTTGCGGCAGCAATGAGACATCGTGCGGATATGTATAATGAAACAATGCAATATATTGCTCAAAAGGAGACGGATCAGGAAGCGTTTATTTTTAAACCGGACCGTCCGATCAGAAGTTTTGAAAGCAAAGTCGATCAAATGAAAGCCAATTATGAGGTCGGCTATGAACAGGCACAAAAACAAATGTCTGAGTTGAAGGCGTTTTTAGGAATCTCGATTGACTAGAAAAAAAGAGAATAACGGAGAAATATTAATACGATAAACCGTAAATGTTAGATACGGAAACTTGCAAGTGCTATAGGGAATATATTAGAATAGAGTCGTAAGCAACTAATTAAATAATAAGTGCAAGACAAGGTGGAGCCATAGTCAACTATGGCCCTGCCTTGTCTTTTTTTGCATTGAAAGGGGACATCTATGTTTATTTTACAAATTGTCATAGTGTTATTAGCTACAAAACTCGCAGGGAATTTTGCTGCAAGAATCGGGCAACCATCTGTGTTGGGAAAAATAATTGTAGGGATTATTCTTGGCCCTGCACTGCTTGGCTGGATTCATGATACTGAACTTTTAACTGTATTCAGTCAAATAGGTGTTTTACTGTTAATGTTTTTAGCGGGTCTTGAAACTGACCTGCAGGAAATGAACAGAAACAAAAAAGCGGCAATCTATGTTGCCTTAGGTGGTATTCTCCTGCCGATTATTTTAGGTTATGCAGGGTCGCAATATTACGGATTGTCTGTAGGAGAATCCGTTTTTATTGGATTATTACTTTCCGCTACATCTGTCAGTATTTCCGTACAGGCATTAAGGGAGCTTGGCTGGCTGAATAGTAAAGAGGGGTCAACATTACTTGGAGCTGCAGTATTGGATGATATTGTAGTTGTAATTTTAATCGCTATTGCAATGAGTTTCTTTGCCGGCTCCGATACGAATATCGGTTTATTAATCGGTAAGAAAGTATTATTCTTCGCTATACTGATTGTACTTGCAAAATGGTTTATCCCACACTTTATAAAGTTATTCAAGAAATTCAGAGTTACTGAATCAATATTGAGTGCTGGCTTAATTATTTGTTTCGGTTTGTCCTATTTTGCGGAATTTTTAGGTATCGCAGGTATTATCGGTGCTTTTTTTGCGGGCATTGCGATAGCACAAACCGAATATAAAGATGAAATCGAACATAAGGTTGAGCCGATTGCCTACGGGATTTTTGTTCCGTTCTTCTTTGTCAGTATCGGATTAGCCGTTTCATTCGATGGAATTGGAAATCAAATCGGGTTTATTATCGTATTTTCAATCATTGCGGTTGTCTCCAAGTTTATTGGTTCAGGCTTAGGTGCGAAATTAGCCGGATTTAATACGAAATCATCGATGGGCATCGGTGCCGGGATGGTTTCACGAGGCGAGGTTGCACTGATATTAGCTGCAATGGGACTTGAAGGAGGACTTCTTCCGGGAAATTATTATACATCGATCATTATCGTAATTATCGTAACAACAATCGTGACACCGCCTCTGTTAAAAGCAATTTTCGGTAAGAGAATAGTCGTTTAAATATAATGATTTAGATTAGAAAAGATAGGCACATTTTCATGAGCCTATCTTTTCTTACGCTTTTTTTGCTTTAATCCGGTGGTATAGAGATGTAAACACAGTAATGAAAGTTACAAAGACGGTTGCACCAATAACAGCAGAGGCTAAGATTTGCAAAGATTTTATGCCGGATTCCATTACAGCAAAAAACGCGACAACAACTGCAATAACAGGCAGCAGCTTAGTAAGTAGAACAAGCCCCTTTTTATTTTCGGCCTTCCATTGGTTTCCATATGAAGTCAGTGCAGTCCATAATAATGGAATTGTAAGTACAGTCAGTAAAAGGGCTAAACAAAAGAAAAGTGTGTGTATGTTACCAGTTGATTTTAGTGAAATCACCCAAGTAATGATTGTAGCTGGAACAAGTGTCATCATTGTAATATTCAGTGGCTTCGTTTGGTTTTTATATTTTTCAATTGTTGTATCAAGGTCCGTATAAATTGGCTTCGTATGTGGTGCGGCACGGAACAGATGAATATCGACTGAGGAATCCACAAGTGACCAGCCGGCATCCTGAAAAAGCTCAAAGTATTCTTCTGCATCATTTTCCAGTGTACGATAATCAATACTGTATATATAATCGGCACTTTCACCTTGCTCGAGCGTATAGCCTAAAAATGAAAATTTGGTGACGTGCCAGCCTTCAGAAGATAATTTACGCAGTTTCTCCATATCTTTCTGTTCTGAAAAGGCTAATCCGCCAGAAATCATATACTTCGTTTTCCTCATGCTTCTTCCTCCAGTCCTTTTTCGGCTAACTGAATCATCAGCTTTCGAATTTTTAAATCTTCTGCCAAAATACTCCTGCCTTTTTGTGTCAGTAAGTAAACTTTACGCCTTGAATCCGAATCGTCGTATAAATAAATCCATTCGTTTTGTAAAAGCTTTTTTATAATCGTATACATGGAAGCCGGACCAATTGAAATAATGCCGTTTGATGTTTCTTCAATTAAATTCATAATGGCGTATCCGTGTTGAGGTGTTGTTAATGCTGCCATAATATGGAACATGGAATCGGTCAATTGATCAGCGTTTTTCACTATGTCACCTCCTATGTATCATAAAATAATATATATATCTAAAAACAATATATCACTTTATGATATATATGTAAACAGAATTATCGAATAATTTTACCGTGGTTATACTACGCGAAAAAAAATCCGCCTGCTCTTTATAAAACCGAGCAGGCGGACATTTTTAATTATTGTGGATTTTCGTAATCGTAATATTCAACCAGCCAAATAAAATTGTGATGACCGGACTTAACAGACAAAAGAAAGCGAATGGTAAATAGTCAATGACAGGCACATTCAATGTCGAAGCAATGAACAGACCGCACACACTCCAAGGTACGAGCGGGTTAATGACAGTACCAGCATCCTCGATCGTACGGGCCAAATTTTTCGGATGTAGCTGCAGTGCTTTGAATTTTTCTTTAAACGCTTCACCTGTTAATAACAGCGATAAATACTGTTCACCGATTGTTACGTTAATACCGATTGCGGTAAACGCAGTTCCTGTAATAACCGAACCGACCGATTTCAACTGGTTTTGGAGGGCCTGTAATAATGTTTGGATAATGCCAAGTGTAAAGAGCAATCCACCCATAGACAGGGAAAGTACAATTAAAATAATCGTAAACAGCATACTGTTCATTCCGCCACGTGACAGTAATGAATCGATTGCTTCGACTCCTGTCTCCATTGAATAACCGTTATACAAAATTCCAAACAGTTCGTTCAGTGGAATCGAACTGTGGAAATATGATAGCACGATGCCGGAAATCGCACTGATTGCCAGTGTAGCAAGACTCGGCAATTTAAAAATCGTGCAGACAATCAGAACGAGAAGCGGAACAACCGCATACCAATGAATTAAATTTGTTGTCAGCAATGTTTCTTTAAAGCTTGTAAGAAGTTCCGTGTCCATATTCTGGCTGCTTGGAGAAATCCATGCATAGACAATGAGCGAAATAATAAATGCGGGTATTGTCGTGTACATCATATTTTTAATATGAGTAAACAAGTCGACGCCGGCAACACTCGCAGCCAAGTTTGTCGTATCGGACAATGGGGACATTTTATCTCCGAAAAATGCTCCGGAAACAATTGCACCTGCTGTAATCGCAAGTGAAGCATCTATAGAACTCGAAACCCCCAGCATCGCTACACCGATTGTTGCAACGGTAGTGAGCGAACTGCCGATCGCTGTACCGATAATGCTTGTAATAATGAAGACAACCGCATAAAAAAAGCTTGCAGATATAATGGAAAGACCTATATACAGTAATGTAGGAATTGTACCGCTTATTAACCAGCTGCTAATTAATACACCGATTAGCAGAAAAATATAAACAGCACCGATACTTGCTGAAACAGAAGCGATCATACTCTGTTCCATGATGCGGTAAGGTACTTTTCGCAGTACACCATACATGAATAGAACAATAATGGCTATAAAAATCGGAATATGCGGTACACTGCCGAGTTTCATAATGCTGTAAGAAATGAGTGCAATAATAAATAAAGTTAAAATGAGAGCCTCAATAAAATGTGGTTTTACATGTTGTTTTGCATTCATGATGACTAGACCTCGCTATATAGTTTCGCGCTTCAACGCGTTGAAGTACAAAAGTAAGTGTAGCATTTTATTGAGAAAAAGGGAAGGGGGTAAAATAAAAGGGACATACCGGAATGTCCGGAATATCCCTTTAGTGCTTGAAAGGCAATATGAAATTATTCAGCAAGCATAATCTTTTCTAATTGTAATGGTTCGATATATGTATCGCCTTGATATGCACGCATATTACCGCCTGAGATTTCATCAATCAGTAAAATTTCGCCCGTTTTTGCATCACGGCCAAATTCCAGTTTAATATCATAAAGCGTTAATCCTTTTTTCTCTAATTCAGCTGCAACAAACTTTGAAATTTCGATTGTGCGCTGTTTTAAAATTGCATATTCTTCATGAGTTAAAATACCAAGCATTGCAAGAGCATCTTCTGAAATAGGAGGATCTAGGCGTTCATCATCCTTAATCGTCACTTCTACGAATGAATCCAAATTCTGACCTTCTGTTGCATATGCACCGTAGCGTCTTAAAAAAGAACCGACTGCTTTAAAACGGCAAATAACTTCCAAACCTTTACCGAAAACAGTGGCCGGTTTAACCGTCATTGTCGCTTCATCAAAATTTGCCTCAACATAATGTGTCGGTACATTTAATTCGTTTAATTTAGAGTAAAAGAAAGAAGTTAGTTTTAATCCGGCAAGGCCAGCACCATCAATTGTTAAACCGACTGTATTTGCACCGGGATCAAAAACACCGTTTTCTCCCGTTACATCATCTTTGAATTTCAGTAGATATAGTTCGTTTTCAAGTTTAAATACATCTTTTGTTTTACCTGTATACACTAATTCCATGAGAGATACCTCCAAAAGTAATTTCAAATTTATTATAACACGAATGATTTTATAAGAATAACATAAAAACGTTCGTATTTTAAAGAAAGACGTCTAACCTTTGATAGAGTATACCCTTTGTTACCAGTATAATGGTAACATTTGTTATACTAATCTTAGACAAGGAGTGATTTAGATGCTAAAAACATATAATAATATTGTTGTAGCAATAGACTTTTCGGAAAAAGCAAAAATTGCATTTGAGCGCGGTATGAACGTTGCTCGATTGACGGATGCGACATTGAATTTAGTGAGTGTAATCGATACACATTCATTTGGCTCTGTGGAAGCATATGATTTGAAGTATGCAAAGGCTCTGAAGGAAAAAACTCTTGATCAGTTAAAGGAATACAAAGTAATTGCGGAACAGGCCGGCGTTAAAAAAGTACAAGTAGTGGTTGAAGAAGGCTCGCCAAAAGCGGTATTGACAAGTTTGACAGATGCCGATTTGATTATTATCGGAGCTACCGGCTTAAACCGTGCCGAACGTTTCTTATTAGGATCAGTTTCGGAAAATGTAGTACGCAGCGCCAATTGCGATGTACTCGTAGTACGTTAATAAAGTAAACCCGCAATTCTCCTTATTGGAAGGGAATTGCGGGTTTTGTTAATTAATAAACGCCTTCTACAAGCATACCGTTTGCTACTTTGATGAAGCCGGCAATGTTTGAGCCGACAACTAAATTGCCTTCGTAGCCATATTTTTTTGCCGCATCTGAGCTTTCTTTGTAAATCGATTTCATAATACCATGAAGTTTTTCATCAACTTCCTGGAAAGACCAGTAGTTACGGCCGGAATTTTGAGCCATTTCAAGTGCAGATACGGCAACACCGCCTGCATTTGCTGCTTTACCAGGACCAAATAATACATCACTTGCTAAAAATTCGTTGATGGCATCTAAATTCGATGGCATATTTGCACCTTCTGCAACAACTTTTACGCCATTTGCAATTAAAGTGCGGGCCTGTTCACCGTTAATTTCATTTTGAGTTGCACATGGAAGAGCGATATCACATGGAATTGTCCAGATCCCGTCACAGCCTTCTGTATAAAGAGCATTAGGACGATAATTTACATATTCTTTAATACGCTTCCCTTCAACTTCTTTTAACTGTTTAACAATTTTTAGATTAATGCCTTCCGGATCGTAAATGTAACCTGCAGAGTCGGAGCAGGCAACTACTTTCGCTCCAAAGTGCTGAGCTTTTTCAATAGCATAAATCGCTACATTACCAGAACCTGAAACGACAACCGTTTTATCGTTAATTGAAAGTTTTGCGTCACGTAGCATCTCTTCAACAAAGTATACTAAACCGTATCCAGTTGCTTCTGTACGCGCTAATGAACCGCCGTAGCCAGGTTTTTTACCTGTTAATACACCTGCTTCATATGCACCGCGGATGCGCTTATATTGACCCCATAAAAAGCCGACTTCACGTGAACCTACACCAATATCTCCAGCCGGAACATCGACATCCGGACCGACATAACGGTATAATTCTGTCATGAATGCTTGGCAGAAGCGCATAATTTCTGCATTTGATTTACCTTTTGGGTTAAAGTCGGAACCGCCTTTACCGCCGCCGATTGGTTGACCTGTTAAAGCATTTTTGAAAATTTGTTCAAAGGCTAAAAATTTCATGATTGATTCGTTTACAGTTGGATGGAAGCGTAAACCACCTTTATATGGCCCGATAACGTTATTGTATTGAACACGGTAACCGCGGTTTACTTGTACTTGGTTTTGATCATCTTGCCAAGCGACACGGAAAGAAATGATTCTGTCCGGCTCAACGATACGTTCTAAAATATTATGTTGAATATATTCAGGATGTTGTTCGAATACAGGAACTAAAGAAAGAAAAATTTCTTCCGCTGCTTGTAAGAATTCTAACTGATGTGCGTTCTTAGTTTTTAATTTTTCAAACACTCCATCAACATATTGCTGTGCGTTACTCGTTGTTGTCATTGTCGTCATGTTAATACCCCCAAATGGATTGATACGTATACATTAGTATGAATTATCTAACAATTCAATTATATTTTATATAACATCACTGTGTGAAATCGATGTTATAAAAGAGAAAACGTTTACAAACATTATACAAATATAATAATTTGAAGTTGCTTTTGGAAAGGATGATGAACTATTTTACAACTATTAATTGATGCAGATGCATGCCCAGTTGTTGATTTAGCGCTGTTTATTTCATCTCGTTATGAGATAAGACCAATCTTATTCTGCGATACATCACATCGAATCGAACGAGATGGAGCAAAAACAATTATTGTCGACAAGGGACCAGATTCAGTTGATTTTAAGCTACTGAGTGTCTTAAAGCGAGGAGATATTGTCATAACAGGGGATTATGGTCTTGCCGCGATGTGTATAGCAAAAGGTGGGATTGTCGTAAATCACAATGGGAAAGAACTGACGTCTGACAATATAGATCAACTGTTGGCTTTTCGATTTGAAAGTGCGAAAATAAGACGTGCAGGGGGACGTACGAAAGGTCCGAAAAAGCGCACGGAAGAAAATAATTTAGCTTTTGAAACGAAATTTCGACAAATTTGTGAACGTGCGATTTTTGAGAAGGAGGAATCATAAATGAATCAACAAATCTTAAATTTAGACACATTAAAAGAACGCTTTCCGTTAATTGAAAAACTGCAATCAGAACAATATGTGTTTTGGGAAAATGAAAATGTAGCGAAAGAAAAGCAAATATCCGAGCATGTAACACCCGAAATGATTCAGGACGCAGAAAGTAGATTGAAGCGTTTTTCTTCTTATATAAAAGTCGCATTTCCAATTACTAAATTTTCGGACGGTATTATCGAATCGGATCTAAAAGAAATTGCCGCGATGAAAAAACTGATTGAAGGACGACGCGGTTTTAATATTCCCGGCAAACTAATGCTTAAATGTGATCATGCATTACCGATCGCCGGTTCGATTAAAGCGCGTGGCGGTATATACGAAGTGTTGAGCCATGCCGAAAAGCTGGCAATCGATGCCGGTATGATAACAGAACAGGAAGATTACGCAAAATTCCATAGTGAAGAATTCCGTAAGTTTTTTAGCCAATATAAAATAGCAGTCGGGTCAACGGGCAATTTGGGCCTTAGTATCGGTATTATTAGCGCACAGCTTGGTTTCCAGGTGACTGTGCATATGTCGATCGAGGCAAAAGCGTGGAAAAAAGAACTGCTGCGTGAAAAAGGTGTGGAAGTAATCGAATACGAATCCGATTATACATCTGCCGTGGAAAACGGCCGCAAAGTAGCGGAACAAGATCCTGCTTGCCACTTCGTTGATGATGAAAATTCAATCGATCTGTTTTTAGGGTATTCTGTAGCGGGATCTCGCCTGAAAGACCAGCTTCAGCAAGCGAAAATTAAAGTCGATGCAAATCATCCGTTATTTGTTTATCTGCCTTGCGGGGTTGGGGGTGCACCCGGAGGTATTGCCTACTCTTTAAAACAAATTTACGGTGAACATATTCATATTTTCTTTGCAGAACCATTTGCATCTCCATGTATGCTTCTTGGTTTGATGACAGGCATGCATGACAAAATCAGTGTGAATGATATTGGTTTGTCCAACAAGACAGAAGCTGACGGATTGGCGGTAGGACGTCCATCACGATTTGTCGGAACATTGATGGAATCCGTAATAAGCGGATGCTATACTGTGGATGACAGCTTTTTATTCAGAAGTTTAAAAGCTATGTTTGAGACGGAAAACATTTTTATGGAACCTTCAGCACATGCTGGTGTGTATGGTCCGATTGAATTAATGATGCAGGGGACTTCATACATTCAAAACCATGGGCTACAAGATAAAATGGAAAACGCCACACATATTATTTGGTCAACAGGTGGCGATTTAGTGCCTGAAGAGTTACGACAGCAGTATTTACAATCAGAGATATAGAAGGGAAGTCGCTTGTGTTAATTGTAGTAGTCATCATCGCAATATTTGGAGCAGGTTTACTCGATTTAAACTTACGTAAAAAATATAACATCCCAAAAAACGAAAAATTTATGGATCAGTATGTGGGTATATGGCATTTCGCCCTGGAGATTTACCTATGCTTCATGTTCTTATCGTTTGTAACAATTAATGTATTTGAGCAAAAAACATTATATTCTGTATTGTTCGCGTTTATCATGGTTTTGTTCCTAGTTCGAGGGCTATTGGAGTTTTGGTTTAGAAAAGAAAAGCGCCGTCATATCATTTCGTTTACGTATGTAGTGCTTTGTGCAATTTGCAGTCTTGCAATTGCCGTTATAATGTAAGAAAGAAGTGTGTTGGGGGAATCCTCAACACACTTCTTTTTAGTCGACCTGGATTTCTTCTACTGTTGCTTCAACTTCTGATCGGGACATTTTTTCCCGCCCATCTCTCATCGCCTGCAATGTTTTGTGTGCCAATGCTAAAGGCAGTCTGCAGAACAGTTTGATTGAACGTTTATCTAAATCCTTCATGTAAAGGTCGGCTTTTGCCAAATTTTCTTCGGCATAAGCAAATAGTTCAGCCCGCGTCCAGCCATCCGGAACGAAGCTGACACCGCGCTCATCCAAATCTTCCTGCTCATTTCGTAAAATATTTACTGCCTGTAAGCCGCGGCCATAGCCGATTGCCAGCTCACGGTCAGTTTTCGTACCAGCGCTCCATTCCCAAAGCTCCGAAAGCATAACCCCGACCAAACCAGCCACGTAGTATGTATAGTCGTCCAAGTCTTCTTTCGTATGCACCTGCCAGTTTGCGAGTGCCCATTTTGCCATACCTTCCGCCATTTCGCTCGTTGCAGAAGTGACAATCGGGAATGCCTCTTGAGGACAAACTTCAAGCCAATCAGCGAGACGCAATGTCACTTCAGGCATTTTTTCCTTTACAGGAGCCAGTGCATCAAGGTAAGCCTCGTTGTCAAAAGCAGGGGCTTTCAGTAATTCCGCCACTTTTAATAATGTCTCATTTTTCATTTCATTGGAAACATCTTCATGATCTTCAATTTCATCAATTGCCCGCATCGCCAAATAGGCAGCGGCAACCGTTAATTTTAATTCTTTATCTAAAAAAGTAATGGGGATATAAAATGTACGGCTCGTCTCTTTTAAAACGCGCATCGCATCTTTTTGTAAAGCTTTATTCGACATAAGGAAAACTTCCTCCATTCTAAATTGCATCCATCTCTTATCGTAACGCAAATTCGTAAAAAGGGAAAATAAAAGTTCCGGCTTTTGAAGATTCGAGGAGAGGGAATGGGAAGTAGTGATAGCGGCGTAGTAGAACATCACAATCCGAAAGTAGAACCGCACTCTCCAAAAAACGTTCGCATTTCCAGTATATACAATTTAATTGAAATATGGTAATATTATAACAATTCAAATGGACGGAGGTGAATGGAATGAAGAAGTTAGCGGTCGAGACAGGTGTAAAAGTGGATACAGCTATGTATTTTGCACGTGTCATTACTTTTAAATTTGAGTCTAACGGGATAGGTATGTCCTTTTTTAGACAATTTAAAAATAATGCGTAGCTAATTAACTTCATTCTTTTCACCAATACTGAAAAGGCTGCTCTCGTTAATGAGCAGTCTTTTTGTTTTTTAGCTGCGCCAGCGGAGGCGTAGGTATATGCAGTTGAAAGCGGAAAATATAACGAAAATTATCGGTGGCAACATCATTTTTAAAGAACTTACTTTTGAAGTGAATGCCGGTGAACGTATCGCAATAGTCGGTCGGAACGGCAGCGGGAAAACAACGTTATTTAAAGTGCTGGCAAGTATTGAACAGCCGGATGAGGGGCGGATCATAAAATCGAAAGGTCAAACAATCGGCTACTTGCATCAAATTCCCCAATACACGGATATATCCGTATTTGATGTGTTGTCAAAAGCATTTGCAGAATTACATGATATTAAAGATCGTCTTTCTCAGTTGGAAATGAGGATGGCAACAGAATTATCCGAAAAGATTTTAGATCAATATGGTGAGCTGCAAGAGCAATACTTAGCAAAGGGCGGCTACGAAATTGAAGCGAAAATTGCATCGATCGCAAATGGACTTTCGATTACTAAACTATTGGAACAACCTTTTCATGCCCTCAGCGGCGGGGAAAAAACAAAGGTAATGCTTGCTCAAATATTACTGCAGCAGCCGGATGTCTTGCTGTTGGATGAACCGACAAATCATTTGGATCTTGCTGCAACACAATGGCTTGAAGACTATTTGCAATACTTTAAAGGGACCGTTGTTGTAATTTCCCATGACCGGATGTTTTTAAATAAGATCGTTCAGTATGTGGCAGAAATTGAAGACGGACAGATTTGGATGAGCAAGGGGAACTATGATCAGTACATTAAAAATAAGGAGGCGAAAATAGCGCGGCAGTTTGCGGCATATGAAGAACAGCAAAAAAAGATTCAGAAGATGAAAGAGGCAATTCGCCGATTGCGACAATGGGCGAATGAGGCATCTCCTCCGAATCCCGATCTATACCGCAAAGCGAAAGTAATGGAGAAGATGCTGGCCCGAATGGAAATGGTCAAAAAGCCGAAAACCGAGCGCCAGATGAATTTACAGTTGAAGGCTGAAGACCGGACAGGAAAAGAAGTATTTATACTGAAAAAAATTTCCCACGGATTTGAACATGACTTTTTATTTATGGATGTTCAGTTGTCGGTACATTTTCAAGATCGGATAGCGATTGTCGGGAATAACGGAACGGGAAAATCCACATTATTAAAAATTCTATTAGGGGAAATAGCGCCGGTAGACGGGGAGGCTAAGCAGGGCAGCAATTTAAAGATTGGTTACCTTGCACAGCAGTTTGATCAATTTAACGGCAGGCAGCGTCTTATTGATGCTTTCCGGGAGCAGGCATCATTGACGGAATACGATGCGCGGCATATGCTCGCCAAATTTTTGTTTTACGGTCATGATGTTTTTAAAAAAGTGGATCAATTAAGCGGCGGGGAAAAAATGAGGCTTCGTCTAGCCCAATTAATGGTTCAAAATTGCAATGTTCTCGTGTTGGATGAACCGACGAACCATCTTGATATTGAATCGAGAGAAGCGCTTGAAGAAGCATTGGAGAACTTTGAAGGAACTATTCTCGCAATTAGCCATGACCGCTATTTTCTGCAAAAGCTATTTACGAGAACGGCATGGCTGGAAAATCAGCAGCTTACCGTTCATGAAGGTCCATTTGAATGGGCACAGTCAAAACAAAGGGAGTTATGCAAATGAATCAAATCGAAGCATATTGGCAGCATTTCCGTGATTCGGAAGGTAGACAAAATATTCATTATAAGGAAGCATTTCAATTTGGTGAAAAAGCAGATTGGCTAGCGGGACTTGTAGCGGATGGCGTTAAAGAAGCAACTTGTTCAAGCTTTCCGTTGTATGAACTCGAAGGAGAAAGTTTGCCGGAAGTTGGGGACTACCAGATTGTATTGAACAGTCTTGATGAACCCGTTGCGATCATCAAATCCTATTCCATAGAGATTTATCCATTCAAAGAAGTGCCGGTCGATTTTGCATTGGCAGAAGGAGAAGGTACTTATGAGGAGTGGAAGGAAGCGCATGTCGCGTTTTTTAGCAGCGAACTTTCCAAAAACGGTCTGGATTTTACCGAAGATATGCTGACAGTTTGTGACCGCTTTAAAAAAGTTTTTCCTAAATAAAGATTAGAAAACTGTAATGGAATAGCTAGACTTATACAAAATGGAGGAATTTGCTTACGCAATCCTTCATTTTTTCACTATTTTTGTTCAATATCAGCACTTCATGGCAACATTTGCTATCGAAAAACGTTACATAATAGTTGCATAGGTTAATGTTTTTTTGATATATTGATTCTTGTTTTTCTAAATAAAAAAAGAAAAACTTCTTGAATAGAAAGAGTGATTACAAAGTGAAAAACTTAGTAAAAAATAAAAACTTGATAAACAATTTTCAGGGGATTTTCGTTCTTGCTGTTTTAATGCTATGGGCGAAAACCTATATTACACAAGTGACGCAGTTTAAGTTGGGTGTGGAAGGACCACTTCAACAATTTCTTTTATTAATCAACCCATTAGGTTCTGCGGTACTATTTTTAGCAGTTGCTTTTCTGTTTAAAAGAAAAAGAAGACTGACTGCATTGATCATCATTTATACATTGATGACATTTTTATTATTTGCGAATTCTGTATATTATCGTTTCTTCAGCGATTTTATTACGCTTCCAACGATTTCCCAAACACAAAATTTCGGAGATTTGGGCGGCAGTGTTTTAACATTATTAAAACCGACTGATTTATTATTTTTTGTGGATATTTTTGTATTGATATTTATTCGTTTTTCAAAGAAAATCAATTTCCAATCCGGCAAAGTCGGATTCAAAATGCCGGCAGCTGTTATAGCAGCTGCAATTGTATTATCTATTGTCAACTTGCAATTAGCGGAAGCTGACCGCCCGGATTTATTGAGCCGTGGCTTTGACCGCAGTTATATCGTCAAATATTTAGGAATGTACAATTATACAATTTATGATTCTGTCAAAACGTTTGAAGCATCTTCAGAACGTGCTTCAGCAGACAGCAGTGATATTGCTGAAATTATTAACTTTACAAATTCATTTTCAGCCCAGCCAAACGAGAAGTACTTTGGTAAAGCAAAAGATATGAATGTGATTTATTTGCATCTGGAATCGATGCAGTCATTTTTAATCGATTATGAACTTGAAGGCGAACAAGTAACACCGTTTTTAAATTCATTAGTTAAAAATGAAAACACCATGTATTTCGATAACTTTTATCATCAAACAGCGCAAGGTAAAACTTCGGATGCTGAATTTATGTTAGAGAATTCATTATTCGGATTGCCTCAAGGTTCGGCCTTTATTACGAAAGGTCAAAATACCTTTGAAGCCGCACCATCGCTATTAAAAGACTATGGCTATACATCAGCAGTGTTCCATGGAAATAACGGCAGCTTCTGGAACCGAAATATTATTTACAATCAGTTTGGCTATGACGAATTCTTTGATGAAAGCTCGTATGATACTTCAAATTCGAAAAATATGGCGGAATACGGCTTAATGGACAAACCATTTTTCGAGCAGTCTGAAAGTTTGCTGGATACATTGCCGCAGCCCTTCTATACTAAATTCATTACGGTTGCCCATCACTTCCCATATAAGATTGACCAGGATTTAGCGACGATCGGTAAGGCGACAACAGGCGATGCGAGTGTCGATAATTATTTCCAGACAGCTCGATATGCCGACGAAGCAATTGAACAGTTCTTTGCATATTTAAAAGAATCCGGTCTTTATGAGAATACGATGATTGTGATGTACGGAGACCATTACGGCATTTCCGATAACCATAATAAAGCGATGGAACAAATTATTGGTGAAGAAGTTACACCTGTTGTAAATGCAGATTTACAGCGTGTGCCGCTATTTATTCATGTACCTGGGATGGAAGGCGGCGTTAACCATACGTATGGTGGCCAAATAGACCTTCTTCCGACGGTATTGCATTTACTTGGTGTGGAAACAAAAAATAATATCCATTTTGGGACAGACCTGCTTTCTGAGGAGCATAGCGAAATTGTTCCGTTCAGAAACGGTAATTTTGTCAGCCCGACGATTTATTCATTGGACGGCAAATACTATGATCCGAAAACAGGCGAAGAGCTTGATGAGTCAAAAGTGGAAACAGCAGATAAATTAAAAGCGATGGTAGAAGAAAAACTTCACTATTCCGATAAAGTTGTAAATGGGGATTTACTGCGCTTCCATTCCAAAGACGGAAGCATCAAAGAGTAAGTAGAACAGTTTGAATATAAATATATTTTTTCAGGCATCATCTGATTTGATTATTTCAAATCGGTGATGCCTTTTTATAATCGGTTGAACAATAATTTACAAAGAATCAGATGAATAAATTCTTTGTAAATTCAACTGGAAAAGTCGAGAAACTATAACAGTTTCCTACTGTCAATGCGACAGGCAGGAGTAAATTTCGTACTTAATGTTAAATTTTATTGCGTTCATATTAAAAAAACTTAACATTTACAAGAGTAATTACTGTTCTTTTGTTGAAAAATATTTTAAGATATAAACGAATTACAAGATTGTTGAGCAGGTGAACTATGAAAAACTTAAAACTTAGTGTTTTCCTTCTTACCATTCCACTTTTACTGGCAGGCTGTGAAAGTGTGGAAAACAAAGAAGGCTTCTTTTATTCAACATTTGTACGTCCGATGGATTGGACGTTAAACACATTTGGTGAATTATTTAACGGCAGTTATGGTTTGGCTATTATTGCTATTATTTTAATTATTCGTCTCGTACTAATGCCGTTTATGCTTAAAACTTACCGCAGTCAAGCTTCAATGAAAGTGAAAATGGATTTTGTTCGTCCTCAAATGGAGGATATCCAGGCACGTTTAAAAGCAGCAAAAACTCCGGAAGAAAGAAGCACGATTCAGCAGGAAATGATGTCGCTCTACAAAGAACATAATATTAATCCGCTAAATATGGGCTGCCTGCCAGCGCTTATACAAATGCCGATTATTATGGGCTTATACTATGCGATTTTATACTCGGCTGAAATTAAAACACATTCATTCCTATGGTTTGACCTTGGCTCTACTGATATTTGGATGACTGCAATTGCAGGTGTCGTTTATTTCGTACAAGCGAAAGTATCGCTTCAAACCGTACCAGAAGCTCAGAAGAATCAAATGAAACTGATGATTTATGTATCACCGATTATGATTGTCATTATTTCATTGTCTTCGATGGCTGCACTCCCGCTGTACTGGGCAGTCGGAGGGTTATTCTTAATTGTCCAAACCTATATTGGACGCAAATTTTTCTCCAACATCCCTGAAACTAAGGGAAATGAATAATTACAAGTTATGCCGCTGCTAAAGGCTTACTGAACTAAAACTACTGAAATGATGATCTCGGTAGTTTTTTTATGCGTGCGCCGTTCGGGTATGGTGGGTGGATTGTCTAATAAATTCGTAGATTGTTCTAATATATTTTAAAAAGTTCTAATAAAATCCTTATCTTCTAATATAGTTGCCAGTTGTTCAAATAAGTGGTCGAGATGTTCTAATAAACCGTCCAGTTGTTCTAATATGTCACCGGTATTTTCTAATAAACATATTGTTTGTTCTAATAAAAGCTATCCAACGTTTAGGAGCTCCATAAAAATACTCATTGTATCCCCTCCTATTCTATGCGAAAATTTATTGGAATATTGGAAAAATAAGGAGTGGTACTATGTGGGAACAGCAGCTGATGGAAACAACGCGAGGAATATTCGAAGTTTTTACAAAAGGCGAGGGGAAACCGCTCTGTGTGACGCATTTATACAGCGAATATAATGAAACTGGCAACCGGTTTGCGGAAATGTTTGTACCGTATTATAAGGTGCATATAGTAAATTTACGTGGCTGCGGGAAATCAACAGATGATTTATCAGTCTTTAACTATGGCCTGCAGGACAGCGTAGCGGACCTGGAGGCCATCCGCACAGCATCGGGGTATGATACTTGGGGTTTTGCGGGGCATTCAACAGGAGGGATGCTAGCATTAAATTACGCTATTTTACATCCGGAAAGCGTGGAGTTTATCGTAGCTGGCGGTCTGTGTGCTTCTGCGGAATATATGCATCATCCGGCGAGCATTTACTGCAGGGAAAATCCGAACAATAAAAGAATACTTGAAATTTTAGCGATGCTTGGCGATTCGTCATCAACAATCGAGCAAAGAAGAGCAGGCTCTAAAGAATGGGCTCTTATGTCATTGTATAAAGAACAGAGCTATGAAAATATGATAAGCCGTCCAAGCAGCGGGAAAACCGTTTCGAAAAGACTGGATTATTTTTCTTATAAAGAGCTGCCAAACTTCGATTTACGACCGCAATTACCGACAGTGAAAACGAAAGCCTATATATATGGCGGTTTACACGATGCGCAATGTCCGTATGAATTTTCAGTGGAAGCAGCGGATTTGTTGGCGAATGCGACATTGACGACCTTTGCGGAAAGTAATCACAACCCGTTTATCGAGGAAGAAGAAAAGTTCTCGGAATTTGTGCAGAATCTATCTCAAGTTCATTCCCTGCGATAAAGAAAATGTTCGATTGGATAAAGTGAAAAAGGAGAAATATATGGAAGAAATACTATTAGAAAATGACATCATCAAGTTAAGACCAGTCCAGTTAAGTGATATTGAAGCAATCACTAATGCCGCGGATGATGAACGGATTTGGGAACATATGTCGGTAACGCTGCTTTCAAGAGAAGCGGTACAAAATTATATTGGAAATGCGGTAAAGGAGCGGGATAAGGGGATTTCGTATATGTTTGCGGTTATCGATAAAAAAACGGATACCATTGTAGGCTGTACATCTTTTCTTGATATTTCATTTCCTCATAAACGGCTGGAGATTGGGGCGACTTGGTATAATCCGACTGTGTGGCGTTCTGCAATCAATACTAATTGCAAATTTCTGTTGTTCCAGTATTGTTTTGAAGTACTTAAATTAAATCGTATTCAAATTAAGACAGGGCACGAAAACTACCGTTCACAAAAAGCCATTGAACGGATTGGTGCAGTGAAAGAAGGGGTTTTACGCAATCATATGATCCGAAAAGAAGGAATCATCCGCCATACCGTTATGTACAGTGTCATTTTGGAAGATTGGGAAAAACTGAAAACAATGTTCATGGATCGTTTATTGAATTATTGAAAATTTGCGGGTGAATTAATAGCGTTGATATGAATTTATAAGAAAATCACAATTTTTCAAGCCTTTTAACACGAATTGTGTGGAATAAACGAACATTATCGTGTCATATCCCGTATTTTCATATACAATGAGAGAGGTTAATCTTTAATGGGAATATCTTATCCTGTTAAATTTAGATAGATTCGGTGTAGGTGAAAAATTTGGGACGAACGAAAACATATATAAGTATAGATATAGAAGCCGCCCTTATACGCGGTAAGCAGTATATTATTGAAATAGGTGCGGTTAAATGGCTTCCGGATGGTACGACTGAAACATTTACTCAGCTAATTCAGCCGTATAAATTCAAAAAGCTGAATGCGCACATTCAAAAGCTGACAGGTATCACTACAGAACAGCTGGTTGATGCCCCTTCTTTCAAAGAAGCTTTTAATAAATTTAAACGCTGGTGTAAACAGGATTATGTATTTTTGACATTTGGTGAATTCGATCGGAAAGTGCTTGAAGAAGAGCTGTCGCGCAACTACATAAAAAATGATTGCTTATATCCGATGATCGATTTTCAGCAAAAATATATGATTGCTAATGGATTAAAGGAGCAGCCTTCATTAGGAGGGTTAATGGCACAGCTTGGATTGGAAAACGAAACCCAGCACCGTGCATTAGCCGATGCGGCAAGTCTGCTCTCAATCTTCGTTAAAGTTGATGGGGATCAGCTTATTGAACAGCAGCAAACGAATGATTTTATTTTATTGCTGACTAATTTCAGAATGCTGGAAACGACGTATGAACTCGTTATTTCTGTTACAAATTGCAAAGTTGAGGATAATGCCATAACGGTTGAATCAATGAATACTTTCCGGGATGAACTTCCCTTTACGGTACAAATGGTGGAACGTGTAGGGGAAGATGGGGAAAAAACGACAACGGAAAAAATTTCGATTAAACCGAATGCACAGGCGAAACAGTTCTTGCAGCAAATTTCCGAAAATATGAACGGCAAAATTTTAATTTCACGTACGGCATTACGATCAATGTCGAAAATATTGAAATTACATCAAGTAACTTTGCCTAAAACAGAAGTCATGACATTAGTAAATTTATTAAAAAAAGAAGAGATTATTGCAAGATTTAATTTGGAAGATGAACCAACCAATACATACGAGGCAAGGGTTCTGCATTTGCTTGTTAAGTATGAGCATATGTTTGTAGCTGAGTTTTATAAACGGGCATTAATCGAAAAAAATATAATACAAGTATAATAAATTCTCCAGTTTTAGGAGAATTTTTTCTTTAATGCCGACTCCTATTACGTTATGATAGGGGGGTACGAATCACTCGTGGGATAATAAAGGAGATTAATTTATGTCAGCATGGATTGGAATTGATACAGGGGGTACGTTAACAAAGCTTGCTTATTTAGATGAGCAGCAGGAGCTTAAATTAACGGTCTTTCCATCTAACGAAATGCATTTAGTAAAAGAATGGTTGGAAAATCATCCTCAAGTTGAAGAAATCGGCTTGACTGGAGGACGTACAGAGCAATTGCTGGACGTTTTAAAGACAATGAAGTCGATTGAATATATTGTTGAATTTGAAGCAACTTTAAAAGGTGTGCGCTATTTGCTGGAGAAAGAAGGCCACACGATTAATCAGAGTATCATTACGAATATCGGTACAGGCACATCGATTCACTATATGGATGGCTATACACATGCCAGGGTAGGAGGGACAGGTGTAGGCGGAGGTACCTTGATCGGACTGTCGGCAATCATGACCGGAATTTCTGATTTTGAAGAAATTAAAGCAAACGCTTTCAAAGGGAAGCGGGAAGGCATTGATTTACTCGTAAAGGATATTTATCAAGGAATGGATACGCCGATTGACGGCAATTTAACTGCAAGTAATTTTGGAAAGGTCGGCATTACCGATCAACGGGAATTTGAACAAAATAACGTACTTGCAACAACACAGGGATTGATCGGGGAAGTGATTTCCACATTAAGTATCCAGCTTGCCGTCCAGTATGAGACGGAGCATATCGTGTATATCGGCTCAACGCTGATCGACAATGAACAGCTTGTAAAGGTGATTGAACATTATACTATATTAAAAAAACATAAACCCGTTTTCTTAAAGGATTGCGGATATTCAGGTGCGATTGGTGCATTGTTAAATATTCGTGAGCACAGCAGAAATTAAAGGACAGCATTTAGGCTAACAACATAGTTTAAATGCTTCTTTTTTGCCGTTTTTATCTCAAATACTTTACATCAATTTTTTAGGAGCGTAAAATAGGGAAAGTAAATTATTTAGTTAGGTAAATAAGGAGTGATTGCGATGAATCCGTTATTTCATATACTATTTCAGCAAAACCGCTATTTAGTAAAACAGTTGAATGATACTTTAAAACAGCATGGACTATTCAGCTCACAATGGACGGTTCTTTTTTTATTGCATCAAAAAGGACAAATGACACTTACAGAAATATGGAAGTACCTGGATGTGGAAGCACCGACTGTTACGCGAACTGTCACTCGTCTGGAGACACTCGGCTGGGTGGAAAGAGTGCAAGGAACAGATAAGCGCGAAAAAATGATTGATTTAACGGCCAAAGCAATGGAACAGTTTCCTCAAATTGAAGCATCCGTCGTATCGTTCGAGCGTAAAATGACTGAGAATTTATCAGAGGAAGAACAGGCGCTCCTTATTCAATTACTAAAAAAGATGGAAGGTTAGAATAAATGGAGTTTCAAGAACAAACAAATAAAATTTTTACTAAACGATTTATAAGCCTATTCTTTACGAATATGTCGATATTTCTTGTGTTTTACGGATTGATTACAACATTGCCGTTATATGCAATCGGTGAATTAGGGAAATCCGATGACGATTCAGGACTGCTTGTTACCGTATTTTTAATATCGGCAATTATCGTCCGACCGTTCAGCGGAAAACTGCTGGATCTTTTTGGGAAGAAGCGTTTGCTGATTATCAGTCTTATACTTTACTTTGCATGTACGGTATTATATTTATTCTTTAAACCATTTCTGCTTTTACTGGCGCTTCGTTTTTTTCAGGGGATATGGTTTAGTATTGCAACGACAGCATCGGGCTCTTTAGCGGCCGATATTGTACCGAAACGACGTAAAGGGGCAGGATTGGGCTATTTTGCAATGTCCACAAACTTAGCTGTTGTATTCGGTCCTTTTATCGGGTTGCTTATCATCCAATATTCTAGCTTTGATACGTTATTTATCGCTTTATCTGTATTTGTGGCAATAGGAAGTGTATTGGCATTGACTATTCAGACAAATGATTTGCCAAAACCAGTCGTAGTAGACCGCAGCTTTAAATTTTCATTTGATGATTTATTTGAACGAAGTGCCTTGCCGCTTGCCGCACTTGCCAGCTTAGTTGCGTTTTCTTATGCAAGTGTTTTGTCATTCCTATCGCTTTATGCGGAACAGAAGGATTTATTGAGCGTTGCCAGCTATTTCTTTGCAGTATTTGCTGTTGCGATGATTTCGGTTCGTCCATTCACAGGGAAAGTCTATGATACAATGGGCGCAAAATTTGTTATTATTCCATCGTTCTTTATTTTTTCATTAGGGCTGATTATTCTTGGTAATGCTAATCAGGAAATTCCGTTCTTATTATCGGCAATCTTTATCGGTGCAGGATACGGTACGTTAACAACGAGTTTCCAGTCACTATGTATTCAAGCAACGACAATCCAGCGCAGCGGCTATGCAACGGCCACTTATTTTACGCTGTTTGACATAGGGATTGCTATTGGATCGTATTTACTGGGGATGGTCGCGGTGAGTTTTGGGTATGAATTTGTATATTACATTGCGGCATTTATAATTGTTGTCGTGTTTGCATTGTATATGCTGTTGCTTAATCGTCAAAAATATAAAACAGAACAATAAGAAAAACGATTCATCGTTCCTTTAGGGGGATAGATGAATCGTTTTTTGCCCCTGTTAGAATTAGTTTTTTTAAGGGAAAAATGACAGCGATAAATTTTTCGGATTAGGCGCTTAATTATTCTTTAAAATCGCTTCACGTGCAAGAACATCCGCTGCCTTATTTTCTTTATCGGGAACCCACTTTATGAAAAACAGGTCAAATTGTTCGATTAAAGCGAGTGCCTGCTCTAAATAGGGTTTGAATTCCTCATTTTTCACATATGCTTTGTCGATCGAGCTTACGACAATTTTTGAATCGGAGCGCATGGAAACAAACGATGAACCGATTTTCAAAGCTTCTTCCAAACCGCGCAAGAGCGCAGTAAATTCGGCTTGATGATTGTCTGTAACGCCGATAGGTTCACTGATTTTTATATGCTGCCCTTCGCCTTTTATAAAGATTCCAATCCCGCTAGGACCGGGATTGCCGGCACTGGCACCATCTATATAGACTTCTAACATACTTTCGCTCCTTTAATGTTCTGGTCGTTTAAGTATAACAAATACATGTGAGTTGGAGAAAATAAAAAAATAGCGTACAATAGTAAAACAAATTATCGGGAGGTACATGGCTTGAATAAAGTAGATGTTATGAAAGATATTGATGAATTAATGGATATATACTGCGCTGATTGTCTAGTTATTCAGGACCTTCGCAAAGAACGCGGCAAACATGGTGCACACCGTTTCTGCATTGAATCTTGTACAGTAGGGGAACAGCTTCAGTTTCTTGGTAAGGAAATAATGAAAGTTTCCGAAAAATAACAATTTTAAAACATTAATCATACTATTGGAAAATAATGTTTTTTTGATATAATAATTAAGTATTTCTAAATTATCTAGTATAAATCTCTGGTACAGATTTATTTTCTATAGGTAAATGACTTCAGCGGAGTGGTTACCGTTGAAAAGTTTCTTTATTTTTAAGTCCTTTTCATAGCTGAAAAGGGAGAGACAACTTGTAATATGCAGCGCATAACTGCTATATTACAAGTTGTTTTTTTATGGATTTATTTAAACCAGCGTAAATGAAAAAGCTACTTTCGACGTCTCGAAAGTAGCTTTTTTGTTTTGTTAATTAGTAACTAATTGCTTTTCATTATAGAATGCATTAAGTTCCTGATAATATTTATTTAAAGAAGATGGGGAAACACTGAAGCTTTCGCCGATTTCTTTAACCGTGAATTTTTGATCGAATAAATCATTATCCTGACCAAATCTAACTGCACCGGCAGCAATAGCGCCTGCTTTACGTGCTGTAGGCTGTTTTTCGACTAAGTAATCTTCAACCATTGCTACGAAGCTCTCGTTATTGATCGCTTTTTCCGCCATAAATGCTTTTAACTGTTCCACGACTTCCTGCTCGAAAGGTGTAAACTCTTCTCCCTCATAGCCGTTTTCAACTAGGCCTTCCCATAATAATAAATGGTTTTCTTTTGTGAATTGTTCAACAGGTACACTGCTTGCTTTATATGCCTCTGTAAACTGTTCAAAAGAAATCGCATGTTCTTTATGGAAGAAGATTAGTGTAGAGACAGCTAATACGCGGTTTTCCTTGTTTGAACCATCCGGTAATAAAAAGGCGAACACACGCATTCCTAGAGGAATAGATTTGTGGCTTTCACGCTGAATATGATATGTTGTGCCAGTTAATGCAGAGATGGCTGTAAAGTAATCATCTTGCACGTCTTCGACAGTTCCGATGAAGAATATCGGCTGTTCCCATGATTTCAATAATTCAATCATAGATGGGCGAAGCGCCTTTTTAGCAGTTTTTGCTAAGAAGTTCTGCCAAATATCAGGTCGTTGATGGAAGAAATATTCGTCCAATGCAACGGCTTCCACTAATTCCTTGTGTAATTTCTTTTCTAGTTTCGGTGCCCATTTTCGAACCAATTCCATAAATTCACGGATATCTTTTCGTTCTGGGTAATTACTATAGAAAGTCTGTAATACGTTTTCAATTTCTTCCTGGAAAACGTTTTGTGAAGTTACTTGATTTTTTCCTTCACAACATTTTTTATATTTTTTTCCACTACCGCATAGACATGGGTCATTACGTCCAATCATTGTAACACTTCCTTTAATACAACTTTTAAATACTAATGTCGCAGTATTGCTACTAATAATAATAACGTCAGATTGTTATTATGAAAACTGATTATGTTTTTAGAACTATCAGAAAAATTGTTGCATTTTATATTATATTAAACATTACATAAAAATAGAACAATAATAGAGTTAATTCTATCAATAATCTATAAAAAAAGAGACATTGCACGCTCGATGCGATGTCCCTTCCTATTATAACGTAGTTTCAGAGCGAGTAGGTGATGGGATTTTTTTCATTGCTATAAATTGTTCAAGCTGAGCAACGGTATTCCCAATCAAAATAAATGCACCACCAACTACAAGCTGTGCAGTCAATCCCTGTCCCAGGAAAATCATGGCGAATATGGCTGCAAAAATAGGTTCAAGTGAAAAAATCAGACCTGTATGTGTAGGTGAAGTATATTGTTGTACAACAGCTTGGGCAATAAAGCAAAAAGCGGTACAAATTATGCCTAATCCAAGTACAGCAACCCAACTCGAAGAATTGGACGGGAACATTGGAGTTTCGAACATTACTGTAAATACTGCTCCGAACAAGCCGGCAATACCTAGTTGATAAACACCATATGAAATGGATTCAACATTTTTGGTGAATCTGCTATTTAATATTAAATAGATCGAGTAGCAAACTGCTGCGATTGCAACTAATATATCCCCGGTCTGGAATGCCATTGATTCGTTCATTGTCAAAACGGTAATTCCAATCATTGTTGCAACAATGGCAAAGCTCACTGCCCGTGAAGGGAGCCGCTTATCAATGAAGCTCGTCATGATCGGTACTAATACTACTGTTAAACTTAGTATAAAGCCTGCATTGCCTGCAGAAGTCGTTTTTAGACCGAGCAGTGATAAGGCGAAAATCGTGAACAATAAAAAGCCTTGTATTGATGCATATAAAATCGTTTTCATGTTCACACGCAACATCTTCGGTAAAAAGATCAGCCCTGCAATGATAAATGCGATTAAGCATCGAAGTGCTACAACATTAAAAGCTTCCAAACTATCCAGTCCCATAACCATAAACGTATAGGATAGCCCCCAAAACATTGTAACAATCACCATTAAAATATTTGCTTTACCTTGTAAACTCAAAGATGTCACCACATTTCTAAAAAGTAAGTTTCAAATAATCAGTAAAAATATGTATTGTACGACAAATTTAACTATAAGATTAATAGATTTAATATATCGTACCATCTACAAATCCGATCTGTTATAAAACAGTATAAACAGGAAGTTGTGATTAGTAAAACGAATGTTTATAATGAATGATATGAAAAAAATTCATGTTTAAAATGGATTGGTGGAGTGAATTATCATGAGTTTAGTCAAGTATGAAATTTTAAATAAAGTGGCGGAAGTACATAGCTTTACAAAAGCGGCCTCGGTTTTAGGTCTTACACAGTCAGCTGTAAGTCATGCGGTTTCAAGTTTGGAAAAGGAATTTGGGTTTAATTTAATTCACCGGAACCGTACAGGGGTGACTTTGACTGAAGACGGTACGAAAATGCTTTATGAAATGCGCAAAGTATTATTGGCGGAGGAGCATCTCCAGCAGACCGCATCGAATATTTTAGGGGTGAGCCAAGGGACGGTGAGAATTGGGCTAATATCGACGATCTCTACACATTGGATGCCGAATATCATTCATATTATGGATTCAGAGTATCCGGGCATTCGTATTGAATTGCGTGAAGGGGATTACTATGAAATTGAACAGTGGCTATTACAAGGTGAAGTCGACTGCGGATTTTTAAACCGGACGAGCTCCAAACAGTTCGATTTTATGCCGCTGAAACGGGATCCGCTGTTATGTATTGTGTCGTCGCATAGTCCGCTATATGATAGAACAGAGATTGATTTATTTGAAATTGAAGAAACGCCGATTATAATGCCTTCTTATAAAGGAACAAATGATGTGATGACAACATTTGAAAAATATGGTGTATTTCCGAATATACGTTTTGAACTTTATGATGAAAAGGCCATCGTATCAATGGTGGAACATAATCTGGGCATTAGCATACTGCCTGAAATGGCGATTTCGATGCTGCCGGATACTGTCAAAGCCCTGCCTCTAGTACAGGAAAGCTACCGAATTCTCGGACTGTCTACAAAGCAGAAGCTGTCACCGGCATCGCAAAAATTTGTGGAAATATTAAAGAAATGGCTGGAAAACGAAGAACAGTAAAAGGGGAACCAATTATGCTAACAGGAAAAAAAGTTTTAATAACGAGTGGCGGAACATTCGAAAAATGGGATAATGTCCGCGGCCATACGAATTTATCTAAAGGAACAATGGGGTGCTATTTGGCAGAAGCAGCACTTGAAAAAGGTGCAGACGTCATTTATATGCACGGTGTATTTACACAGCTTCCTGAACATCAAGAAGAGATGCAGCTCATTAAATTTGAAGGAATCGAGGATTTAGGCGAAAGGCTAAAAACAATTCTTGAGTCCGAGCATATCGATTATGTCATTATGGCTGTGGCCGGCTCGGACTGGCTTATCGACAAAGTATTCGATCAGCAAGGTAATGAACTGACCGAAAAAGGGAAAATGCCATCGGATGAACCTCCGATTATCCATTTTAAAAAAGCGCCGAAAATATTGGCACAAATTAAAAACTGGTCGCCTAAAACGACATTAATCGGCTTTAAACTGGAAGCGACAGAAGATGAATCATTTTTATTGGAAAGAGCTGCTGCGAGAATGGAAACTGCGAAAGCGGATTATATGGTCGCAAACAGTTCCAAATCTCTGTACGGTGCAATGGAGCCCCATTATATTATCCGTAAATTCGGGGAGACAGTTAAAGTCGACGGAAAAATGGCAGCTGCAACTGCATTGATCAATGTCATCTCTTAAGTAAAGTTTGCTCATTTTCAATCGTCTATATATGTTATAATTTAGAATATTTAATCTATTCAATATTGAAAAGAGGTTGTAGCATGTACCAGTTCGATCATCTTGTCCATTTTGTCCCATTTCCGGAACAGACATTGTTAAAACTCCAAGAAGAGGGTCTCCATGTGGTCCCGGGAGGAAGTCATGAAGCATGGGGTACATATAATACACTAAGCTATTTTGATTTGGCTTATATTGAATTGATCGGTATTGAAAATGAGGCAAAGTTTCAGGAAGCAGCAAAAAAGAAGTATTCACTACATGCAAGCTATAAAGAAAATCGCCGACGTGACGGATTGACTCGTTTTGCTGTTCGTACAACGACAATCGAGGAAGATGCGAAGTTATTCGCTAAAGCCGGTTTGGAAGTAGTTGGACCGGAGCGATTTTCCAGAAAACGGGAAGATGGCTCTGAAGTAAGCTGGCAACTGCTTTATATCGGTCACCCGAAATCGAAAATTGATTTCCCTTTTTTCATTCAGTGGGATGAAGCAGATACAATCCGGCGAAAGGAACTGAAGGACCGTGGTATTATAGCAAAACATCCGTTAGGAGACCTAACGCTTCAAGCTGTTCATTTTATTGTACCGAATTTCGATGCCGTGGAGCAAATTGCCCAAATAACTGGTGCGCCCGTTTTAAAAAAGGAATATCAGGAAGAAAACGTGCAGCATTCGATTATTCTGCTCGGTGAAGTGAAGCTGATTTTTGCAAAGCCGGTCGGTGAAGGAACCGCTTGGAATTATATGCTCGAAAATGGCTACGGCATAAAAAAGGTCGTTCTTTCAGGAGTGACGGAGCCAAAGCAGTTTACAATTGATGGCGCACAATACGAAATAAATAAGAAATAAAAAAGGCTGTAAACGATTAAAACTTTTCGTTTACAGCTTTGTCTGTTTTTTTGTAACATTCGCTGCCTGCGGACCCCGGATGCCATCGACCAACTCGAATTCAACCACTTGTCCTTCATCCAGTGAACGAAATCCTTCCTCTTGTATGCCAGTAAAGTGTACAAAAACATCTTCACCATTCGTAGATTCTATAAATCCATAACCTTTTTCATTATCAAACCATTTTACAGTGCCTTGGTGCATCCGCTTTCTCCTCCGATACTGTCAAAATCAATTGATGAAACATAAAGATTCCAGAATATTACGAATAAACTATATACTATACATATGACAACTGTCAATAATTTGTCGATTTAACTCACTTTTTCTATTTATTAATTCAGATAAAACAGACTATAATAAAGTAATTACATATAAGAAAGCAGGGCGAAGCATGACAACTATTACGAAAAAACCATTAACCGATATTGAAATAGCTAATCAGGCGACAATGAAGCCGATTTTGGAAATTGCCGAGAATGCAAGCATTCCTTTAGATGCTGTTGAACAATACGGTCGCTATAAAGCAAAAATCGATATAAGCAAAATTAGTGGTGAAGCAACGGCAAATGTTGTGCTAGTAACAGCGATTAGCCCTACACCGGCTGGAGAAGGTAAGTCAACGGTAACAATCGGCTTGGCAGATGCACTGCACCAATTGGATAAGCAGGTAATGGTTGCTTTACGGGAACCTTCATTAGGACCGGTAATGGGTGTGAAAGGCGGCGCTACTGGTGGCGGATATTCACAAGTATTGCCGATGGAGCAAATCAATTTGCATTTCAATGGTGATTTCCATGCGATCACGACTGCAAACAATGCATTATCTGCACTGATTGACAATCATATACACCAAGGAAACGCTTTGAATATTGATCCAAGACGTATTGTCTGGAAACGTGTGCTTGACCTAAATGACCGTGCACTGCGTCATGTAACAGTTGGTTTAGGCGGCCCGATGCAAGGTGTGCCTCGCGAAGACGGATTCGATATTACAGTAGCTTCAGAAATTATGGCCATTTTCTGTTTAGCAACAGGCATGAAAGATTTGAAACAGCGTTTGGCACGTATTGTAATTGGTTATACGTACGATCGGAATCCGGTAACAGTTGGTGAATTACAAGTAGAAGGAGCACTCGCTCTTATTTTAAAGGAAGCGATGAATCCTAACCTGGTTCAAACAATTGAAGGTACACCCGCATTGATTCATGGTGGACCGTTTGCCAACATTGCCCATGGATGCAACTCGATTACTGCAACTCAAACAGCACGTAAACTTGCAGATATCGTTGTGACAGAAGCAGGATTCGGTTCAGATTTAGGTGCGGAGAAGTTTTTAAACATTAAAGCACGTGAAGCAGGATTTAAACCGAGCGCTGTCGTTATTGTTGCGACAATTCGCGCATTGAAAATGCATGGCGGTGTAGCAAAAGCTAACTTGGTGGAAGAAAATGTTGAAGCCTTAAAACAAGGGATTTCCAATTTAGCACAGCATGTAGCGAATGTCCGCAACTTTGGACTGGAGCCGGTAATTGCTCTGAACCGATTTATTACGGATACGGAACAGGAACTGAAAGCTGTTTTACAATGGGCGGAAGCGAATGAGGTTCGGATTGCCCGTACGAATGTATGGGAAGAGGGCGGCAAAGGCGGTATTGAGCTTGCCGAAAAAGTTCTCGAAGTAATTGAACAGCCAAATACTTTCCACCATTTATATGATCTGGAAGAAACAGTTGAACAAAAGTTAACGAAGATTGTACAGCAGGTTTATGGTGGTGCAGGTGTACAATTAACGGATGCTGCTAAAAAACAGCTGGCAGTGATCGAAAAAAATGGTTGGGACACTTTACCGATTTGTATGGCGAAGACACAATATTCATTGTCCGATCAACCAAACTTAGTAGGCAGACCAACGGATTTCGTTGTAACAATTCGTGAAATTCTTCCGAAGTTAGGTGCAGGATTCCTCGTATGCTTAACAGGGGATATTATGACGATGCCAGGCTTGCCGAAACAGCCTGCAGCACTGAATATGGATGTGGCCGAAGATGGTAGTGCACTCGGATTATTTTAATAACACCAGTCTATAGCGACCGACAATAATTTTGTCTGAGGATAAAATAATGCCGGAGCGATGATAAAAAGTAAAAGAAACGTATTCGTTTGATAATTCATTCGAATACGTTTCTTTTATTTGCAGTGGAAACTTTGTTGAAATTGTCGTTCGTTCGTTAAAACATGATTTGTAGAAGGTTAGTAGCAATCATAAAAGTTGCACTTAGTCCGTATGCAACCGATCCAATTAAGATTGGTGAAATAACAATTAGACCTTTTCGTTGGCTATCGTTCATATTTGGTGCTACAGCTTGCATCATTCTTTGCATAAATAACACTCCTTTTTCTGTTTTATGTTTTCTTATTGCTATTATATGATGTGAATTTGTAAAATACAAGCATTTAGTTCACATTTTAGACAAAAATTATCTCTGAATAATTAATGATACTTGATTTTTTGAATGAAAGTTGCTATATGCAGGGGGTTGCCGTAAAGGTTTAAAGGACAGGATCTTTTAGCAATAATCATGTTAAATAACTGAAGTCTTCCGGGTTATCGTGGTAATATGATTATGTAAACTTTAAAAAGAAAATGGTGAATGAAGCATGTCCGAAATAATCATAAGATGTGAACAATTAGTAAAAGAAATTTATGAAACGATGGATGCAAGCCATGATTTTCAACATATTGAACGTGTCTACCAAAACGCAATGACAATACTTAAGTCCGAACCTTTAGCAAATGAAAAAATCGTAAGTTTAGCTGTGCTGCTGCATGATGTCAGTGACGAAAAATATGCTGCGGATAAAGAGCAGGAGCAACGGATTTTGGATGAACTTGATGTTACGGAAGAGGAAAAACAGCATATCCGAACAGTGATTGCAGAGGTATCATTTAATGGAGGCAATGAACGGGACATTACAACAGTTGAATCGAAAATCGTGCGGGATGCAGACCGGCTGGATGCAATTGGTGCAGTGGGAATCGCGCGTACATTCGCTTACGGTGGTGCGAAAGGGCGCAAGTTGTATGATGATGCAGAAGAAGTGCGCGTAAATATGACAAAAGAACAATATCGCAGTCAATCCACAGCGTCTGTGACACACTTTTATGAGAAGCTTCTATTGCTGAAAGATTTAATGGTAACTGCAAAAGGGCGCGAAATGGCTGAAGAACGTCATGCCTTTATGGTACAATTTTTAGAGCAGTTAAAAAAAGAAAGAGACGGGATTTCATGAGTCATTTAATCGTATCAAATTTAACAAAAACAGTTGGCGATAAAACGCTATTTCAAAATATTGAATTTACTATTTATGAAGGCGAACGTGCAGGCCTAATCGGGATAAACGGAACAGGAAAGTCAACTTTATTATCGATTATCGCAAAAAAACAGGATGCGGATACAGTGGAATTTGACCATCCGAACAAGTACCGTATCGCTTATCTGGAACAAGATCCGCAATTTCCGCAAGATTTAACGGTTTTACAAGCTGTATTTAGTGGAGATTCACCGATATTGCAGTTAAACCGTGCCTATGAAGAGGCGGTAGCGGCATTGTCTTTAACTCCGCAATCTGAAAAGCTGCAAAATGAACTATTCCGCTTACAACAGCAGATGGATGCTGAAAATGCATGGGATGTCAATGCATTGGCAAAACAAGCATTAACGAAGCTTGGGATTGATATGTTTGACCAGCAAGTAACAAGTCTTTCGGGTGGACAGCAAAAACGTGTTGCGTTGGCAAAAGTATTAATTGAACCGGCAGATTTATATTTACTGGACGAGCCAACGAACCATTTGGATGTCACTTCGACAGAATGGCTGCAGGAAATGGTTTCACGCCTAAAAGGAGCGGTTATCTTTATTACCCATGACCGTTATTTCCTTGATGAAACAGCAACACATATTTATGAATTGGCAGATAAAACGTTGTACCGCCATACAGGATCATATGGAGATTTTCTTGAAGCACGGGCAATTCGCGAAGAAATGAATGCAGCATCACAGGCAAAATTACGAAATCGCTATCGTTCAGAACTAAAATGGATTCGTCGCGGGGCAAAAGCGCGTACAACAAAACAAAAAGCACGTATTCAGCGTTTCGATGCATTAGATGAATCAATCGACCGTTCGAATGACCAGTCGGATCTTGAATTGGGACTGGCAACAACACGTTTAGGAAAAAAAGTACTGGAATCAGATGGGATTTCAAAAGCATACGGAGAACGTGTCATTATTAAGGATTTTGAATTTTTACTTCAGCACGGGGACCGCATTGGTATAATTGGCGCAAATGGTTACGGAAAGTCGACCCTCCTTAACATGCTCGCAGGTGAAATTGAACCGGATAAAGGCGAGGTTATTGTAGGTTCAACTGTAAAACGTCTTCATTTCAAGCAGGCACTGCCAGCAATGAATGAAAATGCACGAATGATCGATTATATTCGTGAGGCCTCAAATGATATTACCGATTCTGATGGTGTTCGTTACTCTGCGTCACAAATGCTTGAACGTTTTTTATTCCCGCTTAATACACACGGTACACCGATCAGCAAGTTATCGGGCGGGGAACGCAAAAGACTTCACTTGCTTCGTCTATTAATGGAACAGCCAAACGTTTTGCTTTTGGATGAGCCGACGAATGATTTGGATATCGAAACATTGGGTGTTCTTGAAGATTTTATCGAAAACTTCCCAGGTGTTGTTATTACAATCAGTCACGATCGTTTCTTCCTGGACCGTATTGCGAAAAAGCTGTGGATTTTGGATGGAAAAGGCGGCGTATCGGAAAGCTTGGATGTCTATACCGATTATTTAGCAAAACGCGAGTCGGAACTGCAGCAGGAAGCAAAAGAATTGAAGCAGGAAAAGCCGAAAGTCGAAAAGCAGAAGTCAGAAAAGAAAAAGCTGTCATTTAAAGAGCAGAAAGAATGGGAAACTATTGCTGATACAATTGCTCAAGTTGAAGAAAAAATTATGACGACTGAGGACGAAATTTCAACCGCAGGGTCGGATTTTACAAAGCTTCAGCAATTGACGTCCGATTTAGAAAAGCTGAATCAGGAATACGAACAATTAATCGAGCGTTGGAGCTATTTAGACGAAATTGCAAATGGATAGGAGCATAACAATGAAAATTTTATCAATTGAACCAACACCAAGTCCAAATTCAATGAAAGTAATTATCGATCAGGATTTACCATTTGGTAAAAGTTTTAATTATACGAAAGACAATATTGGTCAAGCATCACCTGAGCTGCAGGCTATCTTTGCAGTAGACGGTGTTAAAGGCATTTATCATGTATCGAATTTCCTGGCTATTGAACGCAATGCAAAATTTGCATGGGAAAATATTTTAGCGGATATTCGCCGCGCAATTGGCGGAGAGGCGACTGAAAGCACGGAATATGAAATGAACGAGCATTATGGGGAAGTAAATGTGCATGTTCAAATGTACAAAGCAATTCCATTGCAGATTAAAGCATTCGATGGTGAAGGGGAAGTGCGAATAAGCGCGGGAGACCGTTTCACAACAGCTTTTAAACGTCTGCAATTCAGTGTAACAGACGAAAACTACATTTTCGAACGGAAATGGGTCGATTTCGGTGTCCGATATGGTGATAAAGAACAAGTTGTACAAGAAGTGCTGAAAGAGGTGGATGCATTATATCCGCAAGATCGTGTTGAAACAATTGTTCAGTCGGCAAACGAACAAGTAGTTACAGCAGCACAAGAGCGTAAAGAAGTGACGTTGGAACAATATGAGCAGGTTGAAGATTGGCAACAACGCTTTCAGTTGTTAGATCAATTACCGGATCCGGAAGTAAAGGATATTCCATTGTTCGAAAAAGCGCTGGAAGACGAGCAGATGTCTATACGACGCCTTGCAACGGTTTACTTAGGAATGATTGAAGATGTCGCGGTTGTACCGGCTTTAACGAAAGCATTGAATGATAAAAGTGCAGCGGTTCGCCGTACAGCGGGCGACTGTATGAGTGATTTGGGGCTACCGGAATTTGAGCCTGCGATGATCGCTGCATTAGGTGACAAAAATAAACTTGTCCGCTGGCGTGCGGCAATGTACTTGTATGAAGCAGGTACAGAGCAGGCGATTGATGCATTAAAATCAGCAAGCGAAGATAAGGAATTTGAAGTAAAGCTGCAAGCAAAAATGGCACTTGCCCGTATTGAAGGCGGGGAAGAGGCAAAAGGTTCTGTGTGGAAACAAATGACAGAAAGCCGTAAAGCTTAAATTTTAAGCTGCTAACGAAAATAATCGTTAGCAGTTTTTTTATTTTAGTAAACATTATTACATTATTTTTTTAGCGAATGGTATAATTTGAGAAAATGGTATATATTTAAAAATATACTAAAGAAAGGTGGGTCCATAATGGAGGAGCTATTGTTGAAAAATCCTAGCTCATTAAGTGATGAGCGTATAGAAGCACTTTTAGATTTACTTTACTCCGAACATTGTAATGACTCCATACTATTAAAAAGTGATGATTTTTATTTAATTTTTCATGATATTTGGTCACTTTTTGAAATTGGGGAAGAGTACGAAAGCGAAATTGTAAAAGAAGATATTAGGCTGAAAGAATGGCGAATTTTCATTTTGGAATTTTTCTCAGCCCGAAATTTAGAAAAATTGCACTTTGAGTACTTAACGAATTCCTCTGTAAAAAAATTTTTTATAGCACTATACATATGGAAAAAAATTAAAAAAGATTATTTTTATGATATGCGTAAAGCGTTGAAGATTGAAAAACTAAAAGCTGAATATGAAAAGGATCTTGCAGATAGTCAAGATACTCGGGATATTTATCATGAAATTCATTTAAAAGTTCAGAGCTATTGGTATATGAATTTATTTATATTAAATTCCATTTATGACAGAATTTTGGAAGAAGTACTGGAAGAAACGAAAGCGGTAGAGCTGCTTTTCGGTGACAAGATATGGGAAACAATCAGCAATGATAATTTAAGAAAATTTATGAGTTATATTGAATCAAGGCACTTTTCCGAAGTTTTGTTTTGGAAATCCAAATTTCAGACAGAACAATTTTTAAAAGTTGGACTCGATCCGAACAGTACATATGTATTTTGTGTTCAAAAAGATATATCGATGAAACGTAGCCTTACTTTACAAAATGGATTGGCATTGGCCTTTTCAGAATTTTCACAAAAACATGAACACAATTTTGTTTTTTTATCATTCATAAAAGCAATCGATCAGGAAATGATTACACATAAAGAGACAATAGATTTTAATCATTACTTCGAGCTCGATAAATCATTCGGACTCAAAACGGAACCGATTAATTATAAAGGCGTTATCAATTATGCCTTTACGATGTTAAAGTTAGAATTATCTCATAGCAATAGCGGTAAAATCTATTTAATCTGCAATGAATTACTATTTGACGATTTTCCTAATGAAGAAGATTGGATATCAGCCGTTACGCATTACAAAAAGCTGAAAAAGATTGAAATTGTCGTCATCTATATGGGCGATAAAACGAAACTTCAGCAAATATGGTTCGCAGATAAAATACTGATACCAAAACAACTGGCTCAGTTTAAATAGAAAAAATAAACTCTAAATAGTGCGGATTCATATCGCTCCTATTTAGAGTTTATTTCATTTTATACAGTTTATTGTGTACTACTTGTTTTTAGCTTTTTGGCATTTTGTTCAGGAGCGAAAACGGTGTACAAAATACTTCCGAAAATCAGGACGATTCCGAACACTTGCAATAAACTTGGTCGGAATGAAAGCAATACAGCATCCAATAATATCGCTACTACAGGATCGACAAATACGAGTACCGAAACGATGACAGTAGGAAGATCTCGGACACTGTCAAAAAATAAATAGTAGACAAATCCGGTATGAATTAAGCCTGTACCAAGTATGTATAGCCAGTTTGTATTTGTTAAACCTTCAAATGCTGCAAAATCGCAAAATGGGAGCAACATTAAGATACCTACTATTGTTTGGATAAACGTAAGAGCATAGGATGACATACCGTGAATCGTTTTACTCGTAAACATTGTCAGTGCATAGCAGATAGCAGAAAGAAGCGCCCATATAAATCCTGAATTCATAAATTGGGAGACGCTTGTAAAGCTCTCAATACCGATAATAAGAATACTGCCGAAAAAGCAAATAATGGTTGCACAAATAGCTCCTATCCCCATTTTCTCCGCTAAAAATACCGAACCTAAAATTAATACAAAAATCGGGGCCAAATTGTAAATTGAAATGGCGATAGAAATCGACATAACTTCGAACGCTTTAAATAAAAACACCCAGTTTAATACAAGAAATACACCGCATACAACTGTTTTCATCACTTCGCTTTTATTCCAAACTTCAGTTTTATGACCGCCTGTAATAAACCATAATCCGCCTAAAAAGAGTGTCGCACAAATACAGCGAACAAAAACGAGCTCTACTGCAGGCAAGCCGGTTTGCGTAGTAAAGAAACCGATAGAGCCGAAAATAGCCATGGAAAGAGTAAGTTTAAGCATTGAGCGTGCATTCATTTGGTGAACCTGCTTTCTTTATCCCGCAGTAACGGGTAGTAATTTTTCTGCCTTGAATGCAAAGCGGCAGAGGCAAAACTCCCGCATTCAGATTGAAGCAGGGCGTAAAGGATAGGCGGGAGATTAACTATCCGTAAAAGCCCGATTCGTTTCACTTTAGAGAAAGTGGGTATTATTCACGAATTTGACCGCTGCCGTAAATATAGTATTTCGTTGATGTTAGTGCTGGTAAACCCATCGGTCCGCGAGCATGAAGCTTTTGAGTTGAAATACCGATTTCAGCACCATATCCGAATTCAAAGCCATCCGTAAAGCGTGTCGATGCATTGTGATACACAGCTGCCGCATCAACCGAATTTAAAAAGATTTCAGCGTTTTGCAGATTGTCGGTAATTATAGCTTCCGAATGATTTGTCCCGAACTGATTAATGTGATGCACCGCTTCCAATACATCTTCAACTACTTTTATGCTTAATGTCAGAGCCAAAAATTCTTCAGCGTAATGCTCTTCTGTTGCCTCAAATGCTTCTGGCAATACAGCACACACATTTTCGTCTCCATAGATTTTTATTCCAAGTTCATTCTGTAAGTAATGCAAAAGTTCTGCACCATGACTTTGGAAAAATTCCTGATGAATTAATAAACTCTCCGCAGCATTGCATACGGATAAACGCTGTGTTTTCGCATTTTTTACAATGGATTTTGTCATCTCAAAATTAGCGGATTCGTCCAAATAAATATGGCAATTCCCGGCACCGGTTTCAAGTACGGGAACCGTCGATTCCCGTACGACTAAATCAATCAGTTTTTTCCCTCCGCGCGGAATTAGCACATCCAAATATTCCGTCAACGTAAATAAAGATTTCGCTGTTTCACGGCTCGTATCTTCGATAAGCAAAACGGAATCTTTCGGGTAGTCGACAGCGTCCAATGCGCGGTGAATCGATGCAACGAGTGCTGTATTTGAGTATTTTGCAGATGAGCTGCCTCGTAAAAGAACCGCATTACCGGTTTTAATGGAAAGTGTTGCTGCATCAATCGTTACATTCGGACGTGCTTCATAGATCATGCCGATTACACCCAATGGTACTCGCTTTTTAGTAATTAGAAGACCATTTTCTTTCGTAATTTCTTCGATTACTTCACCGACAGGATCCTCTAATTCGATCAGCTGCATAATGGCATCGCTCATCGCTTGAATACGATTTTCATTCAGTAAAATGCGGTCCAATGTCGCTTGGTCGAGTCCATTAGTTTTTCCGTCAGTGATATCTTTATTATTTTCCATCAGCAATATGTCCATATCAGCAAGAAGTTGCTGCGCTATACTTTTTAAAGCTTCATTTTTTTCAGCTGTCGTTTTGATATTCGTTAAATAACTTGCTTTTTTTGCACGTTTACCTTTTTCAATCACTTCATTTGCAATTGTTTTTGTCATTAAAATAACCCCCTTTAAATTTTGACCCATTGATTTCTGTGTATGACTTCAATCGGATAATGCATGAGCTCTGTTGTCCGTTTTCCCATCGCATGCTCCAGTTCAGCGGAAGAGTAAAGAATTTCTCCACGACCGATGCATGTATGTCGGTCAAAGACTTCCACAACATCACCTTTTTCAAAATGTCCTTCATAGGCATAGACACCGGCTGGCAGTAAACTTTTTCCGCCATACTGCAATGCTTGGACCGCACCCTCATCAATAAAAATCTTTCCGGAAGATTTTGAAAGCTGGACCCACTGTTTATTTGTAGGTACGTACTTTTCATTGCGTTCAAAATACGTTCCGTCACCTTTGTTTTCAAGGATTTCGGTTAATTTTGTATGACCGGATCCTGTGCCGATAAATACTTCCACCCCTGTATTGATCGCATAATTGGATGCAGCCAGCTTTGACTGCATGCCTCCGGTTCCGACTTTTGAACCTGATCCTGTAGCAAATAAAAGCATTTCTTCTGTAATTTTTTCTATGCGGTCAATTCGGACGGCATCTGCATTTGTTAATGGGTTTGCCGTATATAGCCCGTTGACATCTGTTAAAATGATTAACTGGTCTGCATGAACAAGACCACTAACTAATGCGGACAGCATGTCATTGTCTCCAAAAGTTAATTCAGCGACAGATACAGTGTCATTTTCATTGATAATCGGGATGATTGAACGCTCCAATAGCTCTGTTAATGTTTCGTATGCATTTCTGTAGCGTTGTTTATCGTTGAAATCAGAGCGAGTCAGTAATATTTGGGCGGACGTCTCATTATATTTGGCAAATTCATCTGCATACGCTTGTATTAATATACTTTGACCAACTGCAGCGGCCGCTTGTTTTCCTTTTAGCGTAATCGGTCGAGAAGGATAGCCGAGCTTTCGGAAACCTGCTGCTACTGCGCCAGAAGATACTAAAATAACTTCATGACCTGCTTGTTTCAATGTAGCAATGGCAGCAACATGATCATGAAATTTTTCATGATCAAGCTCACCTTTATTATTCGTTAAAGAACTGCTTCCGATTTTTATTACAACACGTTTTCTTTCCACCCGAAATCCTCCTCGATAAAAATAATATAAAAAATATTTAGAGACTTTAATACATAAAAAAGCACATTTCAATCCTATCGATTAGGACGAAATGTGCTGTTTCCGTGGTACCACCTAAATTGAATGCCAATACTTGCATTCCACTTTATCTCATAACGCTGAGTCCGCGCCTATTTTTGTAGGAGCTGTTGAAGCAGGTTCGGCAGGTTTTACTATGCCATTCTTTCAGCCTGTGGAATGTGCTCTCTTGTTTAGCCAATTGCTGCGTACTCGTCTTCAATATGCCTTTATATTTTCTAATAGCATGCATGATAGCGCATTTTTTGTCAATATCATTAAGTCTGATTTATTTGAAAACTATGCGAAATTCTCCTTTTTGGACCGATTTAATGCATAAAAATGTGAATTTTGCGACTGTTTTTTATGCAAAAGTAATTTTTTATGACAAATCCGTACTTTGTTTCATTTTCAAATATTTTCTAAATTTGCAGTACCTAGGAATAATCAGTTGTGCACAGCTTAAAGGATTTGGGAATATGCAGGATGTAGAACAACTTATTATTGAAAATGAAACATTAATTAAAAAAGTCATCTATAAACTGAAAATATATCGGGATCTTGATGAATATATGCAAGTAGGGAGGATTGCTTTATGGCAGGCATTACTGAAATTCGATGATACGAAAGGGGACTTTGCAATGTTTGCTTATATGAATATAAAATATGCTATTATTCGGGCACTTACTAAAGCGAATGACGTATCTGTACATGAACTGGCGGTAGAAGATGATATAATTACCGTTAATACGCCACAATACAATTTGGTTACATCAAGTCTGGAGTGGCCCGAATGGTTTGAGGAATTAAATGAAGATGAGCAATTTCTGCTCATCGCTTTATATGAAAAAGAGCTTTCTTTAAAGGAAATTGCCGACAAGTATAAGCTGAGTTATGAAACAATCAAGAAAAGACGTCAGCGATTATTGTCTAAGATAAGGGGTTTGTTAATATAGATATTTTGGGGATAAAAAAAGTGGAAGCTTATGAAGTTTCCACTTTAATATTTTATTGAATTGTCTTCAAAAACTCTGTACGCTGCTCTTCGGATTGCTGTTCACCATTAACAAGCATTGCCCCAATACGGTAATCTGCTTGTCCTTTTTCAACAACATACTGCAAATTAACGGGCTGTACTTTGTTGTCAATTTTACATTCACCTTTAAATTCCACAACATGTTCCATCATTTTTGTCTGGAAATATTCCCAGCGGCTTTCTTCACAATAGTTTTTGAGGGCTTTTTCAATTGTCATATCACTATTTTCCATAACGGGTGTGGCATGAATATATGTAATGTAGTCATTATCTGTTACGGCTTTTTGTGGACCGAAAAAGTAGAAAAATACACCAATTACCCCGATTGGTATAATCCAAAATATCGTCCTCTTTCTTTTCTCCATTAAATTAATCCCCCTTTTTATATTATTAGTATACCATTGGAATGTTAATATTTTCTACATTGGGATAATAATTATCTCGAAATGGCAAAGCTGTTCCTCTCAATTACTATTGATGAACTAAAGAGGATTAATACGACCATTATAGAATATAAACGATTAAGTCTGGTTTAAAGTTATCAATGAAAGGCTGGAGAGTTAAATGAAGAAAACTCTTGTTATAGGTAACGTAATTGTGAGTGGAATTGTTGTTTTATTGATTTCCAGGTTCTTTGCAGGAGGCGCATTGGGAGAAGCGGATTCAATAACTCCTGAATTCTTTTTTATAATACCGTTATGGATTTTTAGTGTATTTATTATGTGTCGTGCTGTTTCTATAAAGAAAGTAAAAAACACTTCCTATTTGAAAATTATAATAAGCAATATTTTGCTTTGGCTAATGATTCCAATAGGATTAACCATCACATTTTTAATAATATGAAAGAGGTGTTGTATTGAAACGGGTTAGTTCGAAAATAGGAATTTTAATTTTGTTCAGTATTATTCTATTATCTGCCTGCATACAAAAAGACTATACGTTTTTTGGTGAAAGTGAAAATTGGAGAGTCCAATATACAGTGACAGATGATAGTGGCTGCAATTCAACTAAAGGCTATATAAAATACCTGGGTAATGATCCGATGCCGGAGCAGTTGGAGTTTAGTGTGGATAATACAGAAGGAGCTTCCGTCTCTTTAGATGAAAATGGCATGTTTTTTCTGCCATATGGCTGTTCGAATGCAACGGAAGGGTCTGAACTTAAAGCAAAAATCAAGTGGAACAATCAATCGGAGACAATCCAGTTACCTTTAAAATAATAGATTAATAAATGAATTTTTTAATATTGGCATAGAAATTCACCCCGAAAGTTAACAACCGACCTAACTTTCGGGGTGCTATCTTTTATATGAAGTTGATTACTTTGTATTCGTAAACTTGAAGCTTGTCTTTCGCTCCTTCTCATCCCAAACGAGGTGGGCGTTGAAGACTTTTCCGCCTTTTTTAAATCCTTTGATCAGGTCTGTTTCACCGGCAGCTAATAATTTCTTCAGATTCGTTTGCGTTATTGTTTTTCCGAGTATTTTCTTGGAAACCGAGAATTTACAGCTGGCTTTTTTATAATTCGAACAGCCGTAAAAAGTACCGTGGTCAACAATGGATCCATCGCAAAGCATGCATTTCCCGACAACTGTTTTTTCCTTCTTATACTTTTTCGTATAGGGGTTGTTTTCGGAGATTTTCTCCACATCGTTTTGATTGAATGCCCAAACTTTTTCCCGTTCGCCGGCATCTGCGATCAATTTATCGGCCAGTTTTTTTACCTGTTCCATAAATACTTGAGGAGAGGCGTTTCCTTCCCCGATTTCATTAAGGCGTTGCTCCCATTTCGCTGTCATGGATGCGGAAGTCAAAATGCTTTCACCTAGTGCCTCAATGAGCAGCATTCCTTTCGTCGTTGCAAATACCTGGTTTTTCCTCACTTCGATATAGTTCCGGTCTTTCAGTGTACCGATAATTCCGGCGCGTGTAGCTTCCGTCCCTAATCCTTCTGTTTTCGATAAAACCTTCTCTAGTTCCGCATCTTCCAAATGTTTGCCTGCTGTTTTCATGACTGTAATGAGATTACCTTCCGAATAGCGGTTTGGCGGCTGAGTTTCACCTTTCTTTACATTCGCTTTTACAACTGTTCCTTGCTCATTTTCCTGTAGAAGGGGGAGCAGTTCATCTTTGTCGGCACTATCTTTTGAATGATGAATCACTTTGCGCCAACCTTCCTCCAGCAGCACTTTCCCTTTGGAAATGAACTCCGCGCGCTGATCGACAAGCGAGTGAATGGTTGTATAGGAGAATACGGCATTATGATAATGGGCCGCAATCACTTGCCTTGCGACTAAATCATAAATTTTCGCTTCCTCGGTACTGAGTTTTGCCATATCCGGAACTTGTTCTGTAATAATAATGGCATGGTGATCGGTTACCTTTTTTTCATTTACAAACCTTCTGTTGTTCAGAAGGGAAGTTGTCGGCGGGGGCAGCAGATTTTTATATTGATCCAGTTTGCTTAACTGCCCAAGAATCCCCGGTAATGTTTTTGCTTCCTCGTTCGTCAAAAATTGAGAATCCGATCTTGGATAGGAAACGACACCTTTCAAATAAAGCTTCTGTAAAATATCAAGCGTCATTTGCGGGGAAAATTTAAACGCTTTATTGGCTGTTGCCTGCAGCGCAGACAGATTGAACAGGAGGGGTGGTGCATATTCCTTTTTTTCATTTTTGATATTTGTAATTTCCACATTTTTATTAATGCAGAAATTGGCTGCAGCAATTGCCTGACGTTCCTCCAGAAGCCTTGTCACACTGTTTTTATGCCATTTCGCTTTCAGGATCTTGCCGTTAAAATTAAATTCCGCTTCGACTTCCCAAAACGGCTGAGGTTTGAAGTTCGCAATCTCATGCTCCCGTTTTACGATAAGTGCCAATGTCGGTGTCTGTACTCTTCCAATGGAGAAAACATCTTTTACCCCATTACGTTTAAGGAGCACCGTGTATAATCTGGAAGTATTAATGCCAATCAGCCAGTCGGCACAGGAGCGGCTTAATGCTTCGAAATAAATATTGCGCGTTTTTTCTTCCGGCAATAAATTCGCAAATCCGTTTTTTACCGCATTTTCCGTTAAGGAAGATATCCATAATCGCTTCATCGGTTTATTCACAGCGCATACTTTTAAAATGGTACGTATAATGAGTTCGCCTTCGCGCCCTGCATCCCCGCCAATGATAACTTCCCGAATATCCGGTCTTTTCACAAGTGTTTTTATAATATTGAACTGCTTATATTTTGATTTTGTTACTTTATATTCGAAACGGTCCGGAATAATCGGCAATGTTTCCAACGTCCATTTTTTCCAGGAAGCGTTGTATTCTTCCGGGGCCTTCAATTCACAAAGGTGACCGATCGCCCATGTAATGAGGGCTCCTTCCGGAAAGTATGTGTTAGGCTTCACTTCAAAATAACCAGCCTTTTTAGTAAATGAAAATGGGGCAGCCAATTTTGCTGCCTGATCTGGTTTTTCTGCAATTACTATTTTCATATATCCGTCTCCTACTAATAATAATTACAACTCCTAATGTAATAATTATAGAGTAATTTACAGCAGAATGGGGGAACAAACATTTTTCATAGCTATGGATTAACAGATAGGTGGTTTCCCTATTTGGTCACTTCATTTGCCTAACAGTGGACAATTATTTTTTTATTGTAAAAATGTTATAAATTTGAACAAATAAATATCATTTTTTATAAAAATCTCATATAATATATTGACAAAATGACGAATTATTCGTATTTTGACTAAATAGATTAATGAATTTACTGAATAGTCTTGACTGAAATGGGATAAATTTGTACACTGTGTAAAGTCAAATGTTTTTTCGGTGAGTACAAATATCAATTTTGAGAGTAAGGATATGATGAGATGATAGTATGTAAATTTGGCGGCACATCTGTCGCGAGTGCAGAACAAATCAAAAAAGTAGCAAGCATTGTGAAGTCTAATCCTGAAAGAAAGATTGTCGCTGTTTCTGCGCCTGGTAAGCGTTCAAGTGATGATATTAAAGTGACGGATTTATTGATAGATTTAGCAAACACCGTTATTAATAAAGGTGATGTTGAAGCTAAAATTAAGGCTGTAGTTAACCGTTACAGTAATATCGCTGAAGATCTTGGTTTAGACAATACAATTTCAGATATTATTGAACAGGATATACGCGGGCGTGTGACAGAAAATTGGTCAGACAAAGACTTATTCTTAGATAATATAAAAGCTAGCGGCGAAGATAACAACGCAAAGCTGATCGCTTGTTATTTTAATGCAATTGGCATGCCGGCAAAATATGTAAGCCCTAAAGATAAGTTAATATTAAATGACTTCCCGGAACGTACGTATGCGCTGCCGGAAGCATATGAAAATTTAAGTGTATTGAAAAATACAGAAGAGATCATTATTTTCCCTGGATTCTTCGGTTATACAAAGGCAGGCATTTTACGCACATTTGACCGTGGCGGATCTGATATTACAGGTTCCATTCTGGCATCTGCCGTCGGGGCAAAATTATATGAAAACTTTACGGATGTCGACTGTGTGTTCGCGGCAAATCCAAAAGTCGTAAATGATCCAGTCGATATAAAAGAAATTACTTATCGCGAAATGCGTGAATTATCGTACGCAGGTTTTTCCGTATTCCATGATGAGGCATTGATGCCGGTCTATAAACAGGGTATTCCGGTCAATATTAAAAATACAAATAACCCGTCTGCGTCCGGAACATTAATATTACCGACTCGTCCGGCAACGAATCGCCCGGTTACAGGGATTTCAGCGGATAGTGGTTTTTCAATACTATATGTATCAAAATATTTAATGAATCGGGAAGTAGGCTTTGGCCGCAAGCTTCTTCAAATTATAGAAGAAGAAAACATTTCCTATGAGCATACGCCATCTGGCTTAGACGATATTTCAGTTATTATGCGTTCATGCCAGCTGACACCTGAAATTGAACAGCGTATTGTAAAACGTGTTAAGGAAGAATTATGCGCAGATGATGTTCAATTCAGTCATAATTTTTCAATGATTGTCATTGTCGGGGAAGGCATGCGACATAATACTGGCCTGGCAGCACGTGCTGCGACTGCGATTTCCGCAACAGGTGCGAATATTGAAATGATTAATCAAGGTTCTTCGGAAGTTAGTCTTGTATTTGGTGTTCTTTCGAAATATGAAGATCAAATTTTAAAGGGACTTTATGAAGAGTTTTTCGCAACAATTACTTCGTTTTAGATAATATTTAGTCGAATCCATGTCGGGTTCGGCTTTTTTCTTTGGAATTTTGGGTATTGTAATAAAAAACCCATAGAATAGAGGGATAAATACATAAATATAAGGGGGAGACAATATGAAAATAGAAATTTTTTCCGATTTTGCTTGTCCGTTTTGTTATATCGCGAAAACGAAATTATTCCAAGCGATAAATCAATTAAATTTAGGTGAGGAAACGGAAGTGGTTTACAGGGCGTTCGAACTCAATCCTGCAGCTTCAAAGTCGGAAACAATATCTTATGTTGACACGATACTTAAAAAGAAAAACAATGACCTCCGTAAAACGGAAGAATTTATGGAGGCATTGGAAATGCATGCTAAGGATACAGGAGTCAGATTCAACCTTGATAAGATTGTGCTCGCCAATACAAAAAATGCCCATCGTTTATCTAAACTCGCAAAACTTTATGAAAAAGAACTGGAGTTTGCAGATATTGTGATGGAACATTTCTTTTCAGAAGGTCTTAATTTAAATGACACAGAGGCACTGTTGGATATTTGCGAACAGATAGGCATCGACCGGAACATGGCACAAAAAATAATAAAGGAAGAAAAATTCAATGAAGAATTAATGCTGGATCGGTATGAGGCCCAGCAGCTGCAAATATCAAGTGTCCCGTTTTTTGTCTTTGAAGACCATTACGGAATCAGAGGAGTGGAGCCAATGAAAGTTTTTATAAATACATTGCTTCAAACAAAAGAGTATATGAAGAAGAACCAAAAATAGAAATAGAAATTACTAGTCGGAGGAAGTCTTGTGGACAGAATAAAACGAGTTATAAAATTGATTTTCAGAAACCTGTATTATTATCGAGTTGATTATATACGGACCTTTGCGATATTACGGATTGTGCAGGCATTTGTTCTATTGCCGCTCATCTGGCTGATTACAGCACTTGTCATGGATATGACAGGGGTGCAGGCAATTACCCAAGATAGTATCTTTTATTTACTGACACATCCAATTGCGATATTAGGAATAGGAATCATACTATTTATCGGAATAATTTTCATCTATTATGAATTAGGATTTTTAATACTGCTGGCATACTATCAGCAGCGCGCCATTCCATATACATGGAAAGAGCTCCTAAAACGATTAAATCAGAAGGTTGTCTATTTTATCAGTTTGCAGACATTGCTGATTGTCGTATACCTACTGTTATTAATTCCACTTATTTCATCATTATTGCCAGTTTCATTGATTCAAAATATCAATATCCCAAGCTTTATTATAGATGAACTTTTGAACACTCGGAATGGCACGATTTTATATGTTGTGCTAATAATACTATTGAGTTTTATAGGCTTACGCTTTATTTTCACATGGCCGTTTTTTACGGTTTACCAAGAGGTAACAATATTTAAAGCATTAAAAATGAGTTGGCAGTTTTCGAAAAGAAAACTACTTGAAACGGTCGGGATGATCGGGCTGATTGTTATCGTCAATTTAACGCTACTATTGTTTGCATTATTCATAATAATGACACCACTATTTATTATTGAAAGTTTTAAACCGAGCTGGGGGCTTGTTACTGCAAGCTTTACATTGACACTTGCACAGGGTGTCATCATTCTATTTTTCACCATATTGCAAGTGTTCTTTACACAGTTAATCGTTATGGTGGCATTTCAGTTAACACGCCATAAACCGTTAATCGTTCAGGAAGAACCTTTTAGACAAACAATCCGTCAGTGGACCTTTATAATTGTTGTATTTGCTTTTTTCCTTGTGAGCGGTATTAATCTAATCAGTTTGGAAAAAACGATTTATGAACCTGATACAAATATCATATCCCATCGAGGTTTTATGGATGGCGGAGTTGAAAATACATTAAATGCGATTGAGGCGGCAAAAGAAGCAGAAGCAGATATGGTGGAAATCGATATTCAGCAAACGAAGGACGGGAGGTTTGTTGTCCATCATGATAAAAATTTAACCCGATTAGCGGGCGAAGATGATCTTGTCTATGATTTAACCCTAAATGAATTAGTTACAACAACTGTGTTGGCGGATGGATTCAGTGACACGATCGCTTCTTTTGAGGAAGTGCTGGAAATGAGCCGTGATTTAAATATTAAATTACTTATTGAGCTGAAAACACATGGTTTTGAAACAGAAGACTTTTTACAGCGCTTTGTCGATCTGCTTGATGAATATGATGCCTTGGATTATCATTATGTTCAGTCACCTGATTTACCGTCAATGGAAATGCTGGAAGAACTGGAACCCCGGATTCATACCGGTCATATATACTCAATCGCATACGGTAAGTTACCGGAATCAAACGCCGATTTTATTTCAGTAGAGCAGTCTTTTGCGACGAAAAATATTCGAAAGCAGGTTGAAGAACGCGGGATGGAGCTGTTTGTCTGGACGATAAATGATGAGTCGGATATGCAGAAATTCTATGAGAAAAATGTAAATGGTGTCATTACTGACCATCCGGATGAAGCACTTTCAAAACGGGAGAAATTTGATGAAAAACAAAATTTCATCGGGCGGATACTCAACAAAATCAAGATAATTTATTAAGGGGAAATCAATGCAGACTTATACGTACGAAGTATTAGGAGATATAAAATCCACGGAACAGCAGCCTGTTTACAATGAAGCGGGGGAGCAAATCCTGAAAGTTCAGCGCATTTATGATAATGGGCTGAAAAAGCTGCTGGACGGCTATTTCGATCACCGCTATTTTTTGAAATACGCGGTGCTTCGTAATGATGGACAATCATTATTTGAAGTGAAGAAAATTTTCAGACGCGGAAAAGTCTGGTTTGAAGGGAAAGATCCTGTTCTAAACGAAAAATATATCATTACTTATGAAAACTGGCGTATTGGCGTTCCTGAATTATTTATTTCAAACGACAAATTTAAAATGAAAATTGATAAAGAGATGGAAGACTGGTCCAACTTTATTATTAACGACGAGGTTATCGCAAGATGGCTTGCTGTTTATAATGAACAATCGGATACGTTTTCGGTTAAACTAGTAGTCTGGGATGAGGCACCGGTACAGGATCCGGCGTTTTATATTGCCATTGCACAGGCAACACTATTTATAGGGGTATAGGAGAATAAAAAGATGAATGTTGTATTTGTATTAACAGAAACGGCTGAAGAAGTATTGCAAATGGTCAGTAATGATGTGGCAGGACTGCTCGCTGCTGTGAAGGGCGATAGTGTTTCGTTCCCGTTTGGCAGCTATCAGTATGACAGTCACACATTGGATCATTATTTACTGGAAAATGGTACATACCAGCAGGAGCTTGTCATTTATTTAAAACCAGAGCAGAAAAAGAATGAAACGATTTTGCCATTACCGAAAATGCAGGGTTAAGTAATTAATTTGCATTAATTATTTATCTGTTTGCCTAAAAAGGAAATTGAATTCACTTGTCGAATGTAATTATTAAATACATATTGGCAGGTGAATTTCTTTTTGCGTCAGCTAAATTTATTTGATCTGGAGTTTGAACAGCATCAGCCGAAATTTCAATTGATGGATACCGTGAAGGTAATCTTAATCGATGAACAATTGGATAGTGAAACCTATCATTACCGCAAATTTTATGAAGCCCATATTATCGATAAAGTAGGGGAAATTACAAACATTCATATAAGTACAGCTGGAATTATTACCTATGAAGTGGATATATACGGGGCAAAATATTATTTGCTTGAAGAGGAGCTTATTTAAGTAATGAATATGCAAACGGAAAAATCCCGAGTACTTGAATTGGTACTCGGGATTACCTATTTATTTTTCCGTTCAAGTTTCATACCGATAATACGGATGACGATGCCAATTAGGATAAATATCCATCCGATGCCGATAAATACATAATTCAATGTTTGGTTAGTGTTAGGCAGGATGCCAAACAAACCTAGACAAACGACTATAATGCCGGAAAATGATACAAGCATTCCTGCAGTTACAATATTCACGAACTTCACCTCTGAAAGATTCTATCATGACTCACTTTCGAACACAATCTATCCATAGATTCTCAGATAAAAAGGAATAATTTAATTAAATATGAAATATATTGAAACTATTGCCAATAATTAGGCGTATAATAGATAGAACACAAAGGAGGAATTAGTATGAAAAAATGGACAAGTGCTCTAGGCATGTCGATTGTTTCTCTAGGATTGCTTGCAAGTCCTGCTCTTGCAGAAGCATCTGTTAACCCGAAAGAAGAAAGAGTACCCATCTATGTGGCAATGACGGATGAAAGTGTTACTAAAGAACAGTTGATACAAATTTTAAAAACGAAATTACCGGAGATGTTCGCTACATACTCTAACAGTGATTTCCAAATGACATCAATGAGTTACCATTATGCCGATGATTTGACGACGCGTTACGAGTTGACATTCCAGAAAAAAGTTAATAAACAAACGGAAGGCGGCAGTGTCTCATTCAGATCGGACAATCTTGAAATAGAGCATCTGTATTTTAATCCTGCAAATTTGAAGGATGCTTTATTCCCAGGAAAAATAACGGAAGAACAAGGGCGTAAAATCGCGGAAGATTTCGTTAAAAAGGTTGTTTCATCATCCAATTACGTATTATCTACCGAAACACCAAGTTATTTCAGCGGCCTAATTACGGAGCCAATTACGTACAACTACACCTTCAATTCCACTGAAAAGAATATTCCGATACAGGATCAGTCAATTGTAGTAAGTGTGCTTGGCGATGGCAAAATCCAGTATTTCACTCAAATGAGCCCGGACCAAAAACGCATGTCATTTGAAGAGGCGACAAATATAGTTTCAAAAGAAGCCGCTTTAGAAAAGATGAAGGATCAATTAAATTTAACCTTGCAATACTCGATTGATTATTTGTCGAATTCTTCTAAACCTTCAGTAAAACTTGTATACTTGCCAGCACCTAATGTCATTGGTTTACATGCAACATCGAATAAATGGGCAACAACAACAGGCAAGACAGATTCTTTAAACAGCAAGGCGGCATTACAACCGCTTGCTCCTAAACAGTTAAAAGAATCGTCGCCAATCACAATTGACGATGCGAAAGAAATTGCAAAACAGTTAGTAGAAAGCCAGGGGAATACAACCAAATTCACGATTGATCATGCTTATGAATATCAAATGAATGAACAGGCAGTAATCAGTGTGTCGTATTCTTACCGTTACCGAAACGGATCTTTCGGTTCATCGATCGAATTCAATAAAAATACAGGGGAACTTATCTCTTACTCAGACTATTATAGTCCAATACCGTTTGAAGATGATGAAACGGAAAACGCAGTACCAAGAATGGATAAAGATAAGGTCCTGGCAGCAGCTGAGAAATATGTGAAGGAACTTGCTCCGACATCCGTACATGAATATGCAAAGCTAAATACAGAACCTGTTTATGATAAAGATTCGAAAGTGCACTATGTGAACTTCCCGAGAATTAAAAATGGACTGATTGTAAATGGAGACAGTCTGTCAGTAACAATTGATGATGAAGGGAAACTGAAATCATTCTACCGCTATCCTTTAGAAATCGAGGAATGGCCGGATGCTGATGCTACTGTTTCAAGCGAAGAGGCAAAAAAACTGTTTGCGGATGCACTGGATGTTAAGCTTGTTTACCACAGGCTGCAAAACGAAGACGGCAAATATGAGCTCGTTTATGTGCCGACAGTGAATGGACAAGAGTACTACCAGGTCGATGCCAACAGCGGTGAAATTGTCAGCCCATATGCACAGGCGAAAAAAGCGAAAGTCACTCACCCGACTGCCGAGAAGGAACTGAACTATCTAATCCAGGCAGGGGCGATTGAAGTGAAAGACCCGAATACTTTCAATGCAGATACAGCCATTACACAAGGTCAGGCACTGCAAACAATAATAAAATCCATCACATATTTCTATGAAGATTATTATGCATATCGCCAGGAGCAGCCACCTGTTTCATTCGAACATATCAATCCGGATCATCCATATTATAATGTAGTGGAAACAGCAACACGTTTAGGGATTTTAAATCCGCTAGAAGATGAATTGAATATCGACCAAAAAGTAACAAATGAGCAATTAGCTGTTTGGTACATCCGTACTCTTGGTCTTGAACAAGCAGCGAAGCACCCTGAGATTTATCAGTTAACGATTAAAGATGCGGCTGATGTGGATCCGGAAAAAATCGGATATGTGGCGATTTCACATGTGCTAGGACTACAAGGTACAGATCAATCGATGTTCCTGCCGAAAAGAGAAGTAACGTATGCACAGCTGGCTAAATCCATTATCGAACTTGCATATGAAATTGCAGAAAAAAGAAATAGCGGTTCATATTACTACTAAGCCCTATAAAAATTTTAAACTCGTGAAGTTTTTAAAGACTTCACGGGTTTTTTTAAAAATTTTTTCGAAAAATAAGGAATATACGTTCTCTTTTACGTAATAGTTAGTGGTTTAACTGTACCGACTTGTGATAAAATAATTTAAAGTGCTAAACTGAAAAAAATCGCGATAATTTTTTTGAAACGTTGTAAGATAGTACAAGTAACGAATCAATAATGGAAGTTGGGAAAAGAATGCAAAAAAATAAATACCGAATTCATAGTAATGTTCTTTTTGAAATTGCGCAAAGCCGTTCATTCACAGAAAAGGATAATATCGATGAACGCTTCGATGAAGAGGGAAAAATTAAATTGTTAAGTGACCGTGCTGGAGCGGATTTATCACTTTCTATTGTAAAAACTGAAGACGGAATCGCTTTTTCAGTAAAATGGGACGACTCTGAAGAAGTTTTCAAAGGGTGGAACATGGCATGGGAAGAATTTATCTGGTGCTTAGGTGTTGTCAACAAACCACTTGAAGAAGCGGCAAAAAAAGCAGCTGAAGAAGCAAAACTTCGTGCAGCTGAAGAAGCATTGCTGGCAGAGGAAAATGCCGAACTTGAAGAAGCTGTAACAGAGGAAGCCGTAACAGAAGAAACTTCAACTGAAGAATCATCTAAATAATATTGTAAAACGCCTTCGCAAAAATTTGCGGAAGGCGTTTTTTCGTATACAGTACATAGGGGGTTCCGGCAGCAAAGATATAAAAACATCCAGCTCCTTTTTGGGGAAATGGATGTTTCTACTTTCTTATTTATCTGAACTGACAATCGCATAGCGTTCCCATTTTCGGCTGCGCCAGCGGAAAATAACGAGCACGGCACGGATCCATTCGTCACAGGCAATAGCCAGCCATACACCGACAAGGCCTAAATCAAGTACGAAGACGAATAAATAACCTAGCGATAGCCCGACGACAATCATTGAAACAAATCCGATTCGCACAGGGTATGCGGCATCCCCGGAAGCACGCAGTGAATTAATGATTGTAATGTTAATTGTTCTTCCTGTCTCCAGTAAAATACTTAATAGTAAAACACTAGCCCCGATTTTAATGATTTCTTCATTGTCAGTAAAGAGACCCATCAGCGGTTCTCTGAGGAGGGTAATAATTGCAACCATTGACAATGTAAAAATCAGCGCCGATTTTACGCCAAACCATACTTTAGTATAGGCCAGCTCCTTATCACCAGCTCCCACATAACGGCCGACCAAAATAGCTGTCGCCATCCCGATGGCCAATGCAAAAAGATAAGTAAACATCGAAATATTAACGGCATACTGACGGGCAGACAATGCCTCGGCTCCAATAAATGTTACATAATAGAGAAGGACGATTTGATTTGTCTGGTAGAGCACCTGCTCAAGCGCAGACGGTACCCCGATTTTTAAGATTTTAGATATATAGTTTTTGGATAATCTATAGTAATCCGCCCACTCAATACGAACTTCTAATGCCTGGTATAAAAGCCAGAAAAATACAGATGCAGCAAGCACACGACTAATAACTGAAGATATCGCTGCACCTTCAACACCAAGTTCCGGCATACCAAATTTACCGAAGATTAATATATAGTTTAAAACAACGTGCACAATATTCATCGCAAGCGACACATACATTGTTTGTTTCGTCCAGCCCTGTACACGGATAATTGAAGACATGGAAGTGATTAAAGCCTGAACGAATATGAATCCTCCGACAATGACTAAATAGCTTTGAGCTGCTTCCAATACAGCTCCTTGCAGATTCATCATCTTCATTAAAACATCGGAAAACAATAAAAATAACCCGCTGATGACTAAACCGACGAGCAAATTGAGAGTTACCGATAAAGCAGCAATTTGGGATGCTTCTGCAATAAGGCGAGATCCTAAATATTGAGAAACAACTATGGAAGCACCTGTACCGATTACCCCCAATAATAATATTGCGATTTGTATATATTGATTGGCTGTTCCTACTCCTGCTACTGCATCATCCGACACAGCACTTAACATAAAAGTATCCGCTAATCCCATCAGCATAAATAGGAACAACTCTAAAAATAATGGCCATGTTAACTTAAATAAACTTAATTCTTTCGTGCCTTTTTTCAATCAGTTCACTCTTTCTATAGTTTAAATCAAAACAAAAAATATATTAGCATAAATTGTTACTCTAGGATAGTTTTTTACTCATACGTTTAAAAAAGGTAAAAAGTCATGAGAAATTTGTAAAAAAATAGGCCATGTTTAGTTGGATTATTAAGTTAATTCAGATATTTGTAATATGTTCTCGACATAATTCGACTTTTTGTTATCGAATTGTAATATATGTGGTATGTAGTTGTCATCTTAATGAAATATTGAAAGGTTATGCTTGTTCATGTTGAATCAAAAAGATTTTTCACGACACTTTTTCTGGAGGGAAATATTCAAGTATGATCAAGAAAATAGTAGCATTTGTTGCGGTTATGGTCGCAAGCACATTTATTTTTGTAGGAACGTCAGAGGCAGCTTCACATACAATTAAAAAAGGCGAGAATTTAACAATGCTTGCGAAGAAATACGATACATCAGTAAAAGAGCTCATGGCATTGAATGATTTAAAGACAACAAAAGTACAAATCAAACAAGTCCTTAAATTACCGAGCCATATTAAAAATAAACCTGCTGTAAAGAAATCGGCGGTAAAGAAAACAACAACAAAAAAATCTGCAACACATCCATCTAATGTAAAAAAGACAATTAAAATGTCTGCAACAGCTTACACTGCTAGTTGTAAAGGCTGTTCGGGAATTACGAAAACAGGTTTGAACTTACGTAAAAATCCTAGTTTAAAGGTAATTGCAGTCGATCCGAAAATCATTCCGCTTGGTTCGAAAGTATGGGTGGAAGGTTACGGAATTGCAGTAGCCGGTGATATTGGCGGTGCCATTAAAGGAAAAAAAATCGACGTCTTTATTAGTAAAAAATCGACAGCCAAAAATTGGGGTCGTAAAACAGTAACGGTAAAAATTTTAAAATCATAAAACAAAGCCTATTGCGGTGAAATTATTAATTTCCCGCAATAGGTTTTTTCATTTAAGTTATAATAAAAAGAGATTTTACGGAAGGAAGGAAATGAGAAATGTTTTTTTATGAGACACCTTGCCGTTATTGCCGCAAACCATTCAAGTTGCTGGAAGGTACTAAAAAATATCAGCAATTTAAAGTGAATCGTCAAGCCAGTATAAGTTGTGACAATTGTGAACGACGGATTGAAGCAGATTCAAGAAAATATTTATTTAATCGTGATTAGGGTGCACCCATCATTTTTCTTATTTGACGAAGTTCCCGAATTAATTTATCAATTTCATTTTGCATATTTTTAAAATCAGATTCACTATCGTTGCTCGTGGACGCTTGCTGTCCGTTTTGTTCCTCAAGCAGCTTTAACGCAATACCGGCAGAAATCATAGACAATACATCGCCGATTGTTGTAACAGCCGCACCTGCGTAGGCAAGTCTAGCGGCAATTATTTCCAAAGAGGGTGTAGCATCCATTTCATTTTTCAAATATATTCCTCCTATTCTAAGGCAGATCCCTTACTTTATGTATATATGCTGGAAATGTTTTCATTACATGTTTTAATGCCTTTACATACGTAAAAAAGGAGTTGGTTAATTATGGAGGGCAAAAAAGTAGAAATGGAATGTAGAAACTGTCATGAACGAATGACGATCGATTATTCTACAGACCGTTTTTCAACGCAAATTCAAATATTTAACGGGAAAAAACAACAGAAAAGGACATATATTAAGGAATGTCCGCATTGCCATACAATCAACTCCGTCACGAGTGAGAAAAAAGAAGAATGGGGCAATCGGAAAGGACCGAATTTTAAGCTGTTTATGTTTTCCGGATTATTTGGCTGCATAGGGTTTATTGTTATTGGACTTTTATTGCTTTATTTTGCGTTTAAAGGTTTCGGTTTTGTCGTAGATTGGTTATTTAATTAAGGAAATAATAAACTTTCGTGCTATAATTAATAGCTTGTGGAGGTGTAGTTAATGTCAAAAAAATGGACAATCCATTCGATTCGCGAATATGTAGAAAAGAATACAGATACAAAATTATTATCAACAGAGTTTAAAGGTTTTTCGCAAAAATTAGATTTCCAGTGTGCTTGCGGGAATACATTCCAAAAACCTTGGAAAAAGTTCAAAGAAAACAAACAGCAAAAATGCGAAGTGTGCCAGCCACCGAAAGAATCACGCTAATGGAATAAATGATTTATATGTAATGTAAAAAACGCTGTCCGGTTATTGCTGGACAGCGTTTTAATTGGGTTTACTTATGACTGACGATTGATAAATTCAGTTCACTATATAATTCGTAAAAACTTTTTTGTCCGGTATTTTCTGCAGAGCCGATATAAATCACACTATTTTTAAATTGCTTATTATTCATCAGTACGTTTTTGTATTTTTCTGTTGTGATCAGCAAAAACTTTTGTTCACTGTAGGGGTATACAATAAGCTCATTGTTGGCTGATTCACTGTCGATCAGATTAAACAATTTCCTGAAATTCATATGACTTTTGAGCTCTAATTTATACATTGAAATAAGGTTATTATCTTTATGATGCCCTTCGAAAAAATTGTGGGCAAGCTGATAAAACTGCCTCGAGTTATATATCAAAACACTTTGAGAAGTATTCAGTTCAGCGGGGATATATGACTTATGACGTTCAATTATTTGTTCGCAAAATGTCAGTAAATCGTTGTAGAGCATATTCGCCTCAGGATGTTTTTTGATAATCCGATAAAAATGCCGTGCTAAAAATGAAGTATACATAATTTCGTTCGATTCATTAAATCTCTTTAATAACGAGGAGATTGCAAAAACTGCCATTTCGTAATTTTGCTTTAAGAAATTTGTGCTTGCCTGAATGGAATGGACAAAAACAACTTCCGCATCATTTTTACAATTTTCAACATACCAGTTGAACTGGTCAATATATTTCTTGGCTTCTTCAAAACTTTCGGTTTCCAAGAGGGCGGTAACGAGCTGCAGCTGAGCATTACATTCGTAAAATAACCGATCCTCTTTCATTTCCAAAGCATAAAAGTATGCACTTTTCGCATATTGAACCGCTTCCGAGGTATTATTGTTTTCAAGTGCATGGATGCTTAATAAGTAGTGGCACATAGATAAATTTTGAGGGAAAGAATCTGTATCAATCGTATGAATGATTGAGTTGATCAGCATATCGCTTTGTGGAATGGAAGAAACGATGGAAGCAAAATTAACACAGCAAACGAGCGCTTCTGTCACATGTTCCGGGTTGTTGGATCTTTCTATGATTGCCAAAATAAATTGAAGCTGCTCAAATGCTTCATCAAACTGTTTATTGGCATAAAAGCTTTTAAATTGCTTTATGCTCAGAGTTAATGAGCGTTCGATCAATCGCAATTCGTTGTTCAAACTATGTTGTAGCGATGTATCGGAACAAGTATGCATGTTAAAACTCCTTTTGATGTATTAAATAATACCTGTTTGTGCGATCAACGGTATCTGTTATCAATTGACTGAAGTAAGTACCGACAAAAGTTTTTTCTTTTAATCTTTGAAGAAACTGAACATGAATATGATTGATGGTCTGACCGGATGGGGAGGTAATGAGATTGTTGTCGTAAAAGTTTATTAGCTCCAACGGCAATTCCGATTCGAAACCGGTTTCCTCGACAACGCTTTGTATTGTCTGTTTTAATTTACTTTTTAGAAGTACAGAAAATAGTAAACAAATTAATGGATCACTGCTTTTTCTCGTTTTAAATCTTTGTATCCCGTATTGCTTAATGATTATTTCATGAAGATAAGACTGAAAAGGATAGTGAAAACGTATGTTATCATCCGTTATTAATTCGTAATCATCCGTAGTTAAATATGTATACAGATTAAAGACAAATTGATAATAAAAATTACAACCTTCATTATAATCTTCCAATTGGACGTCCAGAAAAGGGTTGTTTGTCAGGAGCTGCTGAAATTCTGAATATTTATCTTCTTGAACCAAATAATAGTTGTTGAAATTCATTGAAATATCAGCCTCTCTAATATGAAAATTATTACAATATAAATTGTACAGAAACTTTGATAGTATATCAAACTTATATCGGTTATTATGGAAAGAAAAAAGAGCTAACGTAGAAAATTAGCTCTAATTCGAGATGAAACTGATTATTCAGTTACTGGTTTTGTTTCTAAATTCACATTTTTCAGTTCAGGATGAGCCATTTCTAATATTGAAGGGCGAAGTAATAATAGAACAATACCGATTAAGATCAATCCGCTGACAATTAAAATATATTGTGCCGGAATGAATTCATATAAGATTCCAAAAACTAATGTCCCGACAGGCATAGCACTCATCGCCATCATTTCGATTATCCCGAAAACACGACCACGGTATTCTTCTTCAATGGAAGTCTGCATCAACACGCCAAGTGGGGTATTTGTAATAACACCCAATACGCCGAATAAAAACATGATGATTAAATAATAGACAAAATTCATCATCGAAGAAAATGTTATCATGAGCGGCAGTGCCGATAAAATGACCACGACAGAAGAGCCGAACACGGATCGTTTAACTGTAAGTAAAGGAAATTTGACGTTTGCTCTTGATGCAAAATAAATAGATGCAATTAATACTCCGATCGCACCGCCAGCCTCTGTAAAACCGATGTATTTTGGATCTAGCTTCAAAATCGTCAATAAAATATAATCACCGCCAACATTGATTGCTGTGAAAAATAAGTTGATCCATAGAGCAGTCCACAAAATCGCTTTAATTATAGGCTTTGAATTGACATATCGGAAGCCGGCTTTAAAACTTTCAAACATCGATTCTTTCTCCGCATTGTCATTTATTGTTTCTTTCTTATAAAGTACAAAATTCATTGTAGATTCCAACAAAAGTGTTATAACAGCAGCACCGATAAAGATAATGAGGAACATTTCCATTGATACAAAACCGAATAACATTCCGCCGAAGATCGGTCCGCCAATACCTGAAATAGAATAGGACAACTGATTAAAGCTCATTGCTTTCTGAAGTCGGGCTTCATCGACAAGGTTGGCAATCGAAGCGGAAAATGCCACTCCTGAAAATGTGCTGAAAATACTATTAAACACTGTTGCGGTATATATCGCGATTAAAGATAATCCAAATTCATGCGTGTAAAGCAATAATCCGCCCACTGTCAGTATAACGCCGGCTTGCCCGCTGAGCACAAGCCATTTTCTTGGTAAGCGATCCCCTAAGAGACCTGCAATCGGTGACATAATCGTGCGCGGCAAGTAGCTTAAAATAATATTTGTCGCAAAACTAAGCGAAGAACCTGTCATCGATAAGATATACATACTGATTCCAAAACTGTAAACATGTGACCCGAGCGCACCAATCATTTTGCTTATTAGAAATGTATATAAATGATATGTTGCTCTTTTTAATTTCTGCTGTTCATTCATAAACAAAAACCCCTTTGTTTAATTTAATTAAACTTATTATATGGCGGGATTCATTGTAATGCAATACAAAAGTTTAATTTAATTAAATTAATTTTAAGAATTATTTATCGAATCAAATAAAATGTTTAATTTGGTTAAAATATTCGCCTTTTATTTGTTTTTTGGTAAACTGTATTTAATGAGGTGACGACGTGTTGAATATTGGTGCCAAAATAAAGGAACTAAGAAAAGAGCGTAAAATGACGCTTGCCCAAGTAGCGGGAGACCGAATTACAAAGGGGATGCTCAGTCTGATTGAAAATGGGAAGGCACAGCCATCTATGGAAAGTCTTCAGCATATTGCAAAACAGCTCGATATCGATGTGTCCGAGCTCATGCAAACCGAAAATCATCAGCAAATGAAAGAGTTATACCGGGATGTTGAAATAAAACGTTTAGCTCTAAATAAAGAGCATGATGACAAGAAAATAAATGAAAAAGTTCTTGAACTGTATCATCTAATCCATCCCTTTTATGAAAATGGCAGCCTTAAAGGGGCAACGTTCGAGGAAGTACGTATTTACGAAGTGTATTTAACGATGCGCTACTTTGCGAAAATGGATTTATCGGAAAAACCATTCGCCAAGCTAATCAGAATGTATGAACAAGTACATGGCTATTCAAAAATATTGAAGATTTTCTCCCGCATGGGGAATATTAAGTTTATGGAAAATGATTATGCGGAAGGTCTTTGCTACTTACTTGAAGGGGAAAAATATATCGAGAAATATGGGGATTTAATAGATGACCTAGAAAAACTCGATTTATACTATAACATTACGGTTTCCTATGCCGCACTGAATGATGAACTGCAGATGGAGAATTACTTGGAAAGAGCATTAAAATTAGCAAAAGAAAAGAAAATCGTCTATCGGCTAAATGATTTTTACCGCTTCTTGTTCTTCATTCACTGTTCAAATGAAGAAGGGGAAAAGGCGTCCTATTATTTAAAGAAAATCCGCGCATTCGCTGAAATCATGGAAGACCCGAATGAAACACTAATGGAGCAGCTTGTAACACTTCTCTATACAAATCAGATCGAAAAAGATTACGAGAAAACAGTAGCAATCCGATTTGAAAATAATTTTGTTTTAGAAGGCTTTTCATACAGCGCGGACATTTTCTTTAATGGACAATATGGGTATGCCTACTACATGCTTGAGCGGTATGAAGAAGCGTTGCAAACCTTGAAAGACATTGAAATAATGGAATACAATCAGCATCCGCTTGATTTGTCGATGATGTACATGGCATTTGCTGTACGTGCATTATGCTATTTCAAATTAGGGGAGAAAGAAAACGCAAAGCGCGATATTCTATATGCAATGGATGGTGTGAAAGATTTGAAAGTCACAAGAGAAATCCAGTTCATTATCGATGCATATGAGGAAATAATGAAGTAATACAAGGACACGGATAATCATGGAGATTATCCGTGTTTGTGTTATTAGGTCCATGTTGGAGTTTTAAGAATTATTTTGGATTAAGTTCTACTCATACGATCGAACGAATAGAGTAGTAGGGTGAGTTTAATTTTTAAGACATGGAGGAATGAAGATGATCAAACGAGTAAATCCAGAATTTTTAGCAGGTTTAGAGTCATTTCCGGGTTTTGATTTCAAGGTTGAACAATTGGAAGCGTTGCGTGAAGGTATGGCCCAAGCGGTACAGCCTTTAACGAGCACTGAAACAGTGGATATTCTTAATAAAACAATTACTGGCATCGATGATAATGAAATTCGCGTTCGTATTTATAAACCAGCCCATCAAGATCAGGAATTACCGGTATTACTGTGGATTCATGGCGGGGGGTATGTACTAGGCAGCATTGAAGATAATGATCATCTTTGTGTACAAGTTGTAGAAACAGCCAACTGTGTCGTCGTTTCCGTTGATTACCGTTTGGCTCCGGAATATCCATACCCTGCACCGCTTGAAGATTGCTACAGTGCGCTTACATGGATTGCGGACAATGCAGCAGAACTGCAAGTGGACAAGAACCGCATTGGTGTAGCCGGGGCAAGTGCTGGTGGTGGTTTGACAGCCGGTTTGACATTGCTGGCGCGTGACCGCGAGTATCCATCAATCTGCTTCCAAATGCCGCTTTACCCGATGATTAATGATAGCAACGATACACCTTCTGCGAACGAAATTACGGAAGGTATGGTTTGGAATCAAAAAACAAACGATTTCGGCTGGAAATGCTATTTAGGCGAATTGCATGGGAATGATGAAGTACCGATTTATGCTGCACCGGCAAGAGCTGAGGATTATCGCAACCTTCCATACACGTATACATGTGTAGGTCAATTGGATCCTTTTCGTGATGAAACAATTACGTATGTGTCTAAACTGGCACAGGCAGGTGTTGATGTGGAATTCCATTTATACCCTGGCGCATACCATGGTTTTGAATCACTGAACCCTCAGTCCGAACTTGCCCGGAAAGTAATTAAAGAATATGTGAATGCGATTAAAGTAGGCTTTGACCGCGTGAAAGCAAATGCTGATCAAGTGGAAGAAGTAAAATAAATTCATTAAGAATGATTTCCGTATCGGATTTCATTCTTTTTTATTTGGGTAAAAAAGGGTGGAAATGTCTTTAAATTGAAAATAATTACGTAGGACTCCTGTACATATGTTTGTGATAAATGATTAAGCATGGTATAAGTGTAAATGAATTTTAGTGTGGGAATCCAAACGTTATAAGGAAGTGAACGCATGTCAAAAATCGTCATTATTGAAGATACGGAAACGATAAGAGAAGAATTGAAAACCTTTTTAATCACATATGGGTTTGATGCAATTGCACCGGTAAACTTTGAAAATATTATTCAGGAAACGCTTAACGAAGCACCGGACCTCATTTTGCTGGACATCAACTTACCCATTTTTGATGGTTACTATATTTGCAGAGAAATAAGGAAACAATCGGATGTGCCGATTATTGTCGTGACGAGCAGGGATAACGAAATGGATGAACTGATGAGTATGAATTTAGGTGCAGATGATTTTATTACAAAGCCTTATAATACTCAAATTCTTTTGGCGAGAATTGAAACCATTTTAAGAAGAGTACAGGGGTCGAGTATGCGGGATACTGTTGTTTATAATGACTTGAAGCTCAATTTATCCAACGGTTCTGTTACTTATAAAGGTGAAAAGGCAGAGCTCACTAAAAACGAAATCAAAATACTGTCCTGCCTTTATAAAAACAAAGGGAAAATCGTATCCAGGGAAGATCTCATGGATTTTATGTGGAACGCAGATGTCTTTGTAGATGATAATAATTTATCGGTCAATGTCACAAGGTTAAGAAAAAAACTCGAAGCGTTAGGTATGGAGAAAAATATTGAAACGAGACGAGGGTTAGGATATATACTTCCATGACATTTAAAGAATATGTTAAAGACAGGGCAGTTTTCCTGCTCATCAATTGCATCCTATTTATCATTATCGGCGGTATTATGATACTTGTCAGGATGAATGACCAAGCTGTTTTTCTTATTTTCTGTATTTGGTTTTTTCCGCTCATCTCATATATACTGATCGAATATTTTAAGCAGAAAACTTTTTATAACGAATTAACGGGCATTATGGACAATTTAGATCAGAAATATTTGCTGCCGGAAGTTATGACAGAACCTGAAACTATGGAAGGTCAGGTATTGTATGAGGTATTGCGTCAGGCAAACAAAGATATGCATGAGCATGTAAAAGGTTACCGGGATCGGGAAAATGAGTACAGGGAATATATTGAAACGTGGATTCATGAAATTAAAACTCCCATTGCCTCAACACGGCTGATCATTGAAAATAATCAAACTGGCGTTACCCGAAATATTCAGGAGGAAGTAAAAAAGATTGAAGAATATATCGAGCAGGTTCTCTATTATTCAAGAAGCAACAACGTAAGCAAGGATTACCTTATAAAAGAGGTGTCTTTAGTTGACCTTGTAAGAGGTGTGATAAAGAGAAATTCAAGGGACTTTATTAGTAAAGGAATCTCAATTGATCTTGAAAAAGTTGAAGGGACCGTTTTCAGTGATGCAAAATGGCTGGAATTTATTTTAAATCAGCTGATCGGAAATGCAATTAAATATATCCGGGAACGTGATGGAAAGGTAATTATCCATACTGTCAGAAATGAAAACAATATCGTACTTACGATTGAGGATAACGGGATAGGGATTTCAGAAAAGGATATATATCGGGTTTTTGAAAAGGGCTTTACCGGTGAAAATGGACGAAAATTCGGAAGGTCAACCGGTATCGGGCTTTATTTATGTAAAAAACTCGCGGATCAGCTTGGCCTGGGACTTACCATCACATCAAAAATGGGTGAAGGAACAAAGGTGAGTATTATTTTCCCTTTAGGTAGTGAGAACTTCATACAGTAATCCAGCATTTAAATTGCGGATTTATAGAAATTGTACATTACAATAGCTATAGATCCGTTTTTCAATTATTAGGGAATGATTATCGCATGGATCGGCCGCATTAGCGCTTTTGATTATAATCTTGCAAAAATGTCACTTTAATAAAATATAAACCAATATGTCTTCCCACTAGCTATTGATAAGATACAGTTAGAAATCAAGTAGGGGGAATAAAATATGAAAAAAGCAATTTCAATAGTATTAGGAATCTTTCTGTTAGGTCTTGGGATTTTCCTAGTGTATGAATATGTATCAGAGCCAAAAATCGTAGAGGGCGTCATGGCAAAAACGATTGATGAAAAGGGCAACCCTTCTGATATAACAAATACGTTTACACCAGGTGAGAAAATATATTTTGCCGCAAAGAGAAATCGTTTCTGGATCAATGAAGCGGAAGTTGTTTGGTATAAAGGAGAAATAAAAACAGCGAACCGATTTTTAGTGGAGGAAGAAGTAACTGTAAATGATGCGAAGTACTTCACTGCCGAGCTAACTGTTCCGGAAGGTCTTGAAGAAGGCCATTACGGTGTCACAATTTATGTAAAAGGAAAAAAGATTATGGAAACACATGCCGATTTTGATGTAAAAAAATAGATTTACCTTGGGGGAAAAGTATGCAACCGATATTAAGCGTAGAAAAAATTGAAAAATATTATGGAAACAAAGGAAATATTACAAAAGCGATCGATAATATAAGCTTTAACGTAAATGAAGGTGAATTTCTAGGGATCATGGGTCCTTCAGGCAGCGGCAAGACAACACTGCTGAATTGTATTTCCACAATCGATCATGTGACAACCGGTAAAATTATTATCAATGACCAGGATATTACGAAATTGAAGAAGAAAGGGCTTGAAGCTTTCAGACGTGACGAGTTAGGTTTTATCTTTCAGGATTTCAACCTGCTGGATACACTGACAGCTTATGAAAACATTGCTTTGGCACTGACCATTCAAAACAGAGGGGCAATGGAAATCGATCGGCTCATTAAAGGCGTTGCGGAAAAGCTTGATATTTCCGGAATCCTTAACAAGTTCCCGTTTCAATTATCGGGAGGGCAAAAACAAAGGGTCGCTTGTGCAAGAGCGATCGTAACGGAACCTTCTCTCATTTTAGCTGATGAACCTACTGGTGCGCTTGATTCGAAATCATCACGATTACTGTTAAATTCCTTTGAAAAATTGAATAAAGAATACCAGTCAACAATTCTGATGGTTACCCATGACTCATTTACTGCAAGTTATGCCAATAGAATACTGTTTATAAAAGACGGTCGGATCTTTAATGAGCTCGTGCGCGGAAATGATACGAGAAAGGAATTCTTCAATAAAATCATTGAAGTGGTGACTTTACTTGGAGGCGATGTCGGCAATGTTCTCTAAAATCGCAATCAATAATGTGAAAAGAAGCTTTAAGGATTATTCGATCTATTTTCTCACATTGACTTTAGGTGTTTGTATATTTTACAGTTTCAACTCTCTTGATTCACAGCAGGCTATCCAGGAAATGAACAAAAATAGTGTTTTCCGTGAATCATTGGAATTGCTCATGTCCGGAACATCGGTGTTTGTGTCAGTTGTGCTGGGAGGTTTAATTGTATACGCCAATAATTTTTTAATCAAAAAAAGGAAAAGAGAACTTGGATTATACATGACATTAGGCATGTCAAAAGCGAAAATATCGAGAATTTTGATCGTCGAAACACTCCTGATCGGTGTAATCTCTTTAATTGCGGGAATTGGGCTCGGGATTATTGTATCACAGGGTCTTTCGGTACTGACTGCAAACATTCTGTCTATGGATCTTGAAAAATATAAGTTTGTTTTTTCGCTTGGCGCTATGATGAAATCAATTGTCTATTTTGGCATCATCTATCTGCTTGTCATGATTTTCAACCAGTTTACAATTTCCAAATATAAACTGATCGATCTGTTGAATGCTTCAAAGCGTAATGAAGAAGTAAAGCTGAAAAATTCTTTCGTATCAGTGCTAACTTTTATTTTATCATTAGCATTTCTGATTTTCGCATATATGAGAATCCTGAAGTTAGGTTTAAATGCTGAAGATACGGAGCTGATAATTACGGTTTTAATGGGCGTCTTCGGAACGCTTCTGTTCTTTTTCAGCCTTTCGAGCTTCTTTTTACAATTTGCGCAAAAAAATAAAAGCTACTATTTTAAAAATATAAATATATTTGTCTTAAGACAAATAAACAATAAGGTCAACACGAACTTTCTTTCGATGACAATTATCTGTCTCATGCTTTTTTTAACGATTTCACTCATCTTTACAGCGTTTGATTTAAAAGGAACGATTGATAAAAATTCAGCAAATACCTATCCTTTTGATGCTTCGGCATTTCTTGTTGCCGATCAAAAAGAGGATCTTGCAGTGAATGATATTGAAGCCTATTTAAACAATATTGACTTTACGTTTGAATCATATGAAAAACATGCCTTTTTTGATGAATACCTTCTTGATTTAACGATCGAGGATCTGTTATCAAAGTATTTAAGCGAAGAGGAACAGATTACTATACAGGAAAATTATCTGTATGGTCCGGTATCCGCCCTGAAAATTTCGGATTATAATGCAATTCTCAAACTGAAGGGGCATGAGAATGTTGATCTAAAGGATGATGAGGTACTTGTTGTATCAAGCTATGGCACGATACTTCAAGCTTTGCCTGAGTATATGAAAAATGAAGATCATATTACAATTGAAAATAAAGCATATGCAATAAAAAATGAAGTGCCTATTGAAGAAAATATAAGAATCAATAAGGGCAGCAGCTTCTTTTATCTTATCATTCCAGATGATTTTACAGGAAATCTTCAATTAGAGTTCTCAAGTTTCAACGTATTATATGAAGATCGGTACTATAACAAATCAGAAGAGAAATTTTCAACCCTATTTAACAACCTTGCAGAAAATAAATATAGAGAAATTCATCCGGGATTGGTCATCGGAAGTACAATTGATCAAATTAAAGAGCGTGAAAATGGTTCAGCGGCGTTATTTATATTTCTTGGCTTGTTTTTAGGGCTCATCTTCATTATATCGAGCGCGGCTGTTATGGCATTGCAGCAGTTATCAGATGCAAGTGACAGCTTGGAACGCTATAAGTCACTGAAAAAAATCGGTGTCACGGATAAAATGATAAACGGGGCTATATTAAAACAATGTCTCATTTATTTTTTACTCCCTTTAGGTCTGGCTGTCATCCATTCTCTTGTCGGAATCAAGGCAGTCAGCGGAATGTTCCATTTCAACTATGAAAGCGTACTGATCAGTGCATTGATCCTTGTCATCATCTATGGCGGGTATTTCTATGCAACATATGTCGGCGTGAAGAACATTGTTAAAGGCAGGAACTAGGTAACGTAAATGGTTTTAATTAAAAGAAGAGGCCGGGGCATAACCCAAAAACACTATTTTTCTCTCAGAGAAAAATAGTGTTTTTGCTGAACGTTAAAATTGATTTCCATTCCGGGACGCTTTCCGCGGGCGTGGCCTGAGCCTGTAGTCTCAGGCGTCACGCTATTCCCGCAGGAGTCGCCCTGCATTCCAATCAATTTTTCAAATATCCGTTTTTTAATAATGTCTTTCCTCTTATTTAACGGTTATTCTACTTATGTCCCGGCCCCTTTTCTGGTTGTTCTTTAGTTATGAATTAATATCCTGAATTACTTTTTCCAAAAATTCACCCATTCGTTTTACAGTAGACTCTGAAAAGTCAAAATCAACGCCGGTTTCTTTATAAATCGCTGCAATGGATTGAGTGTAATCGGCACTTGCACCTTTTTTATAATATTCGACAGCCTGCTGCGGATCTTCTTGATATTTCTCAAGTAACTGCAGTGCACCAAGCATTGACATTGAGTATTCAATATCATAGAAAGGGTATTGAATAAAGTGCAGTGTACCGATCCAGCTCATGCCAATTTCCTTTTCAAATCCGGTAGTATCGACCGGGTTCAAGCCATAACGTTTTGAAATTTCATAGAACTTTTCGTCACGTTCCTGTGCTGTATGCTGAGGATTTGTATACATCCAGTGCTGGAAAAGGTCTCCGGACAATGGGCCGAATAACATTGTAAATGCCCGTCTCAGTTCTTCACGTTGCGCGCTTTTGAATTCCTCTTCTTCCGGATAAAATATATTGAATTTATCCAATAACAACAATTCCATTCCGTGAGAATACAGTTCAGCGACTTCCGCCCGCCACTGGAATTCTTCAATAGGGCCTTGTTCTGAAGCTTGAAGGTAACCATTTACCGCATGGCCCATTTCATGAATCAGGGCAATAAGCGAGAAGAAGGAAGGACTAAAATTTGCAAAAACGAACGTATCCCCGGATACAGGTAAAGGGACACAGAAGCCACCAGGACTTTTCCCTTTACGGTCTCCAAGATCAAGCAATCCATTTGCTCTCATGTACTTCAAACGGTCTGAAAAATACGGGTCTGTTTTTCCCAGCATCTCGGCAACACCGTCCAAAAGTGCGGATGTCTCAGTGTAAGGGGGATTTTTCAGCAGTTTTGCGCTGTTATCCCATGGGCGATATGTGTCGACGCCAAGCTTGGTTTTGAAAACTTCTGCGAGCCTGTTCCAAGCCGGAATAATATGCTTTTCAACATTCTCATGGAAGTCATAACAATCGTCGATACTGTACTCTCTGTTTTTTGCGACAAACATATAATCACGGTAATTATTAAAGCCCGCATTCACTGCAATTTGATGGCGGAGCTGAACGAGTTCATCCATGAGTTCGTCCGTCTCAGGTTTTATTTGAAGGTAGGCTGCTCGAATTAAATGATAGGCTTTTTCCCGAACGCTTCTGTCCAAATTATCCAGCTGGGATTCGATAAACGGGAAAGGCTTTTCCTCTCCGTCCCATTCAACTGTCAGTCCACCCATAATTTCACTGTACTTTGTGCATAGTTCTTGCTCTTTAACAAATAGCGGAATATTCTCTTCTCTATAGAGTTTCACTTTGGATTCCCTGAAACGTCTCATTAATCCGTAACGCTTTTCATCCAATTCATTGAAATAAGGTGATTCACAGCATTTTTCATTTAGCTTTGCATCGTATTTCATTAACAGTGGCTGAATGACTTGCTGATCGTGAAGGTAAGTTGATTTAATTTCCGGATCTTCGGTATTTCGGTAGAAGTCGACGAGGTGACCTGTCAGCGCTTCTTCAATTTCAAAGCGTAACTTCTTTTCTTCTTCAATCCAATGCTCCAGATCAGTTATGGATTCAATTGAAATATTATATAACCGGTGAAACCTGGCTTCAATTCCTTCGACATCTTTCAAATCAATCAATTCTTTATAATAGTTAACACTTTTCGCTTGAGACATGAATAATTCTCCCTTTAACTTCAGATTATTTTGACTAATGAATCAATTATATTATAGATTGCTTGTCATTCATTCTTTTTTTGAAAAATAAATTACTTAATATTAAATTCTGTTCAGGCACAGTTTGTAAATGAAGAAATAAAAGGATAACATGACTTTATGAAAATCGATTGGATAAAGGAGTTTTAGTATGATTACAAAAGATCAGCTGGAAAAGAACCAAATAAAGATATATATCATAACTTTACTATTGGCAGGATTTACAGGATTGAATTTTTCACAGTTTCAAAGTAATCTGGAAAATTTAATCCCGATAATGCTGGGAATCTTAATGTACAGCATGTTTGTTCTAATTCCTTTTGCTGCTTTAAAAGAATCTTTATCAAACCGGCGCTTCTTTTTCGCACTTTGTATAGTCAATTTTATAGCAGTACCGATTGTTGTATGGGGGCTTATGTTTTTTATGCCAGATTATCCGCCACTAGTATTAGGTGTTTGTCTAGTTTTACTTACCCCATGCATTGATTACGTCATTGTATTTACAGCGCTTGGCAAGGGGAATGAAAAGGCGATGCTCAGTGCAACCCCTTTTTTGTTTATTGCACAAATGCTGTTACTGCCATTTTATTTATGGCTTTTTATCGGTGAACAGGCTGCAAATTTAGTAGAAGTCGCTCCATTTGTTGAAGCATTTGTTACATTTATTGTATTGCCTTTATTTATTGCGCTGATCGTACAGTTTCTTTTAAAAGAAGGCAGTCGTGTTTATGAGGCGTCTTCCTGGCTTCCGGTACCATTCATGGCTTTAACTCTTTTTGTAATCGTTGCTTCACAAATTGGCAAATTGGCGGGTTCGTTAGAATGGATATTAAGAGTAATACCTGTGTACATAGCATTTATGATTATTATGCCTTTTATCTCAAAAGTGGTAGGGAAATGGCTGAAGCTCGATATCCGGACAGGACGTGCACTGATTTTTAGCGGATCGACACGTAATTCACTTGTTGTCTTACCGTTTGCACTGGCAATGCCAGAGCAAATCCGTTCACTTGTTGTAGCTGTCATAGTAACCCAGACAATTGTTGAGATCATAGGGGAACTTATGTATATTCGCATTATTCCACAATTTGTCCTGAGAGATAATAGAGAATAAGCTCTTTACTGGCTATTGCTCCTAGGCTCCTTTACAATTTTGAAAAGAAGGACCAAACTGCGTGATTTTTGTAGTATAATTTTCATTACTATATATTATAAATAGAAAAGGAGTTTTAGCATGAAAATCGAGGACTGGTTAAATAAAGAAACATCAACAATCGCAAATAAGTTAATCGACTATAACAAAAAACATATTGAAGTTGAAAAATCGATTGGATTCACTGGTCGTGATCAAATCCATCATATATTAGATAGTTTTTATGAGATTTTCTTCCCGACGATTTATAATCAAGGTGTTGTCGATGAAACACGTACCCTGATGAAATTGAACAATAACCTTCGTCAATCAGCATTGGATTTGCGTGATATTATCGAAAAAGTATTAGTCTATCAAAACTTTGATAATTGTGATGGCCAATGCCGGGAAAAAGCGGATCATGTGGTGATGAAGTTAATGGACCGTTTCCCGGAAATCCGTGAAACGATTCAAACAGATATCCAGGCTGCTTATAACGGAGATCCGGCTGCTACATCAACAGAAGAAATCATGCTAAGCTACCCGTCGATCCGTGCTGTATTTATCCACCGTATCGCACATGAACTATATAAAATGGATGTAACAATCGTTCCGCGTATCATGTCAGAATATGCACACCAGTTAACAGGTATCGATATTCATCCAGGTGCGAAAATCGGACATTCGTTTTTCATTGACCATGGTACAGGTGTCGTAGTTGGAGAAACGTGCACAATCGGCAACAATGTTAAAATCTATCAAGGTGTGACGCTAGGCGCTTTAAGTTTCCCGCTTGATGAAAACGGAAACCCGATTAAAGGTGTAAAACGTCATCCGAATATTGAGGATAATGTTGTCATCTACGCAGGTGCTACAATTTTAGGCGGGAAAACGACAATTGGCCATGACACGGTGCTTGGCAGTAATATTTGGCTGACATATTCGGTTCCGCCATATTCACGTGTCTATAACTCGCAGCCATCACCGAATATCAGCAATAGTAAAGAAGTTGTAATTGAGTACGAAATTTAAACTGAATTTGAGCGAGGTGAAGTAATCAATATTTCACCTCGCTTTTATTTTTGGTACATGCGAAATAATTTAATAATTTATTGTTGACCATTATTCATATCCATGATATATTTATCTCAAGTTCGAGATATTCAATTTCGAAATTTTATTTTGAGTATATATCTTGAAATCGAGATAAATTGGAGGAGAATTTAAAATGACAACATTTACAGTCGATCAAACACACTCAGCAATCGGATTTGAAGTAAAACATATGATGGTATCAAAAGTGAAAGGCCAATTCAATAACTATACGGCAAACGTTGAAGCGGCAGACTTAACGGATTTAACTACTGCATCAATCAACTTTGAACTGGAAGTAGCAAGCATCAATACAAACAATGAAGACCGCGATAACCACTTAAAATCAGCAGACTTCTTCAACACAGAAGAGTTTGGCAAAATCAGCTTTACAGCAACAAACATTGAAAAAGACGGCGATGACTACAAAGTAACGGGAGACTTAACAATTAAAGACGTAACTAAATCGGTAACTTTTGATGTTGAATATGGTGGTAAAGGTACGAACCCATGGGGCGTTGAAGTATATGGTTTTGAAGCAGAAACAAAACTCAACCGTGAAGATTTCGGTTTAACATGGAATGCTGCTTTAGAAACAGGCGGAGTACTGGTAGGAAAAGATATTAAAATTAAAGTAGAGTTAGAATTAAACCCTGCTGCTTAATAATAATGAATGAACTTGTAAGGATAAATTGTCAGTAAAACGGCAATAATGATTTACGTTGCTGATTAGAATGCATAAAAGTACAAAATTAAAACTTGAGGGAGAAACTTCAATTATTTATATGCATGCCTATATCAATCTATAAAATCCTCAAGTTTTAATTGATATCTTGAATTCAAGATAATTGAAGGAGTGTAAGAAATGGGATTCATCAGTAAACTATTCGGAAATAAGAAAGTGGAGGAAAATAAAGTGGAAAAATTAAACATCGGTATTATTTTAGGATCAACTCGTGAAGGTCGTGTAAGCCCTCAAGTTGGTGCATGGGTAAAAGAAATCGCAGATAAACGCGGCGATGCAAATTATACAATCATTGATATTGCGGATTTCAAATTGCCATTACTAGGCGAACCAGGTGGGGATGCATCAGGTGCTGCAGGCTGGTCTGAAGCAGTCGCAAAACAAGACGGATTTGTATTCATTGTTCAAGAATATAACCATTCGATTACAGGTGCACTTAAAAATGCATTAGACTACTTACGTGATGAGTGGAACAATAAAGCAGCAGGTATCGTATCTTACGGTTCTGTCGGAGGAGCACGTGCTGCGGAACATTTACGCGGTATTTTAGGTGAATTACTTGTAGCAGATGTACGTGTACACCCAGCTTTATCATTATTCACAGATTTCGAAAACGGTACAACTTTCAAACCGAAAGATGTACAGGCGGATTCTGTAAACCAAATGCTGGACCAAGTAATTCCATGGTCAAAAGCTTTAAAAACAATTCGTTAATTGACGTTATCGGTCTGGCACATGTTAAGGCATGTGCCGGATTTATAATATAAAAATTGGACAGAGTGTTTTATTAAATAAAATGTTGTGTTCAGTTTTTAGGAATGGAGGAAATAAATATGAAAAAACATACAACGGGTATTCATCACATTACAGCAATCGTCGGTCATCCTCAGGAAAATGTCGATTTCTATGCAGGTGTTCTCGGATTACGACTTGTAAAGAAAACAGTCAATTTTGACGATCCTGGAACATATCATCTATATTTCGGAAATGAAGGCGGAGAACCAGGGACAATTATTACATTCTTTCCATGGCCTGCAGCATATCAAGGCAGAATCGGCGATGGTCAAGTTGGCGTGACAACATATGTTGTACCGGTGGGAGCAATGGAATTCTGGAAAGAACGCTTAACAAAATTCAAGATACTATATAATGAAGCTATACGATTTGGGGAGAACTATTTACAATTTGATGATCCACATGGTCTGCACCTGGAAATTGTTGAACGTGATGGTGGATCTTTAAACGGCTGGACGTTTGGTGGAATTTCTGCGGATGTAGCAATCAAAGGTTTTGGCGGTGCAATTTTATATTCATCAAAGCCGGAAGAAACAGTCAATACTCTAGTTGACGTGATGGGACTTGTTGAGGTTGGCCGTGAAGGAGACTTTGTAAGGTTAAAAGCAACAGCACCAATCGGAAATATCGTGGACGTAAAAATGACAGTCGGCGATCGTGGGACAATGGGTGTCGGTACCGTACATCATATTGCATGGCGTGCAAACGATGATCAAGATCATAAAGAGTGGCAGCAATACGCAATGGATAAAGGACAGCATGTAACGGACATAAAAGACCGTAATTACTTCAATGCCATCTATTTCCGTGAATCGGGTGAAATTTTATTCGAAATCGCGACAGACCCACCCGGATTTGCGCATGATGAAACACCGGAAACAATGGGCGAGCAGCTTAAGTTGCCTGTACAATATGAAGACTATCGAGACAGATTGGAAAGTTCGCTGTTCCCGATTAAAGTTAGAGAGTTAGAATAGTAGTGTGATAAGAACAGGGGGTTACTCAGTTTTACTTGAGTAGCCCCTTTTATATGTTAAAGGAATTTAGCCATGTAGAGTTCATTTACATATTGTCCGTCAATCAGTAAAGAATTTCTTTTCACGCCTTCAACTTCAAACCCCATTTTCTTATAAAGATGGATAGCTTGTTCATTATATTCAATAACGGTTAATTCCAGTCGGTGTAGCTGCGACTTCTTTGCCCATTGAATCATATAGTCGAACAAAGCGGTACCAATGCCTTTACCGCGACTTTTACTATGTACACCGACAGCAATCTGTGCCCTGTGAGAAGTACGGGATAACGATTCAGCCTTTAAAAGAAGATAACCTAAAATCTCATTCTCGTGTTCTGCAATAAAGAAACCCGATGTTGGTGTCTGATTTATGGAACTGATTAATTTGCTTAAAGAAGCTGGTGCCAAGGTTCTTTCATCGGGTGCAAAGAGCATAAATCCGGACTGTTCCGCATCTTTCATCACTTCAAGAATTTGTGATGTATCACCTTCGTTCGCTTTTCTGATTATACTTTTTACGCGGATTGTGTTCATCGCATTCACCTCCTTCTTATTGTAATAAAATTATATCATTTCCAGAATATATAAATTAAACTGAAATTAATATCGCGATAAACTTTAAAGGGGTCTGAAAATGAAACTATTAAAAAACGGGTTTGTAGTAGACATGGAAACAGGCGAGTTTAACAGACAGGATGTTTATATTGAAAATAATAAAATAGTAAAAGTTGCGCCTCATCTTCAAATTGATAATATTGAAGTATTGGATTTTACGAATAAATGGCTAATACCGGGATTGATTGATATGCATGTCCATATAAAAAAACACTTTGCCAATTACTTCACAGCAGCAGGCATTACAACGGTTCGCAATACTGCAGGGAGCATTATTGAACTGAAACCATTTATCGATGCGAATGGAAGTGAAATGGAACCGCGCGTAATTTCTGCAGACCGTATGATCGACGGTCCACCAGGTTTGTGGGGAGACGATACGGCCTATAATCTCAATGTCGACAATGCAGATCTTGCAAGACAGGAAGTGGCGCGGCAAGTAGAGCTTGGGGCACATTTTATCAAAGTTTACGGCTGGCTTGATCCTGAATATATGGAAACAGTTGTTGAAGAAGCACGTAAACACAATCTGGAAGTAAGCAGTGATTTAATTTATTCCAAAAAAGTGGATGCCCTGCTTGCGGCACATATAGGGATTGATTGGCTGGAACATTGCTCTGGTATTATTCAAGCAATGTATCCACAGTGGACAATGGATGCGCCGAAAGATGTCTGGGAATCAATTCCGTGGGAGCAGCCGGATGAACAACTGATAGAAAACGTATGCAGAAAATTAATGGAAAAGAATATTAAGCTTTGTCCAACAATTGTTTTATATGATCAGATGCGGTTAGCAGATCAATATTGGACAACGAATCATGAAGTAGTTGATCATATGGAAAACAGTGACTTCTTATTTAACCACTGGCCACAAGCAGCACAGGCAAAACAAGGCCAGGATACGATAGGTATTCAAACAAAAACGATTCAAAAAATTGCCTATACGTATTATAAGATGGGTGGTACTGTCGTGACTGGTACAGATACTCCTGCAGGAATCTATACATATCCGGGCTTTGCATTGCACCGTGAGCTTCAGCTGTTTGTTGATGCCGGATTCACACCATTAGAGGCTCTTCAGCAAGCTACAATTAATGCAGCGAAAGCATTGAACACGGCGGATTTAGGAGATATAAAAGAAGGGTTTACTGCGGATCTATTAATTTTGAATGAAAATCCTCTTAGCAATATAGAAAATACAATGAAAATCGATCGGATAGTAAAGGACGGAAACCTGTATACGATTCCCGAGCTGCTTGAAAATATTCCGACTGAGCAAGAGATGAACGATTATATAAACGAATTGATACAAACTTTCGAAGAACTAGGATTAAATGCAGGAAATTAGGTTTATTCAATAAGGTAAGAGGGGAACTTCTATTATCGAATATGTTGTGATGTATTTGGAGAGATTAGATGTAAGTAATTACACGTAAAGGGGCTCTGAAATGACATGAGAAATAACAGCGACATAGAAGTTTCACGCCGGAACATGTGGTCAGGAATCTTGTTTGGCGTAGGTTTGATTGCCTTTATTGATGAAACCGTTTTTCACCAGTTGTTAAGATGGCATCACTTTTACGATAAATCGACAACGGATATCGGATTAATTTCCGATGGTATTTTTCATGCCTTCAGCTGGTTTGCTACGATAGCCGGGTTATTTTTATTTGCAGATCTGCGCCGGAGAAATGGTCTGTTCTTTCAACGATGGCTTGGCGGCGTATTATTAGGGGTTGGAGTATTCCAACTGTATGACGGCATCATTCAGCATAAATGGATGCGAATTCACCAAATCCGATACGTGGACAATGTCATTGTATACGATATTGTGTGGAATGTCGGTGCTCTGATTATTTTACTAATCGGTATTTATCTATTATTCCGTACATCAAAAAACAGTACTTTAAAAGAGAAGACTGCAAATGAATAGCCTTTACTTACTGCATAGTCATGGACATAGTGCTGTGAATCATTCAGTACCTGCTATTAACCTTCAATTTTTGCTCGGGGTCATTTTCATATTTTTATTAGTTGCATATTTGACAGCAGCACTCATAACAAATCGGCGCTATAAGAAATGGCCCGTTTCCCGTACGATTTGCTGGACAATAGGAATGGGGATTGCACTTGCTGCAGTTGTCGGACCGTTGGGCAACAGTGCTCATACTAACTTTACGGCACATATGGTGAGCCACTTATTTTTAAGTATGGTCGCACCAATTTTTATGGCAATTGCCAGGCCGATCACTTTGCTGCTCAGAACAGTAAACACAACATTAGCACGTAAGCTGACGTCCATTTTAAAAAGCCGCCTGCTAAAATTCGTTTCGCATCCGATTACAGCCGCTGTATTGAATGTGGGCGGACTTTGGCTGCTGTATACAACAGATTTGTTTGTTTACATGCATGACAATCCGTTTGTCGCCTTATTTATACATTTGCATTTTTTCATTGCAGGCTATGTTTTTACGATATCAATTATTTATTTCGATCCGGTCTACCATCAATATTCCTACCGGTTCCGGGCAGCAGTTTTAATTCTTGCAATTGCCGGTCATGATATTTTGTCGAAGTATATGTATGCGAATCCGCCAGCGGGAGTTTCACAGCAAGAGGCGGAAATGGGAAGTATGGTCATGTACTATGCAGGGGATTGGATAGAGGTCGCCCTCATTATAATTTTCTGCTGGCAATGGTACAAATCGGCAAAGCCAAGCAAAAATTTTGCCGAGGAGTACAACAGCAAGAAACGGGTTACTGTGAGTGAATGAAAATATTACACATTAAATAAAATGCACACCACTAAATGAAAATTTTAGTGATGTGCATTTTTTTGGAAATTAATATTTTGCCAAAATGTAATATAGGCTGCTTATATTTAATCTATAATTCATAAACTCTTAAAAATATATGCCCAGATTATTTCATGTAGTTATCTAATGTTAGAAAACAGGCTAATTTCCCGAAAATAATTCCTAGTTATACATTAGATATTAGTCTATAGTCATTTCCAACTAAAGCATAAGTTAGGGAGGTAACACAAAATAAAAAAAGGAGGTGTTTACTTTATGTCAAACAGAAGTAATGCAAATGCTGCCAATAATGTCGAAGTAAATCAATTTCAGGATCAGGGGTTATTTATTCGTAATTCCCATACTGTTGATGTAACACAAACGGAAGTTCAAGGACTTTTGCTAGTTCAAGCTGCCCTGCAAGCTGCTATTGAAGCTGCCATTATAGTATTAGGGTCAAACGAAAATGCTGATGTGCAAAATCTTCAAAGAATAGCTCAAAGCTTAGAAGTCACACAATCTGAATCACAAAGAGTTGCTATTATTGACTCGGATGGAATTACTGTAAGACAAACAGAAGTTCAAATTGACGCAGTCGTTCAGGCCACTATTCAATTATTAGGTCAGTTAGCTTTAAAATTCGGCTAAAAAGAAATGCCCATTTTTTTTATAATATCAAAAACATACTAACATTAGTAGTACAAACCAAGGCCATGGTTTGTGCTACTATTTTTTTATAGTAGAAGTGAAGAAAAGCCGACCAGCCCCTGGGACCATTTGTGAGTCCGTTTAAAAAAACCGGCTAACTTCACGCCCTTATATGAATCAGTTTAGTATGTTGGGTCCAAAGAGATCGTGTATAAGAAAGTGGAATCGATAAGGTATTGTGAAGGCTTCTATGACTGGCTAAAAAGGAGAATGAAATCATGAAACATGTCATTGCGTTAGATGTTAGTAAAGGCAAAAGTTCGGTCGTTATTTATGATCGGTATCGAAAATGTGAGTTTGAAGGCGAATTAAATCACACACGAATTGACTTTGAGCGATTACACGAGCGTATCGAAGAAATGAAGAAACTAGATGGACAAGCTCCTGAAATTGTATTTGAAGCAACAGGCGTCTATTCCAAATCAGTAGAAGCGTTTTTCAAAAATCATGGCTATACATATAGTCGGATGAATCCACTTGAAGCGAATTTACAGATGGCGAAAATGCGACGCCATAAAACGGATGTAAGTGACGCACATGAACTAGCCAAAACGCATTTTAGATTGGAACGTGAAGCGACTTACGTTCAAGATGATTATTATGAACAGATGCGTGCACTTACACGCTATTATGATGAAATCGATGAGGAAATGATTTTACTAAAGAGTCGGATGCATGCGATTTTACAGATGAGTTTTCCAGAGCTTGAAAAACTCATTACGCCAAGTTCCGCATTATTTTTAAATATCGTACAGCTTTACCCACACCCTACCTTTGTTTTGTCTCATTCAAAAACCGTCATAAAAAATCGGTTGAAGGCGAATACGAAAAAGAACCTTTCCCTTACTCGTGCAGAGAAAAAAGCCGTTGAACTGATGGAAGCAGCTCAAAATAGTTATCCGGCCATTAAGCCGACAGATGTAAGGTGTGATCAAGTAAAGGATTACGCAACTCGTATTGCAGAACTGAAGGAAAAGAAAGAGGCGCTTGTCCAACAGATGACGGAGCTATCAAAAGAACGTCAAGAATATCTTGTATTACGCTCCATCCCTGGTGTGGGTGAATCAACAGCTTGTCGCTTGATTGGTGAAATCGGTGATATTCGCCGCTTCCGAAATGCAAAACAATTAAACGCCTACGCAGGGATCGATATCATGCGCTATCAATCCGGGAACACACAATATCGGGATCGTATCAATAAGCGTGGGAATAAACATTTGCGGAAAATTTTATATTTCATGATGCAAGGGATGCTTATGTTAAAAGAGAAACCAAATCATTTTGCGGATTACTATTATAAATTAAAAACGCAACCTCAGAGAAAGCCTCATAAGGTTGCGATCATCGCCTGTGTTAATAAGTTTCTGAAAGTGACATTTCAGTTATTAACACGAGGCATCCTTTACGATTATGAGTCCGCACTACCAGCTCAGAAATCGTAATAAAACGTAACTCCACTATATCATACAGACCTCTCGAAAAAAATAAAAATCGTTAGGTCTTTTTGGCATATAAAAATATAAGTGTAAAATAAAGAGAGAAACTATGCCCCTACACTTAAATCTAAAATAGCTACAAAAGTTGAAGAATACACTTGATTAATCGTAAGAAGGGGGCCGGGACATAAGTAGAATAACCGTTAAATAAGAGGAAAGACATTATTAAAAAACGGATATTCGAAAAATTGATTGGAATGCAGGGCGACTCCTGCGGGAATAGCGTGACGCCTGAGACTACAGGCTCAGGCCACGCCCGCGGAAAGCGTCCCGGAATGGAAATCAATTTTAACGTTCAGCAAAAACACTATTTTTCTCTGAGAGAAAAATAGTGTTTTTGGGTTATGTCCCGGCCTCTTACATATTTTGGTGTGTTGAAATTCCTGCTTATCATGCCCGAATTAATCATTAACTCTTTCCAGTCGTTACTTGCACAGTTTTCATATGATTACCGGCTAGTTTTTTTTCTGACCATCTGAGGGATGCTGTTTTTTCGGTCGAATATATAGACCTAACTTTTTCCGCTCGGCCATTAATGATTTGTAGAGCGAAAGAATCATCAGCAAAATGATAAATGAGAATGGGAAGGCGACAATAATCGCGGCATTCTGCAAGGCGGTCAGACCACCGGAAAACAGAAGACTTGCAGCAATGGCAGCCTGTAAAATTCCCCAAATCAATTTTATTTTAAATGATGGGTTCATCGATCCGAATGTTGTTTGCATACCAAGCACAAATGTAGCTGAATCGGCCGAAGTGATAAAGAATACCGCGACAAGCAAGAGGGCGATAATCGATAAAATAAAGCCGAGTGGCATTTGGTCAAATACACCGAATAAAAGCTGTTCTGTCGGTAAATCAACAAGCCCTTCATCTTTTGTCAAATATGTTTCAATCGCCGTCGTTCCAAACGTTGCAAACCAGAAAATACTAACAAGTGTCGGTGCTAAAATAACTCCCATTAAAAATTCACGGATTGTTCGACCTTTTGAAATACGTGCAATAAAAATACCGACAAATGGAGACCATGACATCCACCATGCCCAATAGAAAATTGTCCATCCGTTAATCCAATCACGGCTGCCGGCATCACCCGGCTCCATACGTAAACTCATTTGCACAAAGTTTTGTAAATAACTGCCGAGTCCTGATGTAAAATCATTCATGATGGAAACAGTAGGACCAATAAATAAAGTTAATAACAATAATGCAGCCGCTAAGTAGAGGTTCCAATTACTTAACAGTTGAATACCTTTATCAAGACCGGTTGAAGCGGAAATGATAAACAATACCGTAACGATAACAATAATGATTAATTGAACAGTAAAGTTAATTGGAAGGTCAAATAAATAGGATAGACCGCCATTTATTTGCTGTGCACCTAAACCGAGTGTTGTTGCAACACCGATTACTGTAGCGAAGACCGCGATAATATCAATTGTATATCCAATAGGACCCTTTGTTTTTTCACCGAAAAGAGGAAAAAGTGTGGAACTTATCAAACCGGGTGCACCTTTACGGAAATTAGAGTAGGCGAGTGCTAATGCAACTACACCATAAATAGCCCAAGCGGAAATTCCCCAATGGAAGAACGTATATCGAAAAGAATCTTTCAATGCTTGCTGGGAACCTTCGGGAGCCTGCGGGGAACTAATAGCAAAATGTGATAATGGTTCCGCTGCTCCCCAGAAAACTAAACCAATCCCCATTCCAGCACTAAACAGCATCGCAAACCACGATGCATTGCTGTAGTCCGGACGGTCAGTCGGCTTACCGAGACGTATCGCTCCAACAGGACTCAATATGAGGAAAATACAAAACGCAATAATGATTGCAACAACTAATAAATAATACCAGCCAAAATTATAAGTAAGTAAATTTTGAATGTTTTTGGTGACATTTTCTAATGTTTGTGGAGCGAGTACACCAACTAGTACTGCCAGCATTACTAGTGTAAATGAGCTCCAAAAAACGATGCCTACTTTTTTCATTTTATAACCTCCGTTCAGTGACATATAAATGTATTACCCAGTTTGAAAAAAATAAACATTTTTAATGAAATAGTAGTTCAGAAATAGGGTGGACCTTGTTCGAAGTAGATATTTGTAAATGGGTCCAGCTATAAAATGTATACAAATACAAAAGCGCTTCTCTATATATTACCCAGTTTTCCCGAATTTAACTAAAGTGAATAACTCTTTTATAAATTTCCTATACTGTGACAAAAAGGGAGGGGGAATCGTATTGACACAAACAATGGAAATAAAGCAGGAAATTAAACGACTTAACAAGCAATTCCTCCATTCATCGGATTTTGTTGCAAAAGAAATTCAGCTCGGCCAGGAGCAAAACGTCATTTTATGCTATTATTCATCACTTGTAAACAAAACGGATGTTGAACAGAACCTTTTAAATCTGAAAAAGCTGAGTGAATCTTCAACTCAGAAAGACCTGAATTCAAGTCAAATGGCTGATCAATCGCTACTGGATGACTCAGTAGAAAATAGTGATAAAAATCAAACTTCTGCAGCCCAAAAACAACAGTTAATTAATGAAGAAACGATTACGATTACTACAGAAAAATATGATGAGCAAAAGCTTGTTGATTATTTATGTAACGGTGAGACCTTAATTATTCTATTACAGTCCAAACAGATGATTCGATTACAAAATGCGGAATTTGCCCATAAATCGCCGGAAGAACCCGAAAACGAACAAATATTGAGGGGTTCGCATGAAGGATTGGTTGAAAATTTAGATGTTAATATTCAGCTGATCCGAAAACGAATTAAGAACAATAAACTTGTCGTTAAAACGATACAACTTGGAAATGAAACGAGGACAACAGTTTATTACTTTTATGTAGAAAATGTAGTGGATAGTGAGGCACTTAAAATAGTTGAAAATCGGTTGAATGCAATCGATTTGGATATGTTATATAGCACGGGTCAGTTAGAGGAATATTTAGATGATCAAGTATGGTCACCGTTTCCTCAACTTCTGCTTACAGAACGGCCAGACCGTGTAGTTGCCAATATTTTGGAAGGTAAAATAGCGGTAATGAGTGATTTGTCTAACAATGCAATCATTGGGCCGGTTACATTTTTTTCGTTCTATCAAACACCGGATGATTTCAACTCCCGTGTAATTGTCGGTACATTTTACAGATTGACACGATTATTCGGTTTTGTATCCGCTATATTTTTGCCTGCTTTTTATATTGCGATTGTAAGTTTTCATTTTGAAGTGCTCCCGCTAGAACTTGCAAATAAGGTGAAATCGGATATTAACCAGATTCCATACAGACCACTTATTGAAGCGATGATTATGGAAATAACGATTGAATTGATCCGTGAAGCCAGTGTCCGCTTGCCCAAGTCAATCGGGCAGACAATTGGTATCGTTGGAGGTCTTGTAATTGGCGATGCCATTGTCAGCGCGGGGCTAGTATCAAATTTGATGGTAATTGTTGTAGCGTTTACAGCTATATCGAGTTTCGTAGTGCCCTCAATAGAACTTAATACGACGATACGGACGCTTCGTTTCCCGTTTATGTTTTTAGCATCTCTATTTGGATTTTTCGGAATTGTAATCGGTACATTTTTATTGGTTATTCACTTATTAAATTTAAGTTCTTTAAAACGCCCTTATTTTTCACCGGTTATTCCATTTGATCCAGTAGGAATGCGAAAGGTTTTTTTCCGCGGTCCATATTATGGAGCTAACAGACAGGCTCGAAGCTTTAAATCGAAAAGGAATGATAGAGAATGACAATCCAGTTAACAAAGATGCAATTATTTCTGTTAATGTTTGTAATGCAAACCGGATTTGTCTATACATCCTTCCAAAATATGGTTATCGAACATAGCAAACGTGATGCTACGTTTCAGTTTCTTATTGTTGCGTTCATCTTTTTCCTGCAGGTATTGTTTTTTGAACGTATGCATCAATATTTTTTCTTGAACAGATTTACAAAAGCATTGTATCTCATTTACTGGACAAGCTATATTGTTGTGTTTGTCGTCTACATTACGTATGTACTAACGACTTGGGTTTTTCCAAATACACCGGAAATTGTGCTGATAGCAATATATTTATCCGTTTGCCTATACGCAAGTATTAGCAGGCCTGAAACAGCAATCAATATTGGCGTCGTTTTAATTCCAATGTTCTTACTGTTTTTATTTTTTATGTTTTTAACTTTGCCCAGTTTACAAGTGACGAATTTGCTGCCATTTTTTTACAATCTTTCCGATACATGGTATATGGGATTTGTTTTCAGTACGTATGCATTTGGCGGCGCAGAAATGTATATTGTTCTTCGTAAATATTTAGCTAAAGGTGTAAAAGTGTCGAAAAAGGCACTGGCTATATATTTTTCAATATTAACAAGTTTTTACTTACTTTCCATTACGTTTACATTGATGTTTTTTTCTTTGGATGAAATAAAACTTATTCCTGAACCAATTTTGTATATATTACACTCGACAGAAGTGACATTTATAAAAAGGCTCGATCTATTTTTTGTTTACATTTGGCTTTCATGGTCTTTAGTTGCAATCGTCAATTACGTGCTTGTTATAAGAGTTGTGTATTTTGAAAACAAAATTAAATATCCGAAAGTAAAACTGCTTATTTTTTTCGCAGTTACGGGCGTGACAGCAGATTTCCTCATACGCTTTTCAGTGCTGGAATTTTTTAAACATAATTTAGTTTATGGAAATATCGCATTTACTTTTTTATTGCCAATTCTCATCATACTTATCAACAAGATAAGGGGGCGGACCGTATCCGATTCGGCAAAACCATCTTAGTAATTGTTGTTCCTCTAATACTGGCAGGATGTTGGGATGAGAGGCTTTATAAAAATTCCTCCGTCGTATCGCTAACAGGTTTTGAAGGGGAAATAGGAAAGTTAACTGCCTATTATGCTTATCCGGAAGCGACAACTAATGAAATGAAAACCATTATTATTACAGGTGAGGGTGTTTCACCACGTGACGTACGTCAGGATGCAGAACTGAAAGTCGAACAAACATTGGATTTATCCGTTTTATCAACGATTTTGATTTCTGAAAAGACTGCAGAACATGATATTTATAAATTTTTGGATGGTTATTTTCGTGATGCGAATAGTCCTGTCACTTCTAAACTAGCCATTGTTCAAGGAGATTTGAAGCCATTTTTTGAAGTAAGTGAAGATAAGCAAAGTACGGCAGGGGATTTTTATGATCGCTTTATTACAAGCTTGGAAGAGAATTCAATGGTCATCCCTTACACGTTGCAAACAGCATCTTCTGTCCTTTTTGAAAATGCCCAAGACCTGGCTTTGCCTTATTTAATAATGGGAGAAGAGCAACATCCCAAAGCAGAGGGACTCGTACTCTTTTCCGGGCGCTCTTTCACTGGTAAAAAATTGTCAATAGATGAAGCGGTTTTATTAAATATCTTAAATGATTCCCTTGGATTTGCTACTCGTATCTCATATTTATATGAGGAAAGTCCAGTAACAGTAAGGATCAATGAATCAAAACGTAAGTTTGATATTTCAGAAAATAAAATTGAAATCCCCTTAAAACTGGAGTTCATTCTTTCTGAATTTCCGGACGATAATTTAGATGAAACAAACAAGAGAATAGAGCTTGAAAAATTTTTGGAAGATGAAATTGAAAAAGATATGAAGGAAGTAATCAAAAAATTACAGGAAGCAAAGTGTGATGCAATCGGAATCGGACGACATGTAAGAGCATTTCACCCGAAATGGTTTAAAGAAGATTGGAATGAGCACTTTTCAACTTTGGATATTTCCCCAAAAGTAGATGTAGAAATCGTTAAAACGGGTATATTGGAGTAACTGTAGAGAATTAAATTCAGTTAATTTTTTGTGAAAGGGTGTCCGTTTTGGATAAAAAAATGAATTACGGTGATGACTATAAATTTATACCTGCTACTTCTGTTCAAAGTGGTGTAAGTGAGGAGTTATTGCCCGACCTATATGTTCACACGATTCAAATTGCCAATATTGTTTTTTATGGCAGCCCTGATTATAACGACTTTGTTTTAATAGACGCCGGGATGCCGAAAAGCGCACAAGAAATTATTGATGCGGCAGAAAAAAGATACGGAAAAAATGCAAAACCGAATGCAATTATTTTGACACATGGGCATTTTGATCATGTCGGGGCGATCATTGAACTTGTTGAACATTGGCAAGTACCGGTTTTCGCTCACAAGCTGGAACTGCCGTATTTAACTGGCCTGGAAAATTATCCGGAGCCCGACCCTCCTGTTGATAGCGGATTAGTCGCTAAAATGTCTCCGATGTTCCCGAATGAAGCGATTGACTTGGGGGAATCTGTCCAGGAGCTTCCATCAGATGGAACTGTACCTTTCATGGACGGATTTAAGTGGATTCATACTCCGGGTCATACACCTGGACATGTTTCGTTATTTAGAGAGCGCGACAGAGCACTTATTGCAGGAGATGCTTTTGTTACGGTCAAACAGGAATCTTTATATAAAGTATTTACTCAGGAAAAAGAAGTGAACGGTCCACCGAAGTATTTGACTCCGGACTGGACTGCCGCGTTTGATTCGGTAAAAAAACTGGCAGCATTAAATCCTTCTGTGGCGGTTACCGGTCATGGAGTACCGATGAGTGGGGCGGAGCTAAGCGAGGGGCTGCGTAAACTTGTCGATGATTTTGATCAGATAGCATTGCCAAAGAATAAGAAATAGGTAAGTAAAAAAATCATCCGTTTACTCGGTTCATGAGCAAACGGATGATTTTTGAAGTGTATAGGTAGAGCGGGTCTGATTAAAGTACTTAAGCAGAACTAATTATTCAAATCATATAACCCGGGGCTATGCTCATTTGGCATGTCCGGCATTAACGGTACCGGGAATCCTACTGGTGGAGGTGTTACTTGATATTGTCCGCCATTTCGGCTTGGAGATTGTCCCTGCAAAATTTCACCGATTCTTGTAGGGTCCAGACGGAAGTTGAATTGACAGTTATGGTAACCCATATCGACAAATTTTCGGCATTCGGGATATTTGTTAATATCGTAATTCGGTACAGGGAATAGTTTGCCCCAATTTACCCCTAATGTTTCGAGTGCTTTAGCAAAAGCGTTTTGATGGGCATTATCACGCACGATTAAAAATGCGAGCGTTTCACGGAATGTCTGGTTTGAGCTCATTTCATAAATCCGAGTTTTTTGCAGTACACCTGTAGATTCCAATACAAGATTATTCAGTAAGTCGGCGATGAGGTTGCCATGTGAGTAAACCCATGAGCCGTTCCATGGATTTCCTGCTGCGTCTACCGGCAATGATGCTTGTGCGCCCATAATAAAATGGTGGGGATTTGCATGGAGGACCGCTTCATCCAATGGAGATTGATCCATCCCATTATTACCGGGAGCAGATGACTCTCCGGAATCATTCAATAGTTGATTGATCGTATTTTGAACAAGCTCGACGTGGGCAATCTCTTCCAAGAAGATACCGCGCAGCAAATCCCTGAATTGAGTATCTTTACCTCGGAAATTGGAGCTTTGGAAGAAAAATTGCATCATTGTCCGCATTTCCCCGTAATGTCCGCCTAAAATTTCCTGTAAAACGCGGGCAGCCGCCGGATCTGGTTTGTCCGGTTTAATAATATTGATCAGTTCTTCTTTGTAGTAGTACATAGTTTCCCTCGCTTCTTTTATGTTCTTTCATAAAGAATGAATTATTCCATCCTTTTCAAAGTAGTATGTTCTATTTAAAGGAAGACATGCCGATTTTGTAATTATTACAGTGATAAGGTACTAGCCTTAAAGATTTAAATATTACGATTATATTTCTCAGGACTACTTTTCGGAAAATAGGGTAGAAAAGTAACAGAGATGGTTGAGTATAACTAATCTTGTGAAACTTGCTATTTTTGGAATGAGGAGGATGTAAATTGAAGAACAACAATAAAAAAGTCGAACAATTGCAGCAGTTTACTACGAAAGATGAAGGTCAGCCGCTGACAACGAACCATGGATTAAAGTTGACGAATGACGAGCATTCATTAACGATAGGTGAACGTGGTCCAACAATAATGGAGGATTTTCATTTCCGTGAAAAAATGACCCATTTCGACCATGAACGTATTCCGGAACGAGTTGTACATGCACGAGGTTCAGGGGCTCATGGGATATTTGAAAGTTATGGCGATGCATCAGATATAACGATGGCTCATTTTTTAGGAGAGAAAGGCCGCCAAACACCTGTCTTTGTTCGATTTTCAACAGTAGCAGGATCACGAGGCTCAGCAGAAACAGTGCGTGATGTACGTGGATTTGCAACAAAATTTTATACAGAAGAAGGGAACTACGATTTAGTTGGAAACAATATCCCGATTTTCTTCATTCAAGATGCAATTAAATTCCCGGATTTAATCCATGCAGTTAAACCGGAGCCACATAATGAAATTCCTCAAGCGCAAAGTGCCCATGATACATTTTGGGATTTTGTCGTAAGCAATGAAGAAACCGCACATATGACAATGTGGAAAATGTCTGACCGATCGATTCCAAGAAGTTTCCGTACGATGGAAGGGTTTGGTGTAAATACTTTCCGTTTTGTCAACGCCAAAGGGGAAGCCCACTTCGTTAAATTCCATTGGAAACCTGTATTTGGTGCTCATTCTTTAGTATGGGATGAAGCTCAAAAAATCGCAGGGAAAGATCCGGACTTTAATCGCCGCGACCTTTTCGATAATATTGAAGCCGGAAATTATCCGGAATATGAACTTGCTGTGCAGCTTATTCCACAAGATGATGAGTTCAAATTTGATTTCGATATTTTGGACCCGACAAAAATTTGGCCGGAAGAACTGATTCCGCTTCGCAAACTCGGAAAAATGACATTGAATCGAAATACGGATAACTTTTTTGCAGAAACGGAACAGATTGCATTCCATGTGGGACATGTCGTACCGGGAATCGATTTTTCGAACGATCCTTTATTACAAGGACGCTTATTCTCCTACACAGACACACAACTGATTCGATTAGGCGGACCAAACTTCCATGAGTTGCCGATCAATCGTCCAGTCTGCCCATTCCATAATAATCAGCGTGACGGGTATGGACGTATGACGATCAATAAGGGACGCGTTGCATACGGAAAAAACAGTCTGCAAAACAATACACCGCATGTTGTGACGCAAAAAGAAGGCGGCTATGCTCATTACCAGGAAAAAATCGAAGGGCGCAAAGTGCGTGCCCGAAGCTTATCGTTTGAAGATCATTATAGCCAGGCGCGTCAATTCTGGTTAAGCCAGACAGATGTGGAAAAGCAGCATATTATTAATGCTTTCAGTTTTGAGCTGGGTAAAGTAGAAACAATTGAAATCCGTAAAGCTGCAGTCGATATGTTTGCTCGCGTCGACCGTGCAATGGTTGAGCAAATTGCACAAAATATCGGTGTTACACCACCAGATGAATCAATCCAGCAAGTTGAAGATCAACAGCCATCAGATGCTGTGAGTATCTTAAAAAATCAGGTACCATTCTTGAAATCGAAAAAAGTCGGTATCATTGTCGATACAAACAGCAATTTGGAAGAACTGGTCATGCCTTTGGAAAACGAAGGTGTTACAGTTGAGCTGATCAGCGATAAGCAAGGAAGAATCGGTGAGCGTGAAATTGATCATACGCTGGCAACGGCCGATCCTGTACTTTATGATGGTCTAATTGTTGCCGCAACTTTCGATAGTGTCGTTCCTAAACGAAAAGTACAACGATTTGCCGATGAGATTTTCAACCACTATAAAGCATTAGGGTATGCTTCAGCTGAAATTTTGGATAAAGACTATGCTCATGCGCCGGGTGTCGTAGCAGGTATTTCGGATTTTGTGGAAGCATTGAAAAAAGGCCGCCACTTTGACCGAACAGATGCAACGGGTTGATTCTTTAATGTTGTACATTGTTGAGAAGTGATTTTATTAGAAAAGTCCAAGCTTTTATTAGAAGAATTGAACAGGATATTCGAACATTCGCGTGCTTTATTTGAATAGTAGAAGCGCTTATTAGAAAAAGTAGTCTTTTTATTAGAACATCTCATTTTTATTGGAATATTTTTCGGGATATTAGAATAACGGAGCACTTTATTAGAAAATCAACCTCACACAATCGTGACCGCATAACAACACAGAAAAGCATTTTTCTCATTAGGGGAAAAATGCTTTTTTTGTAGCTAAGTTTCAATGTATATCCCTATTTTCCTACCTGCTTTCTAAAAAATGAATATTTGGAATAATAAAAAATTGTAATAACAGTATGTTATAATATAAAAATTGTAGTTGATTTATAGCGAAGGGGGAACTCCAGGGAAAAATCAAAAAGGCTATAATAATCGAAAAATTCAAAATGGGGAATATAGCCTAAGTAATTATTTTAATAAAATACATATTGATCGATGGATTAAAAGGGGAGTTAGACGTGTGAAAAATATATTGAAAATTGCAAGCGCTTTTATTGGCGTGATCGTAGGCGCAGGATTCGCTTCAGGACAAGAAATACTGCAATACTTTACAAGCTTTGGAATACTCGGGATATTCGGAGCTATTTTATCAACGGTACTGTTTTCGGGTATTGGTATGCTGTTAGTATGGCTTGGCAGTTATACAAAAACGACCTCCCATAAAGACGTGATTTACAGAATTAGCGGGCGATATCTTGGAACGGTCATCGATTTTATACTTATTTTTACGTTGTTTGGCGTAGGTGTCGTGATGTTAGCTGGAGCCGGTTCGAATTTAAATCAACAGTTTGGGTTACCGGTTTTTGTAGGTACGACTCTTATGACAATACTCGTATTACTAACAGGGTTTTTGAAAGTAAATCGGGTTGTTGCAATTATAGGAAGTATTACACCGGTTCTCATTATTTTTGTTATATTTATTTCGATTTACAGTTTTCTAACGATGAGCGGAACTTTTGCATCGTTAAACGATATAGCGCAAGCAACACCGACTACTCTACCAAACTGGTTCATTTCCAGTATTAATTACGTGTCATTTAATATCGCAGTTGGAGCTTCGATGTCCATTGTGATGGGCGGAGCTGAAAAAAGTCCAAAAACAGCAGCGATCGGCGGTTTGGTTGGAGGTCTTATTTTAGGGGTTCTCATTCTATTGATGCATTTAGCTATTTTCTCGAAAATCGAAGAGGTTGGTACGTTGGATATGCCAATGCTGGGAATTGTGAGTAATTTATCACCAACATTGGGTATTATCATGTCATTAGTTATTTTCGGTATGATTTATAATACAGCGGTCGGAATGTTCTTTTCTTTCTCAGCACGTTTTGCGGAATCAGGAACACAGAAATTTAAAACATTCTTTACAATTACAATGATTGTAGGTTATTTGGCTAGTTTTGTAGGCTTTACTGGTCTGGTTAGTTATTTTTATCCTCTAATCGGTTATCTGGGCATAATCCTCATTCTTGCTTTAGTGGCAGCGCCATTTATTATTAAGAAACAAGAAGCAAGATAATTTGATGAATAAATAAGGCATTATAAAGTAGCTACCATTTTCTCTTTTTGAAAATGGTGGCTTTTTTGGCTATTGCAGTTTTAAATCGTATGATATGTCACATATAATTGACTAAGTTAATATATATGTTACACCATTATTATAAGGTATTTTTATCCTAATTGAATTTTGCCAGCAAATTCAGCATCGTGACATCCAAATTTTCAGGAAGGAGGCCTTTTCATATGAAAGATGTTCAAATAAATAACAGTGTGAAATTACGAAGAACGGAATTGGGCAATTTAACACAAAGTGATTTAGCAAAGCAAGTTGGTGTCACAAGGCAAACGATGAATTTAATCGAAGCGCAAAAGTATAATCCTACAATTAAAGTATGCTTGTTGATTGCAAATGCACTGGATACTTCAATTGAAAAATTGTTTTGGATGGAGGAAGAATTATGAAAAAGATATTCACCTATATCCCGGTTCTTTGCAGTATTATTGTAATTTTATTTATTGAAAGTTCGTTATTGAAGTGGATTTTGCTAGTAGTAATCGGTTGTTTAATGATATTTGCGAAATATAAAAGAAGTAAATTAACGGGCGAAGAATTCGAATTTGATGATCGCGTAAACGCAAATATTTCCAAATGGTCATTACGAAGCATGTTCGTTTTAAATACCCTGCTTATAATAATCTTGGTTATTGGCAGCAAAGGGGATTTGGAGTGGGCGATAAATATTGAATGGATTTTGGTGTATTTGGTAGTTACACTTTGCATTCCATTCTATATTATTCCGGCTGTTATAAAAAACTATTAGGGGGATGGGAAATGGAGATGAATTTGGTTATAGTCGGCTTGGTATTTGTAGTGCTGGGTTATTTAGTCGGTGTTAAAAAATTTACTTGGCTATTAGCAGGTTATAATGAAAAGCGAGTAAAAGATAAAAATAAATTGGCTCTCCTTGTCGGTGGCACATTTGCTTTACTAGGTATAGGAATCGCTATAAGCGGATTTGCAGGCATACAACAAGCAGAAACGATTATGTTTGTAGCAATAGGAATCATTTTGCTTGAGTTGGTTTATGTTAACGTAAAAATGGTTGAATAAATTTAACCCGGCTCCTTTATATACTTGGAAGAGCCGGGTGTTTTTATTTTTTCCGTATTTGATAATCAATATGTAAAAACGTTATACCAAATAGTGTCATCTGATGGGTTGCGGTAAGGGTTCCTTTTTGTTCCATAATCACAAAATACTCATGTAACGGAAGTTTGAATACATAGAATCCGATCGCCAAATATGTACCGGCATCGCCTTGTCCATCACTTGTTAAGTACAGTGCGCGGTCTTTTACGGAAAGCTGCAGTATACCGTGCATCGAAGAGAAGGGCAGAGGCAAAGCGATATTCATATAGGTATTGGATGCATCATGATGCTTTGAGTAGATGGCATTGAATACCGGGTCACCATTGATTGATCTTTGCCAGACGCGCGGTTTTTCCCGGCCATCTTGTTGCGGATCAACTTGCCAGATTTCTCCGTCCATCACAATCGTTTTTGAAGAAAACGGTAAATTCAGCTGTCCCAATTTCCTGCTAATGAACTGATACACAAAAGCAAAAGGTTTAAACCATGTAGCCCATTGAACAGACGCTTTTAATTCAAATTGTGTAGTACGTTCATAAAACGCACTAACAAGTTCAGGAATTGCTTCTTTATTGATATATGATGACATATCATCTACCAGTCCTTGTGACGGTTTGTTTGTTGGTGAAAATCGCCCGCGGATTCCGCTTATCGGGAATGTATAGTCGAGGTGCTTTGACGACGGCAGCAATAAGCTCCAAGCGATCACTACAGAGATTCCAAATCCTAAACAATTTAAAAGCCCGTGGAAGTTCAGCATATCCGGAATGTCTACAAGATTCGTTCCTGTTAAATTGCTGTATGCGTATAAAAACGACCAAATTATTGTAAAGCATAATGTCAGAAATGCCAGGCGAATGAACAGACGCTGCACACGCGGCAATGGCCATTTCATAACAAAAAAGCTAATGCTGAAAATGGCGAGTACATATAAGCTAACCGAAATGATTTCAACGATTCTTGAGAAGGTGATTCCGACAGCTACTAACATTGGTCCTGCAGCGATAACCGCGCAGCAAAACTTGTAATAGCGGGTCATATGAAGACGTCCAATCAATCCGACTGTAATGCATAGCAGAAAGGCGGAATAATGAAAATGAATAGCGGTCAGCCATGTAATAATCGGACTGAATCCTGTATCGAACTGAAGATGGAATGCCAAAAACCACAGTGCACCCATCACAATATAAACTAGACCGATATCGATCATTATTTCAGCTGTATTGACAAAGCCTCTTCGCAAAAACCGGTTGACCCCATGGGAGGCAACGATAAGCGTACTTAGTAAGTAGGTAAGTACACAAAGCAGAATGAGGAAATCATTTTGCGTGAAATACAGTACAGTAACTGCAAGCTGTCCGGTTGCTATAATAAGTCTTTGCCAGTTTCTCAGTGAAACCAGCTGTTCCACCATGACGGGTACAAAGAGAAGTTGAGCCAGCGTCAAATAATAATACATAGATGTCTGTTCGTTAAATAACAGAAGCCAGATCATACAGACAATGCCAATGATTGTTAATGGCCTACTGAGCACATGGCGTAAATTGACCAGCATACATCATCATCCTTCCAATGAGGTCATTATAGATGGAGACATGTATCGTATACATATCCTTCGTATCGTCATACCCTTCCGTTACAACAACTCGGCCTGTCAGTTTCTTTGGCAAGCCAACTTCTTTCCGACCGATAACGACACGCTGTTCTGAAGAGCGGATCATTAAGAAACCGTCCTTTGTAACATCCATTTGTAAATCCGAGTAGAACAATGCCGGATCCCCTAAATAATCCTTTACGATTTGCCGTTCCAGATCGACAGTCATCGTTGCATTGAACTTACGTGTTGCCTGTGGGAAATGGAAAGTACGCTCCCAATAGACTTCGGCTTCCTTTTCATTGTTCATTCTTGCGGTATTCGTTATTGTAAAAGGTATTTCCTCGCCGTACTCGGGAAAAAGGAAGTTTGTTTTCGTAAACAAATGATACATCGGTCGTAAAAAACATGGTCCTGAATGAATAACTTGCATTGTTCCTTGTGCATGAAAAGGCTGTCCTAATGGGAGGCGATACCTTTCCTGCAGTTTTGGGTGCAGTCTGTTAAAGTTTTCTGCCAGCAATGTTTCGTAGATCATATTAAGCACCTCTTTTTCGTTTGCAGAATTTTGCTGTCGGTAATTCTTTTGCCAGCAGTAATGCGACTATTGAAGCAATCCATAAGCCAATGTTGAAGGTAACAACATTAAATGGTGCGGTTGCAACTGAAGGCGCAGCTATAATTGCGCTTAATGTAAGCAATGGGAATAATAAAATTTGTGCTTTTAGCAGCAGTGGTTGCAATTTCGGGACTAAAAAGAGTAATCCGATCATCATTTCCAAAATACCTACCCAAATAATAGCCGTTGATGCTTGACCAAACGTTAGCGGTGACAGTTCCATCAGCATATCAATTTCAAGCGGATGCTTCATCAGCACTTTCGGAATGAGACCTTGATAGAGCCAAATGAAACTGAATAGGAAGCACAGTAAATAATAGCTGAAAAATCTTCGATATTGGGTTGCCGGTTTTTCGCCGGTTTCAATCCATCTCGCCAGGACATTGAAACTTAATGCAGTTGCCCAGCCGATAACAGGGCGGAACAGCAAATCAAATAATTGCCCGAATCGACCGAACCGGACGTCATAGTCATACTGGGTCAGAAAGGTTACACGGTCCCCATTCGGGATATATTGCCAGTAGCCGCGTCCTTCCTTGATCGGGGAAATGAGTTGCGGTGTCCCGAAATGGAGTGAGGAGGTTTTTATACCACTTGCCTTTTCATGTGTACCTTTACTTTCACCCCAACCCGCTACTGACAGGCCCGGCATTATTTTAGTTGTATATGTAAAAGTTTGAGGCGCGTCCTCATGCTGTTTTTCATTGTAGGTGATGGATGTGAAACGTAAATCCCATTGTTCATGAAGGTCGGGCTGCTGTGTATAATGCCATACTTCTTCAATCGAGCTGTCTATTACGGTTTCCACATAAATCGGATTTTTCTTCAATACATTCAGCTCCTCTATCAAAATATAAAAATATATTGTACTCATTCATCATACCTTAATATTTCTTCTGTGATCAGTCAGAATTTAAAGTGAATGAATTTGCGGAATAAATGTTAATCTCTTACATTATTAAGTATTATAATAAAGGATAGTGTTTAAGTAACCAATTTTAAAGGAGGAAGCAATGGACTTTATTTTGGATTATAAGTGGTTTTTCCTTATTACTGCCGAAGTTGTTTTCTGGGTATGTGCGATTGCTTTTTTGCTGTTGCGCTACTGGTTTCAACTGAACAAGCTGAGCTTACTCGTCTTTATTATTTTTATCCTGAATGATTTATGGATTGCACTTTTGGCTTATTTCGATTATCAGCGAACAGGTGAATTTTCGATTTATCAAATTATCATCGTCATCGTTATTGTGTACGCGATGACATTCGGGAAATCCGACTTTAAAAAGCTCGATGCCTTTATTAAAAGGTGGGTGGCTAATAAACGTGGGGAACCGATCGATAAATCACTCCAACCTGTTAAACTGTATGGGAAGGCCTATGCAATACAAGAATGGAAGCAATTTGCGTTACATTTCGTCGTTTTTATCATTGTTCATATAGGATTTGCTATTGGAGTTGGCTTTTCAGACAGTTTACAGCAAATACCACTGAGTGATTTTTTCGGAATGTGGTTTGATGACGAGAGCGGAAATTTCCCATTTGACAATGAAGGGATCAATAAATTCAGTCAGGTATGGCTAATTATTCTTGCCATTGATTTTGTCATTACATTATCGTATACACTATTTCCGAAAAAGAAATCATAGACGAAATTTTTTGAACCAAACCTATTGAATATAACCAATATGCTTGGTTCTTTTTAATAAGAAACCATTCTTTAGTATAGGAGCTGTATAAAATGAATGAAAATAATCGCTATTCAAAAGCAGATAGCATTCTACTTCAGATCAATAGTAAAACTAAGCTAGGCGACTTACGCAAAATCGCCAAGGATATAAAAAAGGATCATGAATTAGCAATGGAACTGTGGTCAACTGGAGCGTATTTACCTAGATTATTGGCAATTTTAATTATGGACAAAATACTTCTATCACAAGAGGTGCTAACTATACTTGATCAGGATATGCAGACACACCCTTTTGATGAGCGAAATAATTTAATGGATTGGTTAATGGCAAATCAGCTTATGAAAGGCAAGAAAACAATTGACTTGATGGAGTCATGGGAAAATAGCAGTTCTGTTCTGCAAAGGCGGACTTTCTGGTATTATCAGACGAGACTGAGATGGACTGGACAAACACCGCCAGATAACACAGCAGACTTACTTTCAAAAATAGAAGCAAAAATTAAAAAAGAAGAACCGGAAGTCCAATGGGCTATGAATCTCACTGCGGGCTGGATCGGTGTATATGATGAAAAGTATCGTGCACGTTGTATTGAACTCGGTAAAAATATAGGTCTTTACAAAGATGACAAAGTAGCAAAAGGATGTACGCCAAGCTATTTGCCGGAGTTCATTGCGATTGAAGTGAACAAAAGACAAAATGGCTAGTTTTCGTTGTTCGTTATTGGTGAATCAAGGAAGGGGAGTTAGCTTGAGAAAACTATTCTCATTAATGTTTGTTTTAGCAATAGTATTAGCAGCTTGTAGCTCATCAGAATTGAGTATTACTGAAGTGCATAAGATTCCTCCAAAAGTACAGGAGAGTATTGATTCTATTGATACCGATTATACATTGCAGATAGTTAATGACAGTAAAACTGATGTGAAGTACATTATTTTTCAATCTGCAGGAACAGTAACAGCTGAACTGGAAGAGAGAGAAGACATATTAGATATAAAATTGGATACCGAAAACGGAGGAAATAGCGAGTTAATACAATACGTTTATAAAATTACACGTGGTGACGCACAATTTGACACAATTAATGTAAAAATAAATGGCCAAGATACACCTATTGATAATTCCATAGGTTTTTAGGTGGGGTTATCATTAAAAAATTCTGCAAAAAAAAATCCCTTTTGAGCCTGATCATTCAAAAGGGATTTTCAATACAATTTTTTTGAAGAAGATTTCCTGGCTCTATTATCGCTTAAAAATTTCAGTCAATGCTTTGCCATCGGTATTTCCAAAGTCCAAATCCAGAATATGCGCAATGGTCGGACCGATATCAATGACACAGGCTTCGCCAATGTCTGAACCGGCGATAACACCGTTGCCCGAAATAATCAGGTTGCTCGTATAATCGGGCTTGTTTGGGGAAAAGCCGTGTGTCGCATACTTTTTGCCGAGTGTATGTAAGTCCACAACAGCTTCCTGTAAATGGTCATCTTCAAAAGCATAGCCTTCTTTTGCTTCAATCATATAGCGGAATGTACTGGCTACATGAAATTTCTTCAATTCCTCCGTACTTAAAATGGCTTCGATTCCGTAAGATTCTTTCCTTGCAGCATCCCGCAAAATTTTAAGGGCAATTTGTTCTGCTTCCGTATCATCTGGCTGTACATGTAAATAAGCGGAACCACCTGCACCTTGAACATATGCGCGCCAATGCCATTTGCCATTTTCTTCATAAATGAGGCCTTCATCGTATAAAATCCGGTTCAAATACACTTTGTACTGAACATCGAGCTGACTATGATCCCCGACGATTATAAAAGATGTTTCTTCATAAATCCCCGCATCTTTTGTCGCCTGGACGAGTTCTCCGATCCGCCGGTCCATCCGTTCAATAACTTCTTCAATATGAGGTCCTTTTGTTCCATGTAAATGCTTCGAATCATCGAGGTCAATTAAGTGCATTAAAAGCAGGTTCGGCTTTTTCTTTTTAATCGTATCTGCTGCACATAACGTTGTGAAGTCATCCAAATAAGGCTGCTGAATCCCTTGCCGAACTTTTCCATACTTCAGCTCCATTTGCATCGTAAACAACTTACTGCCGCTTTTCAGTATTTTTAATGCCTGGTTTTCATTTTTGACCGCTTTTATTTCAGGGATATTATATTTAATATCCGCTTTTCCCGATACCGGCCACAAAAGACCGGCTGTTGTGAGTCCTTTTTTTCGTGCTGCTTCATAAACGGTTGGAACTTGGATATCACTGCGGAACCAGTGCCAGTTTTGATCGTTTTCAGGCACGAACGGCTGGAACGGATTATTATGGAAAACCCCGTGCCGGTCCGGATAAACACCCGTCACATAAGAACTGTGGATGACATAGGTGAGGGTAGGGTAAACACTTTTCAGTAAATTTGTGGATGCCCCTCGTTCGATCAGTTTTGCTAAATTCGGTTTTGATGCAGCACTTTCCCAATTATCTTTGGAAAAGGCATCATATGAAATGACAATTACATGATTACTTATTTTCTGCATTAGATCACCCTGCTAACTTAGTTTGTTCGTGCGCATCTTTCGGGAGCATTAAAAAGACAATAAGCCCGATGATGAATAGAGGGATAATTGATAAAATACTGTATCTGGCATCACCGGTCATCGTTGTTGTCAGTGCCATTAAAAAAGGACCGATAATCGCAGCAAACTTCCCGAAAATATTATAGAAACCGAAAAATTCATTGGAGCGTTCTTTCGGAATAATTTTCCCGTAATAGGAACGGCTGAGCGCCTGAATCCCGCCTTGTGCAGATCCAATCATAATCCCTAAAATAAAGATATGCCACAGTTCCGAAATGAAAAATGCTGCGATACAGGCAATCATATACGTCGTAATCCCGACAATAATTAATGCCCGTGTCGAATATTTTTTTGCAAGCGATCCATAGAGCAGTGCAAAAGGAAACGCTACAATCTGAATAACAAGCAGAATGGCCAATAGCATAAACGTATTCAGCCCGTCGGAGCCTAAAACGCTTGTCGCGTACGGAACAACCATTTTTATAATTGTATCGACACCATCGATATAGCAGAAATAGGCGATTAAAAACATGAATACTATTTTATAGTCTTTAATATTTAAGAAGGTTTGACCTAAGCGTTTGAAACTATTGCCGATCGGATTCGGTTCGGGTTCTATATAGTGGCGCTGTTTGACATCTTTAATCATCGGAATCGTCAGTAATCCCCACCATAGCGCGGTAATGCAAAATCCGATTTGATAACCGATCGCTGCATCCATCCCCATAATTAAGATGACGACTAAACTAATCCCAAATGGAATGACACTTGAAATGTAGCCGAAAGCAAAGCCGGCTGATGATACTTTATCCATCTTCTCATCTGTCGTTACATCGACCAGGAAAGAATCATAGAAAATATTGGTGCCGGCAAAACCGATACATGAAAGAATGTACATGACGATCAAAAGCTGCCATTGTCCGCTATCCGGTGAAATAAATGTAAAGGAAAGAGTTGAAATAATTCCGACTAACGCAAAAAAGATGAAGAAACGTTTTTTCTTGTCCTTATAGTCAGCAAAGGCTCCTAAAATAGGACTTAGAACAGCGACAATTATACTGGCAAGTGAATTGAAATAGCCTAAATCCATGTTGTTCACACCTTGGAACATCCCGAAGACAATGGGGAAAAGGGCGGTAGTGATCGCAATGGAATAAGCCGAATTTCCGCAGTCGTATAAAATCCAGGACTTTTCTTCTTTTGTCAGTTTCACTAACATAAAACCTCCCAACCTACTATTTTCAGTCATTATACCATTATCTTGAAATTGATAAGTAAAACCATACAGAAATTTCATATTAAAGAAATATTCTTTACGCAAACTCTGTATAATGGAAGTTATCTCTAAATTTTTCAGGAGGCGGGCTATGGCAAGGATTTTCAACTATTTTCATCCACTTGTATGGATCATATTAAGTGGTACGATTTTTGTACGGACTGCGAGTTTTATGGCAATCCCGTTTTTAGCTTTATATTTACATAATGAACTTCAGGCCTCGCCTTTACTAATCGGAATTACAATTGGGATTGCCCCTCTGTTTTCAACATTCGGCGGATTAATCGGCGGTTATTTAACCGATCGTTTTGGACGAAAAACGGTTATCATTATTACGGTTTTTATATGGTGTCTTACATTTGTCGGGTTTGCGTTAGCTCCTTCTGCTGTTTACTTTGTCGTATTGAATGCGGTGAATGGGCTATGCCGCTCATTTTTTGAACCGGGTACTCAAGCACTGATGATTGATTTTACGGAAGATGCAAAGAAAAGACGTTTATTTTCCGTGCGTTACACGGCCATTAATATTGCGGCTGTTATGGGACCATTACTCGGTGTATGGGTCGCAAGCTTATCAAGTCCGGCAACACCGTTTATGATTACCGGTATTATGTATGCGTTGTATGGTTTATTTTTAATCGTTGTGTTAAACCGTTATGAAATGAAGCAAAAAAGACTTAGTTCAAACCAGCAAATCAAAACATTATTACAAGCGGTTTTCCAAGATCAGAAGCTGTTGCTGTTTATTGCGGGAGGTATTTTGGTTACGGTCGGATATTCCCAGTTCAATTCGACACTTCCGCAATTCATTAATATGAATGTGGAGGATGGGGTGAAGCTCTTTTCCTATGTGATTGTCGCGAATTCCATTACAGTACTGGCTTTTCAGCTGCCATTAACTGTTTTAAGTGAAAAAATTTCAATTTACAGTTCGCTGAAAATCGGCGTCGTCATTTTTGCAGTCGGATTATTTCTGTTTGGTGTTTCCGACAGTTCCTGGATGTTCATTGCGGGTATGATTGTGTTTTCGGTCGGTGAGATTTTCAGCTTTCCGATGATGAATGCAGTTATTGAGGAGATTGCACCTGAGGATCAGAAGGGGACATATCTTGGTGCGTCGCAGTTTAAAAATATCGGAGGATTTATCGGACCGATTATCGGGGGCTGGCTGTTGACGGTTTATATAGATTATATGTTTGCGATTATTTCATTAATCATGCTTTGCAGTATTTTTATATACAACCGAGCTCAAAGGCTGATGTGATAGAGGAACGATCGGTAAGTATAAAACAAAAGGGCTGCACATAAAGTGAAGCAGGCTACTTTAATAAAAAAACTTGATAAATGGAATTTCGTTATATACAATGAACACTTTGAATACATAGGAAATGCGCGGTAAATTCCGCTTCAAGACTTTACAACAAAGAGGTGACAACATGAAAGGTCGAACACATTTAACAATTGGTTTAGGAATCGGGACCGTGGCATCTGTCAGTCAGGCACCGGAGATGATCCCGGTCGTTTTAGCAGTATCCGCGGTGGCTTCGCTTGCTCCGGATCTGGACGGAAACAATCTGTTGAATAAACATGTAACGAAAACGGCGAGGCAAATAAAAAAAGGCGGTCAATTTGTCGGCGGAATCATCATGATTCTTTCCTTGGCAGCCTACGTAAATCTTTTGCCTTTTTTGGATGGTGACTGGTTTACCCAACAAAATAAACTGCTGTTTTTAGCATTAGGCGCAATTATTATTGCAATGTCCATGAGAAGTCAGGAAACGCTTAAAAATATTTTAATGACTATTCTAAGTTTATTCCTTCTTTATTATGCGGTTACCGATGAACTTTGGTGGCTCGTTTTGTTTGCTGTATACATTGGGGCAGCCGGCTGGTTCCCGCATCGAGGGTTTACCCATACAATTTGGTCAGTAATCTTTTGGGCATATATGTCCCATCTGCTGGAAGTAAGTACAGGTGCTGACAATTTAGCGATTATCTCGACTATGGCTTATTTATCTCATATTTTAGGTGATATGATGACGAAAAAAGGGGTTAAATTCCTTGCCCCGATTACGAATAAAGTATTTAAAATTCGAATATAGCTTTTAGAGAAGGTCTTTCATCAGTTTCAAGGAACTGTCGAAAGATCTTTTTTCAGTTAATTATTATTCAACTGCATTGAAATCTTCTATAAGCTATAATAAAGGAAATGATTACAATTTAGATAATTATGCCCAATACGGATTTTTGAGGAAGGTGAATTATGATTGAAATGCATCATAGAAATTCATTATTACTTCTATTGATAAGTATTTTTTACTTTACACACATAATAATTAATATATTCATTGAAGGAATAGCGAGTATTTTTCCTGCAGCAATCTTTTTTGGACTATTTGGGCTCATCATGATTTTACTGATTCATAGGAAAGTGAATGCCAAATTTACAATGTATGTAATGATCGGCAGTATGTATTTTTATTTTTATTATCTACTTAATAATTCTCCGTATTTAGTAAATTATTTCTTTATGTGGCTCGCCCTACCGCTAAGTGCCATTTATCAGCATATAAAGGCCGTTTTGGTGGCAGGGGCCGCTTCGCTGTTTCTTACATTCTATTCATTTTTTTATCTTCATGATGAAATTTTTCCGAATGTCATCAAGGAAGATTTTATTTATTTAATACTGTTTGGTATATTTATCACCATTTTTCTCATTGTTTTCATCCTTAAAGTAAGGGAGGCCAACGACAAGTTACAGGACCTGGCTTACCACGATTCTTTAACAGGAGCCGCAAACCGTGTATTGCTCAGGGAAAAGTTTGATGTAATGAAGCATGAGAATGTCGACTCAATAGCTTTATTGTTCCTTGATATGAACGGCTTCAAAAAAATAAATGATACTTACGGACATGAAATTGGCGATCAATTATTACGGATAATTGTATTACGGATAGATGGCGTATTGAGGGAGACGGATTTACTTTGCCGGTTAGGGGGAGATGAATTCGTCATTTTAACGGCTAATGTTAATGATTCTATCTTGGAAAAGATTAAGGAACGGATAAAATCTGTGCTGGAGAAACCGATGATTCTGGATCAGCATATTATTAATGTTTCGGCAAGTATTGGATGGTATTACACAACGGAAGTTGCATATGCAAATTTAGACGACATGATTAAAGAGTCGGATCGGGCAATGTACAAAGAGAAGAAATTGAAAGATTCATATTCGGAACATGTGGAACTACTATGAACTAAAGTTAACAAAACGCCTCTTTATTTGGTAAGAGGCGTTTTGTCTTATAGTTGCAGTAAAATTAATAACCGAATTTACTTAATATAAACGAGTAACCTTCAGCGAGTTCACGCAGCTGGTTGAATCGGCCGGATGCACCGAAGTGGCCTGCACCCATATTTGTTTTTAATACAAGCGTATTGTCATCTGTTTTTAGTTCGCGCAGTCGAGCTACCCATTTCGCCGGCTCCCAATAACCGACGCGCGGGTCATTCAACCCTGTCGTTATATACATATGGGGGTACGGCTTGGCCTCTACATTGTCATAAGGGCTATACGATTTCATATAGAAATAATCGGCATCTTTTTGCGGGTTACCCCATTCATCCCATTCTAAAGTCGTTAATGGAATTGTATCATCCAGCATCGTCGTGACAATATCTACAAACGGCACTTCCGGAACAATCACTTTAAAACGATCTCCTGCCATATTAGCTACAGCCCCTACCAGCAAACCACCAGCACTACCGCCACGGGCTGCGATAAGTTCAGTAGTTGTAATGCCTTGATCGATCAGATAGTTCGCCGCATCAATAAAGTCGGTAAAGCTATTGCGTTTTTTCTGCATTTTCCCGTCGAAATACCAAGTACGTCCCAGCTCTGAACCTCCTCGCACTTGTGCAACTGCCATGATTACTCCTTTATCAAGGATGGGCAATCGATACGCGCTAAAGAATGGGTCGCTGCTATAACCATAGGAGCCATACGCATTCAAGATAAGTGGTGCCGGCCCATTGTCGAGCGCATTCTTTTGGTAGTGGAGCAATACAGGAACTTTGACACCGTCAGCTGCTGTTGCCCAAACTTGCCGCTGTACGTATTGCCCTCGGTCGTATTCTCCGGTAACAGCTGCCTCCTGCAATATTTCCTTTTCACCAGATTCAATATCAATACGAATTATCGTTTTCGGCGTTAAAAAGGATTCATATTGCACTAAAACTTCCGAAGCTTCATAGTCTTGACCTGAAACGAGTGAAACCGAATAAATAGCTTCATCCCATTTGAGCTGAACAAGTGTATCTCCTTCGATTCGCCAGACTTGTTCCAGGCCATTTTCTCGTCCTGTTACATAGATATGGCGTTTAAAAGGATAAATATTTTCGATAAACCGATTTTCATCGTATGAAATAATGGCCGTACGCTCATTAAAGTTTTCGAGCGAACAGCGAAGCAATGTGAAGTTCAATGCATTTTCATTCGTTAATAGTAAAAGGTCATTTTCCCAATGCTCTACATCGTATTCGATTCCTTCACGACGCGCTTCAAATAACTTTGGAGCTGCTGCTGGCTCATCCGCATCGATAATTTGCACCTCTGATGTCGTCGTAGATTGAGAAACGATGAAAATAAAGCGTGCACTTCTTGATTTATTAATATATAAATTGAACGTTACGTCTGTTTCTTCATATAAAAGTTCGTCTGATGTGTAGTCAGTACCCATTTCATGACGCCAAACCTGGTATGGCCGCTGCAATTCATTTAGTTTTACATAAAAGATAAATTGTCCGCAGTTACTCCACTCAACACTGCTGTATATATAAACGTTTGGAATGGTATCTTTCAGCAACTCACCACTTTGCAAATCCTTCACAAATAGCGTATAGCTGTCTGTACCATCCCGATTTTCCAAGTACGCAAGATGATGGTGATCCTCTGAATACCGCTGTACGGTAACGCTTAAATAGTCATCGCCATTCGCAAGTACATTTTCATCTAAAGTGATTTCTTCAGCAGCAGATTCTAATTGCAATCGGTTTGCTGCACGTTTTCTTGCATAAATAGGGTATTGTTTTTCTTTTTCTAAACGAGAGTAATAAAAATATGGCCCTCTCTGAATAGGGATCTGAGTTTCTGAAGCAGGGATACGTGCCACCATTGCTTCGTATAGTTCAGTTGTTAAATTTTTGAGCGGCTTCATGACTTCTTCATAATAGCTGTTTTCTTTTTCCAAGTATGCAATGACTTCCGGATTCGATTTATCTTTTAGCCAATAATATTCATCATGGCGAACATCTCCATGTAATTGAAACGTGTGAGGTATTTGCTTTACTGCTAGTTTATTCAATGCCATTCTCCTTTCTATTTCACAATATAATTTCGATAAGTTTATTTATAATCCTTCATTTATTTAGTGTTAATTGATTGGCAAGTATATTTATAAATTAAATGTTATATAATTAAGACTTTTTTGACTCACGAGTTATATTTGTAAAACAAGGATAACCCGTAAAAATCAATGGCTCAAATCTATTAAATTTTGGGATACACCACTTGTAAGCGCGATCATTTTTCAGGATTAGAGTGATTCAAGCCAAATTTTATATTGCATTTATTGCAAAATACAAAAAGTTCCCAATCGAAGCCTCGTTTTCTTTAATCAAACTTAAACAAGGCCGTAATATTGAATTGGTATATTAAAGGCAGGCAGAAGATGGTGCTGCCAAATAAATTGAGGAATCATTTTACTCGGTTAATCAGTGATGAAACGACTAAGACCGGGGTCAATGAAAAATCCATCCTATCAGTACAAAATACGAATTAGGAGCGATCAAGTAATGAATAAAAAACAAATGGACTCTAAAACAGCGAATAAAAATTTTTCTAAGAAAGTAGCGCCGCTAGTGATGTCAACATCATTTATAGCTGCATCATTTTTAGCAGCGGGTGCACCGATTTCTGCAGCGGAATTGGATACAAAAGATGTTAATACGGAATTGATTGAACACGCAAAAAATCATGGGCAGAAAGTGTCTGAATTTGCAAAGAGCCTGCCAGGTTCTCCTGAAAAAGGGAAACTAGTCAGCCAAGTTGCCCAGCAAAAAAACGAAACTACGGATGAATTAGAAGATAAACAGATAGATGATGCAACAGATGATGGTGTTGCAGAAGAGCCGGAGACACCTGTAACTGAAGAGGATGTAACAGTTGAAACACCGGCAGCTGGAGACGATCTAGCTGAAGATGTAACAGAAGAACCGGCAGTACCTGTAACTGAAGATGATCAGGCAAAAGAAGGTGAACCGGAAGACTCAGAAACACCTGCAGCAGAAGAACCAGGTGAAGATTTAACGGAAGAACCGGTAGTACCTGTGACTGAAGATGATCAGGCGGAAGAAGGTGAAACGGAAGAGTTAGAGATACCTGCAGCTGAAGAACCAGCTGAAGATGTAACGGAAAAACCGGCAGAACCTGTGACTGAAGATGATCAGACGGAAGCAGGTGAACCGGAAGAAACAGAAACACCTGTAGCTGAAGAACCAGCTGAAGATGTAACGGAAGAACCGGCAGTACCTGTAACTGAAGATGATCAGACGGAAGCAGGTGAACCGGAAGACTCAGAAACACCTGCAGCAGAAGAACCGACAGAAGATGTAACGGAAGAACCGGCAGCACCTGTTACTGAAGATGATCAAACGGAAGAAGCAACAGAAGATGACTTTACTACATGGGTAGAAGAATCTTATCAATTTATTGATAATAGTTACCAAAGCTTAATTACCTACTACCAAACACATATTGAACAATATTTAAGTAATTTCGATTATGATCAAACTAATGAACAAACTGAACATGTTCCAGTGATTGATGAAGCAACTGATGTTTCTTTAGAAAATGTTGAAACAGTACCAGTAACTGCAGAAGATACAGTTCAAGATATCCCGGTTGAAAATACAGCGCTGCCAGCTGAAACTGATGAAAATCTGGAAACACCGGCAGATGGAGAAACTGGAGAGCTTCCTTCTAATGAACAAACTGAAAATGTTCCGGTGATTGATGAAGCAACTGATATTTCTTCTGATAATATTGAAACAGTACAAGCAACTGTAGAGGAAGGTACAGCTCAAGATATCCCGGTTGAAAATACAGCTTTACCAGCTGAAACTGATGAAAGCCTGGAATCTGCAGTAGATGTAAATACTGAAGAGCATGCTGTTTCAGAACCGGTGCAAGAATCTGTACAAACTGAGCCGGAAGAAATTAGTGTTGATCCTGAGCCTGAACAAAGCCAAAATGAAAAAATCGCATTAAAAGATAAAGTGGTTGGTTACTATCAAGACCTTGTCGCATCATTCTCTAACTTTTTAAGCTTCCTAAAATAAGAAGGGCAATGTGAAAATAATCAAATAACAATGAGTGAAAGCTTGGAAAGCCTTGAAATATGAGGTTTTTCCAAGCTTTTTATTATGGAGAATCGAATCTGTAGTGAATAAAATCACTGGTATGCAATAAATAAATCATGAATATTGATATATATTTATTGAATTACGATAAATAATGTATTAAGATCAATATTGAAAATAAATAAATGAGGTGCGATTTATGGAAAAAGTAACTACGTTGTTTTTAAAGGTTGCTGTTGTTTTTTTAGGGATTCCTGTTTTGGCGCTATGTATCTTTTTAGTACCTGAGCTGGCGAATGTAGCATCAAAATTGCTTCCGGATTTTGCTTTCGTAAAATATTTTGTTTACATCGTTTTAGATGTTTCGGCAATTCCGTACTTCTTTGCTTTGTACCAGGCTTTCCTGCTTTTACGCTACATCGACAGTAATAAAGCGTTCTCAAATTTAGCTGTGAAACCTTTAAAGAAAATAAAATATTGCGCCATAGTAATCAGTGTTTTACATGTATTAGTTTTGCCGCTGTTTTATGTGTTTGCAGAATTGGATGACGCGCCGGGAGTTATCTTTGTCGGATTAATTGTTCCCTTTGCTTCATTGGTAATTGCAGTTTTTGCCGCTGTTCTTCAAAAACTTTTACAAGAAGCAATCAATATTAAATCTGAAAATGATTTAACGGTCTGAGGTGAATAACAATGGCAATTATAATTAATATTGATGTAATGTTGGCAAAAAGAAAAATGAGCGTAACAGAACTTTCGGAAAAGGTTGGGATCACGATGGCTAACCTTTCTATATTGAAGAACGGAAAAGCAAAGGCAATCCGGTTAACAACATTAGAAGCCATATGTAAGGCGCTGGATTGTCAGCCTGGAGATATTTTAGAATACAAAAGTGATGAAGAGTATTAACGATTACAGCGGAAATTTTTATGACAAAAATTAAGGGAGGGAAAGCAATGGAGAGTAATAATTTGGTTATTGAAAATATTAATAGGCCCGATGTACTTGAGCGAATGTATAGAAAAGACCCGAAAGCTTTTGCCAAGTCATTCAAACAGGCATGGGAACTAAACTCTGATTCTCCAATTTTGCATGTTTGGAATGAAAGATTGAATTTCAGCGAAAAGGAAAATACTAAAAAGTCTGAGTCATTTCAAAATGGATTTTTCTTCATGGGTATATTAGCGATCATGGCAGGGGTATGTACAAGAATTATATTCCATTTTGTCGAACAGGAAGCTATTGCTCCGATTAATCTGGCATTTGGCGTTATTCCTTTTATTGCTGCCTACTTTGTTTACAAGCATTCTCCTAAAAGAAGTGTCATTTATTCGTTAGTGGCAATGTTCCTCGTTTCAGGAATTTATTTGAATATGCTGCCATTAAATTTCAACGACGACAGCATTATTTTAGCGTATTTACATTTTCCGATTTTCTTATGGGTCCTGTTAGGTCTCGCATATACAGGAAATGATTATTTGAATAGCCGTGCAAGACTAGCTTATATTAAATTTAATTTGGAATATGGGATTCTGTATGCCAGCATGGCAGTTAGCGGGATGTTTCTTGCATTGTTAACGTTGCAGTTATTCAGCTTCATCGGCTTGAACATTGAGGACTTCTATTTTAGCAATATCGTTTTATTTGGAGCAGCGGCACTTGCAGTTGTAGGTGTACATCTCGTATCAATGAATTTGAAGCTTGCCAAAAATGTAACCCCGTTTATAGCAAAAATTTTCAGTCCGTTAGTTTTAATTACATTGCTTGTCTATCTCGTAACACTCCTAACGGTCGGAAAAAATCCATTTGTGGACCGCGATTTCCTGATCGCTTTCAACGGCATACTTCTTGGCGTACTGGCTGTTACAATATTCTCTATCACCGAGAAAGACCCGGACGATAAAAAGAGCATCTTCGACTATATCAATTTCGCTTTAATCGTTGTTGCACTCATCATTGACAGTGTTGCATTATCGGCGATTATGTTCAGACTAACTTCCTATGGTATTACACCAAATCGTCTTGCTGTTTTAGGGGTAAATATACTGATCTGTGCCAATCTGATATGGATTATGATTTCCTATATGCGTTATCTGCAAATCAAATCCGGTCCAAATGCTATCCAAAACTCCGTTACAAAGTTTCTGCCGGTATACGGATTATGGGCAGCTTTCGTTATATTTACTTTTCCTGTAATTTTTTGATTAAAAGGTTGTTTAGAAATTCCCAATTGCCGCATTCTATAATGGTGTGGCGGGATAGTCCGATTTCTCCTTCACAATGAGGGGGAAATTGGGCTTTTAATTTTGCGGATAAGTATAGTAACATCTGAGTAATAGAAGGGGAGTTATGAGAAATAAACAGCGGTAGTTTTTTGAAATCTTTGACTGCTGGAATATTAAATAAAAGAATGGGTGCGATATAACAAAATGAAGATAAATCAACTAATTGCAAACAACATTTATAAATTAGATACAGTAGTGCCAGTCGATCAATCGTTAGGAATTGCTGGTCTTTCCGGATCTGGTAAAACAACTTTTTGTCAAACGATCGGGGAAGAGTCCAAGAAACGGCTAGTTTCATTATTGCCAAAGTCCGAATATCAATATTTATTCCCTAATATAATGGAAACGAATTTTAGTGCTATTAAAATGGAAGAAATGCCGTTAGTACTTTTTCTCGGGAAGTCGTCCATATCCTCCAACCCGCGTTCAACTATTGGTACACATACTGGCGTGTTTAAAGAGATTCGCGATGTTTTCGCTAAAAACTTTGACCTCTCTCCCGAAGTGTTTTCGTTTAACAATGAACTAGGGTGGTGTTCTTCGTGTAAAGGACGCGGTACGACTAAGAACATTGAATGTAAAAAGTGTGAAGGAAAACGCTATAATCCGGAGGTTCTTCAAAAAAGAATCGACTTATTAAATCAACCACATAATATAGCCGATATTAACGACTTAAGTATTGAATCCATTTTTGCATTAAAAGAAGTGTTACATATTATTGAAGAGAAACAACATATTCTTAAAAATCTTATCAATATGAACATTGGTTACTTAACGTTAAATCGTATAATGGGCACATTATCAGGGGGAGAATTAACGCGACTTTACTTGGCTGAATTTATGGCTACAAGTGAAAATACCGTTATTATCATCGATGAAATCTCTGTAGGTCTTGATCATCAAACATTACTGAAAATTTTAGAGCAAATAAAACAACTAGGTTACAAAAATCAAAATTGGCTCATTGATCATTCAGACACAGTGCTCAATGTTACGGGAGAGCAGGTATTTTTCGGGCCAGGCAGCGGAAAATACGGCGGAAAAATTTTAGAAGAATCACCTCGTCCTAAACCAATTAATTATGAACTGAATAAGGCAATACCAACAGAATACTATCATTTTAAGGAGTTATATAGCCGCAATATTCAAATGGCTGAAATTCAGATTCCTAAAAATAGAATTGTTACTTTTACGGGAGAATCCGGATGTGGTAAATCTACACTAGTCAATGAGTGTATAGCTAAGGATTTTCTGAAAAGATATCCAAAAGATAAAATTGTAATGGTCGGACAAAACCGGAACCAATCGATTACAAGCCGATCAACTGTAGCCACTTTTCTGGATATTAAAAGAAAAATAACGAGGTATAGTGAAGAAATTGAGGATATTTTTCAGCGCTCGATCGAAGATATTATTGAGGAATTGCCTGAAGGAGACATTACTCATAAACGCTTGAGCCTGTTAATCAAACTTGGTCTTGGTTATTTGACATTGGAAAGAAAAACCCAGTCTTTATCGAATGGCGAATTCCAATGTGTCCATTTAGTTTCCGAGCTATTTGCTAATTCTAAAAATCCACATACATTATTTATTTTTGATGAGCCTTCAAAAGGTTTGTCGCAAAATATTTTAAATCAATTCATTGATAGTATAAGAGCCATACTTCAAGATGAATCTGTTTCGATCATAATGATTGAACACAATTCATATATGCTGAAAAACTCCGATTTTATCGTTGATTTTGGAAAAAGAAAAATTGAACCAGTCAAACATCTAGATGTAATGAGTCATGATGATTATTATCGCGGGCAAAACAGCGCGAATAGCATCCCGGATCAAATCCCTTCAGCTGTCAACCAACAAAATGGTGTTCATTATTTAAAAGAAAATCATATTGCCTATTTCAAAAATGCAGAAAATATTTACAAAGGCGGAATTCTAAAAAGTTTATCATCAATGGCCCGTTTAATTTATGGTGAATACGAGTCTTCTACAATAGCTCCGGTCATTGCGATTGATCTTGAACGTCAATTATATAGTCAATATAGTTTTCTATATGAAATGGGTGGAGTGATCAATCATATTGTAGCCGCGCATCCAACAAATAAAGATACGAGAAGCTTCGATTTCTATCATCAAGACAACCATTGTCCAAGCTGCTCTGGCCGCCGTGTTATTGAAAAATTTAATTTTGATGTTGTTGTTCAGGACAAGACGGTTCCATTTTGGGAGGGCTTATTACATCCGGACGTCATGGAAGTATTGAAGTATTATAAATACTCGAAATTGGAATTCCTTTTTGAAGAAATCAAGAACGAACTTGGTCAGGATATAAGTAAAAGTTATAACGACATGACAGAAGCTGAAAGGGACACTTTTTTATACGGGTATTGGGAAAACTCTTTCTATGATAAAGCGGATAAGGCACGAAGAACATGGCAAGGTTTTAACCAAATTATCGGGATGTATATGTTTATTTCAAAATCACCTATTAAAGAGCTTATGAAACAGTCGAAAGAAATGATTACATGTCCGGTTTGTAAAGGCACTGTGCTGAATCATCACAAACAGCTTAAGTATGGTGATACAGATATTCGTGAGATTATAAAGCAGCCGCTTGATGAAGTAATAAATACTTTAGGTCCGTTACCGATACTGGACAAATTAAAATCAATTGTTGGCGGAGATATGGTTTTAACTGAAGATGTCTCTTTACTGCCCCGGGAAACCCAAGTGGCACTGAAGTTGTTTGAAATCGAAGTGGCAAGTTTTGCGCAATATGAAGTAGTTCTGCAAAATGCCCTGCCATTTTGGGATAGCATTAAAGGTCATATTGATGTTATCGGTAGAAATAACCGCGTTACCATTTGTGATTTTGACAATATCAATGAAACGAGAGAAACGATCATTGACAAGTACTTTACGAATGGAAAGTACAAAAAACTAACATATGTTTATGAAGCATTCGGTTACAAAAAACTTGTTACGCAAATAAACAAAATCAGGAAAAGCAATCCTTGCCCTTTCTGTAAAGGGAAGAAAGCACTGTCTGAAGATGGACTGCACGATGGGGTCTCAAAGTTAACAATTCCATGTGTAAGCTGTAATGCAAGTGGCATCAATAATGAAGGTTTGAAGGAACTGGTCGAAGGGATACAAGTGAAAATTTGGTTAGCCGGAACAGTAAGTGAAATTATTGATAACAGTCTGTATACAAAAGCTGTTGCAGAAATTCCAATTTTTAATCGAATTCGTGAATTAAATAAAAAAGAGATGATGGCTGTCTACCAATGCCTTGAGGAAAAAAATTAAAGTAACTAAAATAAAAGCAGATGACGAAGTAACTTCGTACATCTGCTTTTGTACTTTGAAGACCTAGTACACTTTAATAATAAAGCTCCCATCCAATGATTAAAGCGACAAGAAGCAATGCCGAAATACTAGAAAATGCAAAGCGTATTTTCTGACTGCGGGTTGTCGTTATTTTTTTCCAACCTGAAAATATCATCACCAGACAAATAGCTACGAATCCGATATATGCATAATTGATTCAAAAATGAATTTTCAAGGTAGAATAAGAAGCATAATTTAATGTTCTGTAAGCTAAAACAGTTATGTTGATAAAAGGTAAACTATTCGCAAAAAGCAGTAGTAGTTCCCATTTTTCTGCAACAGAAGATCGGACTGGATTTTTCCGTTTTTTTATCTTTTTGATGAACAAAATTAGTAAAACTATCAGTGTATTCAGACCACTAAAAGCTACCGCTAAGCTACTGAACAGATTCATCATCCTCATTTTTTGAGTGACGGGTAGAATATCACTTGTCGGCATTGAAATCTTTTTCACATTGCCATCATTCAACGTAACATGAAAATATACTCGATAATCATCTAAAGATTTATATAAATACGGAGCAATTTGTTCAAGTTTCATTCCAAAAGCATCTATACTGTTTGAGTCTGTCGCTTCAAAACGACCAATACTAAGTGCGCTATACATCTTGGTGAAACCTTTATAAGGCAGCCTTGCCATATAGTAACTTCCTTCAAGTTCCTGCGCATTCGGCAATGTCTGAATGTCTTCTTGAGCAGGATACTCACCGAATAGAAGAGTAGGCAAACCATAACTTAATCCGGCTTCACCTGCCTGATTCGTGAATACAATTACGCCCATATTTTCATCTTTGGAGAAAGAAAAATTGCTTGAAAAACTATCTGTATTTCCCGCATGTTCCAATACATCAACTGTATATAATCCTCTCCAAAAACCATGTGCATTTCGTGGAAAGCCGTCGTCATAAAAGTCACTAGTCGTCAGCATTTCATTTAATATTCGATTGTTTTGAAACAAAGGACTATTTGTTCCGTCTGCCGGCATAAGTGCCATCATGAATTTAGCAGCATCTGTTATTGTACCGATTGCACTTCCGGCTGGATATAAACCGATATAAATCCGTTCATTTTTCGAAATAGTAAACTCACCATCATTATTAACAATATAACCGTAAATTTCATCTCTTTTTGTTGCAACATTCGTGTTATCTTCCTGTGTCGGATGAATCGTTGTGTTCTTCATATCTAATACTGAAAAAATATGTTCATTCACGTATTCATAAAAAGGCTGTGCTGCGAGCTGTTCCACAATAAAACCGGCGAGTGCTACACCATAGTTTGAATAGGCAACGACACTTCCAGGTTCGTGCACCTGGAAAGGCTCAGTAATGTGAAGCATTTCATCTAAAGGCTTTATTTCATTTGGTGACATATAAAATAAATCTGTAAATTTTTCTTCCCACCCAGCATTATGGTGCATCAGGTTCAACATAGTAATAGGGGAATCATATTGTATTTTTGTCAGAAATCCTTCCGGCAAATACGTGCGAATGTCTTCATCTAATTTTAATTTTCCTTGTTCCACTAGCTGCATCACACTGGTCCAGACGAGAAGCTTTGTGATGGAGCCCCATTCAAATACAGTATCCGTTGTGATCTTCACCTGATTTTCAACATCAGCAAAGCCATACGTCGTATTCAGGAAAATTTCTCCGTCCTTTACAATTAGTACATTGGCTCCCGCTGTAGTCATCCCAATGTATTTAGAAGCATATTCATCCAAATATTCCTTTAACTCGGCATAAGCAATTCCTGATGGTACAGCTATGCTTTCTTTTGCAGAAGCAGCAGGTACGCAACATAGCACCAGTACTGTTAACAATAAAATTATTTTTTTATTTCCTCGCCTCCTCTATATCATCCATACATATGAAACAACTAAAATATTACATTATTAAAGCATTTAAATATGTAATTGAGCGAAGCTATCTCTATACAAAACATAATTTTTCTAATATTCTTAATATAATATAGATGATGGGGTGAAGTTATTGAAAGCAATACGTATCAATCAATTTGGAACAACTGAAAATTTAGTAGTGGAGCAAGCTCAGATAGCTACACCAGCTGAAAATGAAGTACTGGTAAACCTTTATGCAGCGGGTGTGAATCCTAGCGATGTTTATACTTCTACAGGTACATATGCGATTAAACCGAACCTGCCATATACGCCAGGCCTGGACGGGGCGGGGATTGTTGAACAAGTTGGAGAACAAGTGACAAACGTTAAAGCCGGAGACCGAGTATTTATCGCGAGTTTGCCGAGTGGTAAGTCGACTGGAACATTAGCACAACAGATTGTTTGTGAAAGCCGCTTCGTTCACCCGATTCCGGAACATATTTCGTTTGAGCAGGGAGCCGCGTTAGGAATCCCGGCACTGACAGCGTACAGAGCATTGGTAGGAAGAGCAAAAGTGAAATCAGGACAAACGGTTTTCATTCACGGAGCAAGTGGTGCAGTAGGTTTACAGGCTGTTCAAATTGCAAAAGCTTTAGGGGTAAAAGTTATTGGTACGGCAAGCCGTGATTCCGGGAAACAATTAGTAAAAGAAGCGGGCGCGGATGTTGTGCTTGATCATATTAAAGAAGAGACAATTGAAACTGTCCTTGATGCCAATGATGGCAAAGGTCCGGATGTCATTATCGAATTTCTTGCAAATGAAAATCTGCAAACCGATTTGCATATGCTAGCCAAGCACGGTGTCATCGTGATCGTCGGAAACCGCGGGGAAATTGAAATTAATCCTAGACTTGTAATGCAAAAAGAATGTGATGTACGTGGAATGGTACTGTTTAATGTGTCTGCAGAAGAACACCAGGATCTGATCTATGGTGTGGCAAAGCTGCTGGAAACAGAACAGCTAAAGCCTGTTGTAGGTTACAGTTATCCATTAGAACAGGCTGGTAAGGCATTTGATGCAGTGATCAATGGGGACCATAACGGGAAAGTAGTTGTAAAAACTCAATAATACATTTAGGGACTAGTATCTTTGTTGCTAGTCCTTTTTTATCTGACAATTCTCATAAATAAAGTAACTACTCGTGATATTATTTTGTTTATTTGCAACTATTTAACAAATAGTTAACAAAAATTGTTATGATGGTTGTATAGAAACGAGAGGGATAGGTAGCAAGTAAATGGGATTTAAAGAGGAAATGAAGCGGGAAATACGCAATGCCAAAAACGATATTGCAAAAGAAGTAGAAAAGCATTGGGTCCTGGATTTTGAAGGCCATCAAATAGAAGTCATGAATGGCATGATGGAAGAAGTTTTAAAGGTAGATGGCCAAATGATTGCACAAAATGTGCGGAAATCAATATGGTCGCATATTATACCATTTTCAACAATGAAAGGAACTTTCCAGTCAAATAGCGGTAAGACACATAAAGTGTATGTGAAAATTGGCGGCTTTGTTAAATTGAATATAACGGTGAAAGTGGATGGAAAACAGCTGCACCATGAGGCGATGAAACTGCAATTTTTACCTTGGGCAAACAAGGAGTATATCATTCCATTTCTTGAAGAACAATTCCACCATAATCAGAAGCTTATAACAAAAGATTTGCCGGATGACGAGTTTTTATATGATGAACATCATCCGAAATACGAGCCGGGTTTTGCAGATCAGCTTCATCAGGAGGCAGTTATGGCATTTTATACGAAAAAACTGATCAAGTTATTTTTAGAACAGGCCGCTAATCCGAATGATAACACACGGAAAGCAACGTACGAAAAAATTAAAGATGAGAAGGTTATCAGCTATTTCCATGAATTTCTTGAGCTGTTTACCGAAACTGAAAAAGATGAAAACCGAGTGAAAAATGAGGCGATTTGGCTGCTTGAACATGCGGCACATCGTGAAGTGGTGAAATTTGCGCTTCTCGTATTAGGGACAGTTAGATGTGAAGAATATAAGGAACGATTGAAAGTGATTGCGTTGCATGAAGAATTCACTGGAGTAGCCTTATTTGCGATAACAAATGGCACAACAAACAGTAACGAGACGGTGTGGCATATTACGCAAAATGTTTCGGGCTGGGGGAAACTGGAAGCATTGAATTTCCTTGATGCCTCAAATGAAAATATCCGGCAGTGGATATTGCAAGAGGGGCTGAAAAATACCGTGCCAGGTAATGCATCTGCTTTAATGTGTGCGGAAAAAGGAAAGCTTGATATTGAACTGCATGAAAAAATTATTTCCGGGAAAATATTTGACAGTGCAGGGTCAATTATATTAGCTCTTTTATACGAAGGAGCTTATCAAACAATGGATGAATATGAATATGCAGGTCAAGTACTGATGCGCTATACTCATCATGCAAAAACACATTGCCAGACATTCAGCCAATTTTTCATTTTGACCCAAATTCATGAGTACTTGCAATACGATGAAGAAACATGGGAAGATCGCTTTTCTTCTAACTGGAAACCGCATGAAAAGCGTACAGTAGAAGAAAACATCAAAGAGATTGCACAAAATCCATTATGGCTGCAGGAAGCAATGGAAATACTGCAAAACGACCAGGAGAATGGGGAGAAGGCGTTAGCAGTAGCCATATTTTATGAAGCAGATATTGCGGACATCGTATTCGAAAAGTTAAAGAATCATCCTGACGACGTTCAATATTATTATGCATTATTTGCCGCAAAGGATCCGCAAATTATCGAACGGCTAATAGGGATCACGCGTTCTTTTGGAGATTTTAATGAACTGACGCAAGATCAGAAAGTTGTGGTTATATCTCTTATTGAAGAATTGGAAGAATATAATGGGATTGGTCTGGAATTCATAGGGCAAGCATTAAAAACTGCTGACGGCCATTTGCAGTATTTAGCGATTCAGACATTGCATTCGTTCGATCGGGCGAATTGGCAAGGTACGGAAATCGGACAGTTGGTTGGGCGTTATGCAAAGGAAGCAAAAGATCCGGATGTGAAGGAAATCGCTAAGCAATTGCTTGCGATAAATGAATAGGCTACGCTGTTTGAAAATTCGAAGTGCTAGTAGAGGCTTCGAATTTTTTTGCGCTTGTAGGGCGTCTATTCAAATGTTTACTGACAAGTACAGAGGGAATATTTTCTATAAGTCAAGTTATAAAGGAGTTTGATTATGCTAAATCATACAAAACAATACATCAATGGGGAATGGGTTGACTCTACTGGAGCAGATACGATTGAAGTGATTAACCCTGCGACAGAGGAAGTAGTAGGTAAGATTAGCAGCGGAACGAAAGAAGATGTGAATCGAGCAGTCCAGGCGGCGAAGGAGGCATTCCCTTCCTTTTCAAAACTGTCAGTGGATGAGCGAATCAAGCTTTTAGAAGCTATAGCTGAAGAATATGAAAATCGTAAAGACGATCTAGTGAAAATAATGACAGCTGAATTAGGTGCACCTATTACGAAATCGGAGGAAATCCATTATAAGATGGGGCTAACGCACTTTAAAGAGGCGGCTGAACAGTTGAAAACGTTTAAGTTTACCGAAGAAAGAGAAAAATCATATATTCAAAAAGAACCGATTGGTGTAGCAGGACTCATTACACCGTGGAACTTCCCGACAAATCAGATTTCCACAAAGCTTGCAAGTGCATTGGCAGCCGGTTGTACAATGGTAGTAAAACCGGCTTCCCAAACACCATTTGCTGCAGTCATTCTGGCGGAAATTCTGGATAAAGCGGGTGTTCCGAAAGGCGTATTTAATCTTGTCAACGGTTCGGGTTCAACAGTAGGTGAAGCCATCAGTACTCATCCGGATGTGGACATTGTCTCCTTTACCGGATCAGGTGAAGTCGGCAGCGGATTAATGAAGAATGCTGCAGAAGATATTAAAAATATTTCATTGGAACTTGGCGGCAAATCACCTTTCGTTATTTTAAAAGATGCAGATGTAAAAGAAGCAGCGAAAACTGCATTAGGTCAAATCGCTATGAATACAGGGCAAGTATGTTCAGCTCCAACACGCATGATTGTACCGGAAGAACTGCATGATGAATTTATAGAAGCAATGAAAGAATTGGTCACGGAATTTCCGGTAGGTGATCCACTGGACGAAAATACATTTATGGGCCCCCAAGTTTCAAAAGACCAATGGGAGATCGTTCAGTCCTACATTAAAAAAGGTGAAGAAGAAGGTGCAACCATTGTGATCGGCGGCCGTGGCAGACCGGATGGAATCGATAAAGGATTCTTCTCCAAGATAACGGTATTCACGGATGTGAAAAACGATATGACAATTGCTCAAGAGGAAATTTTTGGTCCGGTTATGTCGGTCATCAAATATAAGGATTTAGACGAAGCTATTGATATTGCCAATGATACGATTTATGGACTTGCCGGTTATGTATTCGGAAATGATAAAGAAGAACTGAAGAAAGTTGCTCTATCAATCCGCGCTGGGCAAATCCGTATTAACAATAGTGAAACAGATCGTTCTGCACCATTTGGCGGATTTAAACACTCCGGTATTGGCCGTGAATGGGGCGATTATGGTATCGAGGAATTTCTTGAGCCAAAAGCAATTATGGGAATGCCGCTTTAATTTGAAAGCTGTCCAAGTATCAGGAACTTGGGCAGCTTTTTTCTTTTTGAGGAACAATGACTGAATTTTATTAGAACAGTTGGGGGATATATTAGAAGAAGTGTGCTGGTTATTTGAAGATTCGAGGAAGATATTAGAAGAGTTGGTCCTCTTATTAGAAGAAACATAAAATTTATTAGAACTTCGGAATTTTATTAGAACAAATAAAAATATATTAGCAGATTTCAGAATTTATTAGAAAATGTGGAACCGTACCGAGTTTATTGCGCAAATAATTAAAAGTTATCCACAAGTAAGTAACTATTTCCGGAATTATTGCGCGGGAAATTTTTGAATTATCTGACTTTAATTCAATGGTATCGGTAGGTTGCAGTGAAGCATTCCTTCAATAAAAAAAGCATCGAGAATAAATTTCCCGATGCCCTAGCCAATAAAATATTACTCTTTTGCCGCTAAATCTTCAATTGAATCAATATCCATATATGTCGGGACAACAAATCCGATTCGCGCACCTTTTAAGTTTTCGCCTAAATCAATGAAGTCATCTTTATGCTTTTCATAAAATGATTCATGTGTAATCGGCAGCCAAGGAGCTAATGAAATATCACCATTTCCTGTAGAAATTGCTTGGAACATTATTGCCGGGTCAACTGGAGTAATCTCAGCTTCAAAACCATGCTGTTCCAAGATGGCTTCGATGACATGTGATGATGCATCTTCGGTGTCCCAAGGAGTAGAAATAATACTTATTTCTTCGCCGTTACCTTCCTCAACCCCTGAAGTCCATTCTTCGATCGTTTCCGAATTTTCTTCCACCCACTTGCTCGCAGCTTCTTTAAAATTCGAATTTTGCGCTTCTGTCATAACAGTTTCCATATCTTCAGGTTCCCAATAAAAACGGTCTACTATTGTATAGGCGTTCGGGAAATCTTCCTTAAAACCTTTACGGACAATTGTATTGATATTTTCGATTTCGCCTAAAGATTTTTTAGGATCCTCCAAATATTTTAAATCATATTTCGCAAACATCCAGTGAGGATTCCAGCCTGTGATAATAATCGGTTCTTCATTTTTAAATGCTTTATCCAATTCACCCAACATACCGGCTGTTGAACTTTCTGTAAGGTTCCAGTCATTTAGATTTTCATAATCTTGTAAAGCTTTGTTTGCCAATTCCATTGTCCCGCTTCCCGGTTCAATGCCATTGATCGTGTAATTTAATTTTTCTTCTATTGTAGCACTGCTATCGTCCTGATTATTACAACCAGCTAAAAGCAGGCCAGTTACTGCAACTGAAAATATACCCAATTTTTTAAAATGCATAGTACGCTCCCTTTTCTCTTTTATAAAGAAACAACTTATGTTATTTTTAGAGTTGTTACTTACTTACTTGATAGATTATTAACTAAATCATTATTTTTGTCAATTCAAGATTTAACTAGAAAAGTTATTTGCATATAAAGAATCAGATAGAATCCGTTAAATATTACATAAATTTATTCAAAATTACGGGGTGAATACTTTTATTACAAAACTGCCGGCTATATGTCTCGGTTGTTACGTTTTTGAAAAAATGGGGTATATAAATAAAGTATTTTATCAAAATAGGGAAATACGATAATTCATGGGAAAAGGAATGAGCACTATGCTACATATCGAAAACTTACGCAAAGTATACCGTGGCGGGAAAGTGGCCGTTGATAACTTGACTCTTGATATTAAAAAAGGGGAATTTATTGCATTTATTGGTACGAGCGGTAGTGGTAAAACGACGGCTCTCCGTATGCTGAATCGCATGGTAGAGCCTACTAGCGGGACGATTTCAATAAACGGAAAAGAGATTACGAAGATGAATCCGGTCACTCTTAGGAGAAGTATCGGCTACGTCATTCAGCAGATTGGTTTAATGCCGCATATGACGATTCGTGAAAATATTACGCTTGTACCACGGCTGCTTCAGTGGTCAAAAGAGAAGCGTGATGAAACGGCAAAGTATCTCATATCGTTGGTCAATTTACCTGAAACATATTTGGACTATTATCCATCCCAGCTTTCGGGCGGGCAGCAGCAGCGGATTGGTGTAATTCGTGCCCTTGCCGCTGAGCAGGACATCATTTTGATGGACGAGCCGTTCGGTGCACTTGATCCGATTACACGCGATACATTACAGGACTTAATTAAAGAGCTCCAAAAAACACTGGATAAAACAATAATCTTTGTTACGCATGATATGGATGAGGCGATTAAACTTGCGGATCGCATTGCTATTATGCATGATGGAAAGCTGGTGCAATTTGATACTCCTGATAATATAATAGCGGATCCGGCCAATGACTTTGTAAAAGAATTCATAGGTTCCCATCGTTTAATACAGCAAAAGCCGAATGTGAAAACGGTAGATGAAGTGATGATTAAGCCGGTTTCAATTACGGTTGAACGCAGTTTGGACGAGGCGATACGCTTAATGGTCAAATCTCGCGTCGATACGCTGTTTGTTACAGATGGCCAAAATCGATTACTCGGTTTTTTAACAGTCGAAAGTTTAACAGGAAATGCGCGCACGAAAAAAAGTGTATCGGAAGTATATAATCGGGATGTTATTTTCATGAAGACGGGTTCCAAACTACAGGATACAGTTCGCCGTATTTTAAATCTCAATTTGAACAATATTCCGGTTGTTGACGATCAGCAGCATCTTATTGGCCTTATTACCCGTGCGAACATCGTAGATATTGTATACGACTCGATTTGGGGAGAAGAGGAACAGGAGCTGATGGATGCATGATAGGCTTTTTTACGGAAAACAGTGCCGATATTTTACTCAAAACATGGGAGCACTTCTACATATCTTTTAGCGCTCTATTATTAGGAGTGGTCATTGCCGTTCCTCTCGGCATATTGTTATCGAAAACGAAAAAAATTGCAAAAATCGTTCTAACAGTTACAAGTGTCCTGCAAACGGTACCGTCACTTGCTCTTTTAGCAATTATGATTCCTTTTTTAGGTGTAGGTAAAGTGCCGGCAATCTTTGCTTTATGTATCTATTCTTTACTGCCGATATTGAATAATACGTTTATTGGGATGCAATCTGTTAATCAAAATATTAAAGCGGCGGGTACAGCAATGGGCATGACACCGATGCAATCGATGCGAATGGTAGAATTACCTCTTGCGATGCCGATTATTATGTCAGGCATCCGCTTATCCGCAGTATACGTTATTTCCTGGGCGACACTAGCATCATATATTGGTGCTGGCGGACTGGGGGATTTTATTTTTAATGGACTGAATTTATATAAAACAGAGCTCATAGTAGGAGGGGCATTGTTGGTAACTGCTTTAGCCCTGCTCGTAGACTTCCTGTTAAGTCGTTTTGAACGGTTCATGATTCCAAAAGGGCTTCGTATGCAAGGAGGTCGAACATCATGAAAAAATTGATAGTAATATTCCTGGTCACAATTTTACTAAGCGCCTGCAGCAATGAAGCAAATGACAAAATCCGAATTGGTTCAGTTGTAACAACCGAAAGTCAGATTATCGCTTATATTGTGAAAGGAATGCTTGAATATTACACCGATGAAGAAGTGGAACTAATAAATAATTTAGGGTCATCCGTTGTCCTTCATCAGGCGATGCTGAATGGCGATGCGAATATTTCAGCTGTGCGCTATACAGGGACGGATTTAACAGGGACGCTGAAACAAGAGCCGATAAGCGATCCGCAAAAGGCTTTGGCAGCTGTTCAACGATTATTTCAGGATGAGTTTCAAATGACGTTTTTCGATTCATACGGTTTTAATAATACGTATGCTTTTATGGTGACACAGGAAACAGCCAAACAATACGGATTAGAAAAGATCAGTGATTTGAAGGACATAGCTTCTGAATTACAAGTCGGCGTTGATACATCATGGATGAACCGTGAAGGTGATGGTTATGAAGGCTTTGTAGAAACTTACGGCTTTGACTTCGGACGTGTTTTCCCGATGCAGATCGGGCTTGTTTATAATGCTGTTTCGCAAAACGAAGTAGATGTCGTGCTAGGTTACACTACCGATGGACGTATCGCTTCTTATGATTTAGTTGTTTTAGAAGATGATCTGCAATTTTTCCCTCCATATGATGCGTCCCCATTTGCAGACACAGATTTACTGGAGGAAAAGCCTGAAGTAAGAAAGGCTCTGCAGCGACTGGTCGGAAAAATTTCCACAGAAGAAATGCAAAGGCTGAACTTCCTCGCTGACAATAATTTAATTGAACCGGCAGTTGTTGCTGAGGAATTCCTAAAGGAACACGATTATTTTTCAGGAGATGATACACCATGACAGATATGACACAGCTATCGGTAGTTGAACAATTTTTCTTTTATATGAGAGAAAATGGTTCTTATGTATTTTCACAATTTCTCGCACATTTTCAGTTGTCTGTGTATGGTGTATTGCTTGCATCCATAATAGGTATTCCAATAGGGATTTGGATTTCGAAATTTCCGAAGGCTTCAGGACCGGTCATTACTCTTGCTAATATTATTCAAACGATTCCAGCGCTTGCATTAATGGCGATCATTATGCTCGTGTTAGGTCTCGGAAAAACGACGGTTATTGTGACTGTGTTCTTTTATTCTCTTTTGCCGATAGTTAAAAATACGTTTGTTGGTATAAGGAATATTGATCGAAGCTTAACTGATGCAGGGCGTGGGATGGGGATGACAAAAATTCAAATCCTGTATATGGTCGAGCTGCCTCTGAGCCTTTCCGTTATTATAACAGGTATTCGTATTGCCCTTGTCGTGGCGATCGGTATTGTCGCAATCGGTGCGTTTATCGGGGCAGGCGGACTTGGTGACATTATCATCCGAGGAACAAATGCTACGAGCGGAACAGCAATTATTTTGGCGGGCGCACTTCCAACCGCTATAATGGCAATTTTGGCAGATGTTTTACTGTTATGGCTCGAGAAACGACTTGATCCGACGAAACGAAAAAAATTAAGAGTTGCTGCTTAAAATAATAGAAAGTTTTAAAGAGGCCGGGACATAACTCAAAAACGCAATTTTTCTCTCAGAAAAATTGCGTTTTTTTTGCTGAACGTTAAAATTGATTTCCATTCCGGGACGCTTTCCGCTGGCGTGGCCTTACACGAACGTCTCAGGCGTCAGTGCTCCTGCCGCTTCGCTTTCGTCGCAAAATAAATTTCGCAATTCCCGCAGGAAGCTTTGCTTGTGACTGTCTCTTACGCTTTCGTCACAGAGAAAATCTTGTAGCCGACAGCTAGTGATTTAACAGTGCGAAAGGGGAAACCGTCAGCACGAACACTCGCCCTGCATTCCAATCAATTTTGTAAATATCGGTTATTTATTAATGTCTTTCCTCTTATTTAACGGTCATTCTACTTAGGTCCCGGCCTCTTTTTATTCTTTTAGGAATAATTTGAAATAAACGCCAAAATAACTGGTAATGTTTTTAAAAAGAGGTGAAGGAAGGACTTGATTTAAATGTTATTGATCAAACGGTTAGACATATGGCTGATCGGCATTGGAGATTTATAGTTATTAGGTAAATTATTACATTTTATGAAACTTAATGTAACTGTCATACGTAATATGTAATTGTAAACATATGTTTTACGAAAAAGGGTTAGGGGGATGAAGAGTGGTAACTTTTAAAAAGGCGGGTGCCATGTTAACTGCAACAGCGTTGTCTGTTGGGTTATTAGCACCAATTGCTAGTGCTTCAACAATCGGAAATGAACGAATGGAGACATTGCCGATTCAAGTCGCGCAAACAAATACAACGGTAACAAAAGATGATTTAATGAAACGTTTCCGAGAGTTATTTCCAAATGAGTTTCTAAATGTATCTGAAAAAGATTTTCGTACTGGAACAGGATACTCACATCCTACAGATTCTACAGTGCGGTATGAGCTTTATTTCTCAAAGAATATTGGTGATCAATATGAACATGGAAACTTTATTTTTGTGGGAGATACGTTAGAGTTAGAACAATTCTACTATCAGCCAATTAATACAAAGGAAGTATTGTTCCCGGCAAAATATTCTAAAGAAGAAGCGCAAAAGGCAGCGGATAAATTCATGGAAAGATTCAATAAGGGCGAGGGGTACAAGATTGTACCAAACGCATACGATTATTACTCACCATCCATTTTAACGCAGCCTGTTGAATACTCATTTATTTATGAGAAGAAAAATGCAGGTATTCCTATTTCAGATCAGACTATTAATATCCGCGTGTTAGGAGATGGCACTGTATCATCATTTTATAGAACAACCTCTCCAAAAAATAATTTCACGTATGATGATCCGTCCAAAAAACTAGATGAATCTTCCATTGCTAACCGTCTGCAAGATGCATTAAAAGCACAGTTGTCCTATACAATTGTACCGGATTATTCAACAGGGAATCCTAAAGTTAAGCTTGTTTATGAACCAAATAGCCAGGTTATGGCAGGTGTCCATGCGCAAACAGGGGAATGGTTAACTTCCGATGGGCTCTCTTCAACATTATCTGCTAAATCTATTAAACCAATTGTAGATTCGCCATTAGCGGCAAAACAGCCGAACATGACAGCAGACCAGGCACGGGTATTTGCCGAGAAATTGCTTGCAACTGATATAAAAGGTGTTCAACTGGAGATTGGAGCAGTTGAAGAAACAACATCTGAGACTGGTAAAGAAGTATTCAACATTCAATATATGTACAACTATCGCAATGGTGGAACAGGAACTGTGCTGACAATTGATAAAGCAACAGGAGAATTCATTCATTACAGTGACATTAAAAGCAATCTTGAAGTAGACACTGATGACAGTGAGCCGGAAGTGAAATTAACACAAAAACAGGCATTGGATAAAGCGATCGCTCTTGTGAAAGAATGGATACCTTCATCTGCTCACAAGTATGCATTGCCTGTAGATGATGGCTACCATGAAACTTACAATAACAGCTATAACTTTACATTCCCGCGGATCGTGAACGGCCTATCGGTAGTAGGAGACAATATCTCGGTAGGTGTCGATGCCAAAACAGGTGATTTAGTGAATGTATATATGAGCGATTATGGTGATTTGGAGTGGCCGGCAGCAACCGATATTTTATCGGAACAGGAAGCAACAAAAATGCTGAAAGATGAGTTGGAACTGAAGCTGCAATATGTGAATCATCCTAAAGTGGGGAATGAGGAACATTACAGTTTAGCATACCAACCAGTCTTCAAAGAAGGAGCATCTGCGGGCATTGATGCCAAAACGGGTGAATGGTTTGATGCATATGGAATGGCCAATGCGGACAAGCCGAAAATCGAACATCCAAAAGCTGCCGAGGAATTAAATTATTTAATTCATGCCGGTATTTTAGAAGTAGATGAAAAATTTAACCCGGATGCACCTGTCACTAAAGATGAAGCGTTGAAAATTTTACTGAAATCGGTAACATACATGTATTACAGTTCAAGATACAATGAGTTTGAAACGGCGGATGAATCATTTACTGATATAACACCAGACGATCCCTCTTATGCATTTGTCACACGTGCATTAAAAATGGGAATGCTCGATACATCTGCTAAAACATTCAATCCTAAGACAGCTCTTACAAATCAGGAACTGGCAAAATGGGTAATTGGAACACTGAAACTAAATAAACCTGCTCAACTGAGTGATATATATGAATTGAAATACAGTGATGCCGCACTAGTGGATAAGGATTTACGTGGTCATGTGGCATTAGCATATGCAATGGGATTACTTGAAGCTGAAAATAACCAGCTGAAGCCAACTAGTGAAGTCACGTATGCACAATTAGCTCAAGTGACAATTCGTTTAGCTCATAAAATGAACGAATATCAAATTGCTAACTATTAATAGCGGGTTTAGTTTAAATGAGAAAACCCTTGCCATTTAACGGCAAGGGTTTTCATATTTTATGAAGTGAAAAGTGGAGCTACGAGGACTCGTACATTGCGGAAATCATAATGGTGGAGGTGGAACATGGATATAAATCGAAATGAAATTTTCTATAGAAAGCTGAAATTAGAAGATTTCAATGCTGTAGTTGATTGGAGCAGGGATGTGCATTTTTGTGAAGCGAACGGATGGCAGAAAAATAGAGATCATATGGAAGTATTCAAATGGTGGGAACGCTGTGTAGCCAATCAACAAAAAGATATGATCCGTCTAGGAATTGAATATAAAAATAGACTGATCGGTTATGCCGATTTGGCAGAAATTAAAAATAATAGTGCTGAAATTGGTATTGCCATTGGAGACAGTACTCTTTGGAATGCCGGAATCGGTACACAAATGATAAAAAAATTAATGAATTACGCAAATGAACATTTCGGAATTACCACATTTTTCGGAGAGACACATGAAACAAATCATCGCTCCAGAAAAATGATGAAGAAGGTAGGATTTACAGAAGTAAGCCGTATAGGAACTGATTCATACATAGGTAAACAAGTTAATTTAGTGCAATATAAGTTATTTTTGAAAGAATAGACAGGTCCTTTTTACAAAATGAAACCATGTACAGGATGTAAACAACTCACAGAATAACTAGATAAATTAATCTGAATACTACATACGAACGAAAAAAAAAGGTACGAATCACGATGAATTCGTACCTTTTTATGTAATGATTATTTATTATTTTCCTTCTTATTTGCTTTTGAACCCCAATAGGTAGCAAGTATTGGCCCTGAAATATTGTGCCAGAAGCTGAAGATCGCACTCGGAACGGCTGATACCGGATCAAAGTGGGCCATCGCCAATTGCGCTCCTAAACCTGAATTCTGCATTCCTACTTCAATCGATACTGCTTTTTGATCATCGTATTTCAGTTTAAATAGTTTCGCTACCAAGAATCCGATCAAGTAGCCTAACCCATTATGTAAAATGACAATGGCAAAGATAACTAATCCTGTTTCCAAGATTTTATCACGGCTTCCGCTTACTACCGCAGCGACGATCATCACGATTGCCACTACCGATACAGTTGGAAGAATATCAACACTTTTTTCTACGATTGGTCTGAATATGAATTGTGCAACGATTCCTAAAATAATCGGAATTAATACAACTTTGATTACCGACATGAACATGGCCATAAATGAAACCGGTAACCATTCGCTTGCCAGTAAGTAAATAAGGGCGGGTGTTGCAAATGGTGCCAACAATGTTGTGAATGAAGTAATTGTAACAGATAATGCTGTATTGCCTTTCGCCAGGAATGTCATAACGTTAGATGACGTACCTCCTGGACAACAACCTACCAATATAACTCCAACCGCAATTTCAGGTGGTAAATTGAAAACTTTCGCTAACGCAAATGCCAGTAGCGGCATAATGACAAATTGTGAAACGATCCCGATAATAACACCTTTAGGATGTTGAAGAATTAATTTAAAATCATCTAATTTCAATGTCATCCCCATACCAAACATGACGATCCCTAATAATATGGTGATGTAACTGCCAATCCATGTGAAATATTCAGGCATCCAAATCGCTAAACCGGCTGCAACGAGTACCCAAATCGCAAATGTATTACCTGCAAACTTTCCTACCTTCTGTAAAACTCCCATGATGATGTAACCTCAGCTTTCTATTGAATACATGTTATTGTAATTTATTGAATTTATAATTGCAATAATTTTCAGAATTTTAAGCAATTTCGTTATTATTCTAGTGAATATAGTCGAAAAGTTTTGGGTAAATAGGGAAAAGCAAACGTCACAAAAAATGGGCTGTGCAGTAAAATACTGCACAGCCCATTAACTAACATTCTTATCTATTATTTATTTTTGCTACTTCCTCGCGTACAATTGGTGCAACTTTCGTACCCAACAATTCAATGGCATGCAGCACTTGGTCATGCGGCATGGAACCTACCGGAACGTGCAGGAAAAATCTTGAAATGCCGACATGTTCATATAGATAAATAATTTTCTTCGCAACCGTATCCACATCCCCTACATAAAGAGCGCCTTCCAAGCTGCGGGCATCATCAAATGCTTCGCGTGTGTACGGAGCCCATCCACGCTCACGTCCGAGCTTCGTCATTGCCGCTGCTGTTGACGGGAAAAATTGCTCTGCTGCAAGTTCTGTCGTATCTGCAATAAACCCATGGGAATGGGAAGCGACACGCAGCTTTGAAATATCATGACCTGCTTTTTTCGCCACATCATAATACAGCTGAACGATACGTGCAAAATACAGCGGACTTCCTCCGATAATCGCCAATGTTAACGGTAAGCCTAATGTAGCGGCACGGATTGCAGATTGTGGTGTACCGCCGCTTGCAATCCAAATCGGCAATTTTTCCTGTACAGGACGCGGATAGATGCCGCGTCCTGGAATAGACGGACGGAAATGGCCGGTAGATGACACTATTTCATTTTCCTGAAGGTTTAATAAGAGATCGAGTTTTTCTTCAAAAAGCGCATCATAATCGTTCAAGTCGTTGCCGAACAGTGGGAACGATTCAATGAAAGAACCGCGGCCGGCCATAATTTCGGCGCGGCCATTCGACAGTCCGTCAAGTGTCGCAAATTGCTGGAAAACACGTACCGGATCATCCGATGACAGCACGGTTACAGCGCTCGTGAGCCGAATCTGTTTTGTCTGCATTGCAGCTGCAGCAAGTACAACAGAAGGAACAGATGCTGCATAATCCTCGCGGTGATGTTCTCCGACACCATACACATCCAGTCCTACCGCATCCGCGAGCTTAATTTCTTCGACGATTTGCCGCAGTCGCTCGGCATGACTTACTGTTTCGCCTGTTAAAACGTCCGGTGTCGTTTCTGCAAATGTTGAAATACCTATTTCCATGTGATGACCTCCAAATAATAAATGGTTCGTTTCCTTTTCTTACTATCATTACCATATGAATTATTTTAGTGTACATCGGTTGGAAATGAAAGAATTGTCGTCTCGAAAGAACTGTGAAATCACACTTCATTTAATGTGTTATCTTTTATTTCTATAATTCTTGTAGCTACCTGTTTCACAAAATAGTCATCATGTGAGACAAAAAGAACGGTACCGTCATAGGCCATAATAAACTTTGCCAATGCCTCTTTTGTCGCCATATCAAGGAAGTTCGTCGGCTCATCAAGCAGGAGAATATTATATTGTCCTAAAAAAAGCTCGCTTAATAGCAACCGAATCCGTTCACCGCCGCTTAAAACAGTGATCCGCTTTTGTAAATCATTCAGTTCAAACTGCATTTGATGCAAAACAGTGCGAATAAATGCATCGCTGTATTCACTTCTAGTTTTTATAAAATCCCAGACAGTCTCATCCGGTAAGTTTTGATAAGCAAGCTGTGAGAAGTGACCGATTTTTACTTTCGGTGAAAGATCAATGTTTGGATGCTTTTCGATAATCGCTTGCAGCAAGGTCGATTTCCCGCTGCCGTTTGGTCCTGTTATAGCGATCTTTTCCTGCAGGCGAACTTGAAGCTGGCATTGATCCAACAGTATCTTTTCTCCGATTGCTAAGGTAAGATCCTGCATCATAATCGGCACTTTATTATGAAGTTCCAGTGCTTTCGATTGTTGGAAGTGAAGTGGCGCGTCTTCTTTTACTTTCTCGACCACAGGGAGCTGTTCAATCCTTTTTTCCATTGCTTTAGCCGAGCGGTAAACCGATTTTTGGCTCGTACCTTTCGATTTTGTTTCAAACATACGATTTGCTTTGGCTTTCGTTTCTTTCTTCGACATCTTTTTTGCCTCGGTAATTTTTTCGGCTTTTTTCATTTTTTCAGCAACAGCCTTCTCCAGGTGGGCCTTTTCGCGAACATATTTTTCATGGGCGGCAGCTTGCTCCTGTTTTTCCCGTTCTTTTTGCGCTGCATAATCGGAATAATTTCCGCTATAGACCGAAACATGCCCATCACTCACTTCCCAGATTGTCGTAACGATGCTATCCAGCAAGTTTCGATCATGACTGACTATGACGACTGCTCCGTAATAATAGCGGAGCTGTTCCTGCAAAAACCGGATGCCGTCCTGATCTAAATGTGTTGTCGGTTCATCGAAAAGCATTGCCTCGTAGTAATGGCTGAATGCCTGTGATAACTTCAAACGCGTTTGTTCGCCACCACTATGTGGATCGACTGCTTTCAATTTATGGGCAAGCGCGATATCAATATTGTCTTGTGTAATGGCAGGGGATGTTTGTTCAAAATAATAATAATCAACATGTGTGTTTACATTCCCTTGATGAGGAATGAGCTGGCCGGTCAATAATTTTAATAGAGTACTTTTACCGGCACCGTTTTTACCGACAATCCCGATACGGTCGAATTGATAAATGGCCAGCTGCGGGATTGTAAGTATATCCTTATCTAAAAATTGTACGTGTATATTTTTCAGTTCAAAGCTTAAGTTTTCCATTATTGCTACCTCCGAAATATAAAATTTCGTACCGATAGCTTATCGATACGAGCGGTTTGTGTAATCCGCCCGTATTAAAAGAATAGTAGCATCTGCATAGTTTTAGCCCTCCATTTGGTAAAGTGAGTCTAAAACGCAATAAAAAAGCAGACATATGTATGCCTGCTGCGAAAAAATATAGAAATCTCCCGTTTAAAGAGGAATCCCTATGATTTCTTCGTTTACAAGCATGACAAAAAGGCCCAATACTAATGGGTTTGCTTTTTTATTGCCAGCTTAGCGTAAACGAATAAAAAACATAGAAAAATCCCTCCTTCTCATGTATTACTGCCAGCATAATAGATTTCGGGAAATAAATCAAGACTTGGTTGGACCTGCATGCATTGACATATCGCTTTTTGTCTGCACATACAATGCTATAAAATTGAAAGTTTTGCGGATAAGGCAACATTTGTGAGGAGAAGACGTTCTATTTTAAAGAAGAATACATATTAATGGCATGTTTTCACAATTTCTATTGTGAATCGGTTAAAGATTTTGTATGCTAAGTGAATGTAGAAGTGGACTTCGGAGTTGAAATCGGGATTTGCCGGTTTTAACTTTGGATATTGCAAATGATTGGAGTTGTTTTTGTTGTTAGATACAATCATTCTATCAATGATTGAGTTTTTTAAAGGGTTTGGCTATTTCGGTGTGTTACTGGCACTTTGCTTTGAGTTTATTCCAGCAGAAGTCATATTACCGATGGCCGGTTTTTGGATTGCTCAAGGGGAATACAGCTATTGGTTAATGGTGCTTGCCGGAACGGTAGGCGGAACAATCGGACCGTTGACTTTATATGCTGTGGGACGTTATGGTGGTCGTCCAATCGTCCTGAAATACGGGAAGTTCTTCTTGATCAATGAAAAGCAAGTGAATGCATCGGACAAGTTTTTCGCGAAATATGGTGCAGGTGTCGCATTTTTCGGACGCTTCATGCCAATTGTCCGTACCGCAATTTCTGTACCTTGCGGAATGACTAAAATGAATGTATGGAAATTTACAATCTATACTTTTTTGGCAATGTTTCCGATTACCGCGCTTTATGTTTATTTAGGTATTAAGCTGGGGGAAAACTGGGAGCAGGCAGGGGATCTGTTTAAACAGTACTTGCAGCCGTTTGTCATCATCATTATTATTCTGGCAGTAATTTATGCGATTTATAAATACCGCATCAAATTATTGGAACGTAAAATGAACTTACCTAATAAAAAATAAATTCAAAGGGCAGCCGTATTTAAAGGCTGCCCTTTTACATTTGCTACTATTTAACAATTAAATTATTTTTAATCTCCTTCTCCAACATTTTTACTAGTTCTGCTTGTTCTAAATGCTGAAGTATTGTTAACCCTTTTTCTATAAAACCTTCATCCGCACCGTTTAAGTTATTCAGGCAGACGCCTTTTCTCACATAACAGATCGACAGGTTGATAAAAAGCTGCTCCGATTTACATCTACCGATTGCATCATGCAACAGATGGAGTGCGGAATCAAAGTCTTTTCCTTTTATATTGATCAGCGACAGATTGATCAGAAAGTTTATTTTTAACTTATTAATATTTTGGAATCCGTTGTACTTGTCGATATGACGAAAAGCAAACTCTTTTATTTCGGTTGCAGTAGAAATCGGAAATACAAATAAAATGGCATTCAGCAAATAAATATCAGCTAAATACAATGTATTACGTTGCGAGAGATCCTTCCATATGGGAGATAAAGTTTCAGAGGCGAGTACAAAATCACTCGACCTAGCCAAAACGAGCATGCCCTCCATTACTATTTTAATATTCATGATCAGATTGTCATTCGGATTTTGCCTTAAATAGGCAGCGCATTCTTCAATCATTTGGAGCAGTGCATTTTCGGAATTATAGGTCTGATTGTAGAACTTCTTCATGATCCTTTGACGGTCATGCATTTCATAATTGTTGCTTATGTATTCAAACTCCTCATAGGACATTTCAAGCCGCCCCAAAAATTCCTTCAAGATCGAAAATTTAATTTCTCTGTTATCTCCTTTTTCAAACTTTGAGTAATTGCCTTGTGAGCATATTTTTTCGCTGACGTATTGTTGTGAATAGCCTTTACCGACCCGGATATCTTTTATAGCTTGCCCGTAATTTTTCATTCCATCACCTAAATTATTCTTTTAGGCATATTATACACTTTTCGCCGGATAGTTTGTAAAAATAATACAAAGGAGGGGACGGAATGGTAGATTTATTAATCACAACTTTTGAACTGTGGATTATTGGGACCGGTGGAGGATGAGTTACGCAATTAGAGGATTCATATACAACGAGTAATCGGTAAATTCCGAATCTGATCGTTTCATCTCCTTTTTGAACAGGAAGAGCCTTACGCATTTTAGGCAAACTGTTCAAAGAGGAACCTGTATTTTCAAAATCAACAAGTGAAGGAGGGTGGATAGTGAATGAAGTAATTCGTTTTCTCCTGAAAGGCTGGTTAAAAAGCAAATATATTTTTATATTACCTGTTGCAATTACTGTACTTGTCGGGACGATGTTCGTAATGAATAGTATGCAATCGGGTGCTACCAAGCAGGAACTGCAGGAAATGTTCAACAACCGAAAAGATACCGTGCATTTATTGATTACGAGTACATTAACTAAAGAACGTGTTATAGGTCTTACACCGGAAGAACAGCAATCACTGCAAAGTCTTCTATTGAAAGAGCAATATATAAACGATATTTTAAAGAAATTAGCCGAGAATGATTTACAGATAGTCGACCAGCAGCTTGCCTATTTAAATGAATATGAAAACTACATAGCATTCAAAGCAATCCCTTATCTTGGGGAACATACAGTGGAAGTAGAACGGGAGAAAGCGGAAGCGCTTTTTGATCATCAGTTGGGCTATACCGAACAAAATACGCCCTTTAAAACGGCCTTATTTACAAAACAATTATTCCATATTCTATTCAGTCCCATTACGGCCTTTCTTCTATTACTGGCTTTTTGCTATCAATATATGTTTGACAGGGAAAATAGGACATTCGATTTCTTTAAGATCAATTCATTGTCCAGTACAGCCATTTATTTTGGATACTTGATTCCTTTGTTGATGGTCGTCCTTTGCTACATCGCCCTTGCATGCGCTGTGTCGATACTGCCGCCGTTATTAACAGGGAATCTCAACACAATTTACTATCCTGTTGAAGTGGCAATGAATTCCGAAATCATTTTAGTCCCGATATGGAAATGGCTGGTGTTTATCCCGATTGGCTGGGGGATTTTCAGTGCGCTATTATTGCTGCTGTTTACTTGCCTGATTAAACAGCAAACGAGATTAGGTTTTCTGTTCGCACTGATCAGTGTACCGGTTTTAATCAGCTATATGATTTCTTTGAAGACCGGGTTTCAGAGATATAATCCGATTCACTTGATAGTTTCATATGAACAGCTCTTACTGAATTCGAATCGTTTTGTTCTTTATCTGATCATCATGTTATTGCTGGCTGTGGTATGTACAGGGCTTACTTATACGGTTATAAATTTGCAAAATATTAGTTTTGGCTTGCCTGATTATACAGCTTCCAAAAAACAGTATCAACCTAACAGGAAATTTAAATTATTACAATTTGAGTATTTGAAAAAGAGGCGGAAAGGCCATATTCTTATGACCGTTCTTCTGCTGTTTGGAATAATCGGGGGTACGGTCATTGCAGTGAATGAGCAGTACCGAACATATCCTGACAAAGCACTGAAGGTAATCGAAAGTGCGCAAAATACGATTATCCAAGATCATGTCCATTGGAAAATGGTCTCAGATGAATTTGAAATGGAGCAGGAATTGCATAGACAAATGGCAGAGGAAACGGGTGAAGAGCTGGAACTGCTTGATCAAAATCCCTATCAGTCAATGATCATACAATTAGAAATGCGGTTTGTGGCGCTGGAACATCTGAAGGGGGACATTCAATCTCCGACATTTGCCGAGACATTTCGGGATGTGATGAGCTCATTTGAGCCAGGTTCTTATAAAGAAAGTGATAATACACTTTGGACATTGACCGACATGGCATCGGAAGAGCAGGAAATACTCCTGGATGACAAAAGGATAGACCCGTGGCCAATTGGACATAAATGGGTATCTAATTTTGATGATCCAAGTCAGGCTTTAGATCAGGAACATTACGAACGGTTAAAACTGTACCAGGAACAAAATACAAAATACGGAGACAGCAGCACGTTTGCTATGTACAGATTAGTAGAATGGAACATAATGCTGATTGTCCTGTTTTTCTTTATATTTTTGTTATGGACAACGATGGCCGACGAATATAGGCCAAACCCGTCGATGAACTTTTTAGCAACTAAACCGATTCGATTTTCTTCTATATATATAATGAAGTGGATTTATAATTTAACGATTTCCTGTAGCTTGTTGCTCATTACGGGTACTGTTGTTTTTTTGATCGCTACCTTTATTGGTGGTGTAGGTGACGGAGATTATCCGGTATTGATTTATGCAACAGAACAGATGGAGGAGCATTTTTTCTTTTCAAATGCGAACAATGCCTATTTCTATTTTGAAAGCTTGACCTCATTGCTTCTCAAAAGCGGAGTGCTAGTATTCATGCAGCTATTCTTTTTAAATAGCTTGTTCAGCTTTGTCGGGAAATTGATGAAAAACCATTATGCTGCGATTATCGTTACATCTTTACTTGTCATTGCCGGGTACTTTGCAGGGAACCATTATATAGAATTATCAAGTAGTATGTATAATCCATTTGTATATTTTGATACATGGAATATTGTAGATGGCTGGAAATCGATTGAGGCAAACAATGGAAAAGTGAACTTCCTGACGGGTACAGTCATTTTACTGATCAGCGGCAGCCTATTGTTCTTTGTAGGTCTTTTAGTTAAAAGGAAGGTGACTTCATAATGGTTTTGCAAGTAAATGAACTTGAAATGAAATACAAAAGTAAACGGGTACTGGAGAATATTACGTTTTCAATTGGTACCGGTGAAATAATCGGAATCGTTGGGCCGAATGGAGCAGGGAAATCCTCATTAATGCGCTCGGTATTAGGATTGGAAAAGATTGATAAGGGAACTGTTCATATAAACAATATTTCCAACGCCAACCCTGAATTCTTTAGATATATTTCCTTTTTGCCAAGTGATAATTACTTGTATATGCAATTAACCGGTTATGATCATCTATCGTTTGTGGCGAACATTTATCATATACCGCAACAAGAAATAGAAGACGTCATAGAGTTGATCGGCATCCGCTCATATGTGCATCAGTCCGTCAAATCTTATTCTTACGGAATGCGTCAACACTTGCTTATCGCGTTAAGTATATTGACGGAGCCGCTCATTATTTTAATGGATGAGCCTTTTAATGGACTGGATCCGACGAGCATTATTGAATTAAAACAATTGATTCAAGTGCTGCATGCAAAAGGGGTCAGCATCGTCATTTCAACACATAACCTGGATTTACTGGAGGATTTGACGGATACGATCTGGTTCATTAAAGAAGGAAAGCTTTATACAGACCCTTTGCATTCAAGTAAGGAAGTACAATACGAAATCAAGTATTCATATCCTGGTGATTTTCCTCAAGTAATGAAAAAAAGTCATCTTCCTTATGAAGTTAAGGAGAATCTGCTCATTACAGATGGGGCGTTTGCGATTGAAACTTATCTTCAATGGTTACTGAAAAACGGTGTGCAAATCCATTCGGTGAATCCGATCAACCAGAATTTGGAGAAATTGTATCGTGATTTTTATAATCTATAATAGAAACAAGCCGTTGTCAGAAAGTATGACAACGGCTTGTTTCTAGTTGGTAACGTTAAACTAAACAGTAAGGGATCCTCTAAATCCGCGTGCACCGTAGTATGAGTCCGCACCGTTATGGTACATGAAAATTGTTTCGTATCGTCGGTCGCAGAAAATCGCTCCGCCAAGTCTACGAATATCCGGAGGTGTCAAAACCCAGCTCGATGTTTTTAAATCAAATTTCCCGAGTTGCTGCAAAGAGCGGTATTCGACTTCCGTTAAAATATCAATTCCCATTGTCGCGGCCATATTCATCGCACTGTCTTCCGGTTTGTTTTTCTTGCGCGCATCCAACGCTTCCTGGTCATAACAAATACTTCTGCGTCCTTTAGGGCTTTCAGCTGAGCAGTCCATAAATGTGTAGGTATCCGTTTCATGGTTATATGCTACGACATCAGGTTCACCTTCTGTACGTTCCATTTCATTAAGAGACCACAGTTTTACCGGATTTGCTTCAAGCTTTGTCTGCACATTTTCCCAATCAATATTCGGATGACGTTCCATATGCTGTAAAAAGCGTGCTTTCAATGTTGAAAGAAGTTGTTCTTGCTGTTCGTTTGTTAATACTTTTTTAGCTGCCATAATAGAGAACACCTCTTTAAGTAGTTGATGTCTTTAATGATACTGTAGTTTTGAGAATAATGTCTACTGATGGCTAATTTTCATACTAAATAAATCTACTTCCAATAATAGATTGCATCATAATTATATTTGCACAAAATTGAATTGGTTAATATGTGTAGACAAATGAATTAATATGGTATATACTAAGGTTAATAAGAAATGTTACAAGCACAACAATAAATTCACCTATTACAAAATGTATTCGTGTTTTATTTAGTACTTTTTGTAATATGTGAATTTTTTTCTTTATGAGGAATTGTGATCTTATTAAATTTAATTAAATGGAGGTCATTTAAATGACACAAGGTACAGTAAAATGGTTTAACGCAGAAAAAGGTTTTGGATTTATCGAAGTTGAAGGCGGAAACGACGTATTCGCTCACTTCTCAGCAATCCAAGGCGACGGTTTCAAATCTTTAGACGAAGGTCAAAAAGTTGAATTTGAAATCGAAGACGGTCAACGTGGCCCACAAGCTACAAACATCGTAAAACTTTAATTTTAAAGCTGCAACGATAAACTGCATCCCAAATATGGGATGCAGTTTTTTTGTGGCTGAATTTATATACTGTCGTAGGAAGCTGTAAAAGTTTCATTTAAAATAGTCAATTATGTATGCAAACTTCTTTAAAAGCCAAAATGAAAAGAAAACGCTACAAATTTGTAGCGCTTCCTTCTCGTTAATTATTGTTGATTGTTTGAATTTCCGCGTAATTGCTGCTCCGCCATCTGTACTAGGCGTTTCGTAATTTCGCCACCTACAGAGCCGTTAGCACGTGCTGAAGCGTCTGGTCCTAATTGAACACCAAACTCTTGTGCAATTTCGTACTTCATTTGGTCAACTGCTTGTTGTGCACCAGGTACACGTAATTTGTTTGAGCTGTTGTTGTTTGCCATTGTTATCGCCTCCTTATGACATTAGAATGCACAGGGAAGAAAGTTTCATACCATATCAGGAATAGGTAATTTACAGTTCAATTGGTAACGTTTTTATAAAATGGTGAAGTTTTTGTAATTACGATTATCATCGATAAACAATAGATCACACAGGATAGAAAGCACCGTACCTAAAGCAAATTAGAAAAATTGTCGGATTGTAACATATGGAATAAAGTGGTTTAATTGGGACATCTAGTATTGATTTGTCATCGTACATAATCGTTGCCGAAAGGAATGACAGTATTGAATTCAATTATCGAAAACAATAAAAAAAGCTGGGATATTGTAGCGAAGCATTTTGCTGGAGGAGATGCGTTGCCAAGCTATGGACCTTTAGCACAAACAGAAGATGAATTGAATTTAATCGGAGATGTTGCCGGGAAAACAGTGCTGGAAGTTGGATTTGGAAGCGGCCATTCTCTTTTATATATGAACAACAATGGAGCAAAGGAGCTTTGGGGTGTTGATTTTTCGAGTGCCCAAAAGGATCTGGCGGAGAAAACGTTAAACGGCATCGAGGCAATCTTATTTACGGCTCCAATGGAAGAAGAAATCGGTCTGCCGAAAAATTATTTTGACTTAGTGTATTCCATTTATGCGATTGGCTGGTCAAGTGATCTTCCGGCAACGTTTAAGTTAATTCACAGCTACTTAAAAGAAGGCGGCGAGTTCATTTTCAGCTGGGAACACCCTTTCTATTATCAAATTAAATGCCGTGACCATCAGTTTATTTTAACGGATTCCTACCAGCGTGAAGGTTATATTGAAACAACGTCATTTAAAGGGGAAGATGCGCCAATGCAAATACCGAAATATAAAATGACGACATTTATAAACGCACTTTTAAAAGTAGACTTTGAACTTGTAGAAATTATTGAAAGTGATATTCCGGTACATTCAAAAGGTGAAGAAATTCCGTATTCCGAAAAGTATTATTCTCTTCATAAAGCAAGTCACTTTCCAACGACCTTTATCGTGAAGGCTCGAAAACGTATTTTATAGGAGGCAAGAAAAATGATCCGAAAGTTAACAAATGAGGACCTTGAAATTACAATGACACTTGTAAATAAAAAGCCGGCGGAAAATTTATTTATCATCGGTGATATTGAGGCATATGGGATGGAATCTGATATCCAGGATTTATGGGGGCAATTTGAAGGTAATCAGCTAAAAGCGATATTACTGCGCTATGATCAGAACTATATCCCGTATAGTGAAGGGAATTATGATGTCGAAGGGTTGCAAAAATAATCAACGAAAACCGAGGTCGGATCGAAATATCGGGACTACAGCATTTAGTCGCTCCATTAAAAAAATGGATTGACCGCGGTATTCGACGGGACAGTGAAACGTATTATGCAAAATGTACAAAATTGACGGTTCCGACTGCTGAATTGGATTTTTCAAATGTGACGTATTTACAGCCAGGTGAGTACGCAGAAAATATTGAAATGCTCCAATCGATTCCCGAATTTTCAACGGGTACATTTAGTGTTGAAGGAAGAGAGCGCGCGGAAAAATTTAAAACAGGGCGTACTTATATTATTCGTGATGAACAAGGTGTGATGGTCTCTTCAGCATCAACAACAGCGGAAAATTCTCAGTCTGCAATGATTGTAGGCGTCGGTACGAGACCAGGTTACGGGAAAAAGGGATATGCGACACATTGCATGTTAAAACTTTGCCAAGACCTGCTCGATGAAGGAAAATCAATTTGCCTGTTCTATGATAATCCGGCTGCCGGACGCATTTATAAACGGATTGGATTTGAGGATATCGGTTTTTGGACTATGGTTCGTTATGAAGAGGGGAAATAAGGGGGAGACAAATTGTGAGAACATTATTAGCAGAACAACCGATTCAAATAAACGCCTATGATATCGATGCAATGGGCATTGTAAGTAATATTGTATATGTAAGATGGTTTGAGGATTTACGGATGGCTTTTTTAAATGAGCATTACTCATTGGCGGAAATGATGGCAGTGCAAATCTCCCCGATCTTGATGAAAACAGAGATTGAATATAAAGCCCCTTTAACAATTTTCGATAAACCGGTCGGACGTTGCTGGATGGTAAAAATCGGGCAATCAAGTTGGGAAATGGAGCTCGAAATTACAACGGAAAAGCATATCCATTGCATCGGAAAACAATCAGGATGCTTTTTCAATTTAGAAAAGAAAAGAATTGCGAAAATTCCTGATCCATTAAAGAAGCTTTTTGAAATGGAGCAATAAATATGATGAAAGAACAATTGGAAGGAATTGTAAAAAAGTCGATTAATCTGGATTTAATTGATTTTAACGAATTAATCCAGTTCATGCTAAAAAATATTGGAAATCCGGATGGCTATTTACGTGACAACTTAATTTATCGGGGATTTTGCGAATTAATTCTGAATGAGCAATTTACTGAAGAACAATTAATTACCATATTAAAAACATGTTTGGATGACGCGCATCTTTATTTAAATATTACAGACAATGATCCTTCTGATGATTTATTTACGAGATCGTTTTCGGCACTTGTTATCACCCTTATTTTAGAGAAAGATCGTGAAAATAGAAGTTTGCCTGAAGAACTCATTGTTGAGGCTATTCACCGGAGTATTCAATATTTATTACTTGAGAAGGATTACCGGGGATTCGACAATACGAAGGGCTGGGCTCATGCGGTTGCACATGGAAGTGACTTATTAGCAGAAGCGATTAGACATCCATTAATGATGGATTCCCAATTAGTATACAGAGCATTACAAAGTTTAAAAAGCTGCCTTCATACTGAATACGCTTTAATCGATGAGGAAGATGAACGCATGTTACCGGTCATTGATGCATTACTGGAAAAGGGACTGACGGATGAGCAACTATTAACGTGGTTAAAAGAATTGCATTACATAGAAGTAGAAGATTGGCATAAGAAATACCGTTCTGAGTGGAATGTGAAGCAATTTGAGAAAGCATTATTAAGACATTTATTAAGATCAACCAAATGTACACAAACAGCCAAATGGATTGTTTTGAAAGACCAATTGTAGTTTAGCAAGGAGCTGAAAAATTGAAACGCATTTCTTTAGTGATACTGCCATTCGTTTTATACATAACAGGCTTACTCGCGTATTATTTCGGTAAGATTAACGGTTATCAATTTATTATTTTTATTATAGTCGGCTTAGGTATTTCAATTTTCGGTTTTTTTCTTTACCGGAATGACAAGAAGTTGAAAGCTGCTTTTTTAGCGATATTTTATATACTGGCTTTATTAACTATATTTGAAAGCCGTCTGATTGATTATGAAAAATATACTTATTTTCTTATTTCATATAATGAGCCTTTTGAAATTGTGGAAGGTTCAGGTATCAATGTATTGGCAGTAGAAGTTATTGAAACACCATATATAACAGATTTGGGCTACTTAATTCATACTGTGGAATTTTCAACGAATAAAGAAGTTTTGGATGCGGAAATTGTCACGAATAAAACCCGGTACCGTTCAAAAAATGAAGAATTACTAAGTTATGTACGTCCCGCCGAGAAACATTTTGAGACGATGAAGGAAAATGTCATTACCTATTTATCGAAGAGCTCTTCTGCCATAAATCGATTTTTAGAAAGAGAAGATATAGAAGGTGATAGCGCAGGACTTGCCACTGTGTTAAGCGCCCTTATTGAAAAAGGTGAAGTCAACAATAAAGTTCCGATTGCCGTAACAGGAGCGATTGATAGCAAAGGAAATGTGAAGGAAATAGGTTCGATAAAAGCAAAGACTTTGATTGCCGAACAAAGCGGTTTCTCTCATATTTTTCTACCTGTGGAAAATGAAGAAGAAGCGAAGAAAGTAAAAAAAGTTGAGCAGCTTAATATTAACATTATTGCGGTGGCATCTATTGATAATGCTGTAAAGGAAATCATGAGAATTAATAACGACTAACCGGTGCTCGCATGTGCTGAAAAGTCGGATTGCGTTTTTTTAATTTACTTGGGGGATACGGGAAGATTTTAAGATTTAGCGGAAAGCGTTGTAGGTATATGATCTGAACCCATTGTTGCTTTGCTCTTTTTTAAAATTAAAGCTGTGAATAGAGGGCAAGATTATTAGTCATTTACATAAAGTGAACTGTCATGATAATGCCGGTATTAAATCATGCCTCTACCATTTAATAAGCGAGTGTCTTCCCTGATAGAATATTAGCATTTGAATAATATGGATAATAGCGTTAATACTGTAAGTTCTATTCGAAATATTAAAGTATAAATCATAAATAATTTCCTACACTTAAATTAGTACTAGTGAAAAGGATGTGATTATTTTGGGAGAAACAAAATTCGCTGAACTAAATGATGAGCAGCTCAAAGAAATAAAACAGCTAGAGGAAAAATTTAATATAACTTTAATTGCTTATGATAGCTCTGCATTAGAAAGTCAAAATTCACATAATTAGATTATGGTTCTTTAGTGTTTAGGAAAAATATTTCTAAACACTTTTTTAGTGCATAATAGGAAAGAAATACTTTATAAAATTCCACCTTATTTTGCAATGGGGCTGAATAAATTATTTATGTGGAAATTTGAATCAATAAGTACATTTATTCTAATAGCAAAGTAAATATTCACAGGTTGTTAACATTTAATATTATTATTGAATTGAAGTTAGGATAGAATGATTGATAGAAGCGACACGCCTTTATATAATTTAGACGGTAATAAAATATTAAATTTTTAATAGGGAGGATAAGTTTTAATGAAAAAATTCATAACGGCCATAACAGCTATTTTATTTACATTTAGTCTAAGTACATATGCATTTGCCCATTCACATATTGGTGAAACAACTCCTGCAGATAGTGAAGTAGTAACAGAAGCTTTGACAGAGGTAGTGCTAAATTTTGAAGATGCTATTGAACAAGGTAGTCTTATGAAGATTTATGCTTCAAATGGTGATTTAATTGAAATATCGGAAATTGTAGTTGGCGAGAAACAATTGATCGGTACGCTTGCTAATCCACTCCCGAATGATGAATACAAGGTTGATTGGGCGATTATCAGTTCAGATGGCCACCCTTTAACAGGTAATTATACTTTTACAGTGAATATTGATGAAGTACCTGTAGACGAAGAGGAATCGTCTCAGACAGATGAAACTGAAGTTGTAGAAGAAACAGTGTCAAATGAAGAACAAGTAGGTTCCCAAGAAACAATTCAAGAAAAAGAAACGAAAGAATCATCTTCTATGAATTGGGCTGTTGTTGGATTTATTGCGCTCATTTTAATCGTAGTAGTCGCAGTATTATCTCGTAGAAAAAAATAAAGGAAAGTCGTAGTTTATTTGGATGAATAAACTACGACTTTTTTTGTACTGAAATAATTTAGACTCAGTTTCTTAACTTCAGCTTTATTTATTGTGAATGAAATTTGTTTATATACTGAGTTTTGGGTTCCGATTGAAAAGATTACCCAGTCTTATTGAAAATTAATGGTATATTGAAAAAGCTGGCTCCGGTTACTCACCGACGTCAGCTTGTTTTATCTTAATTACAATTTCGTCATTTTTAAATTATCATTTTCAATATTTGTTATAAATTGTATAAAGCAAGTTTCTGGATCATCGTCGAAGTTATCCTCTAATAGAAGCATGTTTTCCTGTGGTTCAGCCGATTGCTTTAAATCATTATTCATCTAAAACCTCCTCAATAGTAAGAATTTTTTTTAAAAGACTCATCAATTCTTTCATAGAGCGGGGGAGTGTTGTCTGTACTTGAATAAGTCCTTCTCTCAACATATTTTCATAGCATTGAACGAGCCAAGGCTTTTCAATATGTGCAGTTTCCAGCAGTTTTGTATCCATAAAAAGTGCATCTCTGTGCCCCGAATACAAAATCTGTCCTTTATGAAATACGATAAAGTATTCGGCCCATTCATAGATTAAATTGACTTGGTGTGTCGAATACAAAAACGTGCGCTCTTCATTTTGTAGTTCATTTAAATATTTTGTGAGTTGATTAGAAAAATAGAAATCTAAACTACTTGTAGGCTCGTCTAAAATATAAATGTTAGGATCCATTGCATAAACACCAGCGATCGTTACACGTTTTTTTTGCCCACCGCTTAAGAAGTGAATCGGACGTTCAGTTAGATCATACAGTTCCGTTAATTCAATCGCGTTTGACACATGACGCTCAATCTTTTCATATGGCCATTTTAAGTTAATGGGACCATATAAAATGTCTTGTTTTACCGTAGATGCAAATAACTGATTATCTGCTTCTTGAAAAATAAAGCCGACTTGCTCACGCAGGTGGATTAGTTGTTTTTTTCTATAATTTAAAGGCTCATTTAAAAAGCGAATCTCACCACTAGTAGGCTTTTCAAGTCCAATAAGTAATTTAAAAAAGGTTGATTTACCCGAACCGTTTTCACCTAGTATCGCGACTTTTTTCCCCTTTGGAATCGATAATGAAATGTCTTTTAATGCTTCGGTACCATCGCTGTATCGAAAAGATACATGATCAAAAGTAAAATAGCTTTCTATCATAATAAACTCCTTATAGTACAAGTATGGCGAAACTCATCAAAGTAAAAATCAGTGCCATGCCTGTAAATTTTAAGTCCCAGGTTTTTGTCGTTGTGAAATGCTGTGGGAGAATAAATTGCTCAATATTCCGTGCAACCATTGCATCTGACAAGGCTTGATAGCGGAAAAAAATTGTCCGAAATAGTGCACTAATCAGTAGGCTTAATGATTGAAAACTTTTTTTATATGAACGATAGCCTAAACGAGCATGCTGTGCAGTATAAAGCTGCATAACAGTCTGCAAAAATAAAAAAATAAAGCGATACATCAGTTCGATTAATTCGATCACAATAGTAGGCACTTTTAATCGTGCAAGTACCGGACTGATTTCAAATATTGGTGTAGTTAAAATTAAGAAATACAAGCAGCTTGTTGCACTGACGGCAGTACAAAAGATAGTGATGGCCCGTAGTATATCGCTCGGTAAAATAAAGAACTGCAACGTAAAAAGTGAACTTTGCCATAATGCCGCAGCTGGAATCGGCTGTGTAAAAGTGATGGATAAGACAATGGCGAGCATACCTGCTAAAACAAAGCCGATTGGTGCAAATAGTAATGTAATATATATTTTCATTGGGATTTTTGCGTAAAATATAATGACACCGCTCATGAAGAGCAGTGTCCAAATGGAAAAACTGTTATTTCGTAAAAATGTGACAAGTAATAAAGTAATTAAGCCAAACGTCATTTTTTGGCTGGCTGCAACCTTTAATAATGCATTATGACTGGCAATAAAATCAATGTTTAGCATGGTCTTTTGTATGTTTCCCGCGCATGTAGCCAATAAAGTAACCGATAATTAACGCACCTATCACACCTTGTAGAACAAATAATAGACTTTCGATTTCTCCGCTTGGTGGCTCCCAAATAGCGCTAAACCAAGGTTCATAATCTGTTGCGATCTCGGTAATGGCTACTTCTGCCTCCCCATCGGCACCGCCAAATTCTGCATCCTGTAAAAATAGTAATGGTAATATTGCTAAAACAATCACACCTGTGAGTAAAAGTAAATTTTTCTTAAACATGTTAGCTCTCCTTTGCCTTTAAAATCCGTAGTTGAACTAATTCTCTCATATTATATTTTTGCAGGAAGTTCATAATCATAACCGTTAATAACCCTTCACTAATTGCGAGCGGAATTTGTGTTAGTGCAAAGATGCCCGCAAATTTCTGGAATGATCCTAAAATACCGCCTGCTTCAGAAGGGAAGGCTAATGCCAACTGAACAGATGTCATTACATATGTACCTAAATCACCAAGCATTGCCGCTAAAAATACAGCTACACTAAAGGATAACCCCCATTTTGTCGCGAGTTTGAAAACACCAACAGCAATAAAAGGACCCACAATGGCCATTGAGAAAATATTCGCACCTAATGTTGTAAGTCCACCATGTGCAAGTAGAACGGATTGGAATAATAGGACGATTGAACCTAAGACGCTCATCACAAACGGTCCGAATAAAATTGAACCTAAACCAACACCTGTGGGATGAGAACAGCTGCCTGTAACCGATGGAATTTTTAAAGCAGACAATACGAATGTAAAAGCACCTGAAAGCGCGAGTAGTAGCTTGCTTTCCGGATTTTCTTTTACGACTAGACGAATTACTTGTAGGCCCTTTACCAGGAACGGTAAACATAGAGCAAACCAGAATAGTGCCCATCCGATTGGTAAAAATCCTTCCATAATGTGCATGGCGTATGCTTGTTTCGGTATAAATAACAGAACGATACCGAAGTAAGCAAGTTTTGGTAATAATTGTTTCATGTTTTTTACTCCTTTTTCTTTTTGATGAAAAAAGTGCACAAAAAAATACACTTTTCAGAGTAAAAGTGCATTACAAAAAACAAGCGTCAAGCGCTTATTTTCACGCACCTATCCTCGTAGGTCTGAATCAGTCATTTTTGGCAGGTATCCTGACTCCTCTTCAATGTATTACAAGCCTTCCCACAAAAAATGCAGTGGCGTGTTATGCAATACTCCGAGTTACAGTTGCGGGACAGTACCGGAATCGCACCGGTTTCCCTATTAAGCTTAAAAAGCACCAAAAATCATTCAATTGTCACCATGTTGGAAATATTATCACTTGTTTTTTGGATTGTCACGATATTTTTTTGAATACTTCGTCTATTCGGTTTTGGATGTAAACATTGTAGATAAATTAATTCTCGCTTGTGTGTGGATATTTCTGGAATATTGTATAATCCTTTTGAATGGTTCAACGTATAAAGAATTACTAGATGGGGGAACAAGAGACTATTCCTATCAACTGAAAAATTGCTAATTGAGATAGTGTAATTGGATAAAAAATGAATAATTAATAATCGACAAACTTTGATTAGTTAACTAGTAAATTTATGTACGAACCACTTAATTCACAAATTATAACCGCTTCATTTATGCTGAAAAAGATTAATGAGGTAATAATTACCCTATCATTTTTTATTTGACTATGTTATTTTTAATTTTATAATAATTTAATAATTTGCAATTTGAATAAGTGCTTACAGATTTTTGTAAGGTAAAAGGGAAATTAGTGAAAGACTAATGCAGCCCCCGCTACTGTAATAGCTGATGAAATCACAATGAATCACTGTCGTAATGATGGGAAGATGTGAAAGTAAAAGGAAGCTTAAGCCAGGAAACCTGCTTATTCGAACGATACTTACTTTTCGGAGGGAGAAGTATAGGCGAAACAAGTAATTGTTTTTGTGTTTTTCTATACTTTCTTAAGTATTAATTTCACATGCCCGTACCTCTTTCTGACGAGAGGTACGGGCATTTTTTATTTTTTAAATGGAGGGTGTTAACATGCAAAAAGGAAAAATCTTTGTTGTAGGGTTTGGTCCTGGAGATCGGGAGCATATAACAAAACGCGCAGTCGATGCTCTACAGCAAAGTGACCATATTATGGGCTATAAGACGTATGTGGAACTGATCGAGCATTTAGTGACGGCGAAAACCATTGTCAGTACAGGAATGACAGAGGAAGTATCACGTGCCCAGGAAGCTGTAAAACAGGCTGAAGCCGGTCATATAGTTGCTGTTATTTCCAGTGGGGATGCGGGTGTATACGGAATGGCAGGGCTCGTATACGAAGTATTAATCGAAAAGGGCTGGACTGCAAAAGAAGGCATTGAAGTGGAAGTAGTTCCGGGAATATCTGCGATTAACTCCTGTGCAAGTTTACTAGGCGCTCCTGTTATGCATGATTCTTGCACAATTAGTTTAAGTGACCACTTAACACCGTGGACGGTCATCGAAAAACGGATTGAGGCAGCTGCAATGGCAGACTTTGTCGTTGCGTTCTACAATCCGAAATCCGGCAGACGCACAAGACAAATTGTTGAAGCACAGCGTATTTTGCTGAAGTATCGTTCTCCTGATACACCTGTTGGACTAGTAAAAGCTGCTTACCGGGATACACAGGATATTGTGTTAACAACATTGGCAGAGATGCTGGAACATGATATCGGAATGCTGACAACGGTCGTCGTGGGGAACTCTTCAACATTTTACTATGACAATAAAATCATTACACCGCGCGGCTATCAGCGAAAATATACATTAGGTGATGAAAAACAGCTGTTAAAACCGCACCAGCGATTGAAAAAAGAAGCGGAACCATGGGCATTGGATCAGGAAACGGGTGAATCGAAGACCGGGTATGAAAAAATTGTAGCAATCGAGAAAAAAACAGTTGAACCAGCAGCGGATATTAAAGCAAATGCATTACAGCTGGCAAATGAAGCACTAACGCTCGTACATAAAGAAACATCTGCTGTAAAAGTTGAAGAAAACCCTTTTTTAGTGCAGCAACAGGTGGAATCCATCTTTGAGTTTGCTGTATCACCGGGTGTTGCCAATAAAATGATTACACCCCATCAAATGATTACATTGGCAGAGGTTGTCGGAGAAAGAGGTACGATGGAGTATACGCCTGACCACCGTCTTGTACTGAAGGTACCGACCGATTCGCCTGAAAAACTGGTCAAAACAGTGGAACAAACAGGTTTACTCGTTCAACCGGTCGGTGACGTAGTAATCGTCAAGGCGTGTGATTTCTGTTACGGGGAAAAAGCGGAATCCATTCCATATGCCGAACAGATCATGGAAACGCTCGGTGGCATTAAAATGCCGAAAGAGCTGCACGTCGGTTTTAATGGATGTGGTATGGCATGTTATCGCGCGGTTTTTGATGATATCGGTATTGTATACCGCAAGAAAAAGTTCGATTTGTTTATCGGTTCCAAGCCAGTAGGACGAACAGCTCATGCCGCACAACCTGTTTTAGAAGGAATCGATCCGGAAAAACTGATTCCTTTACTAACAGACATTGTTGCGGACTATAAAGAACATGCGCATCCGAATGAACGTTTCTTCAAATATTTCAAACGTGTGAAGAAAATACTGAATTTCAATTATGTCGACATGTCATGCAAAATTAAAGTGGAAGAAGCCCCTTGTGGAGATTAGGTGAACTGATGATTTTATTTCTAGCAGGAACAAGTGATGCAAGAGAGCTGGCGGTTCAGTTAATGAAAGCTGGCTATGATTTGGTAGCGACTGTTGTTACGGATTCTGCTGCTGCAAGTCTACAGGAAGCGAAAGTTCCGTATCATGTCGGCCGTTTAAATGAGCAGCAAATGAAGGAACTGATCGAAGAACGACACGTAACAACGGTTGTGGATGCAAGTCATCCGTATGCAGAAGAGGCTTCAAAAACAGCGATGGCTGCTGCAGATTTAACGGGTATTCCCTATATCCGATATGAACGTCCTCAGCAGAGCTATGTAAATCCGCTCGTGACGGAAGTGGAAACATATAAAGAAGCGGCAATTGTTGCATCCGCACATTCAGGAACAGTTATGTTGACGACAGGCAGTAAAACGCTTGCCGTTTTTACAGAGCAATTATTACAGAACGAAAATATTCGTCTCGTATGCCGGATGCTGCCAAATAAAGAGAATATGGATAAATGCGATGCACTTGGTGTGAAACAGCGCGATATTATCGCAATTCAAGGACCGTTTTCTAAAGCATTGAATAAAGCGCTTTACGAGCAATTCAGCACAACGCTCATTATTACAAAGGAAAGCGGAAAAGTCGGATCGGTCGACGAGAAGATGGAGGCGGCTTTAGAGCTTGGGATTCCCGTTATTTTAATTAAAAGACCAAAAATCCAATATGAAAATGTATGCACTTCATTCGAGAAAGTGTTTGAAAAATTAGGAGGCAAATAACAATGGCAAATATGAACTTTAATACAGAATTCGTACCACTTACAGTAGACCCGGACAAAATATATGACTACAGTTTTGCAATCATCAAAGAAGAAATGGGTGAACATTCATTTACAGATGAACAATGGCTTGTCGTTCGCCGCGTTATTCATGCTTCGGCAGACTTCGAATTGGGGCGCAGCATGATTTTTACGGATGATGCGATAGAAGCGGGCATTCAGTCAATTTTAGCTGGACGTCATGTTGTAGCAGATGTCCAGATGATCGAAAGTGGTTCAGGGCGCAAACGATTCCAAAAACATGGCGGGGATTTACATTGTTATATTGCGGATGAAGACGTATCAATCGAAGCAAAAAAACTTGGAACAACGCGTGCCATTATTTCGATGCAAAAAGCGACGCAACTGCAGGAAGGCGGTATTTATGCAATCGGTAATGCCCCGACAGCTTTACTTGAACTGATTCGCCTGATTAAAGAAGGCCTTGCAAAGCCGGATTTAATTATCGGAATGCCGGTTGGGTTCGTATCGGCAGCAGAATCCAAAGCGGAATTAGCGATTTTAGAAGGTATTCCGTTTATAACGAATGTAGGAAGAAAAGGTGGCAGTACTGTAACCGTCGCAGCATTAAATGCCATCTCAATCATGGCAGATGAACGAGCAAAAGAAGCGAAATAAAAAAGACCCGTCAGAAATGCGTCACGGCTATACAACAGGAGCTTGTGCAACTGCGATGACAAAGGCTGCCTTGTACGCACTTGTGACCGGAGAAGTTCCTGAACATGTAACGATTCATTTACCTGTCGGGAAGGATGCCACATTTACGGTGGCATCCTTTGCAGTAAAAGACAATGAAGTGATGTGTGAAACGATTAAGGATGCCGGGGACGATCCGGATGCAACACATAAAGCACGCATTCAAAGTACGGTTCGCTTTGTAGAAAAAAGCGGTGTCCATCTGGACGGTGGAATCGGTGTCGGTCGTGTGACAAAAGCAGGACTGCCCGTCCCTGTCGGTGAAGCGGCAATTAATCCTGTTCCACGAAAAATGCTTCATGGTGTCGTCGAAGAAGCGATTCAACTATTCCAGATTGACAAAGGGATCGAAGTAATTATTTCCGTTCCGGACGGTGAGGAAATTGCGAAGAAGACGTTAAATGCAAGGCTTGGTATTCTGGGCGGCATTTCTATTTTAGGTACGCGCGGTACGGTCGTGCCCTTTTCAAGTTCTGCCTATATGGCAAGTATCGTGCAGGCAATCAGTGTTGCAAAAGAAGCAGGCTGTGATCACCTTGTCATTACAACTGGCGGACGCAGTGAAAAATTTGCGATGAAGCAATATCCTCATTTGCCGGAAGAAGCATTTATCGAGATGGGGGATTTCGTCGGTTTTACATTAAAACACATCGCCCGTAAAGAGATTGCCCAAGTATCGCTTGTCGGAATGATGGGGAAATTTTCGAAAGTTGCACAGGGGGTCATGATGGTGCATTCGAAAAGTGCGCCGATCAGCTTCCCGTTTTTGGCGGAAATCGCGACAAAAGCAGGAGCCGATAAGGGAATCATCGAGCAAATATTAGAGGCGAATACCGCATCGCAAGTAGGGGAAATCATGCAGGGCAATGACCAGTTTTTTGAAGCGCTATGTAAAAACTGCTGCTACTTTGCTCTAGATCATATGAAAGCGAAATTACGTGTCTCCACAACACTGTACGCAATGAACGGAGATATGCTAGGAAAGGCTGAGAATATTGAACAATTGGATGAAAACGATTGGTATCGGGGATAACGGACCAGCAAGTTTACTCCCACAATATATCGCTTGGATCCACTCAAGTGAAGTACTCGTTGGCGGTCAACGTCATCTTGACTTTTTTCCGGATTACACCGGCGAGAAGATCATGATAAAAGGTGGACTGTCACGACTCGTGGAAAAGCTGCAGGCAGAAACGAGAAACGTCGTCATTTTAGTATCAGGCGACCCGCTGTTTTACGGATTAGGCGGAGTTCTGGCGAAGAAGCTCCCATTAGAAATTTACCCGTATGCAAGCTCTGTTCAATTAGCATTTACAAAAATGCAGGAAAGCTGGCAGGATGCCTATTTAACGAGTGTTCACGGGAGGTCATTGAAAGGGCTTGCCCAAAAAATCGATGGCCGAAAAAAAATAGCGATATTGACAGATGAAGAAAATTCACCGAATGCAATTGCCCGCTATTTAAAAGCATTCGGCATGACCGAATACGATGCGTTTGTGGCTGAAAACTTGGAAGGTCCATCAGAACGGTGTCGTCATCTTTCTTTGGATGAAATGGAGAATACCGTATTTTCACCATTGAATGTCGTTATTTTAAAGCAGCGTGAAGCTGTTGAGCGCGCGTCAATCGGTATTGAAGATGACCAATTTATTCAGCGAAAACCGGATAAAGGGCTCATCACGAAAAAGGAGATCCGTGTACTTTGTCTACAAGCGCTGCAATTAAAAGAAACAAGTATCGCGTGGGACATTGGGACATGCACAGGCTCCGTTGCCATTGAAATGGCGAAAATTGCCCGTGAAGGTCAAGTATATGCGATCGAAAAAAATGAAGCCGATTTGGAAAACTGTCTTCAAAATCAGCATATTCATCGTACGGATTTTACAGCTATTTTAGGAAAAGCACCGGAAAGGTTAGAGGAATTTCCTGATCCGGACGCCATTTTCATCGGTGGAAACGGCGGCAATATGGAGCAGTTACTGCAATTATGTGTCGATCGATTGAAGCCGAATGGCCGCATTGTGATGAACATCGCGACGATTGAAAATTTGGCAGAAGCTATGGGTCATTTTAAAAAGTTCAACTGTAATGTATCTGTACTGCAGGCACAAATATCAAAAAGTAAGCCCATTTTAAATTTAACGCGTTTTGAGCCGTTAAATCCAATTTTTATCGTAACAGCACAGAAAGGAATGGAATTATGACAATCGGTACATTAATCGGATTAGGTGTTGGACCAGGAGATCCGGAACTTATTACAGTAAAAGCTTTTCGAATGCTGAAAGAATGCCCGGTCATTGCCTATCCGCAAAAATTGCGCGGCAGTAAATCGTATGCACAGCGAATAATCGATGTGTACGTCAATCCGGCGGAAAAGGAAATGCTTGGGCTTGTATTCCCGATGACAAAAGACGAGGATACATTGCAGGAAGCATGGTCTAAATCCGCAGATAAAATCTATGCACATTTAAAAGAAGGTCGGGATGTCGCTTTTGTAACAGAAGGAGATCCGATGCTTTTTAGTACATATATACACTTGATGAAATTGATGAAGGAAATGCATCCCGACGTCCCGATGAAGTCGATTGCTGGAATTTCTTCGTTTAATGGAACGGCCAATCGCTTAAGCATTCCATTGGCAGACGGCGATGACCATGTAGCAATGATTCCGGCAACTTCGGATATGGCAGAGATGCGCCGTGTTATCGAGACACATGACGGGATTGTGTTCATTAAGGTAGCGAAAGTACTGGATGACATGCTCGATTTACTTAAAGAGATGAACTTACTTGAAAAAACGCATGTCGTGACAAAAGTAACATCAGATGAAGAAATAATTTGGAATACGAATGAATTGCGTGGCGCGGAGCTCAATTACTTATCATGTATGGTGGTGCGAAAATAATGAAGAAAATTTGGATTATAGGTGCAGGTCCCGGCGATCCGGAATTAATTACCGTGAAAGGCCTTAAATTGCTTCAACAGGCCGATGTTGTCATGTATACAGATTCATTAGTTAGTGAAACTCTAGTTGCCGAAGCCCGAGCGGATGCAGAAGTGATCCGTACTGCAGGCATGCATTTACAGGAGATGGTCGATTGCATCGTCGAACGCGTCAATGCGGGGAAAACGGTAGTGCGTTTACATACAGGTGACCCGGCAATGTACGGAGCAACAATGGAGCAAGTTGCATTGTTAAAAAACCATAATATCGGCTATGACGTAGTTCCAGGGGTGAGTTCCGTCTTTGCTGCAGCCGCAGCCGTAGGAGCCGAATTGACGGTACCTGACTTAACGCAAACTTTGATCTTAACACGAGCAGAAGGACGTACACCGGTACCCGAGCGTGAAAAACTGCAAGCTTTGGCAAGCCATCATTGCACGATTGCGATGTTTTTAAGTGCCACATTGACGAAAAAGATTACAAAAGAGCTGCAGGCTGCGGGCTGGTCGGATGATACGCCGGTTGCTGTTATTCAACGTGCTTCATGGCCGGACCAAAAAATTGTTCGTACGACAATTGCCGAACTGGATGAAGCGATGCGCGCAAATGGAATTCGCAAACATGCGATGATTTTAGCCGGCTGGGCACTTGATCCGACTATCCATGAGAAAGATTACCGTTCAAAATTATATGATGCTACATTTACACATGGTTTCCGTAAAGGTGTGAAAGTCGATGATTAACTTACGTGAAGGGGAAATACCGGAAGTTCGCGTCACAAAACCTTATGCACTTGTAGCCATTACTAAGCACGGTGTTGCGAATGCGCGAAAGTATGCGGAGAAGTTTCCGTATGTCGATGTATATTATATGAAGAAATTCGAACAGGGCGATGAGGACGAAAAAAATATTCAGCTATTTGACGGGACGGTGCGCCTGCTGCTCCCTGCATTATTTAAAGCATATAAGTCGATGATACTGATTATTTCCCTTGGTGCAGTAGTCCGTATGATTGCCCCGATTCTAGTAGACAAAAAGAAAGATCCGGGTGTTCTCGTTGTGGACGACAAAGGACAATATGTCGTGAGTGTTCTTTCCGGACATATCGGTGGTGCGAATGCCCTGACAAATGAGTTTGCACAAGCGATCGATGCGACTCCGATTGTAACAACAGCATCAGATGTGCAAAAAACAATCGCGGTCGATTTATTTGGTGCACGGTACGGATGGGTTTGGGATAGTGAAGAGAAATTAACGCCCGTCAGTGCTTCGGTAGTGAATGAGGAACAGGTTGCAATTGTGCAGGAAACCGGTGAAAAAAATTGGTGGCTGCATGAGACACCGATGCCCGATACGCTGAAGATTTACAGCACGACAGAAGAAGCGATAGCGGCAAAACCACATGCGACACTGCTTATTACCGATCGCATTATCGAAAAAGAGGAAGAAGTATTACTTGAAAACGGTGTCATTTACCGCCCAAAATCCATTGTATTAGGTATGGGTTGTAATCGAGGGACATCTGCCGAAGAAATTGAACAATTAATTGATGAAACGCTATCAGAACTGAAGCTGAGCAAAAAAAGCGTCAAGGCAATCGCGACAATCGATTTAAAAAAGGATGAGCCCGGTTTCCTGCAAGTAACGGCAAGGAACAACTGGCAGTTTATTACGTATACACCGGCAGAGCTGAATGAAATGCCGCTGCAAAATCCATCTGAAACGGTCTTTAAATTTACAGGGGCATACGGAGTCAGTGAACCTGCAGCATTACGGTGTGCCAATGCGACAGATTGGCTTCTGGAAAAAAAGAAATGCGGCAATGCAACCATCTCCGTTGCACGAATTACTTTTGATGAGGAGGAGGTAACGGAATGAATCGATTCGTATTAGCTGGAACTGGAAGTGGCGTAGGAAAAACGACATTTACAATTGGGATTATGCGTGCACTGATGAAGCGCGGCTTAACTGTTCAAGGTTTTAAATGTGGTCCGGATTATATCGATCCTACGTATCATACAGCTGTAACGAAGCGGGTTTCACGCAATATTGACAGTTATATGATGTCAGAGGATGTTGTACGCACAATTGTCTCGAGAAACAGTATGGATTCAGATGTTTCAATTATTGAAGGGGTAATGGGATTTTACGATGGGAAGTCGCCATTATCGAATGAAGGATCGGCGGCACATATTAGTGAAATTACAAACAGTCCGGTGATTTTAGTTCTCAACGCAGCGAGTATGGCCCGAAGTGTCGCTGCTGTTGTAAAAGGATTCCAGCAGTTGGATGAGAATGCTCAGATCGTTGGGGTTATTGCCAATCAGTTGGGAAGTAAAGGCCACTATGAAATTATTAAAACAGCGATCGAGCATGAATGCAATGTCCCAGTTCTCGGCTATTTGCAAAAAGGTGCGGTGCCGGCATTGCCGAGCCGCCATTTAGGTTTAGTTCCGGCAATTGAACGAGGAGAGCTCGATCCATATTTCGATGAGCTTGCAGAAGCTATCGAAGCAACGGTCGATCTGGACTTATTGTTACAAGTCACAAAAGCGGCCGAATTGGACCAGACTTCAAAGATTTTTGAATCACAAGATAACATGCAAGAAATTCATTTAGCGGTTGCAAAAGATGCAGCATTCAATTTTTATTACGAAGAAAATTTTGAATTACTAAAGGCTAACGGTGCAAAACTGCATTTCTTTTCGCCGCTTGACAATGAACCGGTTCCTGAACAGGCACAAGGTTTATATATTGGCGGAGGGTTCCCCGAAGAATTTGCAGACAAGCTTGCACAGAATGAACAGGCAAAAAATTCGATCAAATTAGCGATTGAAAAAGGAATACCGACACTTGCTGAGTGCGGCGGCTTCATGTATTTAACGGAAGAAATTTTCAACCGTGAAGGAAATGGCTACAAAATGCTTGGTGTCATTCCGGGGATCGTTCGTATGCAAAATAAGCTGGCGGCATTAGGCTACAGAGAAATTACCGGTGTGGAGGGGAACTTTTTAATCGGTGAACAGGAGTTTGCAAAAGGGCACGAATTCCATTATTCCGTTTATGAAGGAAATCACGAAACACCTGCGTATTTCACAAAAGGACGCTTTGGGGCGAAACAGGAAGGGTACTCACATGGAAATCTAGTCGCTGGATATACACATTTTCATTTCGCATCCAATCCGCAACTCGTGAAAAATTGGTTGGCAGCTTGTTTGGAGGTAAGCGTATGAGTTATTTTCCGTTAATGATTAATATCGATTATAAGAAAGTGGTAATTGTCGGTGGAGGCAATGTAGCCCGTCAAAAAGTGGAAGCATTATTACCTACGAATGCCCACATTACCATCGTCAGTCCGACAGTAACGGATAGGTTAAAGAATTATATAACTGAAGGCAGAGCAGTCTGGAAACAAAAACGTTTTGAACCGGCTGATTTAGACGATGCAGCTCTCATTTTTGCGGCAACTAATGACGAATCGGTAAACGATGCCGTGGAAGAAGCGACACAGCATTGGCAGTTATTAAATCGTGCAGATGCTTTAGGACGTATGGACTTTATGAACCCTGCCGTTGTCCGCAGAGGAGATTTTGTTGTCACGGTTTCGACAACCGGTGCAAGTCCGGCACTTACCAGAAAAGTAAAAAGGGACTTAGAGGGACAATACGATGAAAGTTATGCACAGTATGTTGCATTTTTAAAGGAAGCGCGTCTACTCATTCTTAAAAATTATGAAGGCGATGCCAAAAAAGCAGCGCTTGCTCAATTACTTGAACCTGAAATACTGGATTGGATTGAGCAAAAGAATGAGGAAAAATGTGCGCAGTTTTTACGTCAGATTGAAGCGGGAGAAGTCAATTGAGTGGATTTGTTTATATAGTGGGTGCTGGACCGGGTGATCCGAAATTACTGACAATCCGTGCTTTAGAGTGCATTCAGGTAGCGGATGTCATTTTATATGACAGATTAGTGAACCCCGAAATTTTAAAACACGCAACACCCCACTGTGAATTAATTTATTGTGGCAAAGAACCGGGAAAGCATGGCCTGATCCAGGACGAAATTCATCGTGTGCTGGTAGAAAAAGCACAGCAGAACAAGCAGGTTGTCCGTCTAAAAGGCGGCGATCCATTCGTCTTTGGACGAGGCGCAGAAGAAGCAGCTATTCTTCGGTACGAGAAAATAGATTTTGAAATTGTCCCGGGCATTACTGCAGGAATCGCGGCACCGGCATATGCAGGCATACCTGTTACACATCGCGATTATGCGACAAGCTTTGCGATTGTAACCGGGCATGGCCGTGAGGAAAAGGGGCAGGATTTTTTAAGCTGGGCAAGTCTCGCACAAATCGATACGATTGCATTTTATATGAGTATTGGCAATATCGAACATATTACAAAAAGCCTTATTACACACGGAAAGAAACCGACAACACCTGTTGCAGTGATTGAATGGGGAACAACAAGCAATCAGCGTACAATTACAGGTCAATTAGAGACGATTTCCGAACAGATTCAGCAGCAAAAAATGCTTAACCCTTCGATGATTTTAGTCGGGGATGTCGTAGGAATGCGTGAAGAAATTGCATGGTTTAATGAAAGGATTGAGACAACATGTTAGAAGCATTAAAAAAACGACGTGCGGTTCGTCAATTTTTACCAATGGAAGTAGAGCGGGAAAAAATTGAACAATTATTGGAAGCAGCTACGTATGCACCGAATGACCGCATGCGCGAACCTTGGCGATTTTACATATTGCAGGGAGACAGTTTAAAGCGTTTTGAACAAGTAGCACTCGATTATTTACAGCAGCGCTTCCCGACAAAACCAAACTTGGTGGAAAGCTCGATGCAGGCGGTTACAAAGACACCGCTCATCATTGTCGTCACTTCTGCTGTAGTAGACGGAGATGATGGTGCGACACTGGACAATAAATTCGCTGTCAGCAGTGCGATTATGTCGATGTGGCTAATGGCTGAAGCGCTCGGTTTAGGCATGGTGTGGCGGACACGCGGCGTCGGTCTTGTACATGACACGGCTTTGCATGAATTTATCGGGGCATCGGATGCCGAACACCTTGTCGGTACGTTATGTATCGGTTATCCGGAAGAACCGGTATCTACGGAGAAAAAACGGACACCATTTGTTGAAAAAACAACTTGGGTATAAGGGGGCAATTTCATGGCGAGAAAAGGAATGCTGCTCGTATATACGGGTGAAGGAAAAGGCAAAACAACCGCTTCATTAGGTGTGACGTTGCGTGCAATCGGGCGTGGTATGAATGTGAAATATTTTCAGTTTATTAAATCGCCGCAACGTACATATGGAGAACAAATTGCACTTCGTAAATTAGGTGTCGAAACCGTTCAGCTCGGCATTGGTTTTACATGGACAAAAACACCGGAAGAACATAGAGAAGCGTTAAAAAAGGCTTGGCAAATTGTAAAAAAAGAGTTGCAGGATGAAACGACTGATTTACTAGTTTTAGATGAGTTAAATAATGCATTGGCGATTTCAAAATTCCCGATTGATGATGTTTTACCTTTAGAAGAAGTAATTGAAGTAATCCGTAATCGACCGGCCACAATGCATTTAGTCGTTACAGGACGATCAGCACATCCGGATTTGATTGCAATGGCTGATCTGGTATCAACCGTTGATGCGACAAAACATTATTACAGCGAGCAGGACGTCACAGCGATGAAGGGGCTGGAGTTTTAGTGCAGGCAATCATGATTCAGGGCACCTCATCCGATGTGGGGAAAAGTGTACTATGTACAGCACTATGTCGCATTTTAGTTAATGACGGTTACCGGGTTGCGCCGTTTAAATCTCAAAATATGGCACTTAATTCGTATATTACGAAAGACGGTGGAGAGATTGGACGTGCACAAGGGGTTCAGGCGGAAGCTGCAAAAATTGACGCAACAACGGATATGAATCCGATTTTACTGAAGCCAAAAGGGGATATGGTATCAGAAGTGATTCTGCATGGTAAACATTTTGCAAATATGAATGCGGTCAGTTATCGTGAACAATTTGTAGAAGAGGTCATGCCTGAAGTTCGTACATCACTTGAACGTTTATCGGAGAACTATGATGTTCTTGTTTTGGAAGGTGCGGGAAGTCCCGCGGAAATTAATTTGAAAAGCCGTGATATTGCCAATATGCGAATGGCTCATGAAACCGATGCGTCTGTTATTTTAGTTGCCGACATTGAACGGGGCGGTGTTTTTGCATCACTTGTCGGAACGCTGATGTTATTGGACGATGTGGAAAGAGCACGTGTCAAAGGAATCATTATCAATAAGTTTCGTGGCATGAAAGAACTGCTGACAAATGGAATCGAGTGGCTGGAAGAGTATACAGGGATTCCTGTACTTGGCGTTATTCCTTATTTTGATGTTCAAATTGAGGCTGAAGATTCTATGGCGCTATCCAGCCTGCGCTTGAAAAAGCCACAGCAGCATGAATTTGCGATTGATGTCGCTGTCATCCGGTTTCCACGCATCTCCAATTTTACCGATATAGATCCTTTGTTTGAAGAACCGGGGGTAGGTGTGCGCTTTGTTACCAACCTAAGCGATTTAAAAAATCCGGATGTCATAATTTTACCGGGAACTAAAAATACGGTGGAAGATTTTTTATGGCTGCAGCAAACCGGGTTGATGCAAGGAATTTTACAGTTAGCGCATCAACATGTCCGTATTATCGGTATATGTGGAGGTTACCAGATGCTCGGTGAAATGATTTTTGATGAGCAGGCGGTTGAAAGCACTGGCGGAACGTACTTGACTTTAGGTCTGCTGCCGATTGAAACAACATTTATCGATCGTAAGCAAACACTTCAAGTTTCCGGAAGAAGCTGTACAGGTCATGAGATTGAAGGTTATGAAATCCATTTAGGTCGCAGTGTAGCAACGAAACCGTTGAAGCCTTTCATCCAATTTTATGACGGTCGGACAGATGGTGTCTATACGGAGCAAGTATTTGGTACATATGTACACGGGATTTTCCAAAATCGCTCATTCACACGTGATTATTTTAATGCAATCCGTATGCAAAAAGGGATCGAACCCATTTCAGGAGATGTCTTATCCGATTTTGAACGGCGCGAACAAGCGTATGAAATGCTGGACCGCCATGTGCGGGAGCATCTGGATATGGAGAAGATTTATTCGTTTATTTCGGAAACTACAGTTGAAAAGAGGTGAGGTTGATGGCTGTTTTACATGGGCCGCTCGCAATAGATTTTGAGCAGCTCTGGAAGGAAGGGATGCTCGACTGGCATGGGAATATGCCGGAACGGATGAAAAATGATGCGTTGGAAGAAGCCTTTTGGGCCCAATCAATGCAAAAAAAATCCTATAAGCAAACGGATGCACATGCCGTTCCAATTTATGAGAAGATTCGTCAGTACATACCTAAGGGTGCAAGCTGTCTGGAAATGGGCCCCGGTTGGGGGAATTATACATTTCCTCTAAGAGAAGATGTCGGAAAACTGACATTAGTTGATGGCTCAAGGAGTGTTTTGGACTACTTGCAGCAGTATTTCATAGAAGACGATGCGGTAAATTTTGTTCATGCAAAGTGGGAAGAAGCCGATGTCGAACAGCATGATATAGTCATCGGTGTCAATTGCTATTACCGGATATATGAAATGAATAAGGCACTGCTGAAAATGAATGACCGGGCAAAGAAACGAGCGATCATCGGGTTAACGACAGGACCGATCCAGCCACATTATGATGTGTTAGCGAAAGAATATCATTATGAGATTAAATATCCGAGAAGAGATTATATTGAAATTTTAAATATGCTGTATCAGTTAGGGATTTATGCAGATTGCGAAATGTTGGCATTGGAACGCATGTATTCCTATGAAAGTTATGATGCATTGTATGCGGCACAAAGTAAAAAAATCTTAACGGATTCATTTGATTGGCAGCATGTAAAAGAAGCGCTTGCCCGGTATGTTACAGAAGAGGAAGACAGAATTGTATACCGTCATAAATTTTATGCGGCGATTATTAGTTGGGAGCCGGTAAAGTAAAATGAACAAAAATAAATTTTGGCTATGGATGCCTATTCTAGTCGTTGTGCTCTTAGCATCCATTATAGGAGCGATTATGGTAGGTTCTGTAGGAATCACACCCCAGTTAATTATTGAAGTATTACTTTATAAAACAGGAATGTTGAGTGAAACAAATGCATCAAATGCCCAACAAGTCATCATTTGGGAAATTCGTGTACCGCGCGTGTTATTGGCACTTTTAGTAGGGGCTTCCCTAGCAATATCGGGCGCAGCAATCCAGGCTTTAGTAAAGAATTCGATTGCAGATCCATACATATTAGGTGTATCCTCGGGTGCTTCCGTCGGGGCGACTTCGGTCATTTTATTCGGGGCCTTCAGTTTTTTCGGTATATTTGCCTTATCGTTTGCCGCATTTCTAGGTGCCATTTTCGCCGTAATGATTGTCTTTTTACTTGCCCGCGTAAGCGGGAAAACTTCAATGATTCGATTGCTGTTATCGGGTATAGCGGTTTCCATGGTGTTGGGCGCCATGACAAACTTCATGTTAATGATTTCAAAAGAACAAGGCGGTGTTCAGGCTGTCATGTTTTGGATGCTTGGCAGTTTAGGGGGGGCAAAGTGGTCCAATATCGGAATACCTTTTATTACTTTTTGTATTGTATTTCCGTTATTGCTACTGAGCTACCGTCAACTGAACGCACTGTTGCTTGGTGAAGAAACAGCCTCGACGTTAGGGATCAATATTGAACGGTTCAGGCTGTTCATTATTATTATCGTGTCATTACTTACGGGCGTTGTTGTTGCGGTTAGCGGGAGTATCGGATTTGTCGGTCTCATTGTCCCGCATATTGTGCGCATGATTGTCGGGTCCAATTATAAAGTCGTTTTACCGCTGAGTGCGCTGGCTGGGGCCATTATTATCATATGGGCGGATATGGGGGCACGTATAGCCATTGCACCGGAAGAAATGCCGATTGGGATTATTACAGCATTATGCGGAAGCCCATTCTTTATTTGGATGCTTCGTCGTCAGCGCTATGCATTTGGGGAAGGAGAATAAAATGATCCAGCTACATAAAGTTCAATATTCGGTGGATGAAAAGGACATTTTGAAAAGCATTTCTTTTGAAATCATCGAAGGAAAATTTATAGGGATTATTGGTCCGAACGGCAGCGGAAAATCAACGATGCTTAAGATTTTGTACCGTCACCTGAAACAATCATCCGGCAAAGTAACTTTACATGAGCAGGAAGTTTGGGATATTTCCCCGAAAAAACTGGCGAGACAAATGGCGGTCGTTAGTCAGGAGTCAACTGTATTATTTGACTTTACTGTAAGAGATTTGGTGATGATGGGACGTACCCCATATAAAGGGTGGCTTAGCGCGGATAACTCTGAAGATGTGTTGATTGCGGACAGAAGTATGGAATTAGCCAATGTTGCCCATTTGGCGAACCGTACACTTAGCAATTTATCGGGAGGGGAGAAAAAGCGGGTCATGCTTGCACGTGCATTGGCACAGCAGGCAAGCATTCTTGTCCTGGATGAACCGACAAACCATTTGGATATTGAACACCAGCTTCATTTAATGGATTTAGTCAAAGATTTACCGATTACGATTATTGCGGCGTTACATGATTTAAATTTAGCTGCTGCTTATTGTGATGAGTTGATTGTTATGAACGGTGGAACATTACATATTCAAGGTACACCGGAAAATGTATTGACGACAACGATGTTAAAAGAAGTATTTAAAATTGATGCAGGGATTTCCAAAAATCCGTTTACAAAGAAAATGCATTTGTTTTTTTATACGAATCCAAAGATAGATACAAAAGGAGAAACACAATGAAACTACGTAAAAAAATTTGGGCACCGTTTGCTTTGGCATCCGCATTAATTTTAGGGGCATGTTCAAACGATGAGCCAACTGTAGAACAGGCAAAAGCGGATACCGAGGAAACGGTCCAGTCAGTAACAATTGAAAATGAAGGCTTATCCATTACATATGATGATGCACCAAAAAAAGCGATTTCCATTAACCAGCATGTAACGGAAGTGATGCTTGCACTTGGTTTGGAAGATTCAATGGTAGGAACAGCTTACTTGGATGACCAGATTTATCCTCCATTACAGGAAGCATATGACCAAGTTCCGGTAATGGCTGAACAATATCCTTCGAAAGAACAGATCATCTCGTCAGAAGCCGATTTCATTTATGGTGGATGGGCAAGTGCCTTCAATGAGAAAAACGTCATGTCACGTGAAGAAATGGAACAATTGGGAATTGGCAGTTACCTGCAGTCTTCCTCTGTAAAAGTCGCGCCGGAGCTAGAGGATATTTATACGGATATTCGTAATATCGCAAAAATCTTCCGTGTTGAAGAGCGCGGTGAAACATTGATAGAAGATATGAACGCAGATATTGAAAAGATTACAGAAAAAATTCCTGCAATGGACAAGCCAATCGATGTCCTAGTATTTGATAGTGGGGATAAAGATGTATTTACAGCAACACAGAACTTTATGAACACTTTAATTAAAATGGCCGGAGCAAATAATATTTTTGGGGATATCGAGAAAAACTGGGCAACGGTTTCAAAAGAAGATGCGGTTGAGCGTAATCCGGAATCTATCATTGTCATCGATTACGGTTCTACAACAGCAGAGGAAAAAATTAATTTCCTGAAAAATGATTCTGCACTGAGCCAAACACCGGCAGTACAAAATGAGCATTTTGTTGTTCTGCCATTATCGGCTGCATCAGAAGGTGTTCGAGTGGCAGAAGCGCTTGAAATTATTGCTAAAGGTCTTTACCCGGATTCATTCTGACCTTTCACAATCAAAGGGTATTAACTAGTCACAATAAGTGTAATTGATGAATGGGGGCGGTTTATATATGCAGGAATATGCTAAGAAAAATTTCGAGAAGGCGTTGCAGCTGCCGATGCCGAACAAGACTTATGCAAAGTTAAAAGCAATGGATGACTATATCGCATTAATTGTACGGCCCGGGTTAATAAACAAACACTTATCAAGTGATCAGCTGATTGTATTAGCGAATCTTGAAGAATCAGGCGCTGTAAAATATTCTGCCGGCCATAGTTTTATCGTTACTGTTCATCGTTCAAATGTGGAGCAGGCGATGGAAAAATTAACGGAAGTGAATTTGTATGTGGCATCCCAAACACCAAGTGCATTATTTAAATGTTGTGACTTTTGTGATGGGGATTTGTTAGACGGTTTACCACTTGCAAAGGACTTGCTGGAACAAGTTGAACAAATGCCGTTAAAAAACAGAGTTCGCATCGGTTTTAATGCATGTACAAAAGCATGCTATAATGCGGTCCAGGATGACCTGGCACTCATTTTTCATAATGGCAAAGTGGACGTTTACGGGGGCGCGATTCCAATGGGGAGACGTGCCAGTTCCGGGCAACTATTGTTAAAAAAAGTACCGGAAAACATAGTGATTGATGTTGTGAAAAATATATTAGAGAAGTACAATTCGTCATCAATAGATAAGTTTGCCGCATTCGTGGACAAAAATAAAACTTACTTTGATCAACTACAAAAAGGAGGACTCTATGACAACTTGGAATTTAAACCAAATGCAGCGCCATCTGTTAATTTGTAATGGGGCGACTTGCATGAGTGCCGGTGCGGAAGAAGTAACAAAGCAAATCCGGGATGAAATTCGCAAAAATCGCCTGGATGAAATGATTCATACGTCGCGTACCCGATGTAATGGGCGGTGTAAAGATAAATGCGTTGTCATCGATTATCCGAAAGGAACATGGTATTCCGTTCAAAACGAGGAAACCTCACGGGCCATTGTGCAGGATACCGCTGAAGAATCATCCATTATTTATTCGGTGGAACACGGGGAAAGAATCCGTCATGAAAATCGGATTAAAGGAATCGATAAATATAAAAAAGGAAGAGGACCATTGAAAAAAGCAGTATTATTTGTCGGGCATGGTAGTAGATTAGAGGCTGGAAATGAGGAAGTACGTCAGTTTGTCGAGCAGACGAAAACGTATATTGATCCAGCGCTACTAGTTGAAACTTGTTTTCTGGAATTTGCTTCACCGAATATAGAAGATGGGATTCAGCTATGTGTTGAAAGAGGCGCGGATGAAGTCCATGTAATTCCCATCATCTTATTACACGCAGGACACTCAAAAATGCACATCCCGGCCGAAATCGAACATGCAAGAGAGCATTTTCCGGATGTTCGCTTTACATATGGTCAAACAATTGGGATTCATGAAGAAATTTTCGAAATTCTTAAGTCGCGATTAACAGAAGTAGGCTTCAATCCTGATGAAAAACATGACGACACAGCTATTTTACTTATTGCTCGCGGCGGCAGTGATCCATATGCAAATGGCGATTTCTATAAAATTACCCGTTTATTGTGGGAAAAACTAGACGTTCCTATAGTAGAAAGTGCATTTATGGGCGTAACGACTCCATCAGTAGAACAAGGGGTTGAACGCTGTATCAGACTCGGTGCCAAAAAAATTGTGATGCTTCCATACTTCTTGTTTACAGGGGTGTTGATGGAACGAATGGCTAAAATGGTCCAGCAGTTTACAGAGCAATATGAAGATGTCGATTTTTTACTTGCAAATTATTTCGGCTACCATCCGAATTTGAAGAAAGTATTGTTGGAGCGCATGGAACAGGCACTGGACGGTACTTCTACAGGTATGACCGATTTAGAGAATTTCCGCAAATATGCAGAAGAACATGGATATGAACACCACCATCATTAATGAAATGCTACAATTTATCCAGAGCATCAATTATGCTCTGGAATTTTCATTTTATATTAATTGAATAAAGGAGCGAGGGACACGATGTATTTTATTATTTGTGTAACCGCAGTGCTCATCGATTGCATTGTTGGGGATCCGAAAAAATGGACGCACCCCGTCATTTATATCGGCAACATGATTACTTTTTTCGAAAGGAAATGGAATCATGGCGGTAAACGACGGATAAAAGGCTTGCTGACAGTTTTTCTCACGGTAAGTATTACAACGGGAACAGTGTTTTTAGTTGTTATTCTCGCAATGAAAGTTCATTTTATGCTTTGGCTGGCGGTCGAAATCTTTTTGATTAGTTTAGCCCTGGCACAGAAGTCGTTAAAAGAAGCAGCGATACTCGTTTACGATTCCTTGGAAGCGAACGATTTACCCGACGCAAGGAACTATTTAAGCTGGATTGTGGGCCGTGATACGAAACATTTGGATGAACCCGAAATTGTACGAGGTGTCATCGAAACAGTTTCGGAAAATACGAGTGACGGCGTGACTGCACCGCTCATGTACGCGTTATGTTTCGGGGCAACCGGTGCATGGTGCTATAAAGCGATTAATACGCTGGATTCGATGATCGGGTATAAAAATGAACGCTATGGGGAGTTTGGATATGCTGCTGCTAAATTGGATGATGTTGCGAATTATTTGCCCAGCAGAATTTCCGGGTGGTTCCTACTTCTATTTACGAAGTGTGAAATGAAACAGCCGCTAAAACACCGCTTTAAAAACTGGCTAAAAGATGCAAAAAAACATCCAAGCCCGAACAGCGGATATTTGGAAGCTGCTACTGCCGTTCAGTTAGGAATCCGTTTAGGCGGGTATAACCGTTATGGCGGGGTGGAATCATTTAGAGCTTATATGGGTGAACCATATGAAACGATGCAAAGAATACATATTAAAAAAGCGATCCAGCACATGTATGTATGTACATGGTGTGTTGTGATAACAGGGGGAATAATGTATGCAATTGCCTGCGCATGGAGCTAATGCAGCTGCGTTGTATAAAGCGATGAATGTAAAAATGCCGGAGCAGGTAATCGATGTTAGTGAAAATGTCAATTATCTGGGGGTACCGAAGCAAGTAGAGGAAGAGTGGCCGAACCTTTTTGTAAAAATTGCCGGATATCCGAATGAACAAGCCGAACCATTTCGTTCTAAAGCGGCAGAATTTCACAAAGTGGCAGTCCAACACGTTGTTGTGACAAACGGTGCAGCAGAATGTTTAATGGCTTTGGCGCAGTATTTCAAAGGAAAGGACATTGCTCTGTTACAGCCAACATTTTCGGAGTATGCAAGAACATTAAAACAGCAGGATTGTGTCATTCATTCTATTTTGGCAGAGGATTTTTGTCACTATCGGTTTAACAATGAATTGCTGGAAAAACAGCTGAAACAGGTCCATGCTTGTTATATTTGCAATCCGAATAATCCTACAGGCGTATTACTGAAAAAACATTGGATTGAACAGTTGATAAAAAAATTTCCGCATTGTAATTTTGTTGTCGATGAAGCGTTCATGGACTGGACCGATGAATCGGAGAGTGTCGTTTCATTAGTGAACACTTATCCTAATTTATTTGTCGTACGTTCCATGACGAAAATGTACGCGCTGGCTGGCATTCGTCTTGGTTATGTCATCGGACAAAACGCGGAAAAACTACGAAATTACTTGCCCCACTGGAATGTAAGCGCCATCGCAAATGAAATCGGCTGTCTCTGTTTACACGACAAGGATTTTGTAATGGAATCCCGTAAAACAAGCAGCAAATTACGCAGTCAGATGGTGGCGGACTTACAATTACTTGGTTGTAAAGTATCAGACAGTGCAGCAAATTTTTTGCTGTTTCAATTTCAGGAACAATATAATCCGGATGAAATGTTTAAATATTTATTGGAGCGGGGAATCGTTTTGCGCCATACAAGAAACTATGCCGGTCTTGACGGTAAATGGTTTCGAATCGCTGTCAAAAGTGAAGAAATCTGGACAAAGTGCAAGGATGAACTAACGAATTATGTCAAAAATCATTAACTACTACCGTCATGGAGAAACTGTCTGGAATAAAGAAGGGCGGCTGCAAGGATGGCTCGACTCGGAATTAACGGCAAAAGGAATGGAACAGGCAATGTCCGTTTCATGGAATCCGGAAATCGTATTTTCCAGTGATCTCACTCGGGCAGTAAAAACAGCACATCTCATGTTTCCTGACCATATCATTCATAAAAATAAAAATTTGCGTGAAATCAACTTAGGGCATTGGCAAGGCAGCTACATTAAGGAACTTCAACAGGATGAACAGTATTGTTGCTACATGAATTCACCTGAAATATTTATCAATACGACACAGGAATCTTTTCAAGACGTAACGAACCGAATGATCGCATTTCACCAGTATTTATTACAGTTACCGTATGAAAGAATCGCTGTCGTTTCTCACGGTGTTGCCATTGCCTGTTTGATGTCCGCGCTCCATAAACAGCCATACGACAAGCTATGGAGTTATTTGTTGAATGGTGCTGCTTGTTTTTCGATAGAAGGGAATAGCGAACAAGTACATAAAGATATTTTCGTACAGTAATAATGGGGGAGAACGATGATCTACGATGTTTGTGTAATCGGCGGTGGTCCCGCCGGAATGTTCAGTACATTTTATAGTGCATCTAGAAGGTTGAACACGGTATTAATTGAAGGCAATCATGAACTGGGGGGAAGACTGAATTTATTTTTAAACTATGAGATTTACGATATTCCCGGTCAGTTTGGGATTTTGGCACAGAATTATAAAAAAGCGCTGATTGAACAATTAAAAGTAAGTAAAGCTAATGTGTTCCTTGGAGAAATTGTTGAGGAAATTGAAAAGATTGACGAATTGTTTTATGTAACGACATCTAAGCAAACGATTCTAGCTAAAACTGTCATTGCGGCAACCGGCAATGGATTTAGTGAAGTAAAAAGAATCGAACATGCGCACATCTCGGAAAAAATACAGTATGACCCGCCAGCTTTCAAACAATATGATGGACCAATTGCAGTAATCGGACATACACCGATGGCAGCGGATTGGGCAATTCAGTTGATGGGTTATGGAAATGCGGTTACATTATATACCGACCAAGAGCTGAATTTACAGTCTATTTTAATGGATGGACTTGCCAACAATAACATTCCGGTTTATGATTTCGCAGATTTTAATGACCGGGCTTATGTGGCTGTCTTTTGCCATATTGGTTCAAAGAAACGTACGATTGATTTTAAAGGGCGCATAAAGCAAAGAGATAATGGTTTAACGAGTTTTGCGGATATTTTGTAGCAGGGGATGCCCGCTATGAGCAAGGTAAACTGAAACTTATACAAGGTGCAACACATGATGCCATGCAGGTAGTTGATTATTGCGGAGCAAAAAGACCACCAGTGCGGAACTTTAAGCCACTCAATGCGGACAATTGAGCCACCGAATGCGGAAACTTTGAGCCACTTACATATATTCCCTTAAACCTCCTGTATAATGAAGGAGCATACCAACAGGTATGACACTTCAGAACAGGAGGATTTTTTATGATTGATTACCGAAAGATATTAGCTCTTTCCTTCGACCAAATTAGCCAACGTACAATTAGCGCTAGTACCGGACACGCTCGCAATACCGTATCCGATGTCATCCAACGTGCCGCAAAGCTAAACGTCACCTCATTGAACGATACGATGACAAATGTGTGGCTTGAAGAGTATCTCTACCCAGAGAAACAGCCAATTGAAAAAGGTTACTGTCCAGTGGATTGGGAGTATGTACACAAGGAGCTGCAGAAAAAGCACGTCACGCTTAAATTGTTACATCATGAGTACGCAATAGCCGCAAAGGAGGCTAAAAAAATCCCTTATGCTTATCGTACATTCGCTGAAAAGTACGGTCATTATGCGCGAAAATTTAAATTAACCATGCCTTTAAAACGCAAACCAGGTGAAATTTTGGAAGTAGATTGGGCAGGCGCAACGCTTTCAATTCAAGATCGTGCAACAGGAGAGGACTTAACTGCCTATGTTTTTGTGGCTGCCTTACCTTACAGCCAAATGATGTATGTAGAAGCGTTTCTAGATATGACATCCGCCAACTGGTTGACAGCACATATCCACGCCTTTGATTACTTTGGAGGGGTTACAGAGACACTTGTGCCAGATAATTTAAAAACAGGTGTGATTAAAGCAAAGCGCGAAGAATCAGTTCTAAATGAAGCTTATCGTGAGCTGGCTGATCATTATCGCACGGTCATTGTGCCAAGTCGCGTACAAAAGCCAAAAGATAAACCAAGTGCCGAAGGTAGTGTGGGACATGCCTCACGGCAAATTATCGCTGCTTTACGCAACATACAGTGTTTTCACATCAATGAACTGAATCAACATATCGTTGAAAAACTTGAAGAAATCAACACCACCGATTTTCAAAAACGTCCTGGAACACGAAAAAGCGTATTTGAGGAAGAAGAGAAAAGCACTCTCCAACAACTTCCTCCAACACGCTTTAAGATGACGGAATGGAAAACCGCCAAGGTTCAACTGAACTACCACATCCAAGTTGAACGCATGTATTATTCCGTCCCTTACGAATACGCCCGTGAATCGGTAGATATTCGCTTAACAACAGATCTAATTGAAGTGTACTTTAAAGAAACTAGAATTGCATCCCATAAACGATTAAAAGGCAACGTTGGACAATATTCCACAAACATCGACCATATGCCTGACCATCATCGTTCATATGTGGAGCATAATCCAGAAAACAGCTCAAAATGGGCAGCAACCATCGGTCCATGTACAGAAAAGTATGTCGCGTATATTTTAGAAAATCATGTAGAGAAAAAGGCACTTCAAATTTTAAATACGCTACAAAATCTCACGAAAAAATACGCAGTTGAAGAACTTGAACAAGCGATTACTACGTTGCTTGAAATCTCATCTAACCCATCCAATACGGTTTTAAAGGGACTATTAGAAAGAACCAAACAAACGTCTAAAGCCAAAAATAAACCCAAAAAATCAACTACAGCTTCAACCGAAAATCATGGTTTTACACGTGGAGCTGCTTACTTTGGGAGGGAGAAAAAATGAGTAAACAAGAAACGTTACGTAAGCTTTCAGAAATGGGCTTAAGCGCAATGGCCGAACTTTATCAAGAAATGAGTCGAAATCAGTCTTATCGTGAGATGGACTTTGATGAACTTTTCAGTCTCTTAACGGATACCGAATACGATCGCCGCAAATCCAACAAACTTGCTCGTTTAATTAAACAAGCAACATTCAATGAGCCATCGGCTGCCATTGAAGATATTGAATACCACTCAGATCGCCATTTAGATAAAAAACTCATCTTAGAACTAGCCACAGGAAACTATATTCAAAATCACCACAATATCATTTTAATGGGCGCTTCAGGCAACGGAAAAAGCTATATAGCGAATGCATTCGGCATTCATGCCTGCCGTCAATTCCATAAAGTAAAATATATTCGCCTACCTGAGCTACTTGATGAATTAGCTGTAGCTAAATATGAAGCAGATGGCAGCTATCGAAAGCTCATTCAACACTATAAAAAAATCGATTTATTAATCATTGATGAATGGCTCTTAACAGAACTCACAGAAGAACAAGTTTTAAATGTCTTTGAAATCGTAGAAGCCCGTCTAAAACGAGCTTCTACGATCTTCTGTTCTCAATTTGCGCCGGAAGGCTGGTACGACAAACTTGGCCATGCCCAAATCGCAGATGCCATTTTAGACCGCATCGTCCATGATTCCTACCACATTTTAATTGATGGCGAAGTATCGATGCGCGAACGTCATGGACTAAAGCCCATCAAGCGCTAGTCCTCCATAGCATGAAAGAGGGAAACAAATCACTACTAGTAGTGGTTGTTTCCCTCTTATTTTTAACGAGTGGCTTAATCGTCCGCACTCGGTGGCTCAAAACTCCGCATTCACTGGTATAAAGTTCCGCACTGCTGGCTTAAACGCTCCGCAGTATTCAGGCAGTTAATGCTGCCTTTCAATATATACACGAAGGGGCCAATTACCAACCGATAGTTTCAACACATGACCCGATTTTTAAAGAATGGGTGAAAGAAGCATATTAAATAGGAAGAAACGCTATACCGGATATTTGGTATAGCGTTTCTTTTTTAGAATTTAAATGTATCGTCCGTAATAGGGGCCACTTTAGCCACCGCATAAGTTGCTCCTTTTTGGCTGAAGAAATCATAGGTTGACCCAGTATTGGAAATTCCGTTCATCACAATAGGGTTCACTTCCTCGTCAGGGAACATCGTGTCGAGCCCCAAGTTCATAAGTGCTTTATTCGCATTGTAGCGCACGTATTTTTTCACTTCAGGGGAAAGACCCGTTTCTGCATATAAATCATCGGTATACTTCATTTCATTTTGATATAAATCGAGTAAATATTCATAGCCCCACAAAGTTAGCTCCTGCTGTTTTTCCGCTGAAAACGTTTTGAAAATGTTCTGCGCGAAAAAGCCGACCGCTACTCCGTGAATTGATTCGTCCATGTTGTTCAAGTAAGTTCGTCATTCTTACTTCTGCGATTTGCAGCTTATAATTTCTTATAAGATCAGATCATATCATATATAGCTTTTGCTATATCTCTCCGCTTCGGATACCATAATTGACTTGTATCCTACTCTACTCGCTTCCATGTAAAAAACATGTGCTTTCGATGACCGTTGCACCTTATTGATAGTTTTCAATCTCTTAACTATCAATCTTGGCTCAGGATTGTCCTCGACTTAACGTTAGGATATCCCCTGAATTCAAAGAGTTTTACTTGCGCCACGATATTAACGCAAGATTAAGCTAATCACTTCCGCACTGTTTCGCAGTACACCTTGTCCTCCTAAATAAAGAGGGTAGAAGAAGCCGGAATAGAATAAGAAGCTTTCCAGCATAACTGAAGCGAACATTGCCTTCCATAAGCTTTCCGGGTCATCTTCTTTTATATCGGTGTATACTTCGCCAATGCGATTTGCTTTATATTGAAGAAACTCATTTTTTTGCACCCATTCGAAAACTTCGTCAATTTCCGTGTTTGTGCATAATGTTGTAAAAATATAAGAATAAGATTTTGCATGGATTGCTTCAAACGATCCGAAGACGGTTAACACCGCTTTCTCCTGGAAATCGGGCGTGTACTTGGCGATTTCATTCATGCCGATGTTCGTTTGTACCGTATCAAGCAATGTCAGGCCGCCGAACACTTTTTTGTATGTATCCTGATGTTCGAATTCCTTCCATTGTTTGACGTCTTTACTGACTGCAATTTCTTCGGGGAACCATATTTGTTTCCATTGCTGGTCCCAAAAAATGCGAGCGAGCTCACTTGTAGGGGTATTCCAGTTGACCGCTTTATACGTTAAATTTGACATGCGACACACTCCTCAATTGTTAGTAAACGTTGGCGTACGTAATAAACGGTCTTAATGCCTTTTGTCCACGCGTAAATATAGGCTTTTGCCAATTGTTCTGTGTTCCACTGGTCCGTCACGTATAGTGTCATGGAAATCCCCTGGTCGACATGCTTTTGCACGGCTGCGTAAAGGTCGATCAGTTCATACGGATTTACATCATAGGCTTCGGTATAAAGTTCCTCATTGTCATTTGTTAAAAATGGCATCGGATAAATTGTACGGCTGTCCGCATAGTCACGTACTTCCACACGTTCCGTAACAGGGGAGATGGAAGCCGTGCAACTGCGAATGTAGGAGATACTGCCTGTCGGAGCAATCGCCAATCTGTAGGAGTGGAATAACCCATGCTCCAATATGTCAGACTTCAACTGGTGCCACATATTTTGAGTAATAATTGGTGTAGCCCCAAGTGCTTTTATCACTTCAGGTGTAAGTTCTATTTCTTCTTTGTTTATATAGCTTTCAAAGTAAACACCGCTCGCATAATCACTTTCCTCAAATCGGTAAAATGTTTCGTTCTTTTCCTTGGCAATTTCCATTGATGCTTTTAACGAGTAATAGTTCAATGCTTCCATAAATGCATCGATAAATTCGATGGACTCTTTTGAACCATAACGGATTCCGCTTTGTACGAGGTGTCCATGCAAGTTCATAACACCTAATCCAACAGAGTGCATTACTTTGTTCGCTTTAGATACAGAAGGAACGTTGACGATATCTGTCATAGTTGAAACATTCGTCAAAAGACGCATTGCTGTATCGACAAGTTGACCGAAATCCTGAACTTTCGTTGCTTCATGAATGTCGATCGAACCTAGGTTACATGAAACATCGAGGCCATATTCATTCGGCTCATTTTGATCGGTAACTACACTTGTTTGTTGGTACTGAAGAATTTCGGTACAGAGATTGGACATCTTCACACGACCGATTTCCTTTAATGGATGAGCGTTATTAACATTATCATCAAATATCTCGAACGGATAACCCGATTCAAATTGCGCTTTTTTGATTTCCGTATATAATTTCCGTGCATTTAATCGTTTCAGTTTACGGATGTTCGGATTATCCAATAGCTCATAGTACATTTCCGTAATCGAAATTTCCGACATGCGTTTCCCGTACTCTTTATAAATATCATAAGAACTGAACAAAACGATATCTTTATCGCGGCGCATCAATTCAAAGAAAATATCCGGAAGAATAATGCCTGTAGATAGTGTAGCTAAACGGATTTTATCGTCGGAATTTGGTTTCTTACTTGAAATAAAGCTTTCGATATCACCATGAAAAATATTTAAAAATACGACGCCGGAGCCGTTACGTTGCATTTTGTTACTCCACTTTAATGAAGTGGGGCTAGGTCATTTCTGCCTAGCTCTCTATGTCGCCATAGAGATCAGACTATATCTTCACTTTGCCAAAAAAGTTAACAATTGTGAAACATCAACTATATTGGCAAAGGCGCGGTTCGGATTAAAATATTACTAAAATAATCTCTTAGTCGTTGAACCTTCAACCTTACTGGGTTGCTTGGCTGCGGATTTTCTGCAATCTTGGATTTTTAGGGTTCGCTACTAGATTACTCTGTAGAATCCTACCTTGATATACTCAGATGTTCCCGCAATTGACCGCGTTTTAATTGGGCCAATTATTAACCCAATTGATTCGAATACGAGAACGAATTCTCCAGCAGTTTCGCAACGGGCATAACCCCGCTCGCACGATTTAAGATCCCTTTAATCGGATCACCTAATGGCCGAAGATCGGTCAAGTTTACTCCGACACCGCCTCCTAAGCGGGAAAGCTCCAGACAGTAACCGATGTTCTCGGCGATCGAATTCATCGTGTCATCCATCGTCAGTTTAAAGCATGAGACAAGCTCACCGCGCGCACTTTTCCCGCTGTTTAAAGCAGTTGGGGTTGCCGGCTGGTAGGCAGTCATAACCGCTTCAATGGCTTTTTCCGCCAACGTCTCATCACCTTGTGCTAAATAAAGGGCGATGATGACGATCCGATCCTCGTACTTTTCCAGAATCTCTTTTCCGTCACGGCTTTTCATCGCATAGCTTTCATAAAACTTCGAAGCACTCATGAAGGAAGGGAACCGGAACTTGTAGGAATAGGCTTTTTTGTACATACGTTTAATAAAGTTCATCGAGTACAAGTCTAAAAACTCTTTTTCGTAATAGCCTTCATCAACTAAATAACGTACTTTTTCCTCTATATCTATAAAGTAGCGCAAACGGACATTGACGTCTTCCAGAAAATAGCGGCGTGTTGCTTCTTTGTCTTTCGCCAAATCCAGTTCACCGGTAGCACGGTAACGGTTTAATATATCGTTATTTAATTTTAAATACTGTTTCATATCGATGCCTCTTTCCAAATGGAGTAATAGTAATCTGTAATCGCTTCGTAATTAGCCGGAGTTCCTCGCATTTCCACTTTTTCAATTAACGGAATTCCGTATTTTGCAGCTAAAAGGTCGCCAGCACGGCCGAAAAAATCATGACCGAAATTACGGTTTCCGCTTACGATGATTCCTTTGCATAATTCAAAGTTCGCAGTCATGAACTGGTCGACGATAGGGGGGACAGAGCCTAATCCATCCGTATACGTAAATAAAAGATACGGTTCATCGATTTTCACCACTTCGGTCAGATCCTTAGCGGGTAAGCCGAGTTTTTGCATGATGTATCGTACATTGCCAGTTCGTGAAGCATAAATGATCACGCTGTCATTTCAGAAATGCGATCGATAATAGAAGTCGGCTCCGCAATAAATTCACCGTTTATTTCAAATAACGGTACAGAAAGAAAACCTGCATCGATTATTTTTTGTTTTGCTGTTTCGTCCTGGTCAATATTAATGACCTCTACTTCCAAGTTGGCTGCATCAAGTTCGGATTTTACCCAGAGGCATTTTGGGCAAATTGTTTTCGTATAAAGTTTCATCATAGAATCCCTCGCTATATAAGTATTACTAATGATTGTGCCGTACATATATTGCGGGGGAAAAACAAAAAAGCTATCCCGGAAAACAGGATAGCTTGAAATGGAAACGGAAAGAGAGCGCGCCTCCATTTCCTATTCCCCGAAGAAATGTACGTAGTTTTAACAAGGCAGGTCTCCTGGCTTTGCTTCATCCGTCAGACGTACCTTCCCATGCTAGTAGCACAGTGGTCTATTCGCCTTCAGTCAGCATTTACAGTTGCGGGGACAGCGTTGGTTTCTCACCAAACTTCCCTTTTAAACTACATTTAGTAGTACCTTGCTAAAAAAACACAATATATAGTTGAATTGAGTATAAGCGTTAATAACATAAAAGTAAAGGGCCTAATGAGAGATTCCATAAATCCAACCAATATCCTAGAAAACTCCCTATTGAAAATAAAGAAAAAATATGGTTTTGTTATAACTGCATGTAATTAGATAATACAAAAAGAAAGTTGGTTGAATATGCCGATACAATTAAAAATTAAGAAAACCCACCCTGACGCAGGAATACCGAAACAGGCACGTGAAGGGGATGCAGGGATGGATTTGAGCGCAGTTGAAGAACAAGTTTTACTGCCTGGGGAATACGGGTTAATTAAAACCGGACTTCAAATCGAATTGCCGGAAGGAACAGAAGCACAAGTACGTCCACGTAGCGGATTAGCTTTGAAACACGGGATTACGGTGTTAAATAGTCCAGGTACGATCGATGCAGGCTACCGCGGTGAAATTGGGGTTATTTTAATCAATCACGGGAAAGAACCGTTTACGATTGAAAAGGGGATGCGTATTGCTCAGTTAGTCGTTCAATATGTCCCGCAAGTGTTCATTGAAGAAACGGACGAGCTATCGGATACGGAGCGCGGTGATAAGGGATTTGGTTCGAGCGGAGTGAAATAATGGAAAAAGCCTGGTTCTGGATGAACTCAGGCTTTTTAATCTTCTTTTTTCCACTTTACATAGTTGTATGATGTTTGAAATACAAATACAATCACGAGCAGCAGCGTAACAAATATAAAGTTAGCGGTAAACCCCTCAAAATAATAAATGATTGCTAACGGAAAAATACATAACGGTATGGAATAAATCGTGCGTAAAAATTTACGGCGGTATGATAGGCCATGGTAGGCAAACTTAAACCCTTTATCCACTTTGGGTTTTTTCCTGTAATACATAGATAAAACGAGTGTCGTAATTAAAACTACAATTAATATGAATGTATAATCAATTAAAAAATCAAAATCAACCATATTAGTCTCCTTTCTCTCCTTTAGTTAGAATTTCAATATCAGTAACAATTTTTGAAATCGGTAAATATGTTAATTCACAATGATAACGCCCATCAGGGAAGTCTTTGTACGTACTGGACTTGATATTGTAAACTTTATCTTCAATCATAACTTCGGTCGTATCAATACTTCTACCATGTCCGTTTACAAAGGTAATTTCGCAAATCCCTCCAGCAGTTCTTTGATCACCTGTTTGCAGATGAAAAAAATCATAGCTGTAAATACCTGAAACAATCAGCATAAACAATGTTAGCACGCCAAGCATAATTGTATTCAAATTAGAGGGAGATACTTGCTTATTAACGAACTGCCGGATAAAAAAGAAAGCAGCAATGATAAATAACAAAGTGAAAATGATAAGAGCACTGTAAAATCCGGTAAGCATGATTATTCCCCCTCTAAATCTGTTACCTAATTTACGAATAGGTTGGAAAAAAGTTTCAGAATTATGACATTTTTGTTTTTTTGAAATAGTAATAGGTGAAAATAACCTGCTGCGCTTTTCTAACAGTGATTCCATCAGCATATGAATAAGAAGTGCTATTTTTCATTTAGAAGGGGATCAATCAACTTTAGTCGAATTGATAAAAATGGAAAATTGTAAAAATTGTATGTGAGATAAAGGGAGGTATTGTATGCGAAGCGTGCAAAGTGTGATGTTTGAGAAATTTTTAGTACTGCGCGGAACGAAGAAGAAATTTATGGATTTACGGCTGCTCGATGATTTTATTGCAATGAAACATAACGAGAGACCATATGAACTGGATGCTAAATTCCAAGAGCAGCACCAAATCCAAAAAGACGAACTGAATGGTATGTCCTATTATACGATCAATGAACAGCAGACACCGGAAAAGGTCATCTACTATTTCCACGGCGGCGCCTATATTAATGATCCACTGATTTTTCATTGGCGCTATTTAGTGAAGCTTGCACAGGAGACAAATTTCACGATCATCGTGCCGATTTATCCGAAGCTGCCCAAACATACACATAAAGCGTGCTTTAATGCCATTCATGATTTATATGATCATCTCGTCTTAAAATATGATGCACCGTTTATTTTCATGGGGGATTCAGCAGGCGGCGGACTGGCATTGGCTTTGGCGCAGGATGTAAAGCGATGTTCCAAAAAGCAGCCGCAGCATATTGTTCTGCATTCCGCATGGCTCGATGTACGGGGTGAAGATCCGCGCTACAAAGAACTTGAAAAACTGGACCCGATGCTGGGAGTGGCAGGGGCACAGGAGCTTGGCAGGTTATGGGCAGACGGATTGGAGTTAACCGACCCTAAAATAAGTCCTGTACATGGAGAACTGAAAGACATCGGTCAACTTACTGTTTTTGTCGGGACGGGTGAACTGCTGCTTGTCGATGCAAACATGCAGCTTGACAGAGCAAAAGAACAAGGTGTAACAGTCCACTACTTCGAATACCCAAGAATGAATCATGTTTTTCCGGTATTTCCGATTCCGGAAGCAAAGAAAGCAATGAAGCAGCTGCTTAGGATCATAAAAAATTAGCACAAAAGAACAAGGAGCTTTTACAGAATGAAATTATATATTATACGACATGCTGAAGCAGAAGGACAAGATCCGAAGGCCAAGTTAACAGCAGCTGGCAATGAGAAAAGTGAGCAGCTGGCAAACTTTTTGAAACAGTATCCGATTGAACTTGTGATATCAAGCCCGTTTACAAGAGCATTACATACAATAGAACCATTTGTCCGGAAAAACAATATTCCATTCAAAATTGATCATCGGTTAAGTGAGCGGTTATTAAGTGGCGAAAATCTTCCGGATTGGCTGGGGAAATTGAAACAAACTTATGTAGATCGGGATTTAAAATTTACGGGCGGGGAATCAAGTAACGAAGCGGCACAACGCATTACTGAATTAGTAGAAGAATTAAAACAGTGTTCTCATATGTCAGCGGCAATCGTTACACACGGCAATATCATGTCATTACTACTCAACCATTATCGACCGGATTTTGGATTCGACGAATGGAGACAATTGTCGAATCCGGATGTCTTTGAAATAGCGTTTAGCAATGAACAAGCAGTTGTAAATCGAATTTGGCAATAAGCAGCGTAAAATAGGTTGTAGAAAAGCAGGTGCAATATGAAAAATTACTTTATTATTAGTGATATCCATGGCCAGTATAAAGCTTTTGAAAAGTTATTAAAGTATTGGAATCAAAAAGATAGCCTTGTTTTACTCGGGGATTTGATTGACCGGGGTCCTCAGTCATTTGAGGTTGTGCAAAAAGTAATGGACTTAAAGAAACAATACGGGGAACAGGTTATATTTTGTAAAGGGAACCATGAAGCGATGCTGTTGGATTTTCTCGAAAACCCTGGGCAAAAGTATGCCTTCTATTACAAATATGGCGGCCGGGAAACAATGGCCTCATTTTTAAAGTATTTACCCGCTGAAGTAAGTGAACTTGAGCCGATTGAACAAGCGAAAGTCGTAAAAGAGGAATTTGCGGAGGAATTGGATTTTTTAAATAACGGCAAATTATATGAAATTGCAGGAAATCTTTTATTGACGCATGCAGGATTTGATTCGACTTTTGCGACAGTCGATGAAACGCAGGATGAAAATTTCATATGGATCCGCCAACATTATAAAAATGAAAATAAAACACCCTATATTAATGTTTTTGGTCATACACCATTACAACATATCCATGATTGCAATGATATTTGGATTAGTAAAGACCAAAAATATATTGGAATAGACGGCGGTTGTTATTTTACAGGTCAATTGAATGGCATCGTTTTGTCGGAAGAGGGCCAAATCATTCACATGTATGCTGTTACATCGGACAAAACCGAACATTATAATAACTGACTGGTGCCATTTAGAAGGAGTATAAAATTATAATTATATAATATTTTTCTTGAATGTATGTTTTCCCCTGATTATTTGGTATACTACTATTAACGATATGTAAAAGAGGTTATCCCGTTCGATTTTGTGCGGGGTGACCTCTTTCGTGTTTAAAGAAGTTTTTCAGGGAGGAAACATTTTGGAGCAATATACAAATTTACGAGCGGGCGAAAAAGGTGCATATTTATCGATTATTGCGTACATATTTTTAAGCGCGCTTAAGTTAGCAGCAGGGTACTTAGGGGATTCGGAAGCATTAAAGGCTGACGGATTAAACAATACAACGGATATTATTGCTTCAGTAGCCGTGTTGATCGGACTCAGAATTTCCCAGCGCCCGCCTGATGATGACCATCGATACGGACATTTTCGTGCAGAAACGATCGCATCACTTGTTGCATCATTTATTATGATTTATGTCGGGATCGAAGTACTTATATCGGCAGGTGAAAAAATCGCCAATCCGATCGATCAGGATCCTTCCATTTTAACGATAATTGTAGCCGTGTTCAGTGCAGCCGTTATGTTTGCCGTATATAAATATAATTTGAACCTCTCAAATAAAATTAACAGTTCTGCTGTGAAAGCAGCGGCCTATGATAACCGCTCTGATGCCTATGTCAGTATTGGGACAGCTATCGGTATTACCGCAGCAATATTAGGTTTCCCGATCGTCGATACGATAACGGCCTTCATTATCGGTTTAATCATTATTAAAACAGCAATCGAAATCTTTAAAGAAGCGGTATTCTCCTTAACGGACGGATTTGATACGGAATTGATCAGTTCGATTGAAGAGCGTGTTTCGAAAATTCCGCGTGTCCGTGATGTTACCGATGTACGCGGCAGACAGCACGGCAGCCTAATCCTTGTCGATATTACGGTCAGTGTCAATCCTCATCTGAATGTACGGGACTCACATGCCATCACAGAGCAGATTGAAAATGAAGTGAAGCGGTTGAATCCATATGCGACAACACTTGTCCATATTGAACCGTATGATCCGAAAGAGCTGGTTATTTGCGAAGATGATTTCCATTTTTAATAAATAAACGATAGACAAGCCATTCTCCTTTACTGGCAGTGAGGGGAGAATGGCTTTTTTCTATGAGTGAATCATAATCATCCATCTTCTGTTAAAATGTAAGTACTTGCGAGCTTTATCTATACTGGAGGTTATTATATGAAAAAAGTAGTTGCAGTCATTGCCGTATTAATCCTTGTATCAATCCCATTATTTGAATGGCTGTTAACAAACCCCTCCAATTCAATGGAACTGATGCAAACTTTAAGGAATACTGAAAAACCGGAATCGCTGTTTTTGGATGAAGAAAATTTCGATGCCGAGATTGTTGAATACATAAAGAAAGAATTTAGTCCGAATATGGTGCAGCAGTTTACAATACTGGAGTTTGATGAGAAAAGTTTCTTGATTCAAACAACTCCTGGTACTACAAAATTGGAAATTATTAATATAGAAGAACTGCCAGAGGAAATGAGAAATTATTTTCTTTCACAAGAATGACCGGATAGTAATTCAAAATTTATGAAAAGGAAAGAGGAATACTATTGCATACAACAATCGGGATAGTCGCTCATGTCGATTCTGGCAAAACGACATTTTGTGAACAATTGCTTTATCATACAAATGCGATTAAAAAGCGCGGGCGGGTGGATCACCAAGATGCTTATTTAGATAATCATGCCATTGAACGGCAGCGCGGGATTACGATTTTCGCGGAGCAGGGCCGTATTGACTACAACGGGCATGTGTATACACTGATCGATACACCGGGACATATCGATTTCGCACCGGAAATGGAGCGTGCGGTTCATATAATGGATGCGGCCATCGTCATTGTCAGTGCGGTTGATGGAATCGAAGGGCATACGGAAACGGTTTGGCATCTGCTGAGGGAGCACCATGTTCCGACATTTATCTTCATAAATAAAGTAGACCGTGAAGGAGCAGATGTTGATGCGGTAATGGCTGCCATTAAAAAAGACTTAACCCCAAATGCCTTGTTGTTCAATAATGGCATTGATACTTTCGTAAAAGAGTGGCTAGCGGATCATGACGAGCAGCTGATGGAAAAATACTTCGCAGACGAATTAACGGAGAACGATGGTACGGCAAAGCTGAAGCAGATGATTCAGAAGGAACAGGCATTTATTTGTATGTCGGGATCTGCTTTAAAAGATGAGGGGGTACTGGATTTTTTCGAAACGATTGTGCAACTGACAGAAACAACATTCGATGTGAACGGTCCATTTGAAGGTAAGGTCTATAAAATTCGCCATGACAATCAGCAGCGTCTCACATTTATGAAAGCATTATCGGGTGTTTTGAAAGTGCGCGATGAATTTACATTCGGTGATACGACAGAAAAAGTAACGGAAATCCGGCTATACAATGGCAGCAGTTTTACGACGGTTCAACAAGTGCAGGCGGGCGATATTTTTGCGGTGAAGGGACTGGCGACGCCGATTATTGGAGATATGATTGGAGTTACCGAAGCAAATCCTGCACAATTTGAAATGATTCCGGCATTGCAGGCGAAAGTGATGTATGAAGGTTCGCTACATATTAAAGAACTTCACCGGATTTTTCGTGAAATTGAAGCGGAGGAGCCAAGTTTACGTGTCGTATGGAATGAGAAATTCCAGGAAATCTCGGTTCATGTTATGGGGACGATTCAGCTTGAAGTATTAACCGAACTGGTGAAGGACCGCTTTGAAATTGACGTGCACTTCGGCAAGCCGCAAATTCTATATAAAGAAACGATTGCTGCGCCTACAGTCGGCTATGGCCATTTTGAACCGTTAAAGCATTATGCAGAAGTGCATCTGAAAATGGAACCAAACACGCGCGGAGCAGGCAACACATTCTCGAACCAGTGTCATGCCGATGACTTATCCATCGGGCATCAGCGATTAATAGAAAAGCATCTATTTGAGCGGGATCATCACGGATTACTTACAGGTTTTCCGATAACGGATATTCATTTTACGCTACTAACTGGACGTGCACATATTAAGCACACAGAAGGCGGAGATTTCCGTGAAGCATCGTTTAGAGCATTGCGACAAGGGCTTGAACAAGTAGAAAATGTACTGTTGGAGCCTTATTATCGATTTAAGATGAAAGCGTCAAACGACCATATTGGCCGGATGATGTCGGATATTCAACAGGCAAGCGGGACATTTGAAGCACCGATTTTAACAGAAGATACCGTGACATTACACGGACGTGCTCCTGTAGCAACCTTTATGGATTATTCCACTCAATTTGCCGCTTACACAAACGGAAAAGGGGCATTATCACTGCAATTTGATGGCTATGATCTCTGTCATAACAGCAATGAAATCATAGAACAAATTGGCTACAATAAAAACGCCGACCCGGAATATACATCTTCCAGCATATTTTGTGCAAAAGGGAAGGGCTACAGTGTGGCCTGGCATGAAGCAAAAGACGCGATGCATTGTGAAGTAACTGAAAACGATTGAAAGAAGGATTTTGCAGAATAATAAAGAAGTATGACTAAAGTGTATAGAAAAGGAGGCTCATTTAATGGCATATATTTTACAGGTGGATTTTAAAATGGATGGTCCATTCGGCGAAGAAATGGCTGCCGGTTTTAAAGGGTTGGCAGAGAGTATTAACGAAGAAGAAGGCGTGCTTTGGAAAATTTGGACAGAGGATGCGGAAGCAGGCGAAGCGGGCGGTATTTACTTATTTGAAACAAAGGAAACTGCAGAAGCTTACTTGGAAATGCATTCAAAGCGTCTAAATGGCTTCGGGATAACTGCAATCAACAGCAAAATTTTTGCAGTGAATGAGTCATTAACGAACATTAACAAAGGTCCGGTTAACGTATAAATAAAAGAGCATTCCATATTTTGAGAGACACAATGATGGTGTCTCTCTATTCGTGTTCGGATTTAATCAAACTTAACATCCGAGTTTGGGTTGTTTGGAACTTAACGTATAATAAAATATATCCCACAAATAAAGGGGGGAGGTTAGCGTTTAATGGAAACATTAGTTCCTTTATCTTTAATAGGTATTCCACTTTTCTCAATCGTGCTTTGTGTCAATATTATCAATTTGCTAAAAATTATAATCCATCATCCAGAACAATCTGTGAAAAAACATACTTTTTTAATTAGTATCAGTGTTGCTTACATACTATTTTCATTTTTATGTATATTAATTGTCATTGCCGATTCAGTTTGGGGGGTATCTCTATAAATGACCCTAAATCTAGCTGTATTTCTGACTAACGTTAAAAAGACAAAAGACTTGAAGTGTCTTTTGTCTTTTTTAAGGCTTACGCTCATTTAATATTTCTTTTTTCTTTGACCAAAAATCAGGAGGCATATAAGAAATTAATGAATAATCAATTTCATCGCCTGATTGAGTTGTTAATTGAACTAACAAAGGTTCTTCTTTATTAGATGGATTTATTGCCCTTGTTTTAATTGTAATTGCCTGAACACCAGTTCTTTTTGGGTGACCGACAACAACGACCTGATTTCCTAGTGTATAAACATCTGTAATTTCGGTCTGAAATGCGACGATATATAGATCCAGATCATTTTCATTTTGAAACATTGGAATAGATAATCCCATGTTGTGTTCGAAATCATACCAACCAGAGAGTCCAATATCATAATTAGTAAATAATCGGTGTAGGGCATAATGAATTCTACTAGGAATATAACTCCATCTTCCGGTCGTGCTATACCAGTGTTCCTCATAAGCAGGTCTTTTATATTCTGGTTTATTTACTATTACATCAAATGAAATTTTAGTTCCATTTTTAATCACTTCTGAAATTTGGACCATATTTGATGGGAAAGGTTGCTCTTTCCAAGGAGGGTCAGAAATAATTTCGGGTTTGGAAGGTTCAAGTTTCTGAAGCCGATTTTCCACTTCTTTTAATTGTATTTTAAGTTCTTCAATTTTTTTCTCTAATCGTTTAGTTTCATCTGGTTCTTCTGCATAATAAAGTGGAGCAATACTTATATTAAAAATCACTACACAAATAATAAATAAAATAATTCTTTTGGAAGTTAACATAGAAGCACCTCAAAATTATTTTGCTCTATTGATGCGGAAATATGTTCTTTTAATTTTTTTCTACAATTACGGGTGCTTTAGTGCGTTAGTATTTTCGTTCCCCAATGATCGGCAGCTAAGACTTACCTACAGTCTTGGCTGCTTTTTACTTTAATTTGGTTACCAAACGTCGCAAGGTAGTTTAGGTAAGAACTTTTAATTCTTTTAAAAAAACAATGGCATACCTTAAAAAGGGGGGTGTTGTTATAAAAAAAGGGAAAATTAGTGTAATCAGTTTTGTCTCAATATTATTGGTAGTAGTGTCCTTATTTTTATATATACAGGTTTCTGGTAAAGAAAAAGAAAGTGGTTCTTATTTATCCGAAGAAGAAAGGCTTGAATTAACGAGTTTGATGTGGCAGATAAGAAGTAACTTACATGGCGAAAATTATGGGTTTGTTTTAGACCATGCTGTTTTACCTAACGGAAACATTGAAGTAATTGTGAAATTAGGAAGTAAGAAAATTGATAAAAAGATGAAAGAAGATTTACAACAATTAGCAACTGACGTTATTAAACAAAATGATTTTGATTCAGAATTATTTCAATATAACATAACAAGTTTTTATAGTTCAGAAAAAGAAGGAAATCATGTTTCACAAAGGCTAAGTTATAATGATTTAATGGGTGACATCATGCTAAGTTTAAATGAATTAGGTTATGATGTTGCCGTACACGGGGACGTATTTTCAGACAAAAACGTTGTAATAACATTAGTATTACCACACGATAAGTTTGATGAAAATACCAAAAAAGAAGTAAAACAGTTTGCAACTGATGTTATTAAAAAATATAATTTTGAAACTGAAATATTCCAATTTAACATAACAAGCTATAAGAATTCTTAATTTAAACAAGAACGAATAACGTATCCAAAACAAACCATTAAACACAAACGCGCTAATTTTTGATTGTTATGGTAAAATTATATTAATTAGGAATATTTATGTAAATCGAATTTACTTCATAATTGAAAATATTAACAAGGGAAGTTGAAGAATTATGAACAAAAAGAATAGTTTGCTATTTTTCCTAACCTTATGTATCGAGTCAGTAATTACCTTTATTGTTGCAATTACGTTCTCGGTTCGATTTATTGAGATAATGGGAATTTTAGGTGCAGTATTTAGCGGGTTGCTTTTTTTATTAACAAGTGGAGGAGGACCTTTTTCGGACTTCTTTACAGCGAGAAATGCAGGCATAACAGGAATTATTCAAGAAAGAGAGAACTTTGTTTTTAAAAGAGGACCTGCGTTTTTCGCTTCCCTTGTTTTCTTTGGCATAGGATTGCTTTTCTTTATACTGCTAGTTAATCGTGTCATTCCTCCCGCGTGATGAAAGAATGTGAAGTATTGTACTTATGCTAACGAGAATTCTGCCAAGATAAAGGATCTTTTAACTTAATTGAAGAATAAATAAAATAAGCTCCTTAAAATAAAAGTTGGGAATACACGAAAAAAAGCAGGAACGTTGTTAAAACGACGGTTCTGCTTTTTCTATTGGTACAATATTTTGAGACAACGCTTATGCTTATTTCACAAAAATATGTGCATCGCAATAACAAAGACCTTTGCAGCTTGGGCAATCGACTTGATAGGGCTCGAAATAGCGCGGCATGTAAATAAATGGTTCAAAGCCCTGTGATGCAAATTGTCGCTCTGCAGCCCAGCGGTTTGTATCGGACTGTACCCAGCCAACCGTAACGATCGTTTTTGCAATCGGCTGTGCGGCTTCAAGATAAGCACGTACAAGCATAGTTCCAATTCCTTTTTTCCGCTCTTTTGGATGGACGACAAAATGACTTGTATAATAACTGATGCCTGTTGCGACCAGTTCCTTTAATGACTGCAGCTCTTCGTGAAAGTAAGGGAACTCCTTGTTGAAATCCAATATTTCATAACCTGCAATATAACCGACAACTTCATCAAGCTCATTAACGGCTACAAAACGGATGCCGCCAGCCTGATCGACTGTATCAGCGGTTTCTGGTTCAAATGGTAAAAAATTGTTGAGCAATGCCGCAATTTGCACAGCATATTTCGTTTCATAAGGGTAAATATTCATCAATGTACCTGCCTTCGTATGTTCGAATTTTATTATTTTAGCATAATAGAACGCATTATGATATTACATTGACTGCTTTGAAAGGTTCGCCTAATTTGGAGCAAATAAATCTTTAAAATTCATTGTGTAATCCATAGATCGACCTTAAAAAGGCGCGAGAAATGGGTAATTTTGATAATTGAAAATACAGAACACTTGTTCTATAATGAAGGAGAGGGAGTGGAATAATGAGGGAACAATTAAGAAAAGCGATGCAACTCAATCAAATTTTGGATATTGTGTACATCGCCAAAAGTCAGTCAATAACAAAGCGTCGAATCAAACTAATTAAAATTTCCGGAGACCATGTGCAGGCGTATTGTTTTACCCGTCATGCAAAACGAAATTTTATTGTAGATAATATTTTGGCTGTACATCCTGTAAGCAAAAATGCAAAAGGATTAGAAGCTTAGAATATATATAATATTATCGAATAGAAAAAATTATTATCATTAATTTAATAATTTTGTGGAATTTTCTGACTATTTGTGTTATATTACAGTAAGGGGAGGTGAATAAATGATGCAAGCTTTAAAAAGAATGGGGGCAACTAACTTTTTTGAAAATATTGTGAAGAGTAATCCTAGATTAAAAAAATTAAAACGTATGTATTTAATTAGAAGGGAAATTTCGGAATATGTTAAAACAAAATAAATAAAACCCTCCACTTTTGATTGTGGAGGGTTATTTTTTTGACAGATGTCTAACCATAAAGCATTATCTGAAGCAAGCGCAATCCGTCTAAGCCGATTAACAATAATCCTCCTATACTCCAGTAACCAAGAGATATCCAAATACATAGATAAGACTTCATAGAGTATAAAAAATCAGCAGCTAAGAAAAATAAATAAGGGAAAATTGTAGTGTTAGATAGGGATTACACAAAAAAACACATAGTTCATCCGTAATTCATGAACTATGTGCATTTAATAAATCGGTATTTACTCAAATTCAATTAGAAGCGAAACAATATGTAATCGTTCATTTTAATTAAGCGGCAATATCCGAATACTTATTAAGTAATTCATCCAGTTCCTGACTGCAATTCACGACTTCCGGATGAGTGAATCCTAAAGCATGTGCTTTTTTGTACATCAGTTTTCTTTTTGTCTCAATTCTTAGTTTCAGTAACTTTTTAAACAGTAAAAATTTCATAGAAAAATTTCCCTTCAGTAGTAGTTGGTAGGTTTAAAACTTTTGTTAATATAAAATGACAACTGTTTCATCCTATCTTATTTCGGACAAGAAATATGTCGAAACATGCTAAAAAAGCATAATTCAATAATTTGTAAAATATAAAATTTATATACATAAATAGGGAACGTTATGTTTGACTATATTTGAAAGGTATGCATTTTGTCAGACAGGAGTGGGTTTATAGAAACCTTTGAAATCCAATTTTTGTACAACTGGTACCATCATTGATATAATGAGCGATGTGAATACATATAAACAGAAAGAGGTTATGAAAAATGACAAATGCTTATGATGAATATATGCGTCAAGTAACTCAGCCAATGCGTACGGAACTTGAGAGTGCAGGTTTTACACAATTAACTACGGCAGATAGCGTACACGAATTTATGGCTGAAACAAAAGGGACAGCTTTAGTTGTCATCAATTCAGTTTGTGGTTGTGCGGCAGGTCTGGCACGTCCGGCTGCTCGCGAAGCAGTGGCAGATGTGAAACCTGATCAGCTTGTAACGGTATTTGCAGGTCAAGATCCGGAAGCGACTGCAGCGATGCGCGGATACTTTGATGAAGTACCGCCAAGCTCACCATCAATGGCAATTTTAAAAGATGGTCAATTAGCTTATTTCATACCACGTGATCAGATCGAAGGACATCCAATGGAACAAATCCGTGATCATTTATCCGATGTGTTAAAACAAGTATGTGCCGAGTAACGATTGTCACAACGGCTGGCAGACCGGACGAGCAATCGCTTCAGTTAGCTGAATTTGCAAGTAAGGAGCTGCAGGCAACAATTGTTCCGCGCCAAAAACGTTCGGTACGTAAGCTTTCAGAAGTGTACGATGCCAATGTCATTGTCGCGGGGAAAAATCGTTATGAATACTATGCGAAAGGTGCCGAGGCGCCTTTCTTTTTTCATCCCAATTCTGCCGCATTCCGTTTAAAACGTGTCGCTCGAGGTGAAGACGAGCCGTTGCTGACTGCCTGTGCACTGGAAAAAGGGGATAAATTTTTGGATTGCACACTCGGGATTGGTGCGGACAGTTTATTGGCAGCTTATGTTGTTGGTGAAAAAGGTAAAGTGATTGGTGTAGAGGCTGATCATAACGTCGCATTTATTGTAAAAACAGGGATGCGAAACTATGATACGACCGAACTTCCATTAACTGCGTGCATGCGGAATATTGAAGTGATTCATTCAACAGCAGTGGAATATTTAAAGAAGCAGGAAGATGAAAGTTTTGATGTCGTCTACATGGATCCGATGTTCGAAGAAGTCATTGAAGAATCAACGAATTTTGAAGCACTGCGCTATGCCGGGAAGCACCTGACATTGACGGATGAATGGGTGGCTGAAGCAAAACGGGTAGCGAAAAAGCGCGTCGTGTTAAAGGCACATTTTAAATCGGACTGGTTTGAAAAATACCAGTTTCAGCGTGATGTCAGGTTAACGTCCAAGTTTCATTATGGTGTGTACGAAAAATAAAACGTTGGGTTCTTTTGAGAACTTCAACGTTTTTTCTAAATGCTTTACATACCCCTTACAGGTATGGTAATGTGAAAATATGTAAGGGGGATTGATTGAATGATTCATGAAAACGATAGTCTATTGGAAACACATGATGAAAGCTGTCGTAAAAGTCATCATCCTGAACCGATAAAAAAAGATTTAACAACGAGATTGAATCGAATCGAAGGGCAAATCCGCGGCATTAAAGGCATGATCGATAAAGACGTTTATTGTGATGATATTATTACACAATTATCGGCAACACAATCGGCATTAAACAGTGTCGCAAAAATTTTGCTTGAAGGTCATTTAAAGGGCTGTGTCGTGGATCGTCTGAATGAAGGCGATACAGAAGTACTGGACGAACTTGTCGTAACGATTCAAAAAATGATGAAAAAATAAGGAGTGTTCAAGTATGGTAAATGTAACGTTAAATGTTAATGGTATGTCTTGCGGCCATTGTGTAAAATCTGTAGAAACTAGTGTTGGCGCATTAGCTGGTGTACAGGAAGTAAAAGTGGACCTTGCCGAGAAAAAGGTATCGGTTGCGTACAACGAAGATGCCGTTACTGTTGAGCAGATCAAAGAAACGATTGATGAGCAAGGTTATGACGTTGTTTAATAATGAAAATTTACAAATGATTCAGGTTCTCTAGTATAGAGAACCTCTCTTTTTACAAAATTTTATACCCCCTAAAGGTATAAAGAGGTGAAAATATGACGAAAGAACTGACATTGCAAGTAACAGGTATGACGTGTGCTGCTTGTTCGGCAAGGATTGAAAAAGGGTTGAACCGTATGGATGGAGTCGAATCGGCGAACGTCAACCTGGCAGTTGAAAAAGCAGCAATTCAATATGATGAAACGGTTATTAAAGCACAGGATATTGAGCAGAAGATTCAGGCGCTCGGCTATGATGTCGTCAAAGAAAAAGCGGATTTCACAATCGACGGAATGACATGTGCGGCATGTTCGGCAAGAATCGAAAAAGTGCTCGGGAAAATGGACGGGATTGCTTCGGCAAATGTGAACCTGGCATTGGAAAAGGCGACAATAGAATTCAACCCGTCACAAGTTTCAGTGTCCGATATTATTACGCGTATTGAAAAGATCGGTTATGGCGCACAGCCAGTTGTTGAAGGCAATCCGGTTGATCATCGGGAGAAAGCAATTCAGCGGCAAACGGTTAAATTTATCTCGGCGGCGATTTTATCATTGCCGCTGTTATGGACGATGGTTGCCCATTTTTCATTTACGAGCTTTTTATATGTGCCTGACATCATTATGAATCCTTGGGTACAGCTGGCATTAGCAACACCTGTTCAATTTATTATTGGCTGGCAATTCTACGTGGGAGCATATAAATCATTGCGCAGTGGTGCTGCAAATATGGATGTGCTCGTTGTGATGGGAACAAGTGCGGCCTATTTCTATAGTATTTACCAAATGCTCGCACATCCGAACGGTCATATGCCGCACCTGTATTTTGAAACGAGCGCGGTGTTGATTACATTGATTTTATTAGGAAAACTGTTTGAAGCGCGTGCAAAAGGCAAATCATCACAGGCAATCAAGCAGTTGATGGGGATGCAGGCGAAAACAGCACTGGTGATCCGTAATGGCGTCGAACAGTCTGTACCGCTTGAAGAAGTACGCATCCATGATATTGTCCGCGTGAAGCCGGGTGAAAAAATTCCTGTTGATGGGGAAGTCGTTTCGGGAACTTCAGCAGTGGACGAATCGATGCTGACAGGTGAAAGTTTACCGGTGGAAAAAAACATCGGAGATTTTGTTTATGGTGCTACATTGAATAAAAATGGTGCACTGGAAATGAAGGCATTAAAAGTTGGGAGTGAAACAGCATTATCCCAAATCATTAAAATTGTCGAGTCCGCTCAAGGTTCCAAAGCACCGATTCAGCGTCTTGCCGATAAGATTTCCAATATTTTTGTACCGATTGTTGTAGGGATTGCCGCTCTAACATTTATTTTATGGTGGCTGATCGGCGGAGAATTTGTCCAGGCATTTGAAGCGACGATTGCCGTTCTTGTTATCGCATGTCCATGTGCGCTCGGCTTGGCAACGCCGACCTCGATTATGGCGGGCTCAGGACGTGCCGCACAGCTCGGCATATTGTTTAAAGGCGGAGAACATCTTGAACAGACAGGTTTTGTCGATACGATTGTAGTTGATAAAACAGGGACTGTAACAAATGGGAAACCGGTGCTGACAGAAGTTGTGCTGTTCAATGATTTTGCCGAAAATGATGTACTTCGCATTGTTGCATCAGCAGAAAAACAATCCGAACATCCATTGGCAGAAGCGATTGTTGAAGGAGTGTTAGAGCGCGGGATTACGCTTTCGGCTGTTTCTGGATTCCAGGCACTTCCCGGGCTCGGCATTGAAGCACAAGCGGATAATACAGAAGTTGCCGTTGGTACGAGAAAACTGATGCAAGATCAACAAATCAGTATCGATGAAGCGGTTGAACAGCAGCTGATTTCATTGGAACAGCATGGGAAGACGGCGATGCTTGTTGCGATTAACAAACAATTTGCAGCAATTATTGCGGTTGCAGATACGGTAAAAGAAACATCTGCCGAAGCGGTAAAACGTCTGCATGCGCTTGGCCTGAACGTCATTATGCTTACAGGAGATAATGAGCGTACTGCAAAAGCGATTGCTGCTGAAGTGGGTATTGATGAAGTAATTGCAGAAGTGCTGCCGGAACAAAAGGCACAGCAAATCGAAAAATTGAAACAGCAAGGTCGGAATGTTGCAATGGTCGGGGACGGGATCAACGACGCACCGGCACTTGCGGTAGCTGATATCGGGATGGCGATCGGTACGGGTACGGATGTAGCGATGGAAGCGGCGGACATTACATTAATTCGCGGGGATCTGAACAGTATTGCCGATGCGATTTTAATGAGCCGTAAAACGATGACGAATATTAAACAAAACCTGTTTTGGGCATTTGCCTATAATGTCATCGGTATTCCGATTGCCGCGCTCGGTTTCCTTGCTCCATGGGTAGCAGGTGCAGCGATGGCATTCAGTTCCGTTTCGGTTGTATTGAATGCTTTAAGGCTGCAGCGTGTGAAATTGTAAAATATCCGGTATCCTGGATAAAGAATGCGGATGGGATTGAAGGAAGCTGACAATCAATATTGAAGTTTAAATTCGATAAGAATATTCCAACATAGAAATACAGCATTTGTTTTAAAAAAGTTTGTTGTGGAAACGTACAATGAAGTGTTAAATGCGTTTGAACATACTAGCACTCTAATTTCTTATAATGATTGGGGCCAATAATATGAATGAAGATTCAAAGGTATATGATGTCACGATTATCGGTGGAGGTCCTGCAGGGATGTTTACGGCATTCTATGGAGGCATGCGCCAGCTTGAAGTGAAATTGATTGAAAGTCTGCCGCAATTAGGCGGGCAGCTTGCAGCACTTTATCCGGAAAAATATATTTATGATATCGCAGGATTTCCAAAAATCCGTGCACAGGAACTTGTCAATAATCTGAAAGAACAAATGTCAGCCTTTGAGCAGTCGATCGTAACTGGTCAAAGTGTTGAAGCCATTGAAAAGTTGGAGGACGGAACATTTAAGCTGACAACCGATAAAGAAATACATTATACAAAAACCATCATCATTACAGCAGGTCTTGGTGCATTCCAGCCAAGACAGCTGGAAGTTGAAGGAGCCGATTATTACGAAGGCAAAAACCTTCATTACTTCATCCACAATATAAGTGAATTCAAAGGGAAAAATGTTGTCATTTTCGGTGGCGGGGATTCTGCTATTGACTGGTCGCTTATGCTTGAACCGATTGCTAAGAAAGTTACACTTGTGCATAGACGAGATCAGTTCCGGGCGCATGAACACAGCGTTGAAAATCTGTTCAATTCCGGTGTTGAAATAAAAACGCCTTATATGCCTGATGAATTGGTTGGCGATGAAAATGGTATTAGACAGATTATCATCCGAAATGCAGAAGGCGAAAAGGAAACACTTGAAGTCGACGATATCATCGTAAATTATGGATTTAAATCCTCTTTAGGACCGATTAAAGAGTGGGGTTTGGAAATCGAGAGAAATTCCATTATCGTCAACCCAAAAATGGAAACCAATATCGAAGGAATCTATGCGGTTGGGGACGTCACAACATACGATGGAAAAGTGAAGTTGATTGCAACGGGATTCGGTGAAGCGCCGGTTGCCATCAGTGCAGCGCGGCTGTATATTGATCCGACAGCAAAAAAACATGTACCGCACAGTACGGATCTTTTTAAAGGGAATTAGCCATATATTGATAAATACCATTTCCTTACGGGGAAGTGGTATTTTTATTTTCTTCCGATGTTACAAATTTGTTTGATGTATCAAAATCTATTATTTTGCGAAGACCTTTACCTATTACTTTCTGAAAATTCCATTTTTCGTTATGATAGAGTGAGCAGGAAAATAATGATAGATACAAGGGGAGTGCCTAAACTATGGAATATATTACACTTAATAATGAAGTAAAAATGCCGATTGTTGGTACCGGTACTAATACGTACGGTAAAGTAAATAAAGACTATAATGGTGAATTAAAAAATGAAATTCCTGAACTTGAATCAGCACTTGAACTGGGATACCGTTCAATAGATGCAGCGATCAGTTATCGAAACGAAGCGCTTGTCGGGGGGATTTTAGCAGAAAGCTCAGTGCCTCGGGAAGAGCTGTTCATTACGACAAAAGTTCCTGCGAGGGAAGAATATGTTTCCTCAAAGGAATCGACGCGTGCAGCCATTGATAATAGTCTAAAAAACTTCAAAACAGACTATCTGGACCTGCTTCTGATTCATGCTCCGATCGAAGACAAAGAGCAGCTTAAAAACACTTGGGAAGTTTTTGAAGAATATTATGAGGCGGGCAAACTGAAAGCAATCGGCGTTTCAAACTTCAAGAAAAATCATTTGGATGAATTGAATGAATTCGCGAAAGTGAAGCCAGCCGTTAATCAAATACAAATTAATTTAACAGAAAAAAATAAAGAACTCCTGGATGTTTTGAAGGAAGAGGGCATTACACCCGTAGCGTGGGGACCGATGAAAACGGAAGAACATCAAGATAAAGTACTGGATGAAATCGGTAAGGCATATGGGAAATCCGGTGCTCAAGTGTTATTGAAATACCAAATAGGGCGCGGCGTGGTCGTTATTCCGAAATCACACAACCGTGAAAATCAGGCAGCGAATCTGGACCTTTTCGATTTCGAACTGACTGCAGCGGATGTAGAAAAAATTGATAACCTTTAATAAGGCATTTACTAGGCGTCTCCTATTTTGGAGACGCTTGTTTGATTTCAACCTTAGTTAACAGGCCACTTATCAAAATAATAGCACCAATGAAAAACATTGAAATAAATAGTATGACCATTACACCCATTCCCGCAAAGCCTTCTCGGGCAAAAATAGCGAAACAAATTCCAACTAGCCAGGAAACGAACGGGTTTAATCCAATCATGATTAAGATCCCCCATACAATCCGCTTTCTTCTTAATGATTGACCTTTCGATAATGCCCGGCCAATCGCTACGACAACAATGATAACTAATAATGCGACTCCCAATGTTTTCAACCCCTAATTTTTTTCATCTATACTATACGTATATAATTGACGCCCTACAACGTAAAAGATTACATATAATGGAATCAACAGTTCGTCGTGAAGTAACCAATCTTCTAAAGTATCCGGCTGGAATTGAAAATATACGATTAATTCATACAATAACGTCGGTACGATAAAAATGGTTGTCACATTAAGCCATTTTGTTTTATAAGCCTTTTTAGCTTCGTTATATAATAATTCCCATGCACCGAATACGAATGTGCAAATGAAAAGCAGCATGACTATCACACCGATGGAAATAGGTGAAGCATTACGGGGCTCCAGCCATTTTGAAATAAAGTTGGCGCTAATACATAGTGTAGAAATTGTAAATACGATCGCTGCACAAAAGCGTATCCATTTATAATGCGGAAACAATACGTTTTTCATTTCTTTTTCAATGTGATGCGCTTCACCAAACGACTGCAAAGCATGTTGAATGGCTTGCTGTTCGGAATAACCAACCATTCGTAATTCATCGATATGCTCCAAAATATGATGTTCAATTTCTTCTTTCATCAATGCACGTTCATCATCATTGATTGGCAAATTTCCTGCAATTTTTTCAACATATTGTTTAACGACTTCCATACAATCCACCTGCCGTTCGTTTTATTAAACGGGTCAACTGCTCCCAACTCGATAATTTTTGCTTTAATTGTTCACGACCTACATCTGTAATTGCATAGTATTTCCGGCGTTTCCCGGAAGTTTCGTCTTGCCAATAACTCGTCACAAAACGCTGCTGTTCTAAACGCTTTAACGCCGGATATAACGTACCTTCATTCATTGAGTAGGCTTCATCGCTCAATACACGAAGCTGCTTTGTCATTTCATAGCCGTATCGATCCTGTTCTGCCAGTAGGGATAGCAGTAAAATATCGATACTTCCTTTCATCATTTCCTTTTCCACTATTTACAATCACCTCCTTTATATACATATTAATCCAATGTACATCGTAATACAATGTATTAAATGAAATCATATGTAAGTGGTTTAAGGTAAAAGGGAATTCTAGCTATTAAAATGGTTGACGAAACATAACAGTAGTTTAAAATTACATATCAGTTAGAGCTTAAAAAAGGATAAGATGAATGATTCCCATTCATCGATTACGGATTAATTGGTTAAAGAAAGGAAGTTGTATTTTGTCAAAAGGGCTTATTCATCATATTGAACTGTATGTTTCAGATTTAAAAAGTTCCATCAATTTTTGGGGTTGGTTTTTAGAAGAATTGGGATATGAATCTTTTCAATCGTGGGAAAGCGGACAGAGTTGGAAAATGGGAGAGACCTATATCGTTTTTGTGCAAGCAGAAGAACGGTTTATGGATGTCCCTTACCATAGAAGTCGGGTTGGTCTAAACCATTTGGCCTTCCATGCAAGCTCCCGTCAAGAAGTAGATGATATGACAAAAATGTTGGAAAGGAAAGGTGTCAAAATCCTTTATACGGATAAACATCCCTATGCAGGAGGGGAAGATTATTACGCGGTATTTTTTGAAGATCCAGATAGAATTAAGGTTGAATTGGTTGCACCATAACCTTTCCTGCTTTGATGTTTTAACCTCTTTAAAACAAAAAACGGAATGCCTGCTAAATTACAGGTGTTCCGTTATCGCATATTCTACACTAAAGAATCTATTCCTTCCGCATAATAAAGCTCAAATGTCTGCCTGTTGAGCGGTCCTGGCGGTGGGAGAATCCATCCTTGTCAATATATGTGCACATATAGTCAATCGTAATATTTTCTTCAGGCACTCCTGCTAGCATGCACTGTTTTTTCACGGTTAGCTGGTTGTTGATATGGAATTTGCCTGTTTCTTCATTCCAATACATAAATTCATCCGCATAGCCGAGTGCTTTGAATTTTACCTGAACATCGGCATCCACTTCGAATTTTTCCTGGCTGATTGCAGGCCCGATCATTACTTTCAAATCACTCAAATTACAATTTTCCTCTTGTTGTAAATGCTGCAGCAGCTTCAATGTAATTTCTTTAATCGTCCCTTGCCATCCGGAATGAACAGCGCCGATGACATTTGTTTTTTCATTGTAAAATAAGACAGGTACACAGTCTGCGGTAAAGCTGGAAATCACGACATTCGGTTCGTACGTATACAGTGCATCGGTGTCAGAAACAGCAGTTGCGTTGTCGGTAGCTCCTTTGCCGATTTCGGATTTTTCCACACGGAAGAAGTTTGCGCTATGTGTCTGATTCGCGCATACAAACTTAGATAGATCTGTTTGCAGCAGTGTGGCCAGCTGTTCGCGGTTTTCGATAATATCAGCTTTGTTTTTGCAAACATGGAGTGCCATATTATTGTCCTCGGCAAATGATGGATCTTTCAAAGTTATGCCCAGTACGCGTTTTTCATTATTTTCATAAAATTTTATCTTCATTTTATCACCCCCTGTACTATACCCGTAAAAGCAAATTTTGTATAGGCAATTGGTGTTTGGTATAATAATGAAAAATAGGGGGTATGTGATGAAAAGTTGGCAAATCATTTTAACGGGTTTTTTACCTTATGTCATGGCGGTCATTGTCTTTATCGCGCTTTCATTGCCTACTTTGAATCAAATGATCACACTTGGAACTGCTGCTGCCCTTATTATTTATGTTTTGCCGATTTATTTTTTTGTCGTGATTCCATGGTATTATGTGTTGTACATTATGCGTAAAAATTACAGCAAACGGGCACTTTACTTAACAAGCTTTGTTTTTTGCATTCTGCAGCCAATCGTATTCGGATACTTTATGAAAGCACCGGTCGGCAGCGCGGATTTTTTATTTTTTGTATCACCACCGTTTATAGTTGGCATAATGGTTAGTACACTGTGTATTAACTGGTTTTATAAAGAAAATTTGCAGCAGACGACAAATGGAAGGGGAGAGCCGATTGGAATTGACGATTGAATGGCAATACATGACAAAGGCAAAGCAGGAAATCACATGGCGAAGTGAGGCAATTCCTGCAGCACATGCCTATACACTCGTACTGGATATGGAAAATACAGGACGTACAAAAAATATTGTGATGACGGATGAACATGACAGTACCTGGACATTAAAAGAGCTGAAAAAATATTTGAAATCTCTCGAAACAGAACCTACCGAAGTAGAAGTCTATTTTGATGGCGGTTTTAATAGAGAAGAAAAGCTGGCCGGTTTAGGGATAGTCGTCTATTATAAACAGAACGGAAAAAACTATCGCTTGCGGACGAACCGGCTGGCGGAGTATTTAACATCAAACAATGAAGCGGAATATGCGGCATTAAATCTTGCGGTCGAACAGCTGGAGGAAATGGGTGTTCATCACCAGAAAATAAAGATTTACGGCGATTCCCAAGTCGTCATTAATGAAATGAACGGCGAATGGGCAGTAACCGATAGTGTTCTAACAACTTGGGCGGATAAAATCGATGCAAAACTCCAGAAACTCGGGATTCGACCGGAGTATCAATATATTGACCGCAAACTAAACGGTGAAGCGGATCAGCTTGCTAATCAGGCGCTTCAGGAAACGGAAATATACGCGGATATTGATATACGAAAAAGTAAGAAAAGATAGATGAAAGGGGATTTTTATGATTCGTTCTGTTGGTACAGGGAGTTCCAGTTTAAACAACCAGACACGTCCCCGAAATTTACAGCAGCAAACTACAGCCTTCCCGAAAATCGGTGAAGGTCAAAGTGTCGCACGAGAGCAGGAAAAGCTGCAGACTAATGAGGCCGAAAGAGGACCGATAATGGTTGGGGTCAAACCGAAAGCACAGCTGAAATCCATTTTTGATGAACCGAATGATGTCGTGAAGCTGAATGCGGACGGCGACAAGCTGGAAGTCAGCAAGCGAGCGATTTCACTCGCAAAAGAAGTGCTCTATATATAATGAAAAAGCTCCGCCGGGAATATCTCGGCGGAGCTTTCGTTTTAAATTTTATTGTTGTTTTTCAAATGCACGTTCGCCAGCAATACCTGGTTGCGTTAATTCGAATGGATTTAAAATAATATCCAGCTGCTCAAGCGTGAAATAGTTGTACATTAAGCAAAGTTCGCGTACGGATTTACCGCTATGCAGTGCTTCACGTGCAATTTGGCTTGAACGTTCATAGCCTAGGTGTGGCGCAAGTGCTGTAATAACACCGATTGAACGCTCTACAAAATCATGCAGACGCGCTTCATTTGCTTCAATATGATCCAGACAGTATTTTGTAAATACTGTAAAGCCATTTGTCATAATTTCAATCGACTGAAGCAGATTAAATACTAGAACTGGTTCCATTACATTCAGCTCAAATTGTCCTGCTTCTGAAGCGAGTGAAATTGTTACATCGTTACCGATTACTTGGAAAGCAATTTGGTTGATGACTTCCGGCATAACCGGGTTTACTTTACCCGGCATAATTGAAGAACCTGGTTGACGTTCCGGTAAGCGAATTTCTGCAAATCCTGCTTTTGGACCTGATGCCATTAAACGTAAGTCATTACAGATTTTCGACATATTCATCATGGCGATTTTCAGCATTGATGACACTTCAGCATACGTATCGGTGTTTTGTGTACCATCGATTAAATTGTCTACTTTTATGAACGGGAATCCACTGTAAGTCGCGATGTTATCTACTGCCAATTTCATATATTCAGGGTCCGCATTCAGGCCTGTCCCGATTGCAGTTGCTCCGATATTGATTTGCAGCATTGTTTGCTGCGCTTTTTTGATTCGGGCAATATCACGGGAAACAACGGCAGCGTATGCACCGAATTCCTGGCCTAAACGAACAGGTACGGCATCCTGTAAATGCGTACGACCCATTTTAACGATTGAATCGAATTCTACTGATTTTCTGATAAAGCTATCGCGCATCATTTCCATCGCCAAAATTAAATTATTTAACGTAGAAACTGTAGCGATGTGGATTGCAGACGGGAATGCATCATTTGTTGATTGCGCCATATTGACATGGCTGTTAGGACTAATGATTGAATAAGTACCTTTTTCTTCCCCTAAAATTTCCAGTGCACGGTTTGCAATTACTTCATTGGCATTCATATTCATTGAAGTGCCTGCTCCGCCCTGAATTGGATCTACAACGAACTGGTCGTGTAATCGTCCTGAAATAATATCATCTGATGCCTGGGCAATTGCATTAGCAATTACTGGATCCAATTTGCCGATAGCAGCATTTGCAAGTGCCGAACTTTTCTTCACGATAGCAAATGCACGAATTAATTCAGGGTGCATTGTCATTTTAGTAATCGGGAAATTTTCTAATGCACGAGTTGTTTGAACGCCATAATAAACGTCCTTTGGAATTTCTAAAGTGCCTAAAAAGTCTTTTTCAATACGTGTACTCATTTGTACAAACCCTCCAAGAGAATGGTGTAATAGTTGCATAAACAACTACATTATACGCCATATTATGATAAAAGCTTACTTGCTGAATTATTAGTTTATTCAACGTTCTCATGTAAGTTTAAATTAACCAATATTAACAAATATAATGAGGGAATTTCGTAACTTTTTGATTTTTTAAACGACTAATTAGGAAAGAAATGGGGTGAATGACAATGAAGAAATGGTTAAGTTACATGTTGGTCTTGGGTATGATCTTGCTTCTTGCGGCATGTAGTACGAAAGAAAATGAAACATCCTCCGATTCAACTGAACCGGTAAAAGAGGAAAATGACGAAAATAAAGTGGACTATGAATTACTGTTTCATTTAGATTCGATACCTCCTGAGGTTGGTACGAGTATATCAATCGTGCAGGATGAAAAGCTGTATACGACTTGGGCCGATATTTTTGGTTTTGAATCGGTTCCACCTGTCGATTTTGAAACAGAGGAAGTACTGTTTGTTACAGGGTATTCGGACGGCTGTGGAAGAGAAATTGAAAAAATCGAAAAAGACGGGGATACTTTAGTCATTGCGTTAAACTATCCGGAAGATCTTCGCAGCGAGGAAGACATCGAGTGCACAGAAATTGCTCTGGACAATACGTACGTTGTCAAAATGAAAAAAACCGGTACAACAAAGGGTAAGCTGATCGATATCAATCGAACAATATATGAAGAAGATTCAACAGTTCAGGAAAAACTGCAGTTAATGAATACAGTAATACGAGGGGCTACCAATTCCTCTATATGAATATTACACTGAAAATATCGAATTTTCGGTGTAATATTTTTTTGGTCATGAATTTTCTGCAAGAAGAAAACATTATGTTGGGAATAAGATTAAATTGCTTTTTTTCATCATAAACGGCTCCGGTTGTCCATTGTAAGACGGGCAAAAAATTGGTAGTATGAATTATCGTACAATAATAGTATTGAACGCGAACTATAGGGAACTGGAAGATGCCAGGGACCTATAGGCAACTAATTGCATACATATCAAGCGTTGATCGTCGTGGATAAAACTACTGGCGGGAGCAGTTTCTGGAGAGAGCGCGAAAATCCGCGTCGCCGAAGGGTTCACAATCTCAGGCAAAAGGACAGAAGAGTAATGAGAGTCACTTTACTTTAGTAATGGATGTAGAAATCCATTGTTTGAAAGGTACTCGATAGATGTCACAGATTTTTTAAAATCATGACGCGATTTTACAGAGGTGAAATCGATTATTCTTACACACAGGGACTGGCATATTATCAGTCCCTGTTTTTATTCCAGAAAAATTTACTTGATGGACCGCGATGATGTACTTATTATTTTGCGCTGTGTAAACAGACAAAATACTTATCCTTTGGAGGAATCGTTTTGGAACAACAAGAATTAAAGCGCGACCTGAAAAATCGGCACGTTCAGTTAATAGCGATTGGAGGAACAATCGGAACGGGGTTGTTTTTAGGGTCAGGTAAAGCGATCTCACTTGCAGGACCTTCTATTATCTTTGCATACTTAATCGTTGGAACCGCACTATTTTTCGTCATGCGTGCACTTGGCGAATTGCTTTTATCAAAAGGCGGCTATGCATCATTTACCGAGTTCGCCACTGAATACTTGGGGGATTGGGCAGGCTATATTACCGGCTGGACATACTGGTTCTGTTGGATTATGACGGCAATGGCAGATATTATCGCTGTCGGTATGTACACACAGTACTGGTTCGATATCCCGCAATGGGTACCGGCTATCGCATGTTTAGTAGTTTTACTTATTTTGAATTTACTGACGGTCAAACTGTTCGGAGAGCTGGAATTCTGGTTTGCGTTAATTAAAATCATCACAATTGTTGCGCTGATCGCAATTGGTATCGTGTTGCTGATCATCGGTTTTGAAACAGATACAGGCAAGGTTGCTGTATCGAATTTATGGGAGCATGGGGGATTATTCCCGAACGGTGCATTTGGCTTTTTAATGGCTTTCCAAATGGTTGTCTTTGCATTCGTCGGAGTTGAATTAGTAGGGGTAGCTGCTGCTGAAACGGCAAACCCGCAAAAAAATATCCCATCTGCCATCAATAAAATTCCGGTTCGTATACTGCTGTTTTATGTAGGAGCATTATTCGTCATTTTAACAATCAACCCTTGGGATACATTAAGCGCAGCAAGCTCACCATTTGTTCAGGTATTCGCATTGGTAGGGATTCCGATTGCAGCAGGTTTAATTAACTTCGTTGTGCTGACATCAGCTGCTTCTGCAGGAAATAGCGGAATGTTCTCAACAAGCCGCATGCTGTTCAGTTTAAGTAATAATAAACAGGGCCCGAAAGCTTACGGTAAATTAAATAAAAATGCGGTGCCGCAAAATGGTCTGTTATTTTCTGCTGTCGTAGTATCGATTGGTGCATTGCTGAGTTATTTCATGCCGGACGATGCATTCAGTATCGTGACAACAATTAGTGCGATTTGTTTTATTTGGGTTTGGAGCATTATTCTGATTTCGCATATTATTTATAAAAAGCGTCATCCGGATTTACATAAAACTTCAATTTTCAAAGCACCTTTAACACCATTCATCAACTATGTAATTTTGGCATTCTTCTTGTTTTTACTAGTTGTGATGGCAATTTCCGAGTCTACGAGAACTTCACTGCTGTTAACACCGTTATGGTTTATAGTGCTGTTTGTTCTATATAAAGTACGGAAAAAATAAATATAGACGGCATATTCACCAAAAAAGCATTTTCTTAGGAAAATGCTTTTTTCATTAAATAAAATTGATTTCCATTCCGGGGAGCACGGGCGTGATATTAGTAAAACCTTGAATTTGAGGCGGGGGAGAGCTTCTATTCCGGGTGAAAAGGGCTGGAAGGAAGTGTGCGGGGATTTTATTAGAACAATAGATTGGTTTATTAGAAGAAATTTAAGTGATATTAGAAGAACTGGGGTAGATATTAGAAAATCCGTAAATTTGAGGTGCTGGAGAATCTTTATTGCCAGTAAAATAGATGAGAAGGGGCCGTGTCTGGATTTTATTAGAACATTTGAGCGGGTTATTAGAAAATCGAGGCAGGATATTAGAAGAAGTACATACTTTATTCGAACATCCGGTAAACATATTAGAACAAACCGCACTTATATTAGAAGATCGGCAATATATTAGAACAAATAAAATTATATTAGAACTTCTGTGGATATATTAGAAAATCCGGCGGCCCCTCCCCGCTGCACAAAAGTTCAACCCGGTGCAATCTTGCCGAATAATAAGAACGTTTTTTTACAGCCAGTAGCAAATGGCTTCGTACGTAATCAAGTGAGCTCCTCCTTTGTAAATAAAGTTTTGTTGTTTAACAGATGGAAATAGACGATACATGCGATGACAACTCCGATTAAAGCGAAGATGCTTGTTGTGAGCTGAATCGTGTAGATTTCCGCCAAAAATCCGATGATTAATGTTAAAGAAATCTGCATCACACTTTCGATCAGTCCAAGTGAACTGCCGAACCGCCCCATCAATTCAGTCGGGACAGTCTGCTGGTAAAATGTCGCGTAGCCCGCATTGCTGAAAGCCATAAACAGTCCGAGCAATATAAACGCAGCGACCGCTATCATTAGATTAGACGAAAAGTAAAATATAAAGTAGGAAAGTAATGTACATGTAAAGCCGAGGCCGATGTATGTAACGAGTGACAGCTTCTTTACGAAGCGGGCAGCCAAATAGCCGCCGACAATGGCCCCGATTCCTGTAATCCCTACAATGATGCCGTATACCGAATCTGTCACTTCATGAAAGTCTTTTAAAAATGACATTTCCTGTGAATCGAGTGAAAAGCAAATCATCAGTGCTGTTGAATACAAAACGAAAAATTTCAGCAGCGATTTCCGTTGCGAGATAAACTTCCACACAGTCCTAAAATCATTTCGGATAACAGCCAGTGTGAGTACAGTTGATTGGGTGGACGACTTGATCTCCTGATTTGGCAGTAAATACATCATAAATGCGCTGAACAACAGCATAAACCCATTCACCCACATCGCCGTAGCGGTACTGCTCATGGCGATAATGGCACCGCTCAAAGCCGGGCCAATCATAAAGCTCCCTGAACCGAGCATGCTGTTGATCGCATTAAAACGCAGACGATCATTTGGCAGTACGATTTTTGTTATCATAAATGTGCTGCTCGGATTTGCAAAACAGACCGCGATATTGGCCAAAAAGATCAAACAGTAAATGAGCCAAATTTCCGTAAGCAGCGGCATCAAACAGACGATCCCGGCGCGGAAAGCATCACAAACAATCAAAATAATCCTTTTATTCGTTCTATCTACGATGGAGCCTGCAAAAAAACTGCACAAAATACGGGCGATCGGACCGATAATATAGATGCCCGCAACAGCTGCCGGTGACTCGGACAGATGCCAGACCAAAAGATTGAGCGCGATCAAATAAATCCAACTGCCCAGTTTGGAAGCGCCAAATCCGAACCACAAATAAAAATACTCTTTTTTTAACTCCAAATCATCATCCCCTAGCTGCTCATTCGCTGCCTTATTTTTTCACTTGCAAATAGTGCCTGCCTGAAGCAGTGGCTCGCCTGTTTATAGGCATGAAGCTGTTCATAAAACTGTGCCCATAATGGAGCATAGAACAGAATCAGTGAATAATACTGCTGTTCGCTGAAATGTGGAAAAGCTTCATCTTCCAGCAATTTCAATCCGCGGATCGTAAGTTCATTTTCAACCGCATACTCCAGTAGTCTGCGCTGATAAATATGATGGGGTACAGTAAATTGATATTCCTCATAGCGCTTCAACAGTACATCCAACTGTTTGAAATCCTTCTTTGCAAAACATGTGCGCATCCAGTTGATTGCTGAATGCAGGTCTTCATCGTAGTTATTTGCCGTTTCATAATGTTTGGACGCTTCTGTAAAGTTTTCCTGGCATTCGTAACAATACGCGATATTGTTATGCAGTGAACTCCATTGCATCGGAGTTTGGATTGAATGGACATTCGCAAGCAAATTAAGCCCTGCCTCAAACTCCTTTAGCGCTTCCTGGTACCTGTGTGAATCATTGAAAATCACACCCTTCATGGAGTAAAGCTTCAACTGAAACAGCGGTTTATACTGGTGGGTGAAAAACTGCTGCGCCAGTTCAATATGTTCAAGCGCTTTTTGTAACTTGTAGCTTCGATGATTCGCAAAAGCGATATGATAATGGTAGTTGGCCAGTTCAAATGGGTGGGCATTTGATAGAAACTGCGCCAATTGATTGTTCTCTTCTTTAATGGATAACTGCTCAAATTCCTGGAAAGAAAGATGACCGAAAGCGGTAATCGCTACAAATAGTTGAGTGATCCGGTCCTTTTTCCAGCTGACAAAAGGTTCGATTTCATTCAGTATGGTTCTCGCCTGCTCATCTTCTTTTAACGAATAAAGGAAGCGAGCATATACAAGCTTTGCCATCAGCTGCTGTTCAAATGGCTGCTCATCGTTTTGCATAGCGGTTAATTGTTCGATTTCATCTGCAGTAAAATCGGTATTCGACAATAATTTTTCGTAAAGCTGTTCCAAAAAAGTGGTTTGGCTTTTCAGTTGTTGTTCGAGCATATTGAAGTCGATGCCCAAGTTTTCAAACAGTTGCTTATACATTGAATGTTCTGCGACAACGATTCCATTTTCAATCCGGCTTAAATACGAAGAAGTACAGATACCAAAAGCAACGTCATCCTGTTTTTGCTTCTTTTTTTGACGATAATATTTTAAGAGCTTTCCCCAAGCTAGTTCATTGTTTTCCATATAAACACCTCATAGTTAGTTTACCAAAATGCTAACAGGGAATATTGCGAATTTTCTTTTAAAAATGCATAATTACCGTTACGAAACTGGTAAACTTACACAAATTATTAAAGGTTTACATATTTTAATTGCATATTTCAGAATAGCTCTATATGATAAGAAAATAAAAAAAGGTTTATCGTTATAAATGGAAGCTTAGATTGGAGAGATAGTAATGTTCTTTTATGAAGTGGATAATGAAATACAATTAAAATTAATTACACAAAATGATGCAGAAGAAATCTTTGCTTTCATTGACCGTTCACGCGATTATTTACGTGAATGGCTTGGTTGGGTTGACAATACAAAAACTGTTGAGGATACACGCGATTTTGCCGCGATGAATTTAGGGAAATTTGCGAAGCGTGAAGGTCTGGATACAGCGATTTTTTATAAAGGGCAATTTGTCGGGAAAGTATCGATTAACACGATTAACTGGTCTCTGAAAAAATGCGAGATCGGCTATTTTTTAGATGAAGAATATCAAGGAGAAGGCATCATGACACGCGCTGTGAAAGGCATCATTGATATCGCCTTCAACGAATATAAGCTGGGGAAAGTCGAAATTCATGCTGCTGTGAACAATACGAAAAGTCGTCATATTGCGGAGCGCCTTGGTTTTATGCACGAAGGAACAATCCGTCAGGCGGAATGGCTGTACGACCACTATGTGGATCATGCGGTCTATGGTCTTTTAAAAGACGAATGGGTTGGAGAATATTAATAACTGGTTTCGCCTCATCAGAGTACCTGATGAGGTTTTTTTAGTGTGCCCGGCATGCACAACAGCTTGGTGGTGAAAGTCCACTACAGGCTTGGCAGTAGGAACTGTTAGCGAAAGACAAGGGTGTCCATGGTGACGTGGAATCTGAAGGAAGTCGGACGCAAACTCTCGAACTGACGAACAGAAATCAGATAAAAGGCTGACTTGGGACGGATGAGCTTGCTAAACAAAGCGAAGTCCAATACTGCCCAAATCCCATACAGTAAATCTGGCAGTTACATGAGAGGAAGGCGGTTGTGCTTACCCGGGGAGGTCTCTTGAGGGTTATTCAATTAACAATTTGTTTAGTGATAAATAGATGAATCAAGAGAAGTCAGCAGAAGCCATAGTAGTCTTCGACCGAAGATGAAGGGCCGAACAATCTTTTAATCTTGAAAGAAACAAGGAGGTGGAGACATCCCGCCAAAACACAGAAAACATCAAGGTATAGACCGAACAGATGGCTACTTATAGAGGGATAAGCTGGAAGCGAAAGAGTACATAAGAGTGTGTAGGGATGTAAACATGGAAATGAAGAAACAAGAAAGTATCAATTTAATTGACAGAGTAACGTCTCATAGAAACCTATGGAACGCATACAAGAAAGTAAAAGGGAATGGTGGAGCACCTGGAATCGATGGTATCACAGTTGATGGACTGAAAGCGCATTTAATAAAATATGAAGAACCATTGAAAAGGAAATTAAAAGATGGTTCCTATCAGCCACAACCAGTGAAGCGGGTAGCTATCCCAAAAGCGGATGGCTCCAAACGATATCTAGGTATACCATGTGTATTAGACCGAGTTGTGCAACAAGCCATTTTACAAGTAATCCATCCAATTATTGATCCACACTTTTCAGACAAAAGTTTTGGCTTTCGAAAAGGTCGAAACCAACACCAGGCAATTGCCCTCGCTAAGAAATATTACGAGGAAGGTTATCGAACAGTGGTGGACTGTGACTTGAAAAGTTACTTCGATACGATTCATCACCAGCGACTACGAGCTTATTTGGAAGAATTCATAACAGATAAAATAGTACTTAAGCTAATATGGAAATTCTTACGCTCAGGCATATTGGACAAGGATATCCTCATTGAAACGACAGAAGGTACACCTCAAGGTGGTCCACTCTCTCCTATTCTAGCAAATGTGTACTTAAACAAGCTAGATAGAGAATTAGAAAAACGAGGACATCGATTCATTCGCTATGCGGATGATTTCGTGATTTATGTGAAGTCGCCAAGAGCAGGTGAACGGGTCATGACAAGTGTGAAGAAATTTATCGAAGATGAACTGGGTCTCACAATCAATGAGAAGAAAAGTAAAGTATGTGGCGCAACAGCAGCTACATTCTTAGGATTTCATCTACAAAATCTGTGGGGAAAGTTGGATACCGACCAATCAAGTCCGCCAAGGAACGGCTAAAAGATAAGCTAAGAACACTGACGAGTCGTAAACGAACAGGGACATTTAGTGAGATTGTGAAAAGAATCAATCAAACAACGGTTGGTTGGATTAACTACTACGGAGTTTCCAATATGAAAACGTTCATCAAAGAAATTCAAGGATGGTTAAACCATCGCTTACGTCAATTAATATGGAAACGGTGGAAGTTACCTCGAACAAAATACGCGAAATTACGCCAATACGGAATTCGACATGATGAAGCGATGAAAACAGCGCATTCAAGAAAAGGGTACTGGCGAATATCACGAAGTGAGGTCTTACACCAAGCCATTCCAAATAAAAGGCTCGTAAAGTGGGGACTGAAAGACCTGTCCCAACTTTACGAGCGAAGATACTCAAAAGATTGAACCGCCGTATACGGAACCGTACGTACGGTGGTGTGAGAGGTCGGCTAGCCAATTAATGGCTAGCCTCCTACTCGATTCGCCCGAATTATAATTTAATGAAACTTTTTCCATACTCATCCAGTATAGTAATTAGAATCTATTACATAGTGAAGTCATTCAAGCTATAACATATTGCGTCCATATACGTAAGTAAATGCTTGTAATAGAAGAATTAGCAGAAAGCAGGTGTGGGCAATTGTCACAGCCAATTGTGGAAATTAAAAATTTGAACAAAACGATTAAAGGCAAACACATTATTAAAGACTTGAATCTGGACTTTTATCCGGGTCAAATCACAGGCTTCTTGGGTCCAAACGGGGCGGGGAAAACTACAACGATCCGTATGATGACGGGGTTAATGTATCCTTCAAAAGGAGAAGTAATCATCGATGGAAAACAACTGTCGACAAATTATGAAGAAGCGATCAGTAATATCGGTGTTATTGTTGAAAACCCGGAAATGTATAAATATATGTCAGGGTATAAAAACCTGCAGCACTTTGCCCGTATGCATAAAGGCGTAACAAAACAGCGTATTGATGAAGTTGTAGCACAAGTCGGACTGCAAAATCGTATACATGAAAAAGTGAAAACGTATTCGTTAGGGATGCGACAACGCCTCGGACTGGCACAGGCGATGCTGCACCGTCCGAAGTTTCTGATTTTGGATGAGCCGACAAATGGTCTGGATCCGGCGGGTATCCGTGAATTCCGTATGTATCTACGCAAAATAGCGGCAGAGGACAATGTCGCAATCGTTGTATCGAGTCACCTTTTATCCGAAATCGAGTTAATGGTAGACCGGATCGCGATTATTCAAAATGGTGAGCTGATTGATATTCGTGAACTGCAGCATGTCGCGGCATCACAATATTACATTGAAGTCGGTCAACCGGATCAGCTTCAGGCGATGTTTGAAGAGCCGTTAACAAAAGAGAATGGCGGCTATGTAATCAATCTGACAAAAGAAGAAGTGCCTGCACTTATTCGTAAACTCGTTGAATCGGGCATTGATCTTTATACGATCCAGCCGATTCAAAAACGTCTTGAAGATCAATTTATCGAGATGACAGGTGGAGGTGCAATCGATGCAATTCGTTAAAAATGAATGGATCAAAATGTGGTCGCAAAAAAATGCATGGATCATGTGCGGACTATTAATTGTATTAATCGTATTTGTTGCAGGGATGAACAAATATTATGATGTGGATTCAAGTACAGAAGAAGCGCGCTTGGCAGCAAATGAAGAATTATTGGCACATCCGAAAGAAATGCTTGCCTCAGGAGAATTGATGCCGGAAGATGAGCAGTATTTCAATGATGAAGTTGCGATGATTGAATACCGTATCGCCAATGATTTACCCCCATCAAATGCAATGACATTTACGGAACATATGGACTTATCGTTAACATTGACAATCATGGTAACAAGCATCTTCACTGTCGTAATTGCGGCAGGTATCGTTTCATCTGAATTTGGTACGGGTACGATTAAAATGCTGCTGACTCGTCCTGTTGCAAGATGGAAAATTCTACTTTCGAAACTTGTTGCGTCTATACTTTATGGAGTTGTACTATTTGCCGCTGGAATCGTTGTCGCATTGATTGTCGGTATGGCATTATTCGGTACGGACAGCGCAATTGCGTTATCGGTTGTTGATGGGCAGGTTGTACAGGAAACGGTGGAAAATACGTTTGTTAAAACAACGCTTTATTCACTCGGTTCTACAATTATGACGATTATATTTGCGTTCATGATCGGTACGATTTTCGGCTCAAGTACGTTGGCGGTAAGTTTATCGCTGTTCATCTTATTGATGGGTTCGACAGCGACAATGTTTATCGCTCAATATGATTTTGCGAAATACGTCTGGTTTGCAAATGATTTATCGTTTTATGCACCTGGAAATATGCCGATGATTGAAGGATTAACATTTACGTTCTCGCTAATTGTCAATATCGTATATGCGATTATCTTCCTGGCGATTACGTTCGTTTACTTTATGAAGCGTGATGTGACTGAGTAAAAATTTTTAAAATTATTCAATATAGCAAAAAAATATAGTTGATGAAATTCCTCATTCCTTAATCCGTAAAGATTTAGGTAATGGGGAATTTTTATTTTGGTTAACGAAAAAATTCCATTTATTTTATGAATTCAGCGTTTACCCCATTATATGAATAATGTAGTAAAATAGTATTCATAACAATCTGTTCGGTAAAGGAGGTGGGGAAAATGGCGGCAAGAATTATTTTTCATTTAGATATGAACAGTTTCTATGCATCTGTCGAACAGGCGCATGATCCGAGTTTGAAAGGGAAACCGATAGCTGTTGCAGGGAATGCTAAAGAGCGGCGCGGCATTATCGTAACTAGCTCTTATGAAGCACGTGCAAAAGGGATTTATACGACGATGAATGTCGGGGAAGCAAAGCGAAAATGTCCCGAACTGCTGTTACTGCCTCCAGATTTCCCAAAATACCGGGCAGCTAGTGCGGCAATCTTCTCCATATTACGAAGCTATACGGATCTAGTGGAACCTGTCTCGATCGATGAAGGGTATCTGGATGTAACGGAACGCTCGAAATCACAGCATCCGCTCCAGCTAGCAGAGGAAATTCAGCAGCGTATTTTACATGAACTTGATTTGCCGTGCTCGATTGGTATTGCCCCTAATAAGTTCCTCGCCAAAACAGCTTCTGACATGAAAAAACCGCTCGGAATTACGATCTTGAGAATTCGCGAACTGCCGGAGCTTTTATGGCCCCAGGAAGTCGTGACAATGCATGGGGTAGGGGAGAAAACAGCGAAGAAGTTAAATACGTTCAATATTTTTACAATCGGTGATTTGGCGCAAGCGGATGAACGGCTGTTAATACGGAATTTAGGGAAAAATGGGGCTCGACTTATCAAACGTGCAAACGGCATTGATTCGCGGCCGGTTGACCCGAACGCTATATTTGATACGAAAAGCGTCGGGAATTCGACGACACTTCCAAGGGATGAAACCGAATATTATATTTTGAAAGAAACGTTCGAAAAGCTGAGCAGAAGTGTATCCGAACGTCTGAAAGTAAAATATTTGGCGGGGACAACGGTGACGATTCAAATACGCAATTTTGACTGGCAAAATGCTTCGCGCAGTAAGACATTGCGGAACGCTGTCAATCAAGCAGATGAAATATTTGAAATCGCGTGGAAGCTGTTTACTGAAAACTGGGATGAAACGCCTGTCCGACTGGTTGGTATTACCGTTTCCAATGTTGTCGATCAGTCTGAACTGACCCAGCAGCTCAGTCTGTTTAATTTTGAACAGCATATAAAAGACGAGCCGATTTTGGAACTGGTCGATACGATTGAGAAGAAGTTCGGAAAAGGAGCCATTAAACGCGGTGTCCGGGTGAAATCAAAAAGCTACGCTTCAAAAACAAGCTTCAGCAAGGACTTTCTGGAAGATCATACAAAATGAACTTTTTGGACAAAGTTAATGGAAGAAGAATATTATAATTGATTGGAGTGGAGGGGCGACTCCTGGGGGACAAGCACGTGGGAGAGATATGGAACAAAAGCTAAGAACCCCACATCCTGTGGCAACGCTTTTGTGACCAACTTCGTGTTGGCCTCGTGCACCCTGAAAAGCGTCCCCGCAACGGAAATCAATTGCTTAAAGCAGATTTCCCTTCTCTTTATATATTCCATAAAGCAATGTTTAAATTCTCCCAAACTCGTACATAGTGTTATGAGAATAATTTTCATTTAGTTAGGTAACTGCTAAAGACCCATGCTATAATAGGGTTGATATTATGCTTCAGGAGGACACTATGCGTATACATCCGATCCGGTTTTTACGAATAATGGGCTTACTCGATGGGATTTCGCTCATTACGCTATTACTTATTTCCATGCCGCTTAAGTATTTCGCAGATTTACCGCAATTTGTGACGGTAAACGGCAGCGTACACGGCGGTATTTTTATGGTTTATTTTCTCACAATCGTCATCGTGCAACTGCGCATTCAATGGCATATCGGCTGGTCATTGCTAAGTGTGCTGGTCGCATTTATTCCATTTGGCAATTTTCTATTCGACTATCAACTGAAGAAAATGCAGCCATTATTACATACAAAGCCATTTCCGAAACATTGGCTCGTCTATGCCATCATTTTCTTCTCGTTTTTCGATCTGTTCGTCCAGCTGCCGATTATGAGTACATATGCATTATCGGTCGGCGCGACAACATTTATCGCGGGGATTGTCGTTGGTCTTTATTCATTTATGAATACATTCGGCAATATCTTCTCCGGTATTTTCACCGATAAAATTGGGGCATTCCGTATATTAGTATTCGGTTTGTTGACGTCTGCGATTTCGCTATTATGCTACCAGCTTGTCGATAATGCGACGGCTCTTTTAATCGTCCGCTGCATACACGGGTTCAGTAGCGGGTTTATTACCCCAGCAGCCTTTACATTGCTTGCGAATATGCGTGCATCGAACGAACAGGGAAGCGGAAGCGCGGTTACAGGTTCGTTTGTCGGCATTGCGGCGATTGTAGGTCCTGCTTCAAGCGGTATTCTAGCAAGCAAAATTTCAGTGCCGAATGTGCTAGCAATCGTTGCACTATATGGCATTGTCTTATTGGTCGGCCTGTTCGTGTTTTTACGCAAATCACCGTTACCAAAACGGAGAAAACTGCAGGCAACCGAAAAGTTCAATTGGAACAGCGGTATTTTAAAAGCATATGGCGGCGCATTTTTCCTTATGTTTTCACAAGGTGTTCTCGCGTATTTATTACCGATTTACGTACAGGATTTAGGGTATGGCTCGCGAGTATCCGGTACATTACTAAGTGTATTCGGAATTGTTGCTGTCCTGATCTTTATATTACCGACGAACAAGATTTTCGATTATTTGAATCCGCAAGTGACATTGTTTGTCGGAGTGCTATTACTCGGACTTGCTCAAATCGGCATCGGTCTGACAACGGAAATGTCATGGCTGTATGCAATACTTGCACTGTATGGCATCGGGTTTGCATTTTTATTCCCTTCTATTAATGCCATATTAATTGAAGCAACGACTGAACAGACTCGCGGGAAAGCATACGGCTATTTTTATGCGTTTTTCTCCATTGGAGTAGTCGCAGGGTCTTCACTATTAGGTGCACTTGATCTGGTAGGAACATCAGGCTTTGTATTTACAGGAACATTATTGTTTAGTTTCTGTATCGTAGTTCTTTATTCATTTATGAAATCGGGTGCGGCATTCGTGAAAGTTCAGCATAAAGAAAAAATGAATCATTCATAAATACAAGGTTTACAGTCTTGAAAGAAATTTCTTTCTAATGCGCTTTAAACAATAGTCATGTATACTGGACTAGGTGATTTTTTAATGGGCGAATATGGAATCGAAAGGAATTATAATCATGGTACAATTACATTTAGAAGTATTAGAACGTTGCAGTAAAGAAACTGAAGATACAATTACAGCGGAAAGTAACGAATTTGCATCTACACCGATCCACTATTTAAAGGACAACCAAGGTGAATTTATTTACGTGGAATGTGCACAATTCAACGATATTCGCATCGATGCGGTAGCGCTTGAATTTGATGATGCATTTAATCTGTATACGGCATTATTCGGCTTGAAACTGCAGAAGAAACATGGTGAAGTAATTCGTCAATATTTGAAAGACAACGTGAAATCTGCATTAGGAAGCAGCAGTGCAGCGTTCTCCGGTCAAGAAGGGCTTTGGGAACTGAACATTGCGGTTGACTGCATTGAAGGCTTCCATGAGAAGATGACGATTACAGAAGTATGTGAAATGATTTACCAATTAGTTGCGCAATTATTATCGACAGTCGAGAAATAGATGACGCAAAAATACTTATATAGTTTTACTTGGCAAAGAGATGAATATGAACTTTCACGTTTGGAAATGCGCACATTTTTTAACTTTCACGTGGAAGGAAATGTTCTAATTAGCCAAGAAAAAATAGAGCCGAGCCGTAGTCCTTATATGCGTTCAAGGTTAGCTGTTTTCCATGAAGCGAATTCAATAGAGCAACTGCTAGAAATGGCGGCACAGCTGGAGCTTGGACAAAAGACGTTCAAAATTCACTGTTTAAATAATAGTGCTGATGCGATTACGCCGAAACTTAACCGAGCGATCCGGAACGACTATATGATGCGCCTCAGCTCGGCTATCAATGCCGAACCGGAACTTGTAAATCCGGACGTAGTATTGGGTCTAGTTATTTACGAGGAGCGCTACTATTTAGGCGAGCTTACATACGGAGAAGCGGTGTGGCTGAAGCATATGCAAAAGCCTGAAATGTACTCTACGGCACTGAGTACACGGGATGCCCGTGCGATTGTCAATATCGCGGTACCGTTTCCGGACGGCTTGAAGGTGATCGACCCTTGCTGCGGTATTGGTACGGTGCTTGTGGAAGCAATGAGTATGGGCATTGCAATTGAAGGGCGCGACATAAATAAACGTGTTGTGTGGGGTTCCCGGATTAATCTTCGTCACTTCGGCTATGAACCGAATGTGGAGATCGGTCCAATTGAAGAGGCAAGTGAAGGCTATGATGTGGCAATTATTGATATGCCGTACAATTTATTTACGCATATCACAGGTGAGCTGCAGCAAAGCATCATTACAAATGCCCGTCGGATCGCAAAACGGGTTATCATTGTGACAATCGAGTCGATGGACGATAAAATTCATGAAGCCGGTTTAACAATTATTGATAGAGCCGTATTGAAAAAAGGGAAATTCGAACGCCAAGTTTTAATATGTGAATAGAAGAAACGTTTCAATTCAGTGTAGAACTGGATTGGAACGTTTTTTGTTTGACACTGCATTTTATACATGGTATATTTATCTCGAATTAAAGATAAATGAATTCGTGATAACAGGGAGGAGGGTACTTTATGAGTAAATATGACAAACAATTAAAAGCATTTACTGTTTTGCATCGGGCTCAAACTTCCGTTCAAGAAGCGACGAAAAAAGATATCCAGCAGCATGATCTGAATTTAACGGAATTTGCCGTGATGGAATTGCTTTATCATAAAGGAGATCAGCCTATTCAAATCATCGGTAAAAAAGTATTAATCGCAAGCAGCAGTATTACGTATGTCGTCGATAAACTGGAGAAAAAAAATCTCGTTGCACGTGTTGCCTGTCCGACAGATCGTCGTGTTACGTTTGTTTCGTTAACGGATGAAGGAAAACAGATGATTGAATCGATTTTCCCATCGCATGAAGAAAAGATTGCATCGATTTTTGATGTGTTATCGGATGAAGAACTGCAAAACTTAACAGACTATTTAAAGCGTGTGGGACACCATGCGGACAAACACTAAAGTGACTACAAGCATCGGGCTCGGTGCATTTTTCTTAAACTAATATCTCGATATCGAGAAAATGGAGGCAATACAGATGAACCATATTAAAGGAATCCACCACGTAACAGCTATTACGAGCAGTGCAGAAAAAAACTATGAATTTTTCACATATGTATTAGGAATGCGACTAGTGAAAAAAACAGTTAACCAGGATGATATTCAAACATACCACCTGTTTTTTGCGGATGATAAAGGATCTGCAGGAACAGATATGACATTCTTTGATTTCCCGGGAATTCCGAAAGGTCGTCACGGTACGGACGAAATTTACAAAACAGCTTTCCGTGTACCAAATGATGCAGCACTGGAATATTGGGTGAAACGTTTTGACCGTCTGAAAGTACAGCATGAAGGCATTAAACCATTATTCGGTAAGCAAACATTATCGTTCGTCGATTTCGATGATCAGCAATATATGCTCATTTCAGATGAAAACAATGAAGGGATCGCTTCAGGTACACCTTGGCAAAAAGGTCCGATTCCATTAGAGTTTGCGATTACAGGATTAGGTCCGATTCATGTGCGCGTTTCGAACTTTGATTATTTCAAGGAAGTTCTTGAAAAAGTCTTAGTGATGCGTCAAACAGGCGAAGAAGATTCACTGCACTTATTTGAAGTAGGAGAAGGCGGAAACGGGGCATCTGTTATTGTCGAGCACAATACGGTATTACAGCCAGGCCGTCAAGGTTTCGGTACAGTTCACCATGCAGCATTCCGTGTAGAAGATACAGCCGTGTTGCGTGAATGGATCGGGCGTCTTGAAAGCTTCGGGTTCGGTACGTCAGGCTATGTAGACCGTTTCTTCTTTGAATCGCTTTATGCACGTGTAGCGCCGGGGATTTTATTTGAATGGGCAACAGATGGTCCAGGATTCATGGGTGATGAGCCATATGAAACAGTAGGGGAAATCCTTTCATTGCCGCCATTCCTTGAGAGCAAACGCGACTATATTGAAAGTGTTGTGCGTCCGATTGATACAGTACGCTCAACAAAAACTATCGAAAAAGAATACGAATAATACGACTATCAAAACGAGAATGGAGAATGTCCGATGAACTATATTTTTAATAAAGGTAAAGAAGACAAGCCGGTATTTTTACTGTTGCACGGTACAGGCGGAGATGAGAACAGCCTGCTTGCACTGTCAGAAATCATTGATCCGGAAGCATCGGTTTTAAGTGTACGCGGTAATATTTTAGAACACGGGATGCCACGGTTTTTCCGACGTTTAGCTGAAGGCGTATTTGATATGGAAGATTTGGCTTTCCGTACGAAAGAACTGTATGAATTTATCGGCGAGAAAGCAAGTGAATACGGTTTTGACCGTCGAAACATTATTGCGATCGGTTATTCAAACGGTGCCAATATCGCAGCAAATCTGTTATTTGAATATGAAAATGCATTAAAAGGTGCGGTTCTTCATCATCCAATGGTTCCGAATCACGAAGCAACTGTTGCGAAACAAGACGGCACACAAGTATTTATCGCAGCAGGAGTGAATGACCCGATTTGCCCTCAGCAAGAAGCGATTGATCTGGAGCGTTACTTAACGGATGCAGGAGCGAACGTGACATTGGAATGGGAATCGAACGGTCACCAGCTGACGATGAATGAAGTACAAAAAGCGAAGGCTTGGTATGAGCGTACGTTTTAATTGAAGATTGTAACAACAGAATATAATGTCATATTATGACTGTTCAAGACGGAATCCAACAGGGTTTCGTCTTTTATTTCAATAATCGGCAAATATTGTTGAGTAAGTAAAATTCCTCATAACAAATGTTTATATAAAAGGGCACAAAACGTTGATTTAACAACGTTCGTGCCTATTGAATGTGTTCCCAAACATGAACTGCAGTTCATGTTTGGGAACGATTTTTGAAATGTTTGTTGCATTAAGCATCCATTTCCAAGTTTTGGTTCCTTTTGAAAGTTTCTTTTTAATAACAAAGTAAGTTACTACACCCAAGAAAATGTATATAATTAACATATAACTTCCCATTAATAAAACTGTAAAGAGCTTGATATAGGATAGGTTTGTATTTAAATACCTACATATTACCATTTTTAGTATATAATATTCTTTTAAAGAAATGGAGGGGTAATAGATGACGGAGCAAAAATATATACAACAGCTACTTGAAGTCTGTTGCTTGCATCAAACGATTGATAGCTTGCATTTTTGGGGACCTGCATATGAGCTGTCGTGCGATAACAGTTTTTATGAAGAGGTGAGGCTAACGGTTGAAGGCGCGTTTGAGCTAGTTCAAAATGAGGAGACGACCTATGTAACACCTGAGACGAGTGAGAAGATCGTCTATTTAATAACTTTAGCTCGTCGGAAAATTTCGTCAGTTCAGTTAGTTGAGCCGAATAATTTATTGTTAACATTTGGTTCAGGTTTGAAGTTAAAAGTAATTGGAGATAACGGTCCATTTGAAAGCTGGCAGCTAAAAGCCAAAGCAGAGGATGATCAAATATTAATCGTTGCAGGACCTGGTGAGCAATTAAGCCTGTTTAAGTAAGGGAAGCTGTTAATAGTTTGGATATTCTAAATAGGAGGAGCTGCTGAAATGAATGATCGAACGCTAAATACATACATACACGAGCTGCATTGGCATTTACCGAAAGAAACGCAGCAAGAGGCAATCGACTATTTAATCGACCATGCCCCATTAAACGATTTAGGTAAGCTTTTTGAATTAGCGAATAAGCCACATTGGCAAAATTGCATGAAGGTTGTGGAGGCAATTGGTTATCCGTACAATATCGCAGCTTTCCCGAAAATGGTCGAGCTGTTTCAAGATATGAATTGGCCCGGGGCACGTGAGGCGGTTGAATATTTTAAAACGTTACACAAGCACATCGTCGTGCCGTTTATCGAGGCAGGTGGCAAGCAGGCGATGAAAGAAAACGACGACCAGTGGCTTTGGTTTTTATATACGGTGTGTGAGCAGCTTCAATTGGAACGCACACATTTTTACGCTGGTACGATTTTTGATGAGCTGGTACGTATTTATAAACGTGACGAATAGGAAAGCAGGTGGAGCATTTGCTGGAAATAAAGATGAGGATTCCGTTATTTTGAAGGTGGGTCAAGTTTCAATTTTTTTAATGAGGAAAAAGTCGAAATACCGTTAACTGATGCTAGAGAAGTCGAAATGGCCATTCAAAATGTAAATTGGCAAGCAGATAACGAGTATTTTGATGCGACATTTGAGCTATCGGTGGATCTTGAAGTATATTATGAAAACAGCGTAACGGACGCATATGGTACGTGGTGTGGACTCGTGTTTGCCATTGAAAAATCTGGCAAGCACGTTTAGAAAGCATGTTTGTTAAGGGAGCGATTAGCGGGGGTGTAAAGATGTTTACAGATGACCAACTAAAAAAGGTGATTCGGCGTGAAACGATTAGTGCGCAATATCCATATTCAGAGCAGGATGATGATGTGCTAGTAGATTTCATAAAGCCACTACTTGATGATATGACGCGTGCCAAAATCCGCTACACGATGGAGGCGAATCATTTTGGCAGCGGCTATGCGTCGTATATCCTTCTCATGTGCTACACCGATGATTTTGTCACAGTGACAGAGGAAAACGGCGAACACGAGGAGGACCGACGTGGCTTATTCGTGCTCATTAGCCGACTTGCGCCTGTCGTTGCCATTGTCAATGATGCGTGGCAATGGCGACGCTTTAATGACAAAGGCGAGGATCATGGCGTTGGCGGCACGATGGTTGATTTCCCGGAGCTACTTATTGACGACAAGTACAGGCAATTAGCGAATGATTTAACACGTTTGCTGATGAAATACCATTTTACGATTTTACAATTACAAGACGTGGACAAGCCGTTACCATTTGATGAAAAAATCCGCACATTGTCACGATCACGAGGGCAATATTTAGTGTGGGATGCCATATTTTTTTGGGAAGATTAATGATGAAACTTATTGCAACAACGCTCGTTGAAACAGAGCGCCTCATTGGGGGGAAGTGCACAATTGGCTAGTCGCTTATGCTGTGTCGGGTGAGGCGCACGATTATGTGGAGGAAACGATTATACGACTGTGCCACTTTGCGAAGCAGCAGTTTACGTATCCATTTTATTTATATTTTGAAAGCTATTACGATGCCATTGATGAGTTTTTAGCCGATACGAATATACCAATTATGTATAAGCCTTCGGGAAGAACCGTACCCACGCAAATCGGACGTAAATGCTTTCAAGCAGAAGTGCCTGCGTTTACAGTAGAAATACGTAATGAAAATGATTTAATGAAGCATTTAGTGAGTGGTTCCGTTACGCTTTCGATAATCTATTTTGGGCAATTCGGCAAACTGATTCAATCACGTATAGGGACGGTTTCCCTTATATAGAGCTACAAGAAAGTGAACTAATACTTTTATCTGAACATGATGCGTACGGTTTTACTATTGTGACAAATCGAGTAGACTTACAGCAAGAAAACCATGTACGAAAGTTAGTAGAAGAGGCGATATGTGAATGAAAAGCAAGGAGGATTAAGTATGCATCAATACATAGAACCATTTATTACAGGGGAAATTGCCTCAAAGCGAGCAGAGGAAGATATGCTGTATTATTATGATGCACAAGGACAACTGCTAGCAGAGGTGTATCATCACGACGGACAGTTTTGTTCAGGGACGTTTAATGGGCAAGGCGAACTTGATAATGTGACGAAGGAGCAAGTGATTGAAATAGCTGAACGTACTAAAAAAAGGTTTGGGCAAGATCGTTTGCAGTTACAGTCAGTGGAACGTGATGAGGATGCTATTTAGTCGAGTTTAGACGCATTGAGCCAGAGTATGGATTATTAGTGCAAGGTGTTGGACTATTCGTTACGGTGACGGATACGGGCTTTGTGGAAAATGTGACATTACATGAGGACGATTTCGAAATTTGTTATCCGGATAAAATGATTTCAAAGGAAGAAGCACGGGCCATTTTTGCTTTGCATAAACTTGTTTGCGAACTATAATAAAGACAACGATAGTAAATAGCTTCTACATGAGGCAAACTAATCTCGTGTTAGGAGGAAATGACATGCAGATCCAATTTTTAGGTACCGGTGCAGGGATGCCTTCAAAAGAGCGCAATACGAGTTCGATCGCATTCAAATTGCTGGAAGAATGCGGCTCGATTTGGCTGTTTGACTGTGGGGAAGCGACCCAGCATCAAATTTTGCATACAACGGTTAAACCGCGCAAAATTAATAAAATTTTTATTACGCATTTACATGGCGACCATATTTTCGGACTGCCCGGCTTTTTAAGCTCCCGGTCTTTTTTAGGCGGGGAGGACAGGCTCACAATTTTCGGGCCGGCCGGGTTACAGCAATGGATTGAACAAACATTGCAAATATCAAAAACCCATTTAACATATCCGATAGAATTTGTCGAAGTAAAAGATGGCATCGTGTTTGAAGATGAGCAGTTTACGGTACGTGCACTGCCGTTGCAGCATGTGATCCCGTGTTTCGGTTACCGGATTGAACAAAAGCCGATGCAGGGCGAGCTGCTGATCGATAAGGCTTTGACGTTAGGTGTACCAAAAGGTCCGTTATTAGGTCAATTAAAAGCAGGTCATTCAGTACAGCTGGAAGATGGCACTGTTGTAGAAAGCAGTGATGTGACGTCACCGCCACAGCAAGGGTTCACTGTTGCAATTTTAGGCGATACAAAGTATTGCGAAAACAGTATCCGTTTAGCACAAAATGCGGATGTTGTTGTACATGAAGCAACCTTTGACCATTCCACAATTGAGCTGGCGGGCAAGTATGGACATGCGACGAATACAGAAGCGGCCAAAATCGCGAAAGAGGCCCAGGCGAGACATTTGCTGTTGAATCATATAAGCGCCCGGTTTTTGAAGCATGATCTCATTCCGTTTTTGGAAGAAGCGAAAGCGATCTTCGAAAACAGCTATTTAGCGAATGATTTCAGCCAGTATGAGTTGCGGAAAAACGAATTGCTGGAAATTGAATAGATGAATTAAACCGAGATGTATAGTAAACGGGGGGAATGTTTACTATATGCCTCTTCATTTTTTAAGAGAATTTTGTTCAATTGCAGAAATATTCCGCTATAATGGAGAAAAGGGGGATGAATGATGCAGCAACCGACAATTTCACCGAAAGTATTACGATTGCTAGTTATTTTTCCAAATGTCATGAGCTATATTCTGTTATTTGGGGTCGTTGTGTACATACGAACAAACTTGGAAATGCTGAAGGCGACAGATGGCTTAACGATGTGGCTGATCATTGCCGCAGTATTAGGTCCGATCTCGCTTTATACGACGTTCAGTATTGTGAAGCGGATAAAGAATGGATTATTGTAAAGATTCCGATTCACTTAAGGGGAAAAATAAATTAATCACATGCTGAAGCACTCAGTTATTTTTTAACTGAGTGTTTTTTTGATGAATTAGAGAGATTATTCCTGAGGTATTGTAAAAATTTTGAAACTAATGATAATTTCAATCGTATATTAGTTATTAATTATACAAGTTGGGACGGTGATGAAAAGTGGTACTTATTATATTGTCATGGGCTTTACTTTACGGGGTGACCATTTGGACTTATGTAAACCCTAAAGAAAGCTTGTTATGGGGACGAAGAGGAATATACAAAGAAGAACCTGAAATAACTGAACGTGCCATTCAAAATACTAAAAAGAAAGCCTTAATCACAATTATTATCCTTCCAATCATGGCTTTACTATTTTTTCTTTTCACTTATATTTTATAAATTGTATTTCTAGACTTTGGAGGGAAGGCATTTGAAAAAAATAATTCTCTTTAACCTATTATTTTGTATAGTAGTGGTTTTTGTTGCTTTCAATTATTTTAATAGTAAATCTCGAAGCGCGGTTGTATTCAATTATGTGCAAGACTATATGGAAACGAACTATGGGATTGATCGGGAAAATATCATTTTAGTGGAAAATAATTACCAAAGAGGAATGGGGTTGTTTGAAATAAAAGTGAAAGATACCGTTACGGAAAACGTTTACTTTTACGAAGTCGATATTAGTGATGACTATTCATTATATTATTTTAAGGATCTTTCAGAGTTACATCGTAAAAATAGGGCTGATTAAGAGCGTGTTTCCGTTTCACCAAATAAATAATCAGATTGTGTTAATATACTCCTAAGTCTTTATATCAGGAGGTTTACATGAATTTGATCGCGCAGCATCCTTATTTTAAAGTAGAAAGAACTGTTACAGGTACTGAACAGTTTGAAATAGAGCATGACCGAATCATTTACTTATACAATGACAAAGTGATTACGCAGAATCGAGAATTTCCGATTAAGATTGTGATGGATTTTTCTTACCGGAAAATTGCCAATCAAGGGGGGATTCTGTATTTACATACGCTTCAAGGGGTCTATACGTATATCGTGAAAACTTCACCTGAAGCGTTCATCAATGCATATAGAGCATACTTCAAGTGAAAAGCAGTATTCAATGAATTGGTTTTTTATGGTAGTATACGGAGTGATTCTGGAATAAACACTAAAAGTTTATTCGCATAACAAGGAGGGGAATTTTGTTATATTTAACACTATTGATAGCTTTGTTCGATTAAATTCGATGAATCAGAAGCAACTGATATACGATTTTTCGATTTAACAAATTTACCCGTAATCAGTCCACCATATAATCCGGTAATTAAGGATTTCTTGAAAACTTTTAATTAATAATATTTAATTTCCAAACTTATTATATAGATAAAGTAAAACGCTCAGAAATCTGAGCGTTTTTCATTAATATTCTATAGAGAGACGATACTTAATGCGTTGAACGATTTCATGTTCTTCATCGTTCATCGCTTTATATAAAGCTTGCATATCATATCCAGTAAGGTCATTGATATCCTTAGCTATAAAACGTACTGCATGGAGAACCTGATATAAATCAGCAACATGTTCTTCTGTAAGTGAACCTTTATCATCAGAAGTTAAAAAATACCTATCTACATATTTTACGGATGACTTTTCAGGGGAAAGGCTGTTCATGTTTTTAATGGGAATCATTATGGGGTATATAATCGGTAGAATTGCCCCAAAACGAAAAAAGGTTGATTTAGGAACTTGATGGTTGCTTATTTTTATAAGCATTTTAATAAAGGGGCGTGATTCTTAAATAAGAATTAGCGCCCTTTTATTATTGTGGAGCCCCATTATATAGGAGATATGATATGAATGCATGGGTTTTAGTAGAGAATAAAGTAGCGGTTTGCCAAAAACCTATTGACTATGCATATTTCCTAACTAACAATAACCTTTATGCAGAAACTGAATCGTAAGACAAAAGGTGGAACAAAACGTGAAAAGAGTGGAAAGAAGACAGCAGCAAAAATTAACTGGGCGGATATGGCGTAAGGTTAAAGATAAAAAAATAATCATGAAAGTCATAGTAGGAGCTTCCATATTTTTATTATGCTTTTTCCTCATATTCAATATTTTTATTTGGAAAAGTGATGTCAGTAAACTGGAAGAGCCTACGCCGCAGCCAACTATTATTTTTGATCAACATGGTGAGATAGCCAGTAAAGTGACGGGTTCCAAAATAGATGGCGTCAAAATAGAACAGATACCGGAACATCTTATTCATGCTGTAATTGCAACGGAAGACCAGAAGTTTTACAAGCATAGCGGGATAAATGTGATAGGAATTATACGTGCAATGACTCAAAACACGATGAGCGGAGAAATTGTAGCGGGAGGAAGTACGATTACACAGCAGTTGGCTAAAAATGTCTTTCTGACACAAGAACGTACCTATACGAGGAAGTTAAAAGAACTGGTTTTGACGAAAAAAATTGAACGAACATACGATAAAGATGAAATTATGGAACGCTACCTTAATCAGATTTATTTTGGTGAGGGAGCATGGGGCGTGCAGCGTGCTTCCCAAACATATTTCGGCAAAGACGTCAGCAAATTAACATTAGGTGAGTCGGCTATGCTTGCAGGTTTGATTAAAGCGCCTTCGATTTTATCACCTATAAAAGATATGGATAAATCAGTTCAACGGAGAGACCTTGTTCTATCATTAATGGAAAAGGAAGGGTACATTACTCAAAGCGAAGTAAAAAAAGCAAAAGCACAACCGATCGTAGTAGAGGGCAGAAGGATTGATGAATACAAGGGGAAATATCCTTATTATGTCGACCATATTATTGACGAAGCAATCAAACAATACGGGCTTACAGAAAATGAAGTTCTATCGGGCGGCTTTCATATTTATACAGAACTGAATCCTGCAATACAAAATGCAGTCGAACAGGTATATAAGGATAATGCAATGTTTCCTGAAGAGCAATCTGATCAGTTAATCCAAAGTGGAGCAATCTTTATTGATCCTTCAACCGGGGGAATCAGTGCACTTGTTGGAGGAAGGGGAGATCATACTTTTAGAGGGTTTAATCGAGCTACTCAATTAAAACGTCAACCAGCATCAACTCTGAAACCATTGGCGGCATATACTCCTGCTCTGGAGCAAGGATACGAAATCTATGATACGTTACAAGATTCTCCTATTAATATTGACGGGTATCAGCCAATGAACTACGACAAACGTTTCCATGGAGAAGTGACAATGTATGAAGCATTGGTGAATTCATACAACATCCCACCGGTATCGTTATTAAATGAAATGGGATTGAAATACGGTATAAATGCTGTTGAACGTTTTGGCATTAAACTAAAAGAAGAGGATCATAATTTAAGTTTAGCACTTGGTGGTTTGAATGAAGGGGTATCTCCTTTACAAATGGCTCAGGCGTTTTCCACATTTCCCAATGATGGTGTCATGGTAGAAGCACATGCCATACAAAAAATTGAAGATGCAGATGGTAAGATCGTTGCTAAGTGGGAGCATAATGAGACGAACGTTACGAAGCCCCTAGTCGCTCAAGGAATAACGTATATGCTTAAAGGTGTTGTCGAAGAAGGCTCGGCAAAAAATGCTCGAGTCGAAGGATGGGAAGTAGCCGGCAAAACAGGCACATCAGAGCTTCCTTTTGTGAATTCCGGTGGTGCAAAGGATCACTGGTTCGTTGGATATACCCCGGAAATAGTCGGGGCAGTGTGGATGGGCTATGATCAGACAGATGAAAATCATTATTTATCAGGAACTGGCGGAATGACTGCCACAAAGGTTTTCAACGAAATTTTGACTGAATCGATTACAGAGTTTAACCAAAAAGAATTTGCCCTTCCTCTACTGGCCAAACAGCTAAAAGAACAGGAAAAGAAAGAGAAAGAGCAGAAGAAGCAAGAAATGAAAGAGATGAAAGTGAAGAATAAAGAGAAAAAGGAGAAGGATAAAGAGAGAAAAGAGAAAGATAAAGAGAGAAAAGAGAAAGATAAAGAGAGAAAAGAGAAGGATAAAGAGAGAAAAGAGAAAGATAAAGACAAAGACAAAGAGAGAAAAGAGAAAGATAAAGAGAGGAAAGAAAAAGATAAAGAGAAGAAAGATAAAGAATAATTTAGGATACATTGTGATTTTACTTTAGCGGTTAAGATGTGAACCTTGGGTATCTTTATAATATCGAAGTTTCAAGGTGGGGTAATCATGGTATTTCCCAGGAAAAGTAAATGATTACAAAGAGAAAAAGCTTGATTCTTTTTGAGACACAAGCTTTTTTGGAGGTTGGGCTGCTGAAAATTAAGTTCATCAGGAGCCCTGTAGTATCTAAAGTTATTTCCTACTAATAAGTTCAATGAGTATGTTTATTCCCCGCGTGCAAGTTCTCTTGAGCGGTTTTCTGCACTTCGGACACAGCTCACAATCGCTTCGTTAAAGGACATCGATTCAAGAGCCTTAATTCCGGCTTCTGTTGTTCCACCTGGACTCGTCACTTTTCTGCGCAATATTGAAGGCTCCACGTTTCCGGATTTCAGCATTTCCGCAGAACCGGCGATTGTCTGTACCATCAGTTCTCGCACAACTTCCTTTGATAGCCCAAACTCAGCACCGGCCTGTTCAAATGCTTCAACCAAATAGTATAAATAGGCAGGACCGCTACCGGCAAGCGCAGTAACGGCATGCAGCTTTTCTTCTTCGACTTCAATGACGATGCCGATCGCTTCAAGCATTTGAATATAAAGTGCACGCTGCGCGTCTGTAACATGCGGATTGAACGCAATGCCGGATGCAGACATGCCGATCGTTGCGGAAGTGTTTGGCATCACACGAGCGATCGAACGGCTGCCGAGATATTGTTCAATTGTATCAATCGTCACACCAGCGAGCACCGATATAATAGCCGTATTGGCCCCTAGATGTGGTGCGATAATTTCCATTGCAGCGCGGGCATCTTTCGGTTTCATGGCCAAAATGACGAGATCGGCTTCCTGCAATTGAGTATGGTCTTCCAACAGGTTGACATTATAGCTTTCGACCAAATCTTTAAGTCTTTCTTTATTGGACCGATTGGATATGAACAGGGCATGTGGTTTGATAACATTCTTTTTGATCCAACCGTGAATAAGCGCTTCTGCCATTGATCCTGCGCCGATAAAAATAATTTTTTGCATATTGTTTCCCTCCGATTTTTATATCCGTTTCCTAAATGGAACGTAAAAAAGCATTTCCATCCCTACTATTAGTAAGGACGAAAATGCTTTGATTTCCGCGGTACCACCTTTATTCACACATAAAGTGTGCAGCTTCAGCCTTTTTATCGCAAAGGGTACGGTTATGTTGTCATAACGGCTCAAAAGGAGGTTCAATTATTTCAGCGGGTTATGCCGATTTCAGCAAAGACGGCACTCTCTAAAACCTTGAAATAATCTACTTGGCTTTTTCATTGCCTGTAAATTTTGAATTATCCAAAATTATAGTGCTGTATTGAAAAACTGTCAACCTTTGGCGTGACGAATGAAGGAAAAAGAGTTAAAATAAATGAATAGTCATTCATTACGAGCTATTCAAAGGGGATTAAACTATGGAAGTACATAAAATTGTTATACCTACACCATATGCAGTGGGGGATGTAAATGCTTTTTTAGTAAAGGGAGATGCACTGACTTTATTTGATGCTGGACCGAAAACAGAAGAAGCGTATGAAGCGATCAAATGGGGATTGCGCGCTGCAGGTTATGATATGAAAGACGTGGAACAAGTCGTGCTGACACATCATCATCCGGACCATGCCGGTTGGATCGATGCATTTCCCTCGGCGGAAATTTTAGGGCATCCATATGTTGATTACTGGATGAAGAAAGAGCCGGATTTTCTGCAGTATTATGAGCGATTTTTCAAAAAGCTCTTTATCGAACAAGGTGTACCGGAAAAATATGTGAACCGGATTTTACATGTTAAAGGGGAAATCGAACTATTCGGTACGATTCCGTTGACTGGCTATTTAAAAGAGGGTGATGAAGTGCCGGGTCACCCGGGTATGAAAGTGTATGAAACACTCGGACATGCGCAAAGCCATCTGATTTTTGTAGAAGAGAACACCCGTGAATGCATCGGCGGCGATCTACTGCTGGAACGCACATCATCGAATCCGCTAGTCGAGCCACCGCTTGATTTATCGATGGAACGACCTAAATCATTGCTGCAATATAATGAATCACTTAAACGTCTTAAAAATCTGGAAATCTCAAAAGTGTACACAGGTCATGGCGGAGAACTGACAGATATTGAAGCGCTCATTGACGAACGGTTGGAAAAGCAAAGACAACGTGCATTAAAAGTATACGGTTTGCTTGAAACACCGCAAACGAACTTTGAAATGACCACTCAATTATTCGAACGCATTTACCAGCAGCAATTAGGGCTGACACTATCGGAAACATTAGGCCAGTTTGACTACCTGGTTGATCAAGGTATGGTCGAGATTGAAGAGCGGGAAGGGATTCATTTTTATAAAAAAAGTGATAGTTCCAGTCATGCATCAAGAGAAGAGAATAAATCGTTAAATAAAACAGGGTATTAATATATGTATGAGTGAATGTTATAACCTTTCGCTTTTACGAAAGTGATCTTAATAAAATTATAATAAACGTCATTATCTCCTGTAATAGATTATGACGTTTATTGCTTTTTCCAATAGCATTCACCTTCATCAAAATCGAGTACGACTGGTTCGAAATTGAGGTCATTTTCCGGCTGTCTTGTAAGTGCATCGTTTAAATAGCTTTCGAAATTCCCTGGTCGGAATAATGTGATCGGTCGTTAAAGTTCTTCTTGGCTTTTTCATTTAAGTAATGAATAATGGTTATAATCTCATTACTGTGGTCTGTATACGATTTCGCATTCTTCTCAGATAAGTTTTCTTCTTCAGGGAACAGCTCCTCCTGTGTAAAAACTTCTGACTGAACGATCTGATCAATTTTTCTATAATCAATTCGGTACCATTTTGAACGGTCTGTCTTGAAACTGTTAAATTTATTGGAAGAAATAATAATTTGATAGCGTTCCAATTTCATTACGAGTCTTTTTATTTTTCTAATATTCCATTGTGGGCATTGCTTAGCCCAACCCTGATAAGTTTGGCGATACCAGATGTGTCCTTCTTTCTCCACACCTTGGGTTTCTAATCGATAATACAGCTGCTGAATGAATAGCGCTTCCTCAATTCCGATGCGTATCGCCAAATCCTGTGATAAAAATAACTGTCTACCGTCCACTAATAATTCCATGCTTTAGCCTCCAATTCTTGAATACTGTCTTGCCCTATATATGTCATCCAAAGATAAAAAAAGGGACAAAGTAATTGGAAATAATTTTTCGCAAGAAAAAGATTATTAAAAGCCATTAAGGTAAAATCCACCTCGTTGCGTGTTAACGCAACAATATATATATTTTTAAATTATTTAAAAGATATAAGATCTTTTTGAGGGGACTTTTGCAGATTCATGTGGAGGGGACTTTAGTGGTTCGTTCCAGAAGGAACTAAAACCGGCCGTTGGATAGAAATTATTTGACCGTGGAGATAAGGAGAAAATCTGAGTAAAATTTGCTAAGAATTTAGTGAGAATTCTATCTTGAAATAATAACTTGGTTTCTAAGCTTGGTGATAAAAATGGCTCAGTAAGATTTAATTATAAATCGTTTACTGAGCTACATTTTATTAAAACGAAACCTTATTCTTCAGTCGCTGCATCACTATTTTCAGTATCGTCTTCAATATCATCAGGGAATACAATTGTATCCGTTTTTTCTCCCGTCTTTTCGTCGATGATATTGACGGTTGTTTTAAGATCATCACCGGATTTGCCGTCAAAGGCACTGTAAATCATGGAAACATAGGCTAATCCGAATAATCCAAATGAATCGAAACTATTCTCAAAAGTATCCGCATTCACTGTCACATCAAATTCCGTAAAGTCCTTGTTATACGAAATTTCTTTAAACGACTCATAGTCCTCGCCGTTGACCAGATCATCAACCGTACTAATGACACCTTGTTCCATTTCCTTCATCATTTTTTTATGCGCAGATTTACTCATTTTATAATAAACAGTACCATCTTCATTCACCTTAACTTCTTTAACACCTTTTTCTTTAGCAGCTGCCTCGATTTCTTCTGGTGTTTGATCTTCAAAAAAGTCTGCAGGCAATGTTAATTCAACATCAAGCAAGCCTTTGTCTACCTCGATACTTTGTTCCTTTTGATTATCCGATTGCTTCTTATCTTCTTCTGCGCCACAAGCCGTTAAAAATAAGAGCGCGGTACTTATAATAAACAGTGATTTTTTCATTCTATATACCCCTTCGTTTACCAAGTGAAGCCGTAGCTTTTTACTTCGATTTTATTTACCTTTGAACCGATATTATCTGGCAACGGTGGGTAGCTAAGTTCAAAACCCGCTTCACCGCCAGCAGCTAATCCAACATCAACACTGCCTGATAATCCGCCTAAAATTTTACCGTTTGCATCATATAAAATGGCCGCGAGACGTACATCTTCCTGTTCAACATCAGTCGGGTTTTTCACAATACCTGTAACACTATATCCGTAGTCACTTGAAATCCCTTTTACTGTACTGACTTCCAATACGTTTGAATCTTCTTCCGTTGCTTCAAAATTAAAATTAAATGTTGTTTCAGAATAATTGTCTAGTGATGTTTCTTCATTTAATGTTGTGCCTTCTACGATAAATGCCGATTCTCCGGGCTGAACAATTGCTGGAACAGCATAAATCATAGTTGAAGTCCCTAAAATACTTCCGTCTTTTCCTTTGTAGTTCATTTGTGTTTCCCCGATATCAACCGGCACATCGCCTGTGTTTTTATAAATGGCCGCCGTATTGATCCAAATCGAGTCAATCGAGTCGCTCCATACAGTAGATCCGGAGTCTTCAATTTCTAATTTAGCGTTTTCCTTTTCTTCAGTATTTGCACTTTCTTCAGTTTTATCAGTTTTACTTTCTTTATCTGCCGATTGAGAAATTGTCTGTTTAGAATCTCCGCATGCGCTCAATATGAAAAGTAAACTAAACATTAATACAGTGAATTTTTTCATTTTATTACCTCCTGTTATATTATTGTGCACTAATATAATTGCCGAATGATTATATGATGGTATAAAAGTTATATTTAATTCTTCCAAAAATCAAAATTATTAATTGGTCCTACCGAAGCATTCAAAAACCTATAATATTTTACTATCTTCCCTGTACTTTTTTTAGCATTTCCTATCTACAGCTAGACTTCAATTCGTTAGATTTAATATGCTAATTACAATAAGATTTGAATACAAAGGATGGGATACGATGCAGCAGCACAGTACGGCGGTTTATAATATTGAACAGTTTGGAGCGGTTGGTGATGGCTGGGCCAATAATACATCGGCGGTTAAGCGTGCGATAGAGGCTTGTTCACAAAACGGGGGCGGAACGATTTATGTGCCGGCCGGAGTGTTTGTTACCGGTGCGATTGAATTGAAAAGTAATATGCATCTGTATTTGGATGCGGGTTCCGAGCTTTTGTTTTCAAATGATCGGGCGGATTATCCAGTCATTTCTTCACGTTGGGAAGGGGCGAGCCGTGATGTTTATATGTCCTGTATTTATGCCTGTCATGCGGAAAATATCTCAATTACCGGTTTTGGCACATTAAATGGACAGGGTGCCTACTGGTGGAAGTTGTTTAAGGATGATTCTCTAGCCTATCCACGCCCTAATTTAGTGAGCTTTGACCATTGTGAGCGTGTGCATATCGAGCAGGTGAAAATGATTGATTCTCCGAGCTGGACCGTCCATCCGAATGATTGTGATAATGTGACGATTTCGGCAGTAACGATTATTAATCCGGCAAATTCCCCGAATACGGACGGCATTAATCCTGAATCATGCCGCAATGTGAAAATTTCCGATTGTTCGATAGATGTCGGGGATGACTGTATTGCGATAAAGGCGGGTACAGAGGATGCGGAATGCGCAATTCCCTGTGAAAATATTACGATTACGAACTGTACGATGCTGCACGGTCATGGCGGGGTTGTCTTTGGCAGCGAGATGAGCGGTGACATCCGCAATGTTGTCGTATCGAACTGTATTTTTGAAGGAACAGATCGGGGCATTCGCTTTAAATCACGGCGCGGGCGGGGCGGTACGATTGAAAATATCCGTGTAAGCAATATTGTGATGAATAATGTCATTTGTCCGTTTATACTAAACTTATACTATTATCACGGTCCACGAGGTTTGGATCCTTATGTTTCGGATAAAAGTACACAGCCTGTGACAGCGCTGACACCGAGGTTCAGGCATATTCATTTTTCAAATATAACTGCCACAAACGTAACGGCAGCTGCGGGTTTCATATACGGTTTACCTGAAATGCCGGTTGAGGATATTACATTCAGCCATATCCGTGTTGCGATGAAGTCAGGTGCAGAACCGGATCTGCCGGCAATGATGATGGATCTGGAACCGATGAAACAACGTGGTTTTTTCTGTTCCCATGCAGAAGATGTGTTGTTTGAGCATGTGACGGTCCAACAACAGGATGGGCCGGCATTTGAAATAATGAACAGTAAAAATATCATAATGGAACATTGTCGTTCCAAAGAAACGGCAAAGGATGAATTACTCGTCCAAATGACGAATGTTATAAGCTAGCTGGCGTTAAGGGGGAATCACATTGAGCAGCTTAAGAAAAACCTATTTGTTTTATGTCTTCCCCGTTTGTTTACTGTTATTGCTGTCGGGTTGTTCGAGTGAGGAAACAAAAAAAGTGGATGCCACGCCAAAAGAGGTGACATTAACTTTTTGGTTTGATGATGCCGGTCCGTTGCGAAATGCTATTTGGGAAGAAATGATTGCCGCTTTTGAAGAGGAATATCCACATATTCATATTGAATACAAAGGCTTTGTGAAGAATATTGCGAAAGCGAAATTCAATTCGGCACTCGCGATGCAGTCATTGCCGGATGTAGGAAGTATTTATACGAGCTGGTTACCGGAATATACATACCGAGAAGCATTGGTACCACTCGATTCTTATTTTGAAAATTGGGCGGAAGGAGACAAAATTGCGCCTTCTGTCATCAATTACAATCGACATTTAACACAGGATCAAAAATTGTATGGATTGCCTTACACACGAAATATGGATGTTCTTTGGGTTCGCAAAGATTGGCTCGCCGACTATGGTCTGGAAACAATTGAAACTTGGGATGACTTTTTTCATACCGTTGAAACCTTTACGGATAAGGCGCAGCAACAGTACGGTTACAGTATTCGTGGCGGGGAAGGGTCGTCACTGCAGCTGCAGCGGATGATGTATGCATACTCCGGGATTTCGACATATATCGAAAATGGTGAAAGTACGATTGATGATCCCCGCCATGTGGAGTTTCTGGAAAAATATCTGTCGCTCTATGGTTTGCATACATCCCAAAATGATATTGTGAAGGACTATAAAGGAATGCTCGATGATTTTGAACATGGAGCTGTTGGATTAATCCAGCATAATATCGGCTCTTATGCGCAACATCAAAAAGTGCTGTCTTCGGATCAGTTCGAGTCATTGCCATTGCCGAAGTCAGTCGATGGTCACTACACTGTCGAGGCGGGCAACACGATGGACATGGTGATGTTCGAAGGTACGAAACATCCAAAAGAGGCATGGACCTTTATTTCCTTTATCGCGTCGCAAAAGGGACAAAGCCAATGGAATAAACGGGTCGGTCAATTGCCGACACATCAGGAAGTGCTGCAGGAAGATTGGGTGCAAAATTCCCCGCATTTGCAAACAGCGCTATCTGTTTATGAAAATCCGCAAACAAAAATGTACGAGCCACCTTTTTATTTAATTGGGTACAACTCCATCCGGTATACGATTGTTGAACCGGGGCTCCAGGAAGTGCTGAGCGGGACGAAAACGATTGAGCAGTTCCTGGAAGACTGGAGCGAGGCCATTGAAAATGAATATGATCAATATGAAAATTTCATGCCAAAACATCGAAGCGCTGAGTAAGTGAAAAACTTGCTCAGCGTTTTTTTTATGCCATCGAAATGTGAAGATTCTTAAAATTTTTATCTAACATCTTAATATTTTGAATATTTCGGGAAAGCGTTTTCAATTAGAATAATGTGTAAGAAGGGAGGAAATTTAATGAGTTATTCCCCAGAAGTAAATGAACCAGTATTGGAAAAAAAGAAAAGCGAAAAAGTCCGTAAATTTAATAAGGCGAAGTTGGTACCTTATCTATTCATTACGCCGGCCGTACTAATGGTTGTAAGTTTCCTTTTCTACCCGATTGGAATGGTATTTTATTATAGCTTCCAAAACTACGATATTTCGGCACCTTACTATAATAGTTTTGCAGGGCTCGATAACTTCGTGAATATTTTTACCAGTGATAAGCTGTTCTTCCCAAGCTTACTCAACAGTTTGAAGTGGGTTGTTACAGAAGTTGGGCTTCAATTGGTATTTGGTTTGATTTTGGCACTGTTGCTGAACCAAACATTTAAATTTAGAGGAATGATACGTGCCGTTGCATTCATTCCATGGGCAATTTCAGGTGTACTGGCTTCTGTTATCTGGTCACTAATGTACAACGAACATATGGGTGTTTTGAATGATATCCTGATGCGTTTAGGCATTGTCGATTCACCGCAAGCCTTTTTGGCAAGTACATCAACAGCATTTGGTGCAGTAGTTATTGCCGAACTTTGGAGAGGGATTCCATTCTTTGCGATTACGCTTTTGGCAGGTTTGCAAAGTATTCCGCAAGAATTGTATGAAGCAGCGCGGGTAGATGGTGCAAGTCGCTGGAAATCATTCCTGTTCGTAACGTTGCCGCAGTTGAAAAACACAATTATTTTAACGACACTGCTGCGAGTTGTGTGGGAGTTTAATAACGTTGACCTGATCTTCAACTTAACTGGCGGCGGGCCTGCACATTCGACAACGACATTGACGATGTATATTGCAGAATTAGCTGTTCATGGCAGTAACTTTGGATATGGCTCAGCGCTTACAGTCATTTCGTTTGGTATTCTATTAGTTTTCGCAGCGCTTTATCTGAAATTATCTCGCTATGAAAAGGAGTGATAACGTATGTTTTCTAAAAATAAAAAAATAGATAAATTGCTGACACTTTATGTGCCGCTCGGAATGTTGTTAAGTTTTACACTTTTCCCGCTTTACTGGACGATCAATACGGCGTTCAAGCCTGAGGGAGATATTATGAATCGTCCGCTTGAATATGCGCCGCTTAATCCGACAGTGGAAAACTTTGTAATGGCGTGGAATAATGTCGGGTTTGCTACATTCATGAAAAACAGTTTGATCGTCGGTGTCAGTACAGTGATTGTCGTATTGATCTGTTCCACATTATCCGGCTATGCATTGGCCCGTTATCAGTTCAAGGGAAAACGCGCCTTTATGCTGATGCTGTTATGTACGCAATTTATTCCGAGATCAATGATGATTATTCCATTATTTATCATTTTCAAAAATTTAGGACTGATCAGCAGTCCGCTCGCTCTAATAATTACGTATACGGCAATTGAGATTCCGTTTACGACCATATTGATGAGCGGGTTTATCGCAAACGTTCCGAAAGAGTTGGAGGAAGCTGCGATGATTGATGGTTGTACGAAACTTCAGTCCATCCGTCATGTCGTGTTCCCGCTGCTTCTTCCTGGTATCGTCGCAACAGGGGTGTTCACATTCATTTACACATGGAATGAGTTTTTAATTGCCTTGATGCTCACGAATCGTCAGGACCGGTTCACCTTGCCGGTCGGTCTGAGTACGATGATGGGCGAATTCAATGTCAACTACGGTGCGTTGGCAGCAGGCAGTGTCATTGCCTTAATTCCGGCAGTAATTTTATTTGCATATGCGCAAAAGCATTTAGTCAATGGTATGGGTGGAGCAGTAAAAGGTTAATTGTACATGAATTCATAAGGGGTGAAGGTTGATGTTCAAAAGCAAATTTAGAAAATCGATTGCAGTAAGTACGATTGCAACGGCACTATTATTGGCCGCTTGCGGGGATGATGAGTCGGCGGGTAAAAAAGAGGTGTCGGCAGAAAACGGAAAACCGGTAAAAATTACGTTCTGGGATGAAAATGCCGGACCGCAGCGTACACCTATTTGGGAGGAGTTAATCTCCCAATTTGAAGAGGAAAACCCGATGATCGATGTGGAGTATGTCGGATTACCGAAAGACTCGGCAAAATCAAAAATGGATGCAGCAATTGCAGCGGACGATACGCCGGACTTGGCATCGGTCCAAACGAGCTGGCTACCTGAATTCTCGATTCGTGAAGCATTACTGCCATTGGATGATTACTTTGCAGATTCGGAGCTGAACGGTCTGATCAATGAAGGGGCACTGAATTTCAATAAAGATATCGTAGCGGATAAAAAGCTATATGGAATTCCTTACACACAAAACCTGGATATCCTTTGGATACGTAAAGACTGGTTTGAAGAAAAAGGAGTAAAAATTCCTGAGACTTGGGATGAGTTTTATGCGGCTGCAGAAGCAATGACGGATAAAGCGAATAATCGCTATGGCTATACAATCCGTGGCGGTGCAGGCGGATCATTCCAAATTCAGCGTATGATGTATGCGTATAACGGATTTGAAGATTATTTGACGGAAGATGGCAAAGCTACGATCAATGATCAGAAAAATGTCGAGTTTATCGAAAAATATTTATCGTTATATGAAGACTACACACCGAAAAGCGATATTACAAACGGCTATAAAGAAATGATCGCCGGTTTTGATACAGGTGTAGTGGCAATGGTACAGCACAACATCGGTTCATTCGGCGAGCACAAAGAAGCATTGGAAGAAAGTCAGTTCCAGGCGATCCCGCTGCCTAAATCGGAAAACGGCAACTATGTGGCGGAAGGCGGAAATACGATCGGTATTTCAATTTTCAAAGGGACAGACAATCCGGATGAAGCATGGAAATTTGCAGAATTCCTGAACTCGGCTGCTAGTCAAAGTTTCTGGAATGAGCAAGTTGGTCAGATTCCGACGAACAGTGATGTGTTAAAAGAAGACTGGATTCAAAATTCACCGCATATTCAAACAGCATTTGAAGTGTATGATGATCCGAACACAGTTCTTTATAAGCCGCCATTCTATTTACCGGAATATCGTTCAATCCTGGATGGTACGGTCGATTCCGGAATCCAATCGGTTATGAGCGGTAAAGCGTCAGCACAGGAATTTTTAGATGAGTGGGCGGGTGCGATGGAAGCTGCGCAAGCTAAATACTCAGAGCACTTTGGCAAATAGTACAAAAAAAGGGTGCGGTGCTTCAGCCACACCCTTTATTTTTTGAAAAGTAAAGATGGCGAGAAAGCTAAAGGAGATGGCACAAATGAGAACGACATCCGAAAACATTACGGTTAATACACCGCTTGCACTGGCGGAAAAAGCATGTAAGGCGATTATGAATACTTATACACCGGATCAGCTGCCACCGGCGAATTCCTTCCATTATCATCAAGGGGTATTTTTATACGGAATGCTTCGAGTATGGGAAGCGACTGGGGAGCAGCAGTATTTTGACTATATGAAAGGATATATCGACAGCCTGATTGACGAAGAAGGGAACTTATATTTTGCACGGGATGAGCTGGATTCTGTGCAGGCCGGCATTTTACTGTTCCCATTATATGAACAGACAAAGGACCGTCGTTATTTAGTTGCCGCGAAAAAACTCCGTCATCTGCTGTATTCGATTAACCAGACGACAGAGGGCGGTTTCTGGCATAAAGATAAATATCCTTATCAAATGTGGCTGGACGGGCTGTTCATGGCAGGTCCGTTTATGCTTATGTACAATAATCATTTTGTCGAAGAAGAGCTTGTACTGAATGTTGTACGCCAGGAAAAACTGATGCGTACACATATGAAAGATGAAAAAACGGGTTTACTGTTCCACGCATGGGATGAGAAAAAAGCGCAACCATGGGCAGACCCGGAAACAGGGTGCTCACCGGAATTTTGGGGACGTTCTGTCGGATGGTACGGGACGGCACTTGTCGATATATTGGAACTGATCAACAGTGCACGCGGTCAGGAAGATATCGTCCAGTCATTGAAAGATCTAGTGCCTGCCATTACAAAGTTCCAGGATGAAAAGACGGGATTATGGTATCAAATCGTGGATAAGGGCGATCGCAGCGATAACTGGCTGGAATCTTCATGCTCATCCCTGTTTATTTACTTCATTGCAAAAGCGATTAAACTAGGATTAGTTGATGATTCTTACCGATCAGTAGTAAATAAAGCATATGACGGAATGATCGAGCATATGGTCGATGTGAAAGAGGATGCGGCCAATCTAAAAGGTATCTGCATCGGCACATCAGCAGGGATTTATGACTATTATGTGGACCGTCCGACTTCAGAAAATGATTTACACGGTATGGGCGCATTCATTTTAGCAAGCATGGCTTTGCATGAAATTACGGCAAAATAATATAAATAGAGAAAAGGTACCCGAATCAAGGGTACTTTTTTCTTGCCTTTGAAAAAATAAATGTATAGAGCTTACATATTATGTTAGAATAATTGAAATATAAAGAAAATATAGATTCTACTACTTTATTCTATTTGTATGTGCTTTATGTTTGAAATATCTTATTCTTATATGAGAATGGAATGTTTGGTAGGTGTGGCATCTGGAGCGATTGAGGGCATTTTTGTATAAATATATTTTTCATTCATTTAAAACAACGATGAATATGCTGTTTTTGCCGATTGTGATTATATGTATTTTAGTGACCGGCGGTGTGTCAACATATATCGCAACGGCCCAAATTGAAGAGAATACGTATCAAAGTATGAACGATACGATTTATCAGACAAAGAATTATTTGGACCATACCCTTTCTGATTTGTTTTCGCAGCTAGTGTCTATTTCCTATGATACACGGCTCGTCAACTTATTGATGAAGGAGCAGGAGCAAATCATACCCGAAGATTATATTCCGATTGATAAAAATCTGCAAATTATATATGGGCGTTACAGTACAATTTTGGAATCGGCTACAATTGATCTGAACGAAGGGGAATTTTTAATTTATCAAAGCGAATTTACGAGGAAACCTGTTATTGATTATGATGACTTCTTCGTGAATTACCGGGCAGATAGTGAAAATTTTAAATGGAAAAATGTGCATGAAGACGTCGCGTTCCATACTGGAAATGCGGTGATGTCGATGTACAAGCTTTTGGAACTGAATGAGCTGGAGAAAAGAGGTATTGTGCTCTTTAATATTCGGGAAGAATTTTTCGGGAAGGTGCTGAGTCGATCACTCATCGGGGAGAATGGTTATTTGGCGCTTATTTCAGATGACGGCATCTATCAGTCGAAGGAGCTTGAATCAAAATATACGCTTGATGATGAGACATTTCAGAAACTGCATCAATCAACGACTCCAAAAGATCAAATTACATATACAAATGAAGACAACGAGGAAATGATTGTCATTTACGATACGCTTGAGTCCAATGGCTGGAAAATTGCAGCGATTATTCCTGAAGACAATCTTTTGAACAAAGTGGAGTATATAAAAATATTCGCCGTGTTTTTAATTATCATCATGATCGGACTCGTCGTATTTGTAACGAACATTTTTATTTTCTATATGTCGAAACCATTTCAGAAATTGGCGAAACAGATGGATCTCGTCAATGAAAACCATCTTTTTCTCGAAGAAAAAATTTCAGGTCCAAAAGAGATGCGCGTGTTGAACCGCGGTTTTATCGAACTGGTTGACCGGATTAACGGGTTGATGGACCAGGTAATTTTGGAGCAGGAAGAAAAACGCCAGCTGGAATTTGCGATTATGCATGCTCAAATCAATCCGCATTTCCTCTATAATACGCTTTACTCGATTAAAGGGCTTTGTGATATGGGCATGACAAAAGAAGCGAGTCAGATGGTCACGGCATTATCGAATTTTTTCCGAATCGGGATCAGTAAAGGGAAAGAAATCATCTCTGTAAAAGAAGAAATCGAGCATATCGAAAACTATTTAATCATCCAGGAGATGCGCTATGGGGATGATTTTACGTATGAAATCGATGTGGAAGAAAGCATATTGGAAAATGAAATCGTTAAACTTTCGTTGCAGCCGATCATTGAAAATGCGATCTATCATGGCGTAAAACAAAAGCGCGGACAAGGAAAGATTGTCATTAAAGGGTACCGGGATGCAAATTATGTTTATTTGGAAGTTTCGGACAACGGAACAGGAATTCCAGCGGAGCGGCTTGAGGCGATCCATGCCGAGCTGCAGCTGAATTATCAAGAGCAGAAGCAATATATCGGAATTGGCATAAAGTCTGTCAATGACCGAATTAAAATGCAGTATGGGGAAGCTTTCGGACTCACAATCCGAAGCAAATATGGTGAAGGAACATCGATGATTATTACTATTCCGGTGACAACAGGGGGCTTGACAAAGGATGTATAAAATAATCGTAGTAGAGGATGACCGCATAATCCGTCGAGGCATCTGCCAGACGATTCCATGGGGAGAAAACGGGATAGAAGTAGTAGGAGAAGCAAGTGACGGGGAAATGGCACTTGAACTGATTGCACAGCAGCAGCCACATCTCGTCATCTCTGATATTAATATGCCTTTTTTAAACGGGCTCGAAATGGCACGTCAACTAAAAGAAATCAGCCCACAGACAAAATTTATCTTTTTAACCGGTTATGAGGATTTTAGTTACGCGCAGCAGGCTGTACAGTTAAAGGCATTTGATTACTTACTGAAACCGGTCGATTCGGAACTGCTGCTGGAAAAAGTGAAGGAAGCACTAGCAGAATGGTCCGAAACGTTTTCGAATGAACAGTTGCTCGTGGAATCGCGCGCAATACGGCAACAGAAATTTTTTAAGCAGCTCATGGCAGTTGATGAAACGGAGACCGATATCGAAAAAGGGCTTTCGGATTTGGATGTACACTTAGACGGGACATGGTACACGGCAATTGTTGTTCATGTTGGATGCGAAGGGCAGTTGCCTGAGGAGCAGATTGTTCAGCTTGCTTCGACAAAAATTGATGAAGACAAATTTCATCTGCTGTCGGCAGAGGACAATGAATGGGTATTGCTGATCGGTCATGATGAAGCAGGTGAAGCTGTTGACCTGGCAACCTTCTTGCTTGACCAGCTGCCGGATGCCACACTGGCATATGGGCGTTCATATACGAATTTGTTCGAAATTGGCCGTTCGTTTATCGAGGCGAAAATGGCGTTGGATCTGCGCTATATTATGGGGACAGGCAAGCTGTTTTCAATTGATGATAAAGTGACGAACGGCGAGCAGACAGCGGAAGATTTAAGAGCGATTGATGTGAAACTGATTGCACAGATTAAGCAAGGGGTTCCAGAAAAGGTAGAGGAGCTGCTTGAAGAATTTCATGATGCAATCATCGACTATCAGTCATTATCGCTCGCGGATCTGAAAGTAATGACGCTAAAATATGCAACACTGTTATCATTTGAAATCGACCGCTGGAGTAAAGACGAAGCTTCGACCCACTCGGCTGATGTATATAAGGCAGTAATGGAAATGAATTCACTGCAAGACATGATGCAAATTATCCGGAAGCTTATTCACCAATGGTCGGAAATTCTTTATCAAAAAGAGGAAAGCAAGTTTAAAAGCCATGTTGATCTCGCAATTCACTATATGAATGAATATTATTCGGACAGTACATTGACATTGCAGAAACTGGCCAAAATGATTCATGTAAGTGCACCGTATTTAAGCAATCTGTTTAAACTCGAAAAAGGGTTTAATTTTGGGGACCATTTACTCGAATTGCGCATGAAAAAAGCGATGGAACTGCTGCGAGAAGAAAGTTTGAAAACATATGAAATCAGTGAGCAGGTAGGGTACAGCAATCCGCAATATTTCAGTATTTGTTTTAAGAAATATACTGGCCATACACCGGCCGAATTCAAAAAGAAACTGAATCCGAATGTCAGCTAGCGGTATTAATTGCCGCTAGCTTTTTTGTGTTTCTTTTTGAAGACCGTACGTATGTGTACAAATTTTTAAGAAAAGCGTTTGATATTTTAAGGACATCGTTACGTAACATTGTAAACCCTTACATCGTTTTTTATAATCGGATTGTAACAATATTCAGAAAACAATAGCAGAGGTTATGAAAAACACAGACCTAGATGTTTGAAACTGTTCATTAACCGGAGGAGGTAGCAAAATGGAAACACGTTATGCCAATCACCCTGAAGAGATTAAACGCTATAATACGGACGAATTGCGTCAGCATTTTTTAGTGGAAACACTTTTTGAACTTGGAAAGGTACATTTAACATACACACATGTGGACCGTATGATTTTTGGCGGGGTTACACCTGCAGATACGGAACTGACGATTGAACTGGATAAAGAATTAGGCGTAAGTTACTTCTTGGAGCGCCGTGAACTGGGCATCATCAATATTGGCGGTGATGGTGTTGTTGTATTGGATGGTATTGAATATGACATGCAGCGCCGTGATGGATTATATGTAAGCCGAGGTACAAAACAAGTGCTGTTCCGGTCAAACGATGCGGAAAATCCGGCGAAATTCTACATCAATTCCACACCGGCACATCATACATACCCGACGGTGAAAATTGATATTAACAACATTAAACCGTTAGAAGCAGGTGCACCGGGTACATTGAACGAACGAAAAATCTATCAATATATTCATCCGAATGTTTGTGAGAGCTGCCAGTTGCAGATGGGCTTGACGATGCTGTCACCGGGCAGTGTGTGGAATACAATGCCTGCTCATACACATGAACGCCGCATGGAAGTGTATTTGTATTTTGATATGGAAGCAGATACTCGCGCTTTCCATTTTATGGGGCAACCGGACGAAACACGTCATCTTATTCTGAAAAATGAACAGGCGGTAATTTCGCCGAGCTGGTCAATTCATACAGGGACAGCGACAAGCAACTATACATTCATTTGGGGAATGTGCGGAGAAAACATTACGTATGACGACATGGACCATGTAAAAATGGAAGATTTACGCTAAGCGAATGGAGGAACATTAGATGACGCAGGAAGTAGCCGGTTTTTCATTAGATTATTTTAGCTTAAAAGGAAAAGTTGCCATTGTAACAGGCGGCAATAAAGGATTAGGTCAGGCATATGCGGTCGCTTTGGCTAAAGCGGGAGCAGACATTTTTGTCATTGCACGCAGCGCGGACTGGAGTGAGACAGAACGTTTAATAAACGATACAGGCCAAAAGGCAACATTTTACCAGGGTGATTTAAGCGATCGTACGATTATCAAACCTGCTGTAGAAGCTTGCCTGCAAGAATATGGCACAGTGGATATTTTAGTGAATAATGCCGGTACGATCCGCCGTTCACCATTACTGGACTACCCTGAACAGGACTGGGATGCGGTAATGGAAATTAACTTAAACTCTCTATACCTATTAAGCCAGGAAGTCGCAAAAGTAATGGTAGAGAAAAGAAGCGGGAAAATTATCAATATCGCATCGATGCTTTCATACCAGGGCGGTAAATTTGTTCCGCCATATACAGCGAGTAAACATGCCGTTGCCGGTTTAACAAAGGCATTTGCCAATGAACTGGCAGAGCATAATGTACAGATTAACGCGATTGCGCCAGGTTATGTGGCGACAGATAATACGGCTCCGATTCGCCAGGACGAAAAACGCAGCGCGGAAATTCTTTCCCGTATTCCTGCAGGACGTTGGGCTACGACTGCAGACTTGATGGGATCTGTCGTTTACTTGGCAAGCCGCGCTTCTGATTATACGAACGGTCATATTTTAGCCGTTGATGGCGGCTGGCTGGCAAGATAACTACTAAAATAATAGAAAATAATTATAAGCCGTATCACGCAATGCTGATACGGCTTTTACTAAAGGATGTGGGAATAATGAAAGCCAATTTAGGGATTCGTGCACATGATCTGGAAGCAGAAAACTTACAGGAGCTTGCGGGAAACGTAGCGCAAAGAGGATTTTCAGCAGTTCAGCTAGCACTTGCAAAATCCATTACAGAATTCACAACAAGTACAGGATCACTTTCACCAGGCTATGGGCATTATGTAAAGTCTCTTTTTCAGCAACACGATGTCCGCATTGCTGTTTTAGGCTGTTATATTAATATGATTCATCCGGATTTAGCTGAGAGACAGCGGCAGCTCGATCGTTTTAAGGAGCATATCCGTTTTGCACGTGATTTCGGCTGCAGTATAGTCGGAACAGAAACGGGCAGTGTCATTCCGTCGCTCGGTTACAGTGAAGATAATTTTACCGATGAAGCTTATACGGAAGTTGTAAAAAGTGTGCAAGAACTCGTAGAAGAGGCAGAAAAATTTGGTGTCATCGTCGGCATTGAAGGGGGGATCAATCACCCGATTCACACACCGATGCGGATGAAGCGATTATTGGAAGATGTACCGTCACCGAACCTGCAAGTCATTTATGATCCGGCGAATTTTATGAGCTTGGAAAATGTCCATGATCAGCATCGGGTAATTGATGAAGCTTTTGAATTATTCGGCGACCGAATCGTGATTGTTCATGCGAAAGACTTCATTGTGGACAATGGTGAAATTGTAATGGTGCCAGTCGGGACCGGCCAGCTCGATTATAAGTATTTAGCGGAACGACTGAAGAAGGAGAAGCCGTTCCTCAATATTCTTTTGGAAAATACGCGCGATCCTCATATTGCCGACAGCATTCGTTATATACATGACCGCTATGAACAAGCATAAAACTGCGCAGTGATGAATCGAAATATGCCAGATATTATAAGATTTTAAACAATTATCTAAAAATTTTAAATTATTTCTGAAAGCGTTTTCTATTACTATTAAATTAAGAAGCACATTAGCAGTGTTCACACGGAATCGATCGAGGGGGTAAGGAAATGGCAGAATTAAAATTAAATAATATTTATAAAATTTACGATAATAAAGTAACCGCTGTAGATAATTTTAACTTGCATATCGAGGATAAGGAATTCATCGTTTTTGTTGGTCCTTCGGGTTGCGGAAAATCGACAACTTTACGGATGATGGCAGGCTTGGAGGAAATTTCAAAAGGGGATTTCTATATTGATGATAAGCGTGTAAACGACATCGCACCAAAAGACCGCGATATCGCAATGGTATTCCAAAACTATGCATTGTACCCGCATATGACGGTTTATGACAATATTGCATTCGGTTTGAAATTACGTAAGCTGCCGAAGTCGGAAATCGATGAGCGAGTACGCAATGCGGCGAAAATTTTAGGCATTGAAAATTACTTGAACCGTAAACCGAAAGCTTTATCTGGTGGACAAAGACAACGTGTTGCATTGGGCCGTGCCATTGTACGGGATGCGAAGCTGTTCTTAATGGACGAGCCGCTGTCAAATCTTGATGCAAAGCTGCGTGTGCAAATGCGTGCTGAAATCATTAAATTGCACCGTCGTATCGGGACAACGACAATTTATGTAACACATGACCAGACAGAAGCGATGACGATGGCGAGCCGTATTGTCGTAATGAAGGACGGCATTATTCATCAGGTAGGGGCACCGAAGTATATTTATGATAATCCTGAAAATGTGTTTGTTGGCGGCTTTATCGGTTCACCTTCCATGAACTTTTTAGATGGACGTGTAGAAGATGGCTATTACCAGCTGGGAGACAGAAAAATAATAATTCCGGAAGATAAAATGACGATGCTTCGTCAGCAAGGTTATGTCGGGAAGGAAGTTATTTTAGGAATTCGTCCTGAGAGCTTTTTCGTAGGGGAAGAGACGGCGGAGCTTGATCCTTCTGTTGTGTCTCAATATGAAATCGAAGTTGCGGAGTTAACAGGTTCTGAAATTATGCTGTATTTCAAAATCGGCGACCAGGAAGTTGTAGCATTGACGGATGCGCAACAAACAATTGAAGCAGGACAAAAAGTCAATTTTGCCGTCAATACGGATAAAATGCATTTCTTTGATAAAGAAACAGAAATACGTATTCGTTAATACCGGTGGGAGAAGCCATAGAGAAGCTTCTAACTTAATAGAAGGAAGAAGGCTGTCCAAAAGTCATTTACTTTTAGGACAGCCTTTCTTTCAACGATTACTTGTATGAAGGCAGGGGGAAAGCTCATGAAACGAAACTATATTTTTACTTTAGGGGATGCGCTAATTACATTTAATCCGGTGGCTACAGGTCCGTTACGCTATGTTAATTCATTTGAGCGCAAGTTAGGCGGGGCCGAACTGAATTTTGCCATTGGCTGTGCAAGATTAGGGCTTCCTGTTAAGTGGATGAGCCGATTAGGCGGGGATGAATTTTCGAAATATATTTATAACACCGTGCGCGGCGAAGGCATCAATATGGATTATGTGGAGTATGTGTCGGGCTATCCGACATCGCTGAATTTTAAAGAAATATTGGAAAACGGCTCCGGGAAGACATTTTATTACCGTTATCAGTCACCGATTTTGACGATGACCGAAGAGGATATCGAGGAAACGATGTTTGATGACATAGCATATGTTCATCTGACGGGCGTGTTTTTGGCCATTGCACCGCAAAACCTGCAAATTGTACTGGCAATTTTACGTATCGCAAAAGCTAAAGGCATTCCGGTTTCTTTTGACCCGAATATCCGCTTGAAACTTTGGACATTGGAGCAAGCAAGGGCTGCCTATTATGAGATTTTCCCGTATGTCGACATTTTATTGACCGGGCTGGACGAAATCGAAATGATAATCGGTACTACACCATTTGAACAGTTTGCCGCTCAGTATGACATTTCCGAACTCATTATTAAGGACGGTGCAAATGGTTCGAAAGCTTATGTAAACGGGCAATGGCATATTGCGGAACCGTTTCAAGTAAAACCTGTTGATACAGTTGGCGCAGGTGACGGTTTTGATGCGGCATATATTGCCGGGTTAATGAAAGGCTATGATGTGGCCGAGCGTCTGCGCATGGCGAATGCTGTTGGTGCAATGGTAACAACGGTAAAGGGTGACAATGAAGGGTTGCCTGAATTCACAGATGTAGAAGTATTTTTAGGACAAAAAACGCTAGTTGAAAGGTGAGGGTTCCGATGAAAAAATATGAAGTGATCCACCAACTGAAAGAGCATAAAATTGTAGCGGTCATTCGCGGAAGCTCGGTACAGGAAGCGACAGAAATTATACAAGGTGCTGTACAAGGAGGAATCCGCCTTATAGAGCTTACATATACAACACCGTTTATTCAGGAAGTATTTGAGGAGATTCGATCATTAAACGCTATCATAGGCGCTGGAACCGTTTTAGATTCGGAGACGGCAAGACATGCCATTTTATGCGGTGCGAAATTTATTGTCAGCCCGGGCTTTAATGAGGATATCGCGAGATTATGTAACCGCTACGGCGTGCCCTATTTACCTGGGTGTATGACTTTAAATGAAATAGTAACGGCACTGGAAGCGGGCTGTGACATCGTGAAACTTTTCCCGGCGAACCATTTCACACCCGGCTTTATCCGTTCGGTGAATGGGCCGTTGCCTCATGTGGAAATTATGCCGACAGGCGGGATTGATGCCGACAATATGCAGGGTTGGCTCGATGCAGGTGCTGTCGCTGTAGGGATTAGCAGTGATTTAACGAAGGCCTACGAAACAGGTGGTGTTGATGCTGTAGTAGCTGCGAGTCAGCAATATTGTAAAAAGCTGTTAGTAGAGGTAAGGTGACGTTTAGTTCACCGCTTATATTCTCCAATCGAAACGTCAAAACCTTTCACCCACATTGGTTTTGACGTTTTATTATTTATTTATAACTCCCACAAACCATCTACAGTCAGCAAGTAAAAATCTTGAAATTAAAAAATCGATATAACGAGTGGTAAAAGTGTCATTATTAACCAAGAACAGGAGCGCATTAATCTTGTTTTATCAGTATAATATTCCCATGTGATTTTCTAACGAGTCGGCACAATGTCATAAAAGAAATAAAATGAAACAGGAGGCTGTTTATGAAAACGATGCTGCAGTTACCTTTCCAACTAAAAGGCTTTTTGGAATTGGGGGATGCTGTACTGATAACAGACAGTAATCATATTATTTTAGCAGTCAATGATACATACCAAGAGGTAACAGGATTTGATCGAAACAAAATTACCGGTTTGAAAGCGGGATTCATTAAATCAAACCTTACAAGTAAAGATACATATCGTGCAATGAAAGAGTCCCTAAAGAAGCAGATCCCTTGGTCAGGAATTTTTGTGAACCGAAAGAAATCGGGGGAACTGTGGCATTCATCTATAACGATTACACCTTTCAAAATAGGGGAGGAATTGTTTTATATAGGTGTTTTTCGGGCGTTAGAACAGCTGGAAGAAGGCTTATACTTATCGGAAGACAAAAAAATAGAAGTGCAGAGAGAGCTATTGAAAGTGCTGGCCATCTCCTGTGAAATCCGTGATCCCGGAACGGAAGAGCATTTACTAAGAGTTCAGGCATTGACGGAAAAACTTTTGAAGGCGCACAATGAGAAAAATAACCTTCAGCTGGAATCCAATTATATCAACACTGTCATTCATTCCAGTATATTGCACGACATAGGAAAAGCCGGTATGCCAGAAGGGATTTTATATAAACCGGGTGCATTGACCATCTATGAAAGAAAAATAATTGAAATGCATCCGTTGACAGGCGCGGATATTCTAAACAAAATGTCGAAGGAAATCAATTATGATTTTATAAAGAGTATGGAAGTCGCCGAAAATATCATATTGTACCACCATGAAAAGTGGGATGGAACAGGCTATCCGTTCCATTTACAAGGTGAGCAGATTCCACTGGAAGCAAGAGTTGTATCGGTTGTCGATGTATTTGATGCGCTAACAACGCGCAGACCGTATAAAGATTCCTGGCCGGAAGAAAAAGCATTGGCATTTATTGAGGAAAACAAAGGAAAACATTTTGACCCGTTAATTGCGGAAACCTTTATCAGCCTGTTTTAAAAAATGAATCCGGTATTATATCGGACTCATTTCTGAAATATGAGAAGTTCCGGGCGGTTTATTAGAACATCGCCCGAACTTATTAGAAAACCGGTGCACCACCGCATTAAAACTTCGCGATTTTATAGTAGAAGATTCGGTCTGCCGCATATATTAGAACTTTTTCCGATATATTAGAACATCCGCCGTACATATTAGCAGTTCTCGACCCCATATTAGAAAATCCAGACCACTTATTTGAACATCGGTGACTTATATTAGAAGATCGTTGTTTTATTAGAACTTTTACACGTTTATTAGAACATCTCACCAATATATTAGAAACTTACGGTATATTGAAAACAGAATAGCAAAAGCGGTAGAAAACAAAAACCAGTCTCCGGTATGGCTACCGGAAACTGGTATTTTTCTCCTAATAAATTAAGCTGTTTTCTTAATCTGTAACGCCATCGCTGCACCGAAGAATTCATAATGAATTTTCTCTGCTGGTACACCTAGTTCAACTAAGTATTGGATCACAGTTTCCATGAAGACTGTTGGGCCACATACATATACTTCCGTACCAGGAACCAGGAATTCCTCGATTTGCGCTTTTGTAATATAACCGTCTAAATCTGAATAAACCGCTTTATATTTACCGTCTGTCGCTGCAACGTTTTCTTCGATTGTTTCTTTAAATGCCGCTACATTTTCGTTGCGTGCACATTGGATGAATGATGCTTGGCGGCCTTCAATTGTTTTCAGCATTCCTTGTAATGGTGTTACACCAACACCACCGCTGATAAATAGGACCGGGCTGTCATTGTCGACTAATGTGAACACACCTGCAGGAGCACTTACATCCACTTTTGTACCGATTTCTGCGTTGTGCAGGAAGTTTGAAACAATTCCGTTAGGCGTTACATCATCCTCACGTTTTACAGAAATGCGGAAATAATCTTCCGACCCGTCTGTTAATGTATATTGGCGGTTCATTAAGTATTGTTCACCAGGTACCTGTGTGCGCAATGTAATGAATTGACCAGCTTTGAATGGCGGTAACTTCTCGCCGTTCACTGGTTTTAAATAGAATGATTTGACTGCTTCGCTTTCTTCCACAACTTCTGCAATTGTAAATTCTTTGAATGCGCGCCAGCCTCCAGCATTTTCTGCTGCTTTGTATAAATCTTCTTCAACTGAGATGAATACATCTGCAATGACACCGTATGCTTTAGCCCAAGCGTCGATAATTTCATCTGTTGCCGCATCTCCAAGCACTTCTTTGATCGCTTCCAATAAATATTTGCCGACAATCGGATAATGCTCCGGTAAAATACCTAAACTTACGTGTTTATGTGCAATTTGGACAACAGCCGGAACGATTGCCTCCAAGTTATCGATATGCACTGCTGCTGCATAAACAGTGTTTGCCAAAGCTGTTTGCTGACGATCTTTCTTTTGGTTTGTATGGTTGAAAATGTTTAGTAATTCAGGGTTATCTCTGAATAAGTTTGAATAGAAAGTTTTAGTAATGGCTAATCCATGTACCTCCAATACAGGTACTGTTGATTTAATAATATTGATTGTTTGTTGTGCTAACATACATTGCACGTCCCCTCAAATTTGGTTGTTTGTTTCTTGCACCATCAATATACTGCTAAAAAAATGTTAAAGCAATATCAAAAATACATCTTTAACAGATCTGTCACAAAGATATATCAGAAATACATCTTTAACAAAATGGACACAAAACTATATAATGAATTCATCGATAAACATAAGCCGTTCTATTCGAACATTTTTTTTAAAATGTTATACTTAAGTTGAAGAAAGATGGTGAACAGCGTGCGGTTAACAGTATATACGGATTATTCTTTACGTACGCTCATGTATTTAGGTGTACGGGGCAGAGAAAATTTAGTTACAATTCAGGAAATTGCAGATGCGTATCAGATTTCCAAAAACCATTTAATGAAAGTAACCCATGATTTAGGGAAACATGGCTATATTGAAACAATACGCGGTCGCGGCGGCGGAATACGTCTGGCGCTTGAACCTGAACAAATCAATGTCGGTGATGTCGTCCGTAAGACAGAAGATGACTTTCACCTTGTGGAATGTTTCAATCCGGAAGGGAACCTTTGCAAAATATCTCCGGAGTGCCGACTGAAATTTGCCTTAGGTGAAGCATTAAAAGCATACTTGGCTGTGCTTGATACCTATACATTGGCGGATGTGCTCGTATCGAAAGACATTTTAAGTGAATTATTCGGCATTACCCAAACTAGTAAATAACCGTTTACTAGTTTTTATATTACCCAAAAATAAGATAATGAAGAGGGAAGCCATGAAAAAGACAGTTTTTATTACCGGTGCGACAAGCGGTATCGGGCGCATTATTACAGAAATGCTAGTAAAAGAAGGACATACCGTTTATGCAACTGGCAGGAATGACAGTGCCATTAACTATTTAAATGGCATAGGAGCGATCGCCTACAAAGCGGATTTACGAATTCCATCTCATATCGATGAAGTTGTATCACAACTACCGCCAATCGACATCGCCATTTTAAATGCCGGATTAGGTTATTTTGAAAGTGCCGTTGATTTAGCAGACGAGGAAATCGATCAGATGCTCGATGTCAATGTCCGTGCGCCGATCTACTTGGCAAAACGTCTGGCACCGGCATTGATCGACAGAAAGAACGGTCACTTTATCTTTATAGGTTCGCAGGCAGGCAAGGTCGCTACAAAAAAAGCGAGTGTTTATGCAGCGAGTAAACATGCAATTACCGGTTTTGTGAATGGCCTTCGTCTGGAGCTGGCAGAATACAATATACACGTTACCGGAATTTATCCCGGACCGATCGATACACCGTTTATTCAGAAAGCCGATGCAACGAACGCTTATAAGGATGCAATCGGGAAATACCTGCTGCCGCCTGAAAAAGTCGCGAAAGAAGTTGTCCATGCAATCGTGAAACGCCCGCGTGAAGTGAATCTACCACGTATTATGAGTGTTACAAGCAAATTATATGCAGTAGCACCAGCACTTGTAGAATTTGTCGGTAAAGGTTTCTTTAATAAGAAGTAAGTGTGAGAGCATTCGATTTTTCAGTCATAAAAATTGATATGCTCTCTTTTGTAATCTGCTGCAATTAATAGCATATTTATGCATGAACGAGAGCTTGTGGAAACTTCCGGAACGAATGTTTTTAGATTGTATCAAAAAGTGAAAAAATTTATATAAATGCAGTTGCGTTTATTTTTATAACGTGTTACTATTCGTGTATAAACTATTAATTCAGTGTATAAACATACATCATTTGGGGGCAATTAACATGGCGAACAAAAAAGTCGTATTGGCATATTCAGGTGGTCTTGATACATCAGTAGCAATTCCATGGTTAAAAGAACAAGGTTGGGACGTAATCGCAGTATGTCTTGATGTTGGTGAAGGTAAGGACTTAGAATTTATCCGTAACAAAGCACTTCAAGTAGGTGCTGTTGAATCATATATGATCGATGCAAAAGATGAGTTTGCTGAAGACTTTGCATTAATCTCATTACAAGGACACACTTGGTATGAGCAAAAGTATCCATTAGTTTCTGCATTATCTCGTCCATTAATTTCTAAAAAATTAGTAGAAATCGCAAATGAAACAAATGCCGATGCAGTAGCACACGGCTGTACGGGTAAAGGGAATGACCAAGTACGTTTCGAAGTGTCAATCAAAGCATTAAATCCGGATCTTGAAGTTTTAGCACCTGTACGTGAGTGGGGCTGGAGCCGTGACGAAGAAATCGAATACGCAGCGAAACACGGTGTTCCGATTCCTGCAACACTTGATTCACCATTCTCGATCGACCAAAACCTATGGGGCCGTGCAAACGAAGCGGGTGTAATGGAAGATCCTTGGGTTGCACCACCAGAAGAAGCATACGGTTTAACGGTTTCATTGGAAGAAGCACCGAATACACCGGAATACGTTGAAATCGAATTTGTTGAAGGAAAGCCTGTTTCGATTAACGGTATTCAAATGAAACTAGCAGACTTAATTCAAGAATTAAATAAAATTGCTGGTGAACACGGCATCGGACGTATCGACCACGTTGAAAACCGTCTAGTTGGTATCAAGTCTCGTGAAGTATACGAAATTCCGGGTGCGAAAGTATTATTGACAGCGCATAAAGAATTAGAAGATATTACATTAGTAAAAGAATTGGCGCATTTCAAACCGATCATCGAACAAAAACTATCTGAAATCATCTATAACGGTCTTTGGTTCAACCCGATCCGTACAGCGCTTCAAGCGTTCTTAAAAGAAACGCAAAAGTATGTAAACGGAACAGTTCGTGTAAAACTTTACAAAGGCCATGCGATTGTTGAAGGACGTAAATCTCCAAATTCTCTATACTCTGAAGAATTGGCGACATATTCTAAACATGACCAATTCAACCACGCTTCTGCTGTAGGCTTCATCGAATTATGGGGTATGCCGACAGTTGTTGCATCAGAAGTAGCAAAAAGCGCAAAACAACCAGTAAATAAATAATTAGATATACGGTTATTGAAGTGAGCGATTCGGAACCCGAGTCGCTTCTTCTATTATTAGGAACATAAGTTGAGGAGTGAAACTACTATGGCAAAATTATGGGGCGGTCGTTTCCAGAAATCTGCAGAAAGCTGGGTTGACGAATTCGGGGCATCGATTGGCTTTGATCAGCAGTTAGTGTTGGAAGATATTGAAGGTTCTGTAGCACATGTCACAATGCTTGGTGCACAAAATATTTTACCAAAAGAAGATGTCGAGAAAATTCTGGACGGTCTTGCACAATTAAAAGTAAAAGCCGAAGCGGGTGAACTGGAGTTTTCGGTTTCCAATGAAGACATCCATTTAAATCTTGAAAAAATGCTGATTGATCTGATCGGTACTGTTGGCGGGAAGCTTCATACTGGGCGCTCACGTAATGACCAAGTCGCAACAGATATGCACTTATTCTTAAAGAAACGCGTACCTGAAGTAATCGGCTTAATCGAGCATTTCCAAAAAACGATTGTCGAGCAGGCAGAGCAGAATGTGGATACGATTGCACCTGGCTACACGCATTTACAGCGTGCACAGCCAATTAGTTTTGCCCACCATTTAATGGTGTACTTCTGGCAGCTGCAACGTGATAAAGAACGTTTTACAGAATCAATGAAGCGCATTGATATTTTACCTTTAGGAGCCGGGGCGATGGCAGGTACAACATTCCCGATCGACCGTTTGAAATCAGCTGAACTGCTTGGTTTTGCGGAAGTGTATGCCAATTCAATGGATGCGGTAAGTGACCGTGATTTTATCGTTGAATTTTTATCGAATTCAGCTCTATTGATGACACACTTATCACGTTTTGCGGAAGAAATCATTATTTGGTCAACGGATGAATTTAAATTTATCGAGCTGGATGATGCATTCTCAACAGGATCATCTATTATGCCACAAAAGAAAAATCCGGATATGGCGGAACTGATTCGTGGGAAAACAGGCCGTGCATACGGGAACTTAATGGGGCTGTTAACAGTTTTAAAAGGTACGCCGTTAACGTACAACAAGGATATGCAGGAAGATAAAGAAGGCATGTTCGATACGATGGAAACGGTATTAGGATCACTGAAAATTTTCGAAGGCATGGTTCGTACGATGACGGTCAACAAAGCGCGTCTACACAGTGCGGTACATTCAGACTTTTCGAATGCGACAGAGCTTGCGGATTATTTGGCGACGAAAGGAATGCCGTTCCGTGAAGCGCATGAAGTAACAGGAAAGCTTGTATTTACATGCATCCAGCAAGGAATCTACCTGCTGGACCTGCCATTGGAAGAAATGCAGAAAGAATCTGCATTAATTGAAGAAGATATTTATGCAGTACTTGCACCGGAAGCTGCTGTAAGCCGACGTAATTCATTAGGCGGCACAGGTTTTGAGCAGGTGGCACTTCAAATTCAAAATGCGAAACAGCTGTTAGTATAGCGATGGATGTCCTGTAAAAATTTTTACAGGGCATTTTTTAGTGTGCCGGGCATGTCTGCCAACTAGGTGATGAAAGTTCACTGTGGACGTTGGGATATGCGAACCATTAGCCGAAGACAAGGGTGTCCGTGGCGACGCGGAATCTGAAGGAAGTCCTAGGCAAAATCTTGGTCTGAGGAATACGAATCGTATGAGGTTGATTCATCTGGATAAGGTTGCTAAACAAACTGAAGTCCCAAATATCCTCGGAAGATGAGTCAATAAATGCGGCAGATAGATGAGAGGAAAGTGGGCAGGCTTACCCCGGGAGATCTGATGAATAACCCCAGAGGAACCTGTGCAGTGATGTACAGCTGAATCATCAGAAGTCAGCAGAAGCCATAGTACCAGCAATGGGAAGGGCTGAACGAAAGGAGTGAACGTGAAGGAGAATATTACATGGAGATGAAGATACAGAACCGAAAGGGCTACCCTAAAAGTAAGGTACGGAATACCTCATGTTTAGGTTTAGCGTGGAATCTATCATGTGCATTTCTCTATACACGCGAACATATGGAAGGATTAATCAACGTAATAATAAGCAGAGATAATTTGAACGAAGCTTTTGAGAAAGTGCGTAAAAATAAAGGTGCAGCCGGTGTCGATGCGAAAGATATAGAGGCAACCCGCCAATACTTAAAAGAGAATAATACTCAGATTATCGAAATGATTAAAACAGGTAAATATAAACCGCAACCGGTTAAAAGAGTTGAAATTCCCAAACCAGATGGAGGGAAACGACTATTAGGAATTCCCACGGTTACAGACCGTGTTATTCAACAAGCGGTTGTACAAGTGTTAACCCCAATACTAGACCCAATGTTTAGTAACTATAGTTATGGGTTTCGCCCGAATAAAAGTGCTCATCAAGCAATTGAACAAGCAAGAAGTTATATTGAGGAAGGTCATAAGTTTGTCGTAGACATCGACTTAGAGAAATTCTTTGATAGAGTTCAGCATGACAAGCTGATGTCACTCATGGCGAAATATATTTTATGTAAACCGACATTAAAGCTAATAAGAAGTTTCTTAAACGCTGGTACCATGATAGACGGAACTTTTATTCACTCAAAAGAAGGTACGCCACAAGGTGGACCGTTAAGTCCATTACTGAGTAATGTAATCCTTCATGAACTTGATAAAGAACTAGAGAAACGCAATCATAAATTCGTTCGTTACGCAGATGACTGCAACATTTATGTCAAAAGTGAAAGAGCAGGAGAACGAGTTAAAGAAGGCGTCACGACATTTATCGAAAAGAAACTTAAATTAAAAGTGAATGAAGAGAAATCAGCAGTGGGAAAGCCGATAGCACGTGTATTTTTAGGTGTGAGCTTCTATAACGCCAGAGGTGTAATCAGAGTATACGTGCCAAAGAAATCAAAGAAGCGTTTCGAAGAAAAGCTAAAATATATTACAAATCGTAATTACTCAATTGATATGGAATCGCGCATTCAGAAAATCAATTATCTCATTCAAGGATGGGGCAACTATTTTAAAATTGCCGACATAAAATCCTACGCAAAGGAAATAGATAGCCATATTCGAAGAAGATTAAGGGCATGTCGATGGAAAGAATGGAAAAGAACCATAACAAAATATAGAAACCTCAAAAGACTAGGTATCAACCATAACGATGCCTATAGAATGGCCAATACTCGTAAAGGGTACTGGCGCTCCTCAAATAATCCAATCATCGACCGAGCATTAAACAATAAATATTGGTTAAAACTCAAGTTGAAAAACCTCGCTACAATCATTAATCCTACATAAAACTTTTGAACCGCCGTATACGGAACCGTACGTACGGTGGTGTGAGAGGTCGGTTAGCCAATTAATGGCTAACCTCCTACTCGATTGCCTTTTAATGGTATTTTTTCTTATGTAAATTAAAACTTAGCAGTATAATAATAGGTAACTTCTAAAAGAAAGGAGTCTTTTTATGACAAATACAAAGACTTCGCAAACATGGGTGCTTACGTTATTTGCACTTGGCGTATTTATGGCTGCACTCGATAACGGAATCATCAGTGCCGCACTGACAACGATCAACAGCTCGTTTAATGTCGAAGCAAACTGGGGAGCCTGGGGTGTTACACTGTACACACTCGGGTTGGCAATCAGTGTTCCGATCGTAGGGAAACTTTCAGACCGTTATGGACGCAAGAAACTGTTTATTGTGGAAATTGCGTTATTTGGTCTTGGTTCACTGCTCGTTGCACTTAGCCCGAACTTTACGTTTTATCTGATTTCCCGCTTTATCCAGGCGATGGGCGGAGGTGGTATTTTTATTATCGGTACTTCGTATGTCGTCAGTACACTGCCTGCGGAAAAGCAAGGGAAAGCATTAGGGTTGCTTGGCGGAATGAATGGGGTTGCCGCTGTTTTAGGTCCGAATATCGGAAGTGTCATTTTGGATCTGACAGGCAGCTGGCATTGGCTTTTTTTAATTAATGTGCCGATCGCGATTTTCCTTGTGATCATGGGTTATCTCAAACTGGAGGAAACGAAAGATGCAGCACCCGGCAAGCTTGATATGACGGGTACGGTCCTGCTTTCTGTCGCGATTTTAGGGATTATGTACGGGCTGACAAATATTGAAGGGATTAACTTTTTCAGCTCTCTTATCGAACCGACAGTATATCCGTATTTACTAGCTGGCATTATCGTACTTGTTATCCTTTATTTCTATGAAACTCGTCTTGAGCGCCGTGGTGGGGACCCGATTCTACCGGTGGCATTAATGCGTCAGCCGACTTATTTACTGACATTGCTGTTAGGTCTTCTATCTGGTGCGATGCTTGCTGCAATGATTTTCATTCCGGCCTTTTCGGAGCAAGTATTGGGCATTAAATCCGAGCATGCCGGGTATTGGATGACACCGCTTGCACTGGCTGCAGGTATTGGGGCAGCGGTTGGCGGTATTTTAGTCGATAAAAGAGGCCCGGTTTTAGCGGTCCTGTTTTCAGGTCTCGTTGCGGCTATCGGCTTTTTCCTGTTCCCGACTTGGATTGATGCCAAATGGCAGTTTGTCATTGCATCCGTAATTGGCGGTGTCGGCATGGGGGTACTACTAGGTGCACCACTGAACATTTTGGCGACTGAAAAACTCGAAGCAAATAAAGGGACGGCTTTAGCGTCATTATCGTTAATCAGAACAATCGGGATGACGATCGCGCCAACGATTTATGCAGGATTTATCGCGCGCGGCTTCAGTGAAATTCCATCGCTATTTAAAAACGATTTCCAAGGAATTTTGCAGCAAAATGTACAACAGGCAAATTTATCTGAACAGGCAACTGCGGAGCTTGCTCAAGTGGGCAGTCAATTCGCGGCGGGCGGTCAGTTTTCCGAGGAACAAATGATGACTGTCGTTCAAAATATTCAGGATCCGACGCTTAAAGAAGTCATTTTGAATTCTGTCAATGAAGTAACGGTCATGGCAGCACAAAACGGCTATGGCGGCCTATTTTACTCGGCGGTTGTCATTGCCATCTGTATTTTTGCAGTTGGATTGATTTTGAAACCGATTCGAAAAAAATCATTGGAAATTTAAAAAAGTGTTTTAGGTTGAACAAATTAGGGTAATTTATCTTTAGACTCATGCAAAGCTTGTGTGGGTGTGAAGTCTCTCCCCCAATAGTAGACTTACAAAAAGTGTCCTTTTGCGCATAAAAGGGCATTTTTTGTTGTCAAAAAGCGATGCATTTGTATGGGATAGCCTTAAATTAGAATATTCGCAATGTTTTGCGTTATAATTAGCAGGAGCAGCATGAAACTTTTCATCAAAATTTACGTAAATACTAGTAATACATAGAATGGGGGAATCGAACATGGCTGAAAATCCATTATTTGAAGATTTAAATAAACGTACCGAGCAAGAGCCGGCACAAACGACTGATATTGTCGAACAACCACAAAAACAACTTGTTTCGGAACAGGAGCTGTCTCAAATCCGTCAGCGTCAGGAGCAGTTAAAACAACAGCCGCAAGTTCAGCAGCTTGCAGAAAAAATCGATGTGAAAAACCAAATCGCGGTTCTCGAATTCGGTAAAGAAACAGCCCAGGGCATTTCAACGTTTTCAGACCGTATGCTCGCAACGATTAAACAGAGCAATTTGGAAAAATCAACTACATTACTGAACAATTTAAATAAAATTATGGACCGCTTTGATCCCCAGGATTTCCAGGAGGAGCAGAAAAAAGGTTTCCTGAAAAAACTGTTTTCAAAAAGCAAAGAGCAATTGGAGCGCATTTTATCCAAATATGACACGATGAACAAAGAAGTCGATGTCGTTTATAACGAAATTCAGAAGTATGAAGTGGAAATGAAACGTAATACCGTACAGCTGGAACAAATGTATGATGAGAATTTAAATTACTTCCATACATTGAGCGAGCATATTGCGGCAATCGATATTAAAGTAAATGATTTACGTCAGCAACTGCCTGCATTGTCGGCAAAAGCGGATTCCGGTGACCATGAAGCGATAATGGAACTTGAAACGATTACACGCGGAATCGAACTGCTGGAGCAACGTGGCTACGATCTTGAAATGGCGCAGCAAGTTTCTTTCCAGTCAGCACCGCAAATTCGTTTAATGCAGCAGGGGAACAACCATCTAATCGGAAAAATCAACTCGGCATTTGTAACGACAATTCCGATTTTCAAACAAGGTCTGATCCACGCCGTTACAATGCAGCGACAAAAGCTTGTTTCGGATTCGATGGCTGAACTGGACCGCCGTACAAATGAAATGCTTGTACGAAACGCGGAAAATGTCCGTCAAAATTCGGTCAACATTGCACGCCAGGCGGGAAGCCCGAGCATCAAAGTCGAAACGATTGAAACAACTTGGAAAACGATCATTTCCGGTATTGAAGAAACAAAACAAATTCAGGCAGAAACAGTGCGTAATCGTGAAGAAGGACGCAAACGTATTGAACAATTACAGCTTGAATATGAAAAATTAAAGAGCATGTAATCAAATAAATTATTGTTAAAAGGCATCGAGCAACCTCTGTTCGATGCCTTTTGTCATTTTCGGAAACGCGCTATATTTTTCTATATTTTTTTTGAAAATGCCAATCTTTTATTATATTCAATATTAGGAGGGGTGGGGGCTGCCATCTATCGGGGCATACACCTAATATTCGATAAATATATATTCGAAAATAAGGATGAACATACAATTTAAAAGCTTGTTATATTGGGCATGGAAGTCGTCTAAAATTTCCTCTTGGTGATTAATTAGGGGTGAAATTGGTGAAATTGGGTAAATAACAACAAAAGAAAATTTACACAAGTATTGCCATGAGGGAAAGGAAGACAATGATGGAAAAGAACTTAATGAAGATCGACGAATTTCTTAAAATGCCGAAAAGTGTTATACGCAGAGCAAATGAACGGGACGTATTGAGTATAAAGAATGAACTGCTTATATTAATGAATGAAAAAAGTGATATGTATGATAAGGCGCATATCCGAAAATTAATTAATGAAATCCAATTTTTAAATGTGTTTGTTGTAAAAGATGATTTTGATAAAACGGTATTTTCCTACGAACCCCCAAAGTACGCATCACCCCGTGTAACGATTAAAGAAAGTGGCTGGATCGAGCTAATCAAATAATAAGTACTATATTCCCGACAATGGAATCATGATAAAATTTTATTATGAATAGAACGTTGGAAGAAGGTAGTAGTGGTGGAACGAGTCAAAGGCATAGCGATGATTATAGTTGGTTCGATGTTTTGGGGGGCTACAGGTCCGATGATGGAGTGGCTCCTGCAAGAAACGGCCATGACCGCTCAGTTTATGCTTGCAGTAAGGTTAACGATTGCAGGTATTTTAATACTTAGCATTGTAGCTATGCAGAAAAAATCGGTATTCTCTATTTGGAAAAACCGGAACAATTCCGTACAATTACTTGTTTTCAGCGTGATTGGAATGGTAGGGTTACAATTTACGTTCGTAAAGTCGATAGAAGTAAGCAATGCGATCATTGCAACACTACTGCAGTTTTTAGCGCCCATCTTTATCATTATTTATACATCGATTATTGGGAAAGTTCTTCCACCAAGCAGTCAACTGATCGGTATTTTCGGTACGCTTGTCGGGCTGTTTCTATTGCTGACAAATGGCTCGGTTTCAGGGTTACTTGTGAGCAATGAAGCGCTTGTATGGGGGCTGCTGTTAGGATTTACGTATGCATTTTATACATTGTATCCTGCTCGGTTAATGGCTGAAGTAGGGGTAATCATAATTATCGGCTGGGGTATGATCATAGGCGGGCTTATATTCTCGGTAACGGGGCAGCTTTGGAAACCGGAGCAATGGCTGTTGCTGCTGGATCCGGTAAATGTAGTCATCATTATTGCTACGGGCATTTTGGGATCCTTGGCCTATATTTTATTTTTAACAAGCCTGAAATACATATCACCAGTGGAAACGAGTATTTTATCAAGTATCGAACCGTTGACGGCAATGGCGATTTCCGTTGTCTGGCTCGGTGCGACATTGTATAACTGGCAGTATGTCGGTATTTTATTAATGCTAGTATTTGTCGCCTATTTATCAATTGCCGGGAGCAAAAAGTCTCCCAATTCGAATGTCTAAGTGAATGTCACTTAGGCATTTTTGGGTATAGAAAACGAAGGAGGCGTTGTTATGGAAGCATTCGATTTTTTTACATTGCATGAAAAGGATATAAAAGACGATATTAAACGCTTAGTATTAGCCGATTCACCTTCGCAAAACAAAGAGCTGCTTGATCTGTGCAAAGATGTACTCCAGTCGATGTTTTATGACTATTTTCATGTAAAGGCAACGGAATATGCGATGGAGCATAACGGCAATCATCTCCGCTTTGAACTGGGCGAAGGAACCGAACAGATTTTAATGATCGGCCATTATGATACCGTTTGGGATAAAGGGGCTTTGCCGTACCGGGAAGAAGAAGATAAAATCTTTGGACCCGGTATTTTGGATATGAAATCAGGTCTCGTCAGTGCGATTTGGTTTTTTAAATATGTTCAAAAAATGAATCTGCCGTTGAAGCGCCGGGTTGTGTTTTTTCTGAACAGTGATGAAGAAATCGGAAGCCCTACGTCCAGAGCGCTAATTGAAGCAGAAGCGAAAAAATCAGTGGCCGCATTTATACTGGAGCCGGCCGTTACCGTTTCGGGCGAACTGAAAATAGCGCGAAAAGGGACATCCAGGTATTTGCTGAACATTCGAGGACTAGCATCGCATGCTGGCAATAATCCGCGGGATGGTGTCAGTGCAATTACGGAAGCAGCAAGGCAAATCCTGAATATTGATGCACTGAACGATTACGAAAAAGGGACAACGCTGAATGTCGGTATGATCCAGGGCGGCGGTAAACTGAATGTCGTACCTGATGAAGCGCACGTAGGAGTCGATGTCCGATCGGTTACTCGCACAGAGCAGGAACGTATCGACGATTATTTCGAAGAGCTAAAGCCATATGATCAGCGTACGAAAATCGAAATCGATGGCGGAATTAACCGACCTCCGATGGAACGTGATGAAGAAAGCGAAGAACTGTTCGAAATTGCGCAGGAAGAAGCGGAGGAACTCGGTTTTGATGTGGATGAAGCAGCAGTCGGCGGTGCGAGTGACGGTAATTTCACATCGTTATACACGCCGACATTGGATGGTCTTGGACTTGTAGGGGACGGCATTCACGCTGAACATGAGCATATTATAAAAGAGCATATCATTGAACGTTTCGCACTTTTGACGAATACATTGCTGGAAGTTGTGAACGAGATTGAGATGGAGGGGAATCGGGATGACGGCTGAAACACTGGCTCTCTTGATGAAAGATTCGAATCGTACGGTCGTGCTGACAGGTGCGGGGATGTCGACCGAATCGGGCATACCGGATTTTCGCTCGTCAACAGGCTTGTGGCAAAATATTGATCCGCGTATTGTTGCCTCTACAGAAAGTCTGCAGAAGAACTATGAACAGTTCCGCGAGTTTTACCAGATGAGGATTACCGCACTCGAGAATTGCAAACCGCATCAAGGCCATCTAATTTTGGCGGACTTCGAAAAGCGCGGACTTGTTTCGCTTATCGCAACCCAAAATGTCGACCAGCTTCATCAGCAGGCAGGTAGTGTAAATGTAGCGGAACTTCACGGCAATATCGTGTCAATCCGCTGCCAAAACTGCGGCAAACCACATGCAAAAGAACAGTTTTTGAATAACTGCTCCTGCACATACTGTTCCGGAAAATTACGGCCGAATGTTGTACTGTTTGGTGAAACATTACCGACGGAAGCATGGGACCGTACGCTGCACGAAATACACGAGGCGGACCTTGTTATTGTGATTGGTACAAGCTTGGAAGTTTACCCTGTCAACCAGTTGCCGAGCATGTCGAAAGGGAAGCTCGTCTATATTAACCGTGAGCAAACGTCCACTAGCGCACATTATTCATTTGACTTAGTGTTGGAAGGATCGGCCGGTGAGATTTTGGCGGATGTTCATCGAGAGTTGAAGGGTTTTAAAAAGTTATAACAAAGCCTGTATGAAAATGCAGGCTTTTTACTTTGGCAGTAATGAAAACCTGAACAACAAATTGATAATTTACAAACATTTCACAAAGCACTCATTTATAATAGAAATTAGTAATTATCCCTAAAGGAGAACATTTACATTATGCAATTATCTATTTACACGAAAAATCCGCATGCGAGAGCAATTTCGCATTTACTGGCAAAAAACCCGGCAACCGTTTATGAACGCCAAGTAAAAGGGCACGCAGTACGATTTGTTTATCATAAAATGACAGATGAGGAATTATACGCTTCCATCTTTGTTACACCTGATTCATTGGCGCTTGTAAAAGACAATGAAGCATTTGATATTACTCATTATATTAATGACCGTGAATTTGCTGTAAGTACCATTTTCTTATCACTTATTCGTTCGGCTTTAGGTACAGCGCTGAACGGAAAGCCTAAGGAAGAATATATCCAATTTGCAGCAATGGACTTTCCCTTTACGTTTGAATTTGGTCCCATTTCATCAAGGCTCACAGACGAAGAAATCCGAAACATATGGGAACCGTTAGGCTATGAAGTAACGATTAACACAATGACTGACGCTAAACGCGCCCGATTCTTAACGCTTACAAACACCATTACTTTAAAGAAAGCACTTCAACAAATTTTTATATTAATCCCGGTTATGGATGACTATAAACATTATTTTATTGATGAAGCAGAGCGGGAGCGGTTGGAAAATTACGGAGAGGGCTGGCTTGAAACTCATCCGATGCGTGAGTTTATTTATAAAAAAGCATTGCGCTTTAAGCAATTGTACATGTCAGAAGAAGAGAATGAGCAAAAAGTCAATAAACCATCTTTAAATACGCGTCGCTATGAAACGATTGCCGATGCAGTTACAACATTAAAACCTAAAACGGTCATCGATATGGGGGCAGGAGAAGGGAAATTATCGATGCTTCTTGCGCAAATCGATTCGATTACAAAGCTGTACAGTGTCGATCCTAGTAATCATGCACTTGCAAAAATGCAAAAACGGTTTGCGGATCAGCAATATGCCGCGCCACCTATTATTAAGTGGGGATCACTTTACTATGAGGATAAAGAGTTTACAGACGCGGATGTATTTATTTTATGTGAGGTCATCGAGCATATTGATGAGGAACGACTGCCTCAAATTATGCAACTCATCACACAAAATTATACACCTAAGCATTTAATTATTACGACTCCAAACGCTGAGTATAATACGGTTTACGAACTTGAAGTAATGCGCCACGATGATCATCGTTTTGAATGGGACCGCAAACAATTTGAGGCGTGGTGTAAAGCTGTTGCGCCAAACTATGATTTACAATTTGAAGGGATCGGTTCTGTACATGAACAATATGGTGCTCCTACTCAAATGTGTATCATGACAAGGAGAGATTCACATGCAATTTAAACTTCCAAACGGGGCCATCGTACTTTTAATAGGTCCATCAAATAGCGGGAAATCCACATTACTGCAATCATTAGTCGATTCAGGTCAGCTCCTTGAAAGCGAGATTATTAGCTCCGACTACTATCGTAGACTTGTGGCGGATATCGATTTCATCGATTTTACAGCTGTATCAAAAGATGATGAAGATATAATTTATGAAGAATATCAGCGCATTTCCGAGCAGGCGTTCCATGCACTTCATACGGTTGTGGAAGCACGTGCAAAATTAAATAAAATATCGGTAATTGATGCAACGAATTTACGCGGCTTTGAACGCGCCAAATATTTTGAAATTGCCAAGCGTAATCATGTACCTGTTTTAGCGCTAATTTTGAATACATCAAAAGAGCAGCTGCTTGCACGTGATATTTTGCGTGATAACCCTAGAGGTCGTAAACGCGTGCTTCAGCAATTTAATACGTTGAAATATGAGTTGAAAACAATAAAGAAAGAGCCATTCGCCAAAATTTATAAAGTAAATGACGGAAGCTTCGAAATTGTGCGTGAACCGAATAAGCTTTATTTAGAAATCGAAAGCGGCTTTGATATTATCGGGGATATTCATGGTTGCTATGACGAGATGCTTGTGCTTTTGAAGGATCTTGGTTATGAGCAGCGCGGCGATGTATATGTTCACCCGGCTGAACGCCGATTAATTTCTGTAGGCGACATAATGAGCCGCGGTCCAAAATCGCTTGAAACGATGCAATTTTGGTTGAATCAGATTGAAGCAGGATTAAGCTATATGACTGACAGCAATCATGGCTGGAAAATAGCGCGCTGGTTGGACGGGAAAAATGTATCTCTCAATCACGGGGATGAACTTGTCGAACAAGAATTTAGCGAGTATGAAAAGGTACATGGCGAAGAGGCTGCTAAGTCACTGAAAGCGCGATTTGCTAACATGCTTTTAAAGGCACCATCACATTATATTTTAACGAAAAATAACATCAAAAAAGCTGTTGTTACCCATGCTGGGATAAAGGACCATTACATCGGCAAGGAATCTAAACGAATTTCCGATTTTTGCCGTTACGGAGATATTCAGCAAACGGACAGGTCCAGTAAACCTGTTCGCGGTGACTGGTTTTCACAGCATAAAACGAGCGAGCTGATCATTTGGGGACATGATGTGAAAGTACAGCCGTTTAAAGCAAACCGAACAATTAATATTGACCAAGGTGTTGTATTCGGCGGGGAGCTTACGGCATTTCAATATCCTGAGCAGACATTCAAAAGTGTGAAGGCATTCGCAAATTATGCCGGGACTGAGGACAACCCTATTTTAGAGGCGAAAAATAAGCGGTTCAGCCCGCCAAATGTTGCTCAATTTATAAATGGCTTTGCGGTTCATACAACGAGCGGGGATCAAATAACAATCCCGAAAGAAAATGCATTGGCAGCAATGGATACATTTTCTCACTATACATTGCCTTTGGAGCAGGTAATTTACATCCCGCCAACAATGAGTCCAACACCCCAAACATCAGCGTTACCGGATTACTTGGAACATCCAGCAGAGGCGTTTAATTACTATAAGAAAAACGGTATTCTAAAAATGATTGCCCAGAAGAAACATATGGGCAGCCGCGCTGTTATCTTTGTTGCAAAAAATAAAGAAGTTGCAAAAGAGCTCATTAACAGCGAAAGCCTGGGCTACATTACAACACGTACAGGCCGCGCCTTTTTTGAACAAAAAGAGCAGCAACAGATGGTGGAGAAAATTCATGCTGAGCTAGTCGGTAAAAATTACTTCGAGCAATTTAATACGAATTTCGTCTTAATGGACGCCGAAATTTTACCTTGGAATTTAAAAGCACAAAGCTTAATCGATCAACAATATGAAACGGTCGCTGAAAATGCGTTGATGGATCGCTATAAACTTATTGAAAAGTTGAAAGCAACAGAGCATGTGAACGTGACAAGCTGGATGGAGGAATATACCGATAAATATAAAAATGCTGCACGCTTCGACGCTGTTTTCAGAAACTATTGCTGGCCAACGAATGAGCTTTCAGGCATACAAATAGCACCGTTCCATATCCTTGCACATAGCTCATCAACAAACTTCCACCAGTCTCATAGCTGGCATATGAAAATGAATACGTATTTGGCCGAAAACAGCTCGCTATTTATAGAGACAGAATACCGTTTGATTGAAAGCGAGCAGGATGAGCAGGAAGTAATGAATTGGTGGAAGGACATGACTGAAAATGGTCACGAAGGTATTGTTATTAAGCCATTTGATTTCCTCGCTTATCATAATGGAAAATTACTGCAACCGGCTATAAAAGTGCGTGGCCGTGAATATTTACGAATCATTTATGGCATGGACTATACAAATGATGTTACGATGAAGAAGTTAAAACAGCGTAACCCTTCCCGCAAAATGAAGAATGCTTTATTGGAATTTAAATTAGGGATGGAAGGTATTTCACGCTTTGTAAGTTTGGAAAGCAGCAACCGTGTACATGAATGTGCACTTGCGACACTTGCGTTAGAAAGCGATACAATCGATCCGCGTTTATAAATTCTTAAAAGATTCCCTTCAATTCAGCTAATTGGATTGGAGGGATTTCTTTTGCTGCAAGATTGTTTAGTGATAGGGATAGCAAGAGGAAATAATATTCGCTTTATATTAATATACAGGTACATTTTCCTTTAATGGAACTTATTCGAAATTATTCCGTTAAAGTAACCAGAACTACGTTGATTCAACAAATAGTGGAGGACTCCGTCAAGAATATTTCTGAAACAGAAACAAATAGCGAAGAGAGAGTAAAAATAACTATTAAAATCGAGAAATACTAAAAGTTTAGTTCGTGGTTGTTAAAATATAAGGGGGCGTGAAGTTGTTTAAGTATGTGGTGCGGTTAATACCTATGAATAAAGATGAATTCGATACATACGTAAAAGATAAAACGGAGAGGTATGCTTATACTCTTGAAGAAAATACATTTGAAATAATAAATGAAACTTCTTTTATTAGAGCGGAAAAAGCGATAAAAGGGTATTTGCCAAACGGATTCAACACTGAAAACCATGAATTCTTTAATATTATAGAAAGTGAAAAAGTGGTTGGTTATGTATGGATTAAAATAGTAGAAGAAAGCAAAAGTGCCTTTTTATATGAAATTTACCTCAAAGAAGAGTTTCGTTCTAAAGGGATTGGAAAAAAGGTGATGACTGAAATTGAATTCCTTTTAACTGCTCGTAAAATTGCTTTTTTAAAATTACATGTTTTCGGAAACAATGAACATGCAATAAATTTGTATAATAACCTGGGTTTTCAAGTAGCAGGTATCAACATGTATAAAGAAATTGACAAATAAATTCAATTTTAGGTGAAATAGATATTGATCCACAATAACTCAAAGAATAATAGCTTATTCAAATAAATTGGGGATTTTTCTACAAAACAATCGGATTTCTATTAAAAAAATAGGCACGAAAAGTTGATAAAACAATATTCGTGCCCTAAAGCTGCATTCCCAAACTTTTATATGGAAACGTTATTTTGTTGGAAGATGAGCAAGCGCATATTCCATAAGAGGGTATATTCTCCCCGGTATAACTGTTGATTCAACATAAATTATTCTTTTTGCACCCATTTTTATGTAGAATTCATATTCATTTGGATCACTTTTAAATTGGAAGCTACTTACTCCATATTCTTTGGCCTTCAGTAAAATATCATTCCATAATCTTTTTCCTAACCCTTGTCCTATGTATGTAGGGGCTACAAATAAGGTTTCTAATTCATTCGTTTCGATACATAAACAATAGAACCCCTTTATAGCCATATCATCTTCTAGCAGATAAACCACTTTTGATTGGATATCGTCCACTGTGATTGTTAAAGCATCTTTCCATGCTTTCATAAAATCATCAGAATAACCCCAATATCCTTTTGCTTTAAAAGCTATTTCTGTCAGTGTCGTTACATCCTCGACCTTTGCTTTTCTTATCTTATTCATAATTTATTCCTCTTGATTTATATTTTCAATATGTCGCATTCGTTCCATTCGACAAATACTTACTTCCTGATGAAGGAATGGTCTTAGAACTTTACATACCAAACAGTGATCACATATCCGTAGTAAATCCGATAAACCCAATATCTACATTCCAAATAACTCCAATTTTTTTGACAACGACACTTAGGCCGGTTTGAACGGCAGTTTCCATTACAATACTATTTTCATATTCCATAATAACTGATCCTTCTTTTTTGCCTGTGAGCTCGGCATGGAAGATGTTTGTGCCGGGACCTCGTGTAATACTTGCAATTTGCTCGTAGTTTTTCGTGGTGATTTTGTGTTTTCCGATGTTTGGTGTTAATTCTGTGTACGTATCGGAAAGCTGCTCTTTTAATGTCTCAATTGTATAGAAAAAGCTGTCAGGATTCGTTTTAGCCTCAATTGCGTAGCGGATGTGCTGACCGTCCGCAAGTTCGAGCGTTGCGATATATTGACCAGGTTTATCGATCACAACTGAAACGTAGTAATCATTATATTTTTCGAATGGTACGTTGTCCGATAACCTTTGCCCCTCCATTGTAGACAGCGTTATGTTATTAACGGTCTTATTAGTTAATTCATATAACGATAAGTCGACCTTTGTCGGTAAATAATCATCAGTTTGCTTTAATGTTGGCTTGAGCTCACCATTTTCTTCTTTCACGTGTACATAGTATTTTTTGTTTACTTCTTTATTCGCTTTTGTGCCACGGACAATGAGTGTGGATGTCCCTTCTTTTAAGGGAACGAGCTGCATTGTATTTTCTGGATAAAGTGTAGACTGGGCTTTCCCTTTTACGAGTATTCCTTCATACACGTCTTTATTTATTTGGTCTGGTGTAATCCAGGAAAGAGCGTCTAATTCAAAGTCGCTTGCTTTTAACACAGTCATTGGTATTTTTGTCTGCTCGGTTTTTTGAAGCATTGTTGCAGCTTGGCCTCTTGTCACATATGCATTTGGGCTGAATTTGTCCTTTGATGTTCCACCAACTATACCAAGCTTATAGAGAACTAAAATATTATCTCCATGTGACGGTAAGTAGGAAATTTCTAAATCTTTAAAGGGATTTTCAATATTTGTTGAGCGTGGTAAATCAAATGCTTTCACAATAATGGATGCTATTTGTCCACGTTTTATCGGATCATTCGGCCCGTAACGCCCATCACTGTAACCGCCAATAATGCCTTTTTGTGCAAGTGTCGCAATCGCCTTATAATAGCCATTGTTTGTTGAGACATCTTTAAAGCCTGGATTTTTTACCTTGGATGTATCAAATTTTAACATTTTTACAATAATGGCTGCGGCCTGTCCGCGTGTAATAGAATTTCCAGGCTTAAATGTTCCATCTGCATAGCCGCCAATAATATTGCGCTCAGCTAAATCATAAACCGCCTCGGCAAAGTATTGTGTTGATATGTCAGAAAATTGCTTTGTGTTTGCTGCTACGCCTATAGGCAAGCTGCATGCCAGTGCAAGCCCGCTAATGAATGGAAGTATTTTCTTCATCGTTTAATCTCCTTTATTTCGAAATGCCCCGTACAGACGGAAAAACCGGGAAATAGTTTCAAAATTTTTTAGATTTTTTTGAATGCCAGTATGTCTGTAAATGCTGTTCTTTAATGATTTAGTTAATTGCTCCTGTTTTAGGAAGAAATGATGAGAAGGATTTCGAATAGGTTAAAAATTACTGATTTTTCAACTAATTAAACTGATACGCATTTTATAGTTAGAACTAAATTACCAATGTGAATATTTTTATTTAGTTTAATAATACTATTTTGAAGTGGAGGTGGAGGAAATTTGATATTTCTATTGTTGTTTTGTAATTTATCTTGATATAATTCTATCGTCCTATAATTAATGTATCTTTATACATATTATAAATCATTAAAAATACAACTAACGTAACGGGAGAATTAATCATGAAAAAAACAGGTATTCAAGTAAACACAGTGCGAAAAGTAGTAGACATTTCTGTGAATGGCAAGATGACAATGGAAGATGCGAATGCATTTGTTGCAGACTATAACTCTAAAATGAAAGCCATCACACCATCTGCATTTGATCTGGAAGTGGATTGTACACAAATGCAATTACTGAATGCTGATATGACAGCGAATTTAACGGAAGTCATGAAAATGTATAAAACAACAGGTTTTAAACAAGTGAAATTTACAGTAGAAAATAATTTAACGTTAAAAATGCAATTAAGTCGTCTTGCAAAAGCCGCTGGACTAACAAATGCAACAGTTGAATCAATCAACTAAAATCTAACAAAATAAGTTCAGTAAGGAGTTAATACATAGCATGACGAATATAAAAATAAATAATGTTGCTGTTTATCATCCTGAAAATTTAGTGGCGAATGAGTTTTACTTAGAGCATTTTAAAGCGCAAGGGGAAGATATTACCGGTTTCCTGAATTCGATGGGAAGAAATGAACGTTATATTATCGACAACAATGAAAATTCCCTGACAATGGGAATTGAAGCGGCTAAGCGAGTTTTAGCAAAGGCCCAATTAACGGGAAAAGATATTGATATGATTGTGTTTTCAACACAAGTGCCCGAGCATACGTTACCAACAAATGCGATGTTTGTGCACCATGAAATTGGCGGGGCAAGTCATACAATGATGTTTGACAGTAATGCCAATTGCGCTGGTATGACGGTCGCAGTGGAAAATGCTTCACATTATATGCTGTCAAACCGACGTATTAACCGCGCGCTAATTATTGGTTCTGACGCTAACAGTTTAATTTCCAATCCCGAACAGGCATTTACATATGCCAATTTTTCAGATGCAGCAGCTGCCGTTATTCTGGAAAAGACGGCAGACGAAGATACAGGTTTTATTGATGCGGTATACGAAGTCGATTCAGCGAATAGAAACAACATAATTTATCCAAAGGAAGGCTTTTCTCAAACAATCGGCAAGAAAGAGCATATCGTTTTTACACCGTTTGACGGTGCGATGGCAATTCCGGTCGCATGTGAGATGATTGAGCAACTTTTGAAAGATAACGGGTTAAATATTGAAGATGTTAATTCGTTTTGCTTATCGCAATTTGCCCTATCGAACATCTTGAAAATACAAAATCACTTTAGTATTCCTGAAGAAAAGATTATATATGTAGGGGACAGATACGGCTATACGTCAACTAGCAGTCCTTTCATTTGCTTAAATGAAGGAATTGAAACAGGCCGCATTAAACGTGGTGACATTGTATTATTCTGGACTATCGGAGCTGGTCACGAAATGGTAGCAATGCTGTTTAAATATTAAATCATACAAGTATAAAGACGACAATCCAGGTTTAACGGGTTGTCGTTTTTTTGTTCTTACCATTCCGTAAATGAGCCTGACATTCTTTTAAGAATAATTCAGGTAAATTCTGGTTATTGATTGTAAAATGGTAATAGAAAGAGATAGTCTTGTTATAAAAGTGGGATCAATCTTCAGCATTAAGCAGTTTTGCAGAACAAAATATCAGAGTGGCCTTTTTCTTTTTGGAAAGTAAATAAAAATCTAAAGTTCAGGAGGAAAAATGAAAAGCAAAAATACGCTAAAAACGATAAACTGGGTGACATTCACAATAATTTTAATGGTCGGAATTTTTACGGCCGGGTTTACGCTGTATGACTTAAATACACAGGTTGCCTTTGGTGAAGAAGGGCAGTCTCGCGCAGGATTCCGTTGGGGGATAATCCACATAATCCTGTTAGTTATAATACTATTGTCAGCTTCCTTTTTAGGTTTTGCCTGGAAATTCTTATTTCCATTCAATGTACCCCTTGCAATAATAATAGCTGGTTTATGCTATCAACTATTTTTCCTTACGTTCACTATCGGATGGGTTGGTTTAAATGGGACATTTGGCTTCCTAATAGCATTTCTGATCGGAATAATATTAATCATTTCTTATTTAGTTCTCAATTTACTTAAAAGCCGTAAGCTAAGTGAAAGTTAAGAGGGAGGATTATTATGGGTGGAGATTCTATCATGTGGCTCGTTATAATAGTAACTATTTTAATTTGTGATGGATTGGCAGTGTATGTATACCGTAAAAAGAAATTCCCTTTATGGGCATCGGCAATCATTATAGCCCTTACAGTTCCGGTGATCGCTTATAGTTTTGTAGCGTTAGGAATTGATTATTTCAAAAGAACCAATACCGATCCGGATAATACAGCAGAAGGAATCGCAATTGCAGGAGGGTTTATTGCGATAGTTCTGGCATTCAATGCAATAGTCCTGTTTTTTATCGGAGTTATTTTAAATATCTACACTTTCATTAAAAAGAAACAAAGTGTATAACTGCTCGAGCATGCGCGAGTGAAAACAATATGGAGGTAATAAAATGACCCCGCATAATTTAATTATAACGCAATATATTCCGAAATATGCTGAACAGACAGTAAGGATGTGGCGAGACAGCAAGGAACGGGCAATTGGTCAGAAAGAAGGGCATAGCTTTGAAAGTCATATATATTTTCTGAATAATGTATTACGTGAGCAGTACCAAATTGATATCGTCCTAATGGATGACAAAGTGGTTGGTATGATCGCCTATAATGAAAGGGAAATCAGCCAACTTTACATTCATATTGAATATCAAGGATTTGGTATAGGTCAAACATTACTGGATAAGGCAAAAGAACAGTCAAGTGGGAAATTAACCTTATATACATTTGAAGTAAATGACCCCGCACGCAGATTTTATGAAAAGAACGGCTTTAAAATCAAATCCAGAGGGCACGAAAATGAAGAAAATTTACCCGATATTCTTTATGAATGGAATTCCAATCAATAATTTAATCGAGACTATTACGCTCCTCAGAAAGTGAAATAATGTACTTAACTGTGAGATACTTTAAGTACCAAATATTGGGGAGGTTGTGTATGGGGATTTCGAAAGAGGTTATTAATGTTGTTTTACCAATGAAAACATTTGATACATCTAAAATGGACACATGGACTGATGAACAGTGGCGGCAATTTGTTGGAGATGAAAAAGAATATGAAGGTATACAACTGTTGTTGATGGATGATAGTAATTTTTATCTGAAAATAACCGGTGTTCATTTTAATGAAACAACTGAAGAAATGGTTTTTAGTTTTGATACAAAAAATAAAACGGGTGAAAAAGTATATATTCAATTCGGTCAATGGCAAATTGATGAAAGTATCTATAATCTTACTGCAGATAGACCGCTATATTTAGATAAAGTTTCCGGGGTTAGAAGTTTTCAAAAACGCGTACAGCGTTCCTATTTAAAAGAGTGGGACAAAACAATAATGGAAATGAAAATATTAGATGCAGAATCAAATATAGTCACTAGAGAGCTTGAATTTCAAATGATTAAACAATATACACTGTTATTTTAGGATTGAGCTTTAATTCATACTATAGAAATTTCTATATTTTAAAATATGAGCTAAAAAAACGAAGGGGGAACTCAATTGTATCAATATTTCAATGGCTTCGTAATAAGGGAAGGCACTGAAGGGATTCCGGCTGATTTTGTTGAGTCCTTGTTTAAAGACGCTGGATGGGCAAAAAATCTTCCATCGTGGCAAAAAGAAAAGTATTCACTAATCTTCAAAAATTCAACATGGGCATTTACAGTTTGGGGAAATGAGAGAATGATTGCGATGGTCCGAGTGATATCCGATCAAATCATGGTAGCAAATATTATGGATTTAGTCGTTTTATCAGAATATAGGGGCAAAGGGATAGGTAAAAAACTTGTGGAGTTATGTATTCAAAAACTTCCGCATGGGGATTGGTTTGCACACACTTCAGCAAATAATTTCAAATTTTATGAGAGCTGCGGTATGGAAGTGAAAGATTTATCGACTCATGGGACTTGTGTTTATTATGGTTATATCCAGGCAAGGAAAGATGGACACCGATAAAATCTATTATTCAGATAAAGGTTTCTAGGGAGGAGAAAAATGACGACAACTTATGTTAATTGGGGAGAATCAAGAGTTAAATTAACTTGGGAAGAAAATACGTTACTTCCTCAACATAATTTAATAACAAGTGTACATGGTTTCTGTTTTCAAGGAGACCAACTGTTACTAGTCGACTTAAAGAATCGAGGGTGGGATTTTCCTGGAGGACACATCGAACCAGAGGAAACTCCAGAGGAATGCTTTAAACGTGAAGCTTTGGAAGAAGCGTATATTGAAGGGGAATGTGAGTTATTAGGGTATGTAATTGTTGACCATTGTGAAAATCTAATGTGGACAGAAGGCAGTCCGTATCCTAAAATCGGTTATCAGGTTTTCTACAAAATGAATATCGCAAAATTGTTGCCGTTTGAAGGAAGATATGAATCTACCCGACGTATCTTTATAGACCCTAATGATATTTTCGACTATTATCTAAATTGGAATAGACTTTATCAGAAAATAATGGACTGTGCAATACAATAAATGCTGTATGGAATTTTATACATATTCCTTATGATTAAGTTAACTGAACTATTTGAGAATAAAAAAACAGGTGCAAGGTATTCAACTATCCTTGCGCCTTTTGCTGTTTTTAAAATAGATTTAACACATTTTTCTAAATGGAGGAAATAAAAGCAACTTTCAAAGTTGCCCAGTCGTCTCACTTTTGAAGGGAAAATGGTTCAGGGAGATTAAAAAATGTCTAAAATGAATCCTTTAGTTCTTATTGAAGAAATATACAATGAGCATTATACGTACCTGAGAAACTTTCTGATAGGTCTTACTAAAAGTGACGCAATAGCTGATGATATTATTCAAGATTTTTTTACAAAAATTTTAGTTTCACCCTCAGTAGTTACAGAAGTTAAGTATATGAGGAGCTGGTTAATAACAGGGGTTAAAAACACTTTGCTTGATTACTATAAAAAGAAGAAGCCTGAGTTGCTTCAAGATGAGAATATTATAGAAACGCTGTTGGTCGACAATTACACGCCCGAAATAAGTACAACAATAAACAACGAACTGGAAACAATTTTAGGCAAGCTATCCACTTCTGAAAAAGCAATTATTATAGCAAAAGAATATTATGGCTATGACTATAATGAAATTGGCGATCTATTAAATATACCAGTTTCTACAATAAAATCGATAGTGTTCAGAATGAGGAAAAGAATGATTAAAGCGAGGTAGTTCTATGGATTCTTTTAATAAAATACATCTTTTATCTCTAGAGTTGATACCCATAATTAATGACTTGGATGAAGAACCAAGACAGGTTATTTTAGAACATATCACAAACTGTGAAGATTGCAAAAAATTATATGATAGCACAGAAAACTTTAATGAAAATTTGCCAAAGCATGATTACTCAGAAGATGTAGAGTTGAAACCCTTAAAAAAATTAGTGCAGTTTAATAATGGGTTGAAGTTATTACTGATTACTGTAAGAGCGATAATTTTGTTTTACATTGTTTACTCCAGCTTTAACTATTATGGCGCGGAGTCTGTAGCATCATTGGTGGAGTACATTCAATCAGGAATCTTTCTGTTTTATATACCCGCTGCCATATTTCTACTGGTATTTACATTTACTTTCTTCAATAAAAAATGGGTCTGGTTATCCTTGGGGACTGATTTAGTGATTATTTTATTTTCAGCAAAAGTATTGCAGTTATTTTTATAAATGGAGGTGCTAATATGGCCTATATAATCATGTTGGTTGGATTGTTTTTAGGTGTTCTGTTTTTTTCGTTTGTTTTTATTGCTTCAAAAAGGAGCGGCAAATACTATTTGGCACCCGTCGTCACCTTTCTCTTTTCGGGATTGATTGTTGCGTACAGCCTATTCCTTGTTGGAGGATTTGAAGGGATGGGTTATTTGTTTTTAGCAGGAGGCTTTTTTATAGTTAGTGTTTTCGGGACATTACTTTTACCTTTATTAATACGTAATAAAGAATCACAACATCTTAATAAAAAAGATAAAATCAGTTTAGTGCTTTTACCTGTTCTATTTTTTGCAATAATCGGGCTATCCATATTTTCACAAGAAGGATATTGGATTATTGAACAGGCAAGTGCTGCCCCAGTAGAAACAGAACGTTATCGGATTTCGACTATTTCTGAAGGAAGTAAAGCAATTACTTTATTGCTGGGGGAAAAATATCTTGGCAAAAAGATTGAAGTGGAAAGTGTGAGTAAATGGGGCTCTACTGAAATTATTTTGAAATTTGTAGATGGTGGGGAAGATGATAAAGTACCTATTGTACAAATAGGTCTTAATGAAATAAACGGATCATTGAAAGTACAAACAACAGATGGTGAAATTTTTAAACCAATAGGAAATCCAATAGATTGAAGCAGTATCCAAGGTAGAATAGATTTTGAGTATAGAAGGGTTCAAATCTTAAAAAGAACCTCTCCATTCAATAATTTTATCGCTTTATAAATATTTGACACTTTAATAATGTTTATGATATTATTAAAAATTTGTTAAAAATCCATTTACATGTTAAGGTTAAGTAGGTTACCTTATGGTTGCCAAACATGGAGGTGGATTATTTGTTTCAAATTGGTGAAAACATTATTTATCCAATGCACGGAGCAGGTATCATTAAAGCCGTAGAAGAAAAGGAAATATTAGGGGAAAAGCAACAGTGTTTTGTCATAAAAATGACAATCGGCAATGTGCAAATCACAATCCCTAAGGATAAAATATCGAATTCAAGTATTCGTCCTGTTACTAATATTATTGATTTGAAACACATCATTCATATTTTTCAGCATGGAAAAACCGATGAATTATTGCCGTGGAGACAAAGGTATAAAGTGAACACGGACAAAGTAAAAACGGGTAAAATACTGGAATGTGCTGAAGTTGTACGCGATTTATTGCGTATGAAAGAAGAAAATGCACTAAATACAAGCGAAAAAGAAATGTTAAATAACACACATCAATTTTTGATGAGTGAACTGGGATTAATTAAAGGGATTACTGAAAATCAAATTAAAAGCTTTAGCTAAGATTAACTTAAGACTTTCAATAAGGGGACGATTCGGTCGTCCCCTTAAAGTTACAGTTTTTATATGCAGCTAACTGGCTGGCATGTTTTCGGTAATTTACCGGACTCATGCCGGTCCGTTTTTAAATAGGAGATTACGTCCTGGAAAAGGGTTAAAATTATTTATTGTAAAGGGATGATGCTAATATGGAAATTTTATATCTGGCAGGTGCTTTACTGTTCTCGGTCTTGTGGTTTCTAAATTTAGTTCAGCTCCTGGAAAAGTTACATCAAGGGAAAAATATACATAATCAAAAGATATTGGGGTGTGTATGGAGTGCTTGTTTAATTTTCTCTATATTCATCTGTATCTCTATATTTATATAGCAGTTTGAACGTCTAGAATAAGGACGATCGCAGGTCAGGGCAACCGGTTAACGATACTCGACTATTTGTGTCAATTAGTTGCAGAGAGGTGGGAGAACGTCATTTCGGAAAATAAGAGAGCGATTATGCTGTTGGAAGAAAATAATTATGATGAGGCCTTTTCACTATTTAAAAAGCTGGCAAGAGAAACACCGTCTGTTCAGAGTCTTAATAATTTGGCATGGTTAATGCTGCGTGAAGAAGAGAATCGGGATGATGCAAGGGCATTATTAGAGCAAGCGCTTGTCCTTAACCCGAAGTCTTCATTTCCATATATGATGCTCGGTGAAATCGCGTTACATAACAGGCAGTACGAGAAAGCTAAAAACTATTTACAGAAGGCACTCATGTTTAATGAGACGGAGGAAGCGACCTATAATTTAGCAATGGCGCATTTTCATCTCGGTGAGTTTGAGCAGGCAGCGACAGTCTTTTCGTGCTGTGAAGGTGATTCAGGCTTGACGCAATTACACGAGGTCGTAAGTTGGCTGAATGCAGGTCATATTGATAAGGCGAAGGCACTTTTAGCCAATTGGAATGAAGAAGCGGATGATTACACAGGTGCGATAGAAATTGCGGATGTTTACATAGAACTTGGTTGTTACAACGAAGCACGAGTGCAGTTTGAAAAAGAATGGAACAGCTGTTACCTTGCACCTTATATCGTCAGTCGCTATGCATATACCCTGTGGAAATTAAAGGACTACGACACTTGCCGCGCAATTATCCAACAAGCAATTCAACAGAATAAAGAAGAACAAATTGATGAGCAAGAAAGAGAGCTGGAAGAGCATTGGACAGCGCAGGATCGTGACGAGTGCATAAAAGAATTAACCGAACAGCAGCAAACTCTCGAAATGCTATGGCCGCGCTTGGAAAACGGTGTTGTACCGCCCTTTGACTATGATATGTATCCTAACGGCGGCTGTCAGCTATTTGGCTGCATGCAGCATGGACATCCAGAATACGAAGAGGTGGCAAGAGGGGAAATACTGTAGGCAATAGGCTCCGTGATGCCTAAAATTTAAGCTATAAGGCTGGCTAGCAACCAGCAGTGATTAAAAATGTTAGTTGAAGTGGATGGGTATGATCAGCAAGTGCTGTTAACTGGACCAATCTATACATTAAAGCAGTTAAACATAATTTATAGACAAGCAAAAAAGCAGGCAACCTCAAGTAAAGAAATGACGCAGTTTTTGTGTACATCTTATCAATTTACCCAAATTCCGTATGATGCATCGGTTCGGGTGGAATTTGTGATTGATACGGATACCGGGAGAATTTATTCACCGACATATTAAAGCTTCGGGAACCATATTATTACAATTCATGTCTATACTAGAAATGGAAGGATATGGGGAGGTGGCATCATTATGTGGTTTATAATAGGTCTTATTGCGATAGCAGCAACTTTTGCAAACCTGTATTTGTACATGACAGGTAAAGATTATAAACTTGCAATGGCAATGGGATTATCGTTTACAGCATTAACACTTTGTGCCGAATACACTCTGATAACGAATTGGGTAGAGGTAAATGATTGGGCAGCTATAGAAGATGTAGTGCCAAGTATGGAAAGGGCATTATGGTTTTTAACTATTGTTTCGGTCTTATTAAATATAGCGCCGATATTTTTAGAAAGAAAAAGAAATAGAAGGCACATTTCTTAAATAAGAATTGCGCCTTCTATTATTACTTGGACAAATCGCTGAGTAACAGGAATTTATACTATTTTTTTTCACAAGTCACGGGAGACCAAAAATCCTTTTTCGTGATTAACACTTTTTCCGCTTTATCGAAGTTTTCAAAGCATTTTTCGATAATAAGTTCATTTGCTTGATGATTCTTATGTATTTGGTTAAACAGTAAACCACTAATTGATAGAATGAGAATACTTCCAACAATAGCGATAGCCAGATTTATTTTATTTTTATTCAAGGACAACTTCTCCTTTCTTGTAAATTCATTTTAACATTCGCACTTCTTGAAGAGGGATTGCGGATGCCTTCTTTCTCCCTCTAAATATACCTTCTAACCTATTGAACGAAATACTGATAAAATAATTTATCCACTTGTAATACAGGGAAACTGTCAGGTAAATCGCTAGGATTAATTCTTGTAAATCCATTCTTTTCATAAAATCGGTGAGCGGCCAGAAATTGCGGGGTAGTTCCTAGATAGATAACTTCTACTGAGTGTTCTTTTGCCCACTCGAGTGCAGTATTTAATAAAAGACTTGCGGTTTTAAATTTTGTTCCGCGATAATTTTTATCAACAAACATCTTCCTTAAGGCAACGCGATTATTACCTATATCTAAAAGACTTATTGTGCCAACTACTTTGTCATTATAAATAGCCACCCAAAAGTTTCCGTTCCCTGTCTGATAAAATTCTTCTATTTTAAACAAATCAGGCTGATCATCCCTTGTTATCGGAATGTTGTATTCCTGCTGCTGAATATGAAGAATTAAATCTGCAACTTGCGTTTGATATTCATAACTATACTGTTTCACAATGGGGAAGTTCTCCATCTTTTCACACCGCCTATAACTATATGTATTTTCTAAATTTTACAATATAAATCATTTATAGCAAGCTCATTTCCAAAAAATCTAAAGGTATGAAGGTATATTTTGTCGAAATAGTATGTAATACAAACTAAAAGAACTAATTTGGGTTGACGTGAAGACCTAAAGAATATTGCGGAAAGTTAAATGATTTGGTCGGATTATTAAAAGAAGATAAGGAGCTGAAAATCAATGGTAGATAAGGAACTATATAATGCTGTAAAAGAATTAGTCGATGTACGATATCCGAGTGGATGGGGTGGTGCAGCAGCGGTTCGTGTAGAAGACGGGACAATCTATACAAGTGTGGCACCAGAAATGATCAATGATTCAACCGCTCTTTGTATGGAAACGGGTGCGATTTTAGAAGCCCATAAGTTCAATAAAAAAGTTACACATAGTATTTGCCTGGCAAGGGAAGATGAACTTTTACCATTAAAAGTACTTTCGCCTTGTGGTATTTGCCAGGAACGCCTATTTTACTGGGGACCTCAAGTACAATGTGCGATTTCAAATGAAACCCAAGCTGTGATTTATAAAACATTAAAGGAATTGCAGCCATACCATTGGACAGATACATATTACGAAGAAATGGCCGATCATTGGAAGAAATTATAGTCGCTTTGTGAATTGGGCAGCAAAGTATTTCTATAGAATTAAATTTCTATATATAAAAATCGGATTTGTAGAGGTGAGTGAGATGTTAATTAAACCTGAAAAATTACTGCGGGAGACCGGATTGCTGCAGTTAGTCCTTCTTGGGGTGGTGCGGGTGAACCTGCACTTAAATGGCGCTATGAACAAGGGGTTAAGCGATTGGAGGAAGTGTTTGGACTCGAGGTAATCCCAATGCCCAACAGCTTGAAAGTTGAAGAATGCCTTTATCAAAACCCACATTCTCGTGCAGAGGATTTAATGACTGCATTTAAGGATGAACAGATCAAAGGAATCATTGCAAATATTGGAGGGGAAGATAATATCCGCCTGCTCCCTTTTATTGATTTTGATGTTATACGCAAAAATCCGAAAATATTTATGGGTTATTCGGATGTGACGATTTCCCATTTATTTTGTCATAAAGCGGGCATCACTTCATTTTATGGTCCGGCCATCTTAACCGATTTTGCTGAAAATGTGCAGATGGATCCTTATACGGTTGAAATGGTAAACCGGACACTATTCTCGGGTGAGATCATTGGTGAGATCCAGCCTGCAAACGAATGGACGAGTGAGCGTTTGGAATGGACAGAAGAAAATAAAAACCGTCGCAGGAATATGCGGAAAAATTCAGGTTATGAAGTACTTCAGGGTACTGGTGTAGCGCAAGGGTTTTTAATAGGCGGTTGTATTGAAGTTTTGGAGTTTGCAAAGGGAACTGACATTTGGCCGGAAAAAGAATATTGGGAGAATAGCATCCTTTTCTTTGAAACATCTGAAGAATACCCTGACCCGAATCTTATTAAATATTGGCTGCGAAATTACGCTGCGCAGGGCATTTTACAAAAAGCAAATGGCATCATTTTCGGAAAACCGCAGGATGAGAAGTACTATGAAGAATATAAAGAGGTAATTCATCAAGTAATGAAAGAACTCGATTTAGAAAATCTGCCTGTACTATACAACATGAATTTCGGTCATACTGAACCAAAATTTATTTTACCTTATGGTGCAAAAGCAGAGATCGATTGTGTTAAGGGGACGTTTAAAATTTTAGAAAACGGTGTTAAATAATCGAAGCGAATAAAAGGTGCGAATGTTGACTGAACAATATTCGTACCTTTCTGTTGTTTAAAACCGGCATTTTGTGGAAGAATTGATTTTATTTCGGTATATTAAATGCAATGAAAGTAGAAAGTACAATTTATTTTTGGTTTTATGCGTTGGATTAATCGAAATATCACATGTTATGAAAAGGGGAATCGTATGGGGAGTTTTAATACTTTTAAAGACATACGTTACTGGATTCTTTTAGTTCCATTCCTAATCATCTTAGTCCTGTACATTTATTTTACACCAAGTGATTTTTTTGAAAAGCCGTATGTTTCATCACTTTCACTTCTTATTTTTCCGACATTATTTTGGTGTACATATCATCTTTGGAAATACATTGGAGATAAAAAGGAAGGAAATGATCGGGAAAATAGCAACGGCTTGTAGCTTGTATGAGATAACATCAGAAAAGCTAGTGCCGTTTTTTTGTTATAGTAAATAGCAAATAGCCCCCAACTTGCTTTAGATGGGGGCATGCTGTTATTGCCGCTTCTTCGTTTTCTTGTTATTCAGTCTCTCGGCAGCTGTCAATGGTTCGTTTGCCAGTTCGTGATCAAGCTCCCTTGATAAATTTTTTCTTATTGCTTGCTCATCACTGGTGCTGCGATTGTTTTTATTGTTAGTACTCACTATAAACACCTCCATGATTGTAGTTTGCCACATGGTGTCATGAGTATGCATTTTAGTTAAACCTATCAGATTGCTGCATTTTTATATATAAAAAATTTAAAATAGTCTTTTAATTTGTTTTAACTTACTGCGCTAGCACGCCCCTAATACATTTTGAAAGGTCGGTACTTAATTTGGAAAACGAAGAAATAATACTTAGTATTTTAAAAGAAATCAAGAATGGTACTACACCGGTTCATACATCATTCAATTTAACTTTTGATTTGTGGGCAGAATTTATCGAATACTTGAATGATTTAAAGTACATTACAGATGTTACTATCTACTGGTTTGGCGATGATGAATATTATAACGAAAGAGTACACTCTATTGACCTAAGCAAAGCTAAATTAACCCGTTTTGGAGAGAATTTTTTGGTAGAGAGAAGACGCTTGAAAATACAAAAAAAGCATGAATGTTGTTAAATCAACGTTCATGCTTTTTTGATGGCGGTAATCTGGGCTATAGTTGAAAACAATCACCAACAAGTTATTAATCATAAAACGATATCGGCTATTTTAGAAATCAGCGCACAGTACAAAACTATTCAACGATAGAATAGGTTTTGCTTGCTCATTCATTAAATAGGCATAACTGCGGATCAAGGACTGTATTTTAGTCGGAACTTCCGGGAATTCATTTAGTAAGTAATTGCTGTAGTCGACTTCCCACGCCCCGTCCTGCAAATAGCTGGCATCGACTGTTTGCTCAACATTGATCGAACAGCCTTCGCCAAGCATGAGTTCCTTTATTTGCGTTTTATGAAAGAGATTTTGGATATTCCCTTCATTTTCTGTAAATGCTGTATAGAGCGCAGCAATATTGGCTGCACAAAAGTGGGCACGCTGGTCGTCCGATGTATAATCGATGTCCCACTCGGCAAAACAGATTCGATCTGCTACTTGCTTGATTTTTTGCATGTAATTCTTTAAGAGCTCAATACTTTCGAAATACCATGAACAATGGGATAGTACAACGACATCAAATTTCTCGTCGAGCGCCATTTGCAAAAAGTCCGTTTCAAAGTGGAAGTCGATTCGCTGTCCTAAAGGCGAGTGTGAAATTGTTTCTGCTGCTTCGCCTAACGTGATCGGGGCACCATATTCAGTTGAGGCAAAATCGATGGCTACAACATGTCCTGTCTCTCCGACCGCATCTGCCAATACGACGGTTGTGTCACCTTGTCCGCATCCGATTTCAAGTACTTTCATACCTTTCTTAACTTGAAAGGTTTTTACAAGCTCAATACGATGTGTTAATTGTGTGCGTTGGATTGTATCGTCCCCGATGATTTTCATACTGTTTAATAAATGTTCCAATGTTTTCAGCTCCAATAATGATTGATTATTGAGCCAATTTTTAGCTCAATATTATTTCTGAACGTTCAACCATTTCTCTAACATCAATTCATCGACTCCTTTTCAATAATTCTATTAAAACATTGCGATTAGTCAGTGGACAATAGTTATTTATAAATAAGGCTAAATTTAATTTTTTTGGGGTTTACAATGAAGAATTTTATTGAGAGGCCTTAAAAACCGAACATTTTTATTGAAATTATATAAAATATTCGTTTTATGGTTGACAACGTTTTCATTGTTTTGTAAAGTAACAGATGTCGAATGATTATTATAAAAAACACGAAAAATGTTCGTATTTAGGAGTGTAGTGAAATGATAGATACAGTTTTTGATTATGAAGATATTCAATTAATCCCAGCAAAGTGCATCGTGAAAAGTCGTACGGAATGTGATGCAACAGTAACTTTGGGTGACCATACATTTAAACTTCCGGTAGTTCCGGCAAATATGCAAACAATTATTGATGAGCAATTAGCAGAAAAATTGGCAGCACAAGGCTATTTCTATATTATGCACCGTTTCCAGCCTGAAAAGCGCGCGCAATTCATCCGTGATATGCACAGCAAAGGCTTGATTGCCTCGATTTCTGTGGGTGTAAAAGATGAAGAATATACATTCATCGAAGAGCTGAAAGATGCTCAGCTTGTACCGGATTATATTACGATCGATATCGCACACGGTCATTCAAATCAAGTAATCGAAATGATCGGCCATATTAAAAAGCATTTACCGAACAGCTTTGTCATTGCAGGTAATGTGGGTACTCCTGAAGCAGTACGTGACCTTGAAAATGCAGGTGCGGATGCGACAAAAGTTGGGATCGGACCAGGTAAAGTATGTATTACGAAAATTAAAACAGGCTTTGGTACAGGCGGCTGGCAATTGGCAGCACTTCGCTGGTGTGCAAAAGCAGCTTCAAAACCGATTATCGCGGACGGCGGTATTCGTACACATGGCGACATTGCCAAATCAGTGCGTTTCGGTGCATCAATGGTAATGATCGGTTCACTATTTGCAGGTCATGAAGAATCACCGGGCCAAACAGTGGAAATCGACGGCAAACAAGTGAAAGAATACTTCGGTTCTGCATCGGAATTCCAAAAAGGCGAGCGTAAAAACGTTGAAGGCAAGAAAATGTACGTCGACTCAAAAGGTTCGATTTTCGATACGCTAACTGAAATGGAGCAAGATCTGCAGTCATCTATTTCATATGCAGGCGGTAAAACATTATCTGCAATCCGTACTGTTGATTATGCGATAGTTAAAAATTCAATTTTCAATGGCGATAAAATTTAATTTTCTGATAATAAGTGTTGACATTTTATTTCATTGCCGGTAAACTTCATTTCAAGGTAATATCTAGGCAATGACTGGAAGTAGTAAATAGCTTGTATACTTTAAGAGAGCCGGTGGGTGGTGCAAACTGGCAGATACAACTGTTGAACTCGTCCATGAGCTACGACCTGAAATTAAGTAGGGAAGTCGGAAGTCTCCGTTAAAAGACAGGCAAACTATTTGTCGTTAAGTGGAATGTTCCAGCAATGGACATTCAATTTAGAGTGGTACCGCGAGTTCAACCTCGTCTCTATGGATTTCATCCTAGAGGCGAGGTTTTTTATTTTTAATTACTGTTTTACAATCATTTGAGAAGAAAAGGGGTTATGAGAATGAGCAGAAAAATTTGGGTTTTTGATACGACATTACGTGATGGTGAGCAAGTACCTGGGGCTAAACTGAATTTATATGAAAAAGTGGAAATTGCCCAGCAGTTAAAAAAGCTCGGTGTTGATATTATCGAAGCCGGATTCCCAGCATCTTCACAAGGTGATTTTGAAGCAGTAAAAGCTGTGGCACAGAAGGTTGGTCAAAATACGGATATGATGATTACAGCACTTGCACGTGCAGTGAAAAATGATATCGATTCCGTATATAATGCGGTGAAATACGCAGATAATCCAATGATTCATATGGTTTTAGGAACATCTGATATTCATGTGGAGAAAAAGTTCAGTAAATCGAAAGACCAGATTCTGCAAATCGGAGTAGATGCAGTGAAATACGCGAAAACACTGCTGCCGCAAGTACAATATTCAACGGAAGATGCATCCCGCTCTGATTTTGAATACCTTTGGAAAACGATTGAAGCCGTCATGAAAGCCGGCGCTACGATGATCAATGTACCGGATACAGTCGGGTATGCCGAGCCGGAACAGTGGGGCGAAATGATTGCCAAACTGAACTACCGAATGAAAAACCTGGACGATTCCGTACTGCTTTCAGTTCACTGTCATAACGATTTAGGTATGGCGACTGCCAATACGTTAGCGGCGGTCAAAAATGGTGCTGATAAAATAGAAGTAACGATGAACGGGATTGGCGAACGTGCCGGAAACGCGGCATTAGAAGAAGTCGTGATGGCGATTAAGACGCGCGGTGATGTGTACGATGTGTTTACAGATATTAATACGAAAGAAATTATGAATACGTCTCGCTTAGTGTCAAGCTTCATGGGACTTGATGTGCAAGTGAACAAAGCGATTACTGGTGATAATGCCTTTGCCCATTCATCGGGTATCCATCAGGACGGACTACTGAAATCACGCGATGCATATGAAATCGTTCACCCGGAAGATGTAGGACTTGATGATATGGAGCTTGTATTAACAGCACGTTCTGGCCGTCATGCAGTGAAAAATGCGCTTTCCAAACTTGGCTTTGCAGACTTTACGGACGAAGAGTTTGAAGGCATTTTTGAAAGCTTCCTGAAACTGGCCGATTCGAAAAAAGAAGTTTACAACCATGATTTATATGTCATTGTTGAAAGCTACTATGAAAAAACAGAGAAGAACAATCCGAATAAGGAATCGTACTCTGATCAGTTTTATGATATTGAAGACTTACAGATTATTTCAAACGCTGCCTTCCCTTCAGCCAGCGTAAAAATCCGACGCGGGGAAGATGTATTCAAATCAAGTGCGGTCGGTTCCGGTCCGATTGACGCTCTTTACTCAGCTATAGCGGATGTAACAGGAATCAAGGTGAAGCTTGTCGAATACAACATCAGTTCCGTATCACGCGGTCAGGAAGCGTTAGGGAAAGTAAAAATAATAATCGAATACGGCGGAGAGAACTATATCGCAAAAGCAGCAGATACCGATATTTTAAAAGCTTCTGCAATGGCCTATATTAATGCGGTAAACAGTGTCATCGTCGCAAAAATTGCCCCGCAAACTGTTACAACGACAGCTACAGTATAAACAGATTGTAATAGAAACTAAATGAAAATTACAGGAGGCTGGGACATAAGTAGAATAACCGTTAAATAAGAGGAAAGACATTATTAAAAAACGGATATTTGAAAAATTGATTGGAATGCAGGGCGACTCCTGCGGGAATAGCGTGACGCCTGAGACTACAGGCTCAGGCCACGCCCGCGGAAAGCGTCCCGGAATGGAAATCAATTTTAACGTTCAGCAAAAAAACACTATTTTTCTCTCTGAGAGAAAAATAGTGTTTTTGGGTTATGTCCCGGCCTCTTTTTAGTTGCATGCTTTTGTTGGTATCCACTTCAAAATTTAACGGCCATTAACCGAAAAAAGTAGTGCCTTTGACGAATCAATCGGCACTACTTGATTAAACTATATTATTTTTTGAACTGTTCCATTAATAGACGGTAGCTGTTCAGACGCTGATCGATCGTATATAGATTACAGTTGATCATCGCTTCATCAAAGCCGTAGTATGCCTGTTCTTCTCTAATCTGATTCGCAACATCTTCGGCAGAACCGATCAGCATAAGCGAACGGTTTTCCTCCAAAATCATTTTATCCATCTCAGTAAGCGGATAGTCATTTGCTTCTTCAGGAGAAAGCACTGTGAGAAGCTTACCACGCATCAAGTTCAGGCGGGTAATTTGCATCGGCATCGATAAGTATTCCGCTTCTTCCGCCGTTTCAGCTACACTGATTGCATATGTCGTAATAATTTGCGGCTGTTCCATAAAGTACGAAGGCTGGAAACTGTTGCGGTATGCATCGAAAATCCCTTTAGACATTTGTCCATTGAAGAACTGGGCAAACGAATAGCCGACACCCGCTTCACCAGCTTTTTTCGCGCTTTGTCCGCTTGATCCAAGCAGCCAGCTTTGCGGCAGCTGTATTTTGAAAGGCGCGGCGACAACATTATCATAAACCGCTTCACCTGTACGTTGTTCATTCATTAAACGTAAAATTACTTCGAGTTTATCGTATTGTTCCGTCAGGTCAGGTCTGCGTCCGCTGGCAAGAGCGGTCATTGCCGGCATATCCCCGCCTGGAGCGCGGCCTGCACCGAAATCGATTCGGCCTGGTGCCAACGCTGCCAATGTTTTAAATACTTCGGCCACTTTATATGGAGAATAATGCATCATCATAATGCCGCCCGTTCCGACACGGATGCGCTCTGTTTTCGCAGCGACATAGGCAGCTGTTACTTCAGGAGCGGAGCTGGCAAGGGAAGTTGTGTTATGGTGCTCTGCAAACCAGATTCGTTCATAACCGTGCTCATCACCAAGTTGGGCGAGCTTCACTGCATTAGCTAGTGCTTCGGTTGATGTCATGCCTTTGGAAATTGGTACTTGATCTAATATACTAAGTTTCATTGAAATTCACCTCAACTGTTCGTTACATTTTACGATAACGAATTGGACGGCAAATGTAAAATTATTGGCCTCTCGTATAGGCCTTAATGATCGCCAAGCGTTCGCGAATACGTGATTTTGTATTGACGACTTTTGGCGTAGGGGCTGCCACAACATCTGCTTTTAGACCGAGTTTTCGGGCAAGAATGGTCGCGCGTTTCAGGTGGAAATCATTTGAAATGATCGTGATGCTCGCTGTATTTTCGGGCAACAGTTTTTTTGCGAACAACAAATTTTCATATGTTGTAGTAGACTGATCTTCCAATAAGACACGATCTTCAGCAATCCCGTGTTTGATTAAATAGTCCGCCATGACCGATGCTTCTGTACGATCTTCATCAGCCCCCTGGCCACCTGTAACAATCGCTTTTACAGCGGGATATTTTTGAAGATAATCCACTGCGGCATCTAAACGGTTTTTAAGTGACTGGGAAGGGATGCCTCCTGGTTTCACTTTTGCGCCTAAAATGACAGCAAACTCATTGGTCCCATCAGCCTCATTTTTTAACGCAGCATTCATTTCATAGTCAAGCCAGTAGAATATTAATACGAGGATAAGTACAATAAATAATAGTGCAAAAATAATTCTTTTCAAAAAAATCCCCCCTTTATGTAGTATACGATGCATAAAGGGGGAATGTTTCGCTATTGCGGAAGAATTATGAAATGGCTTCTTTTTCTTCCCGAATGACTCTGCGCTGTTGTCGTACCTGTACGGACAAGTAGTTGATATAACGGAAAAAAACATAAAAAACAATAATTGCAGAGAATGTTAATTGAAAATAAAAATACGTTTCCAGCCAGCTTGTCGCCATCCCGTTTTGTCCGAAATAACGAATGACTTCATAAGTGGCAGTAGCAGAAATAACCAACGGAAACGTAAAGGCAGCATAGCTTGGATAAAAAGGCAGCTGTAATGCGCCCGGTAATTTCGACAGTACTAAAAGATACAATATTTGCGCGACAATGAATAATGTCAGAACAATCCCGAATTGACTTTCAAACTGCTGGAAATAGGCAGCTAAACTGATAGAAGCGGGCGCGGTTAAAATCGTCAGCATCGGAATCGTAGGCTCCGGCAAATCTTTTCGGATAAATACACGGAAAATAAGAATCGGCACTAATACAGTGAAAGAACAGATCGAGAAAATGACAATCGCTTTTGTGAATATGCTTGAAAGATCACTCGCTGTTAATGGGATAACGGCAGTTCCGACAAACATAATAAGCCAGCTTGGATAAATATCCGATACTGTAATCCTTTTTTTCCAAATAAAAGTTCGAATAAAATAAAAGATAATAAAGATTTGAGTCGTTGCAGCAAGAATCCAGATCATATGTATAACGAATTCACTTACACCGTAATAGTGCAACCCGCTGCTTATCGATAAAGTACCCATCGTAAAAGTGGGGGACACGGATGCGATAATCGGATTTTGCATTTCTGCAAGGATACTGGAAAATGCAAAAATCAGTTTTCCAATGATCAATAGAAATAAAAAGATTCCTGTAAAAAAACAGACGTGACCAAGAGTGGCTTTGTCCATACTTAAAAATAAATTTCCCAATGAAACCAGTCCGAGCATTAGCCCACTGATCGGAATTGGGACGACTTGAAATAAATTTCTCACAATGGCCTCCAAAATATAACAACAATGTGCACAATCTATGAGAATATTCATAGATTGTACACATTGTTTCTATTAACTCTATTCTACTGCGTAATTTTTAATCCGACAACCGCAATAATAATAAACGAAATAAATAGAATCCTTTTCCAGTCTTTGGATTCGTTATAGATAAACATTCCTACAAGTGTACCGCCGACTGTGCCGATCCCTGTCCATACAGCATAGGCAACGCCCATCGGCAATTCTTTCATTGCCAATGAAAGGAGCGAGAAACTGAAGATAAAGGAGCCGATCAGAAATGCATAGGAGCCGAATGACTTTTTCTGGGCAACTTTATTCATTCCGATAACACCGCCGACTTCAAAAAGGCCAGCAAAAATTAAATATACCCAAGCCATTATGCATCCCTCGCTTCTTCCGGTTCATTTGAAATGAGTTTTAACCCAATGACACCGATTAATAATAATCCAATAAAGCCGATTTTTGTGAAGCTGAACGGCTCGTTGAAAATGACCGTTTCCGCAATGACAGTACCGGCTGTACCGATCCCTGTAAACACCGCATAAACGGTAGCGACCGGTAGTTTTTCTGTTGCGATGATTAATATATAAAACGATACAACAATCAATGCGGCAACGCCGATCCATAGCCACACTGTGTTTGCGTATTTCAGTCCCATTGCCCAAATAATTTCGATGATGCCTGCCAAGAGGACGAGTATCCAGTATTTTGTCATGATGTCTACACCTCAGTTCTTATTCCTCTGTAAAATATGGTCCATCCCGCCTGCAAACGCTTTTCACACCGTTCACTGCCGCCATAAAGCATTTCGACATACAGGCTATCAAGCAATGCCAAAAAGCCGACTGCTGCGTCATTCGCTGAAACGGACAGTTGCTGTTTTTTTAAATAATCCGTAAATAGCCTTTCCAATTCGTCCAAATAAATGTACGTCTGTTCACTTAACTGCTGCTCCAAATGCTGCGGCATTAAGAAAATGGAACGCATGAAAAATTTAGTTTCCGCGATGGATTCAAAGCGTTGCTGAAAAGACTGCAGAAATGGCAGCAACACTTTTTCGACAGGAAGTTGTTGATGTTTTGCGATAAACTCTTTTGCAAATAACAGCTCAGCTTCCATTGCCTGGTTCGAAATCGATAAATAGAGTTCATCTTTACTTTTAAAATACGTATAGATCGATTGTTTCCGTATACCTACTTCTTCCGCAATCTGGGCCAGTGATCCGCCACTGTATCCGTGTTCGCTGAAATTAACCAGAGCTGCCTGGATTATTTTTTCTTTTGTCACATTATCACCTTCCTGACGTTCGTAAGGCAAGCGTAACAAATATTAATTGCGATTGCAACCGAGTTGGATTAGAGTGGTTAAAAAGAGGTGAGGACATGGAACGTTGCAGTTGGGTGAAGCTGGATGAACCCATTTATGTGAAATATCATGACGAAGAATGGGGCGTCCCCGTTTATGACGACAGGAAGCTTTTTGAAATGCTTTGTCTGGAAGGGGCACAGGCTGGGTTAAGCTGGCTGACGATATTAAAAAGAAGAGAAGGGTATTTGGCTGCATTTGATCAGTTCGATGCGGAAAAGATTGTACAATATGATGAAGAAAAACTTGAAGCATTAAGAAATGACGAACGTATTATCCGCAACCGGCTGAAAATCAAAAGTGTCGTGACAAATGCCGAAAGCTTTTTGGCTATTCAAAAACAGTACGGTTCCTTTTCAGACTATATTTGGTCATTTGTTGACGGCAAGCCGATAATTAATGCATGGGAATCACCGGCACAAGTACCGATTACAACAGAAATAAGCGACCGTATGAGCAAGCAGCTGAAAAAAGACGGATTCAAATTTGTCGGCAGCACAATCTGCTACTCCTATATGCAGGCAGTCGGCATGGTGAATGACCATACAACGAATTGCCACTGTTTCAAAAGGTAAAAGAAGGGGCAGTCTCCAACCGGACATGCGGAGTTTCTGCCCCCATATAGGGAAACATATTATGTACGTGGAAGTGAGGAATAACGAACAAGAACTGCGGAATATATTTTAGACCAATGCGATTTGACGGAAAAATATTAAAATCTAATTGCCTTTTTGGGCGGTGTCTTAGGAGTTTCTATTAACCTTGCGATATTCTTGCCTTTCTTAAACTTTATATTATTCAGCCAATAAATAAATGCATCGGTGCGATAAGATACCCCATAATTTACCCGGCCATCTTCTTCATATTTAAACCAATAACCGTGGTCATTACTCCGGTCAAAAAGCCATTCCCAAAATTCCCATTGTAATTGATTGATATTTCTTCCAACTTTTGCAGGACACTTTATATATTCTAGATCCTCTTCATAATCAAAGCCTACTTTAATAATCATAAATCTAACCTCTTTCTAATCATATTTACTACGGTGGACAGCATGTTTAAGGCAATTTGTATCAAAAGTTTATGGTTCGTTCGGTTCTGCAGATAGTAAAACAGCCTTTTTGCTTTTCTTGATTTCGTTATTGAAAAAATACTCTTTTTCTACTATCTACACATTCACTTCAAATAGAATTAAAACAATAAATGCTGATAAAGGGATACCGTTAATATAATGGCCGATAAAGTTCCTGCGGATAATAAAGTGATCATTTTTCGTCTGTTAACCTCTTTTGTAGGTTTTATAGCTTCTTTAGAGACAGCAATCCATATTGCAGTCGATACTATGGCTAATATGATTAGAGCTTCATTGGACATAAATCGTTCCTCCCCGGTAATTCTAGGTTTTTATCGCTTGTTCTACATATGCTAAAAAATTATTATAGTTGGATTTACCTTCAAAATATAGCTTCACTTCATAGATGGGGCACAATACGTGATCCATTTTTTTAGAATAAAGAACCGATTCATTTTTAATGCTCGGTACATAATTATTTAAATGTACGGTATTTGCTTTTACTGAATTAAAATCAAACCAGCGATATTGTCCGTCTTTGTGATTTCTTATTACTTCGCCTAAATAGGCACCAATCCGTGAGATGAAAGTTTTTAGAAGCTGCTGTCCAAATTCTGTATGGATTAACCGTTCAGCATACTCATTAACGAGACGAACACTATCAATTGAAAAATCCAAATGAGCTTTTGTTAAATGATCCTGATCCCATTGATCTGGTGAAACATCTTCAAATAACAATTTCGCAATAGATTTCTTATCATTTTTAATTAGTTTAGGTTTTAAGAAAAACATACTTCCCACCATCCTGAATCTGGCCTTTGATCCTGATTATACCAGTTATACATAAAAAAAAAGACAAAACATATTAGAAGCTCTAAAAATGTTTTGTCATTTCTCTTTTTAATATTCCCTTATTTCACCAGCATAGCGGGGCATTGGACGCGTTTCATCACTTTATGTGATACGCTGCCCAGCACCATTTCCTGCAAACTGTTTAAACCGCGGCTGCCGATTACCACTAAATCGACATTTTGCGTGTTGGCATATTTGATGATTTCAGGTCCCGGTGAGCCGTGAATGATTTCCACTTTATAACGGACTTGCTGCTCGTTGAACATTTCCTCGATCGGCACGAGCTTCCGACGGCGTTCCATGTAAAGACTTTCGATGGAGCTTGAATGCAATACATCCGTTTTCGCTTTCTCCATATCAATGATAAAAATGATTGTCACCAATGTTTCAGCATTTATTCGGGCTATTTTTAAAGCTTCTTTTGCCGCACGTATCGAGTTTTGCGAACCATCAGCGGCCAGTAGAATATGTTGATACATAAGCCACCTCCTAATCGATTAATGTCGTACCGGTTAACTTTTTCAATAGCTGTTTACTTGACTCATCAATATTCAAGTAGGTTACTTCTATATTTTTCGCTTTCAACTGGTCTTTTACCTTCATTAAAGCACCGATTGCCGAGTCATCCCACACTTTACATAGTGAGAAGTCGATGATAATTGATGACTGCTCCGTTTGAACTGTTTTGAAATAATTAATAAAACCTTCTGTTGAAGCGAAGAACAGCTGCCCTTTGACAAAGTATGTTTTCCCTTCCTGTGAAATACTTACACGTGAAATCTCGTTTACGAAAAACAGTGCGCTGACAATAATACCGGCGACAACTCCTAATGCTAAATTATGTGTATAGAGGACAACCGCGATTGTCAGTAGCATCACAAACACATCTTTTTTCGGTGCTGTCACGGCATATTTGAATGATTGCCAGTCAAATTGGGTAATACATACTACAACCATTACACCGGCAAGTACCGGCATCGGAATCTGAACAACATAATCACCCAAAACGAGTATTAAAAACATTAAAAATACACCAGCAACAAAAGTGGAGAGTCGGCCGCGTGCGCCGGATTTTACGTTAATAACGGATTGTCCGATCATCGCACAGCCGGCCATGCCACCAAAAAACCCATTAATAACATTGGCAATCCCTTGTCCGCGCGCTTCTTTATTTTTATCGCTTTCAGAAGCCGTCATATCGTCCAAAATCGATGCTGTCAGCAATGATTCCACCAATCCGACAACAGCCAAAGCCAATGAATAAGGTAAAATGATCATCAACGTTTCTAAATTAAACGGTATATCCGGTATTAAAAAGGATGGCAATGATTGTGTAATTGTTCCCATATCTCCGACTGTATTTAAATTAAAGCCTGAATAAATAGCTACCGCCGATAAAATAACTACGGCAATGAGCGGGGCAGGGATCCCTTTAATGACAAAAGGAATTGCGTAAATAAGTGCAATTGTTGCAAGCAGGAATGCCCATGTCACGATGTCGCCACCGATAAAGTGCGGTGTTTGGGCCATGAATACCAGAATCGCCAATGAGTTCACAAAACCGATCATGACCGCATTCGGAATAAACTTCATCAGGCGTGCAATTTTCAGCATGCCGAAAATGATTTGAATAATTCCAGTTAAAATCGTTGCAGCGAGTAAATACTGCAGTCCATGGTCTTTTACAAGCGAGACGATTACGAGGGCCATCGCTCCTGTTGCTGCGGAAATCATCGCAGGACGACCGCCGACAAAGCTGATTGTTACAGCGATTACAAATGAGGCATAAAGTCCGACCATCGGATCTACACCGGCTAAAATAGAAAAAGCAATTGCTTCAGGGATGAGGGCGAGTGCGACAACTAGTCCTGCCAGCACATCTGAGCGTACATTCCCAAACCATTGCTCACGGATATTGTACATATACTGTGTAGCTCCTTTTAAATATTCTTCTACTATAATAGCACGCAAACAATGTCCAGCAATAGCAATATTCTGAGGAAATCCAAATGCCACAATAAAATTTCCGTGTGTTATTACCTAGTCTTTGCTGTAATGATTAAGTATGAGGAACCAATTATTTCGATTTTCGTAATTACTGCTCCACACGGAAAACACTGCGTTTATAATAGAATAACAATTGTTTGTAAAGGAGTGACCCGTATGACTGAGCGATTCAGCGAACAGCTAAACAACTTTGATGAACAGAATCCGTTGGAACAATTAATTGAACGGTTAAAACCTTTGCATAGTATTCTGTCTCGAAATCATTATATAAAAGATACGACGGCCCGTTTGAAACAGATTATAGAGGATGCAGAAAGCCAGCCGATTGTGCTCTTTCTCGGAAAAGAGCGGGTGGGGAAAACAACAGTGATCAACAGTTTAATAGGAAGAAATCTGCTGGAAGACCGCCCGTCTGAACCGACAAGGACCAATACATTTATAAAATATGGGGATGAGGAGTATATAAAAGCCATATTTTTAAATGGCTTGGAAGTGACTTTTAATATTGCCAGCCTCCCATTATTCACCGTTTCGAATACGGAAAGCGCCCAAATAATTCGTAAGCACCTGGATTATCTGGAAGTATATATAACATGTGAGCTATTAAAAAAAGTGACCATTGTCGATTCGGTAGCGCTGGAAGCAGGCGCAAACAATGCAGTTTACTTTTCACCAGCTCTAATACAGCGGTGCAATGAAGTATTCTGGATCCTGCAGGCGGGTTCACCTGCCACGGAAGCAGAATTGAATTTTATCGAAAAACTGAACCGAAAGGGAATTACCGCCCATTTAATCGTAAACGGGATTGACCGGGTAGATGGGGAAGTGGAAGCCTTTCTTGATATGGAAAAAGAACGTTACGGCTATTTTATAGGTGAAGATGTACCGGTTTCGGCTTTACAGGCACAGCAGGCACGTATAGCGAACAGTACCCAGCTGCTTATTGATTCCCGCATTACACAGCTGTCACAACTGATGTTCCAGTTAATCGATAACAAGCAAAAAAAGATGCGCCATATTACGGAGCGGTTTATACAGTGGCTGGAACGTCTCCGTGTGGAAATCAGTACAATTCCTGCAAGGGAACCGTATGTATCGGCGTTTGAATATGTCATACAGCATCAAAATGGTTTGAGTAGTGAGGTAGTCCAATTTCAACAGGAAAAAGCGCTCATCACCTCTCTTGAAAAACAATATGAAACGGCCAGTAAAGTATTCAAAGAAGTACAAACCCTTTTTCAGCTGTTACAGACATTGGAAAACCATAGTTATTTACGTGATCCGTTCATCGAAATGTATGAGGAAATGGCAGAGCTTTACCAAAAAAATGTGCGGGAATACCGGAAATTGCATGTAGAATACACGATGGAATATGGACAGCTGGAAAAGCAGTTCAAAAACCAAACCGGGGTGTCGCTTGCTTTTCCGTTAGAAGAGAGTGAGCATACCCCGCTTCTGATGGAGCAAATTCAAACGTTGAACAATATCCGGACACATTGTGAACAGAAACTGATATTTATAAAAAAATACGAACAATTTGTACTGGAAAAACTGGATACAGTACAAAGCCGACTGAACGAACTGGTGGAAAACCGGCTATTATCAACACACAATCAGCTGAGCGATTTGGAAGCGGAACGGATTCGTGAACTGTCCGGCATGACAGCCTCTGTAAATAAACTGGCTGAGTTCAATTGCATTCCCGAAGCACAGAGCTATTTAAAAGATGCGATCGAGCCTCTATTGCTGGAAAGAGTTCTGCCGGTCAAGGAGCAGGAAAAAATACAAATCCAACAGACGATCGATCATATTGTAAAGGTTGATTTTACGTATGAAACACCAACTGCAGCAGAACCGGATGAACTGTCGGTACAGCAAAATCTGGAAGAAAAATACCAACTATTCAAGCTGCGTTTAACCGAAGAAGATATCATATCGGATATTCCGGAATTACCTGAAAAAATCGAAATCTAAAAATTGGCTGTGCGGGATTTTTTATCTCGGGCGGCCATTTGTTTTTTACGGGAGTACTGTGAATACCATAGAAACAATAGCCTTTCCAATCCAACGGTTTTATGAGAAAATTGTACTCGCAGAAAGGAAGTCTTTAAATGAATACAATTTTTAAACCACATGATGAATGGGAACCATATATTGATATCGATCAACATGGGAAGCTAACATTATCTAATATTGAGTTTACAACAACAAACTTATGTAATATGAGATGCTCGCATTGTGCAGTAGGATATACGTTATTAACGAAAGAATTACCGGCCATCCCCGCAGAAGAAATAATTCGTAAACTGGATGAGGTAGAAACATTACGGACAATGAGTTTTACAGGCGGGGAACCGCTATTAACGAAAAAGGGAATTAAGGATAACCTGTTACCGCTATTGAAATATGCGAAGAGCAGGGGGATTAAGACACAAATTAACTCCAACCTTACTTTACCGATGTCCCATTATGAGCTGGTTGCACCATATCTGGATGTCATGCATATTTCGCACAACTGGTGTGATGAAAAGGAATTTGTTGAAACAGGATTCGCAATGATGGAAAAAACGCCGTCAGTTGAATATAGAGGGAACTTATATCGCAATATTTTTGATAATGCACGTGAACTCTCAAAAGGCGGTATGTTCGTTTCCGCAGAAACAATGCTGAACCGCAACACGGTGCCGTTTATGGAGAAAATTCATCATGAAGTAGCCAATGAAATGCTTTGTAAACGTCATGAAATTCACCCGATGTACGCCAGTGATTTCGCTGAAAGTTTAGAGACGATCGGCTTGGATGAATACAGAACTGTAATCAATGAAATCCTCGATTACCGAAATAAAGATATTTGGGTTTTATTCGGAACATTGCCTTTCTATCCGTGCAGCCGGGATGAGCGCGATACCGCATTAATCAACCGAATCAACAATGCACCGAATACGACAATGAGAAATGATGTTGACGGACGTTCAAGAATGAACCTGAATATTTTCTCGGGTAATATTTCGGTGACCGATTTCTCGGATGACGGTCAGGCATTCGGGAATATAAAAAATGAATCATTGACTCAAATTTACAAGAGATGGCTCGATTCGAATATTTCCAAATCAATCAATTGTCATTGTCCTGCGGTGAAGTGCCTAGGGGCGAATGTCATTGTTAAAAACATGTATTATCCTTCTACTGAATTTGTGAGTGGGATTGTGAAATAAATAATAGAAATACAGCAATCTATCCGAATGTGGATAGATTGTTTTTTATCGCCGTAAAAAAACTACCTGTAACCAAAAAAGTTGCAGGTAGTCATATTTTAGCTGATTTCATCCAGATTTGATGAAATTTCGCTGTTATTTTCACTGTAAAACTTGGAACCGAATGAGTTGTCGACCATTGTTTCGGACAGATAAATTTTTGAATAGTTGACTGCCTGAATGTTGAAGTCAAACTTCGCATTTTGGATGATGCATTTTGAAGCGTGTAGAATCGATTTGTTTTGAACAAATATATCGGATTCATGTCCCTCGATAATCTGGGTAGTATTCAGCTCAACTGAAGATTCGGAGTCGATCCACAGCTGGGAATACATATGATTGGAAATGAATGTATCCTGAATTAACGCCTCTGCATGGTTTTCGATGATTAGCCCGTTCCGTTCACCTTCCATCAACTCGCTGTCTTTTAACACGAGTGAACTGTCATTGATGATAATCTGCGGCATTTTATGACAGGAAATTTGGCTTCCGATAATTTGGACGGACGTATCTTTCATCGCTACAATCCCATTCGTTTCACCGCCGCTGATTTGAGAATGCTGAATTTTGGCATTCGTATTGCCGACCATTTCAATTTGTATCCCCGTCCCATCTTTAACAACCGATTCGGTTACCTCAAGTTCACACTGGTCCATGACAAAGATACTTTTCCCGCCGATTAACTCACTTTGGTAAATCGTCACATTGCTGTTATTTTTCCCGGCAATATGTGCCAGGTCATTGTGGTTGAAATGGCAGTTGTCCATAGAGGCTTTTGCATGATTGACGGCTAAGATGCCATTGCCTTTGTTATGGTGAACCGTCGTATTTAATAGGAATAATTCTGCCTCCATGACCGTTAGCGCGGCATTTTTATGTCCTGTTATCGTACTGGAAACGATTGAACAGGAAGCACCCTTTTCTGTGTAAACCCCGATCTGTTTTCCTTCCTGAATGGTCGCATCTTTTATTGTACAAATGGAATTTTCGGTAATGAAGAGCTGCGGCAGCACATTATAGGCAAACACCGTACCATTGAAATTGGCGATTGATTTTTCCTTAATATGAATTCCGACGCCCTGGCAGCTGTTCACTTCACAGTTCGTCATATTAAGGAAAGATTCGAGCAGTAACTGGATATTTGCGATTTTATGAAATGCAATCAGGGAATTCTCGATCATTGCTTCCGAATAGTCCCGTAAAATAATTCCGGATTCATTGCCGTATTGAATTTGGCAATCTGTTATGTTCAGGGAACTTCTTTGCAGCCAGATTTGGGGTAGGTGATGGTGTTGGATTGCTGTTTTCGTTAAATGTATGTTTGAATGGTCTGATGCATATATACCATTACCTTCGCCATGCATTACTTCGCAGGCATTCATTTCCAGTAAGGCATGATCCTGAATAATCAGCTGTGTGCCGGAATGATGCTGGACTTTCACACGGGTTAAGTAAGCTTTCGCACGTGTTTTTACCCAAAGCGCCTGATTTGCTTTGGATAGAGTACAATCCGTCAAATGAAGCGTTGAATTTTCCGCCAGTATATGGACTTTTTTATTGTTTTCAAAATGACAATGTACAAATTGGGCTTCACTATTGTAAATCAATGTGACGGCAGCATCCGGTGCATCCCTGAATACCGTATTTTCACAATGTATTGTTCCGCCGTTCAATGCCAGCAGTACATTCGTACGACCACCTTGAATAACGCAGTTTTTCAAGATAATTTGACCTTCTACGTAAATTTGCGTCGTAGGTTGAATCGTCATGTTCTCAAATGTGACTGTCGCACTATCAGCGATCACGATAGCACCTTTTATGCAGACGGTTGCATCCTTTTGTGCTGCAACTGTTCTGTTTTCCTCAAAAGTTAAAGTTTCTTTATATGTCCCGGATGCAACGGTAATTTCATCATGGCTTGTTGTTCGTTGCACAGCTTTTTGAATAGTTTTAATGCGTGAAAAAATTGAAGATGACACTCTTACTAACGCCATACGATTCCTCCTACAAAACATGCTATATGTAATATGTTCACGTAAAATAACAAAATTAATCATTTGCCATTAAAATTGTGTAAAAACATGAAAAGAATTTTTCCTTTGCTCTTACTAAAATAGTGCAAACTCACCTGAAATATTCCTAGATATTTAAAGGGAGAAAGAGGGATGGGCAAAAGGTTTAAAAACCGTACAGGAAGTGTAACGTTATAAGGAGAGGAATACATAAATGTGCGGATAAAGGATTGACGGAAAAAGGAAAGGTGGTCCATCAATGTGTGAACAGCTGCAAACGATACGTCAGCAACTGAATGAACGTTTTTATGACCGGGAAGAAGAGATTGATGCATTATTAACTGCTCTATTATCACGGCAGCACCTTTTATTTATCGGTCCGGCGGGGACGGGTAAAAGTGTGCTGTCGTCCATGCTTGGCTCCATTGTAGAGGGAATTCATTGTTTTCAGCATTTATTGACGCCTTTCAGTACGCCTGAAGAATTGTTCGGTGTCCTTTCTTTGAAAGATTTGGAACAGGGAATTTATAAACGGAATGTGACGAAAATGCTGCCCGAAGCCCATTTTGCATTTATTGATGAAATCTTTAAGGCAAACTCCGCAATATTGAATTCACTGCTGACACTGATCAATGAACGAATCTATTATAACAACGGGATTCCGATTGCTTCACCGCTTTTGACGATGGTCGGTTCATCCAATGAATATATCGAAGAAGGGGAAGGGCTGGAGGCATTATTCGACCGTTTTTTGCTGCGCTATGAAGTTAATTATATTCGGGAAGAAGAAGACTTTATCGCAATGTTAAAGGATACTGGTGAAAAGGAAGTATCAAAAATAACATTGGACGAGCTTTACGAACATCAGCAAAAAACGAATCAGGTTGCGATTACGGATACAATTTTTAAAGTGCTCGCTAAAATTAGGCAGGCACTTCAAGATGAAGGCATTCGTCCGTCCGATCGCCGCTTTAAACAGTCCCTGTCCGTTTTAAAAGCGAAAGCGTATTTAGACGGACGGGCTGAGGTAATCCGGGATGACCTGACGATTTTGACGAATATTTTATGGGAAACGGCTGAACAAAAGCCAGTGACGGAACGAATTATTAACGAAGTGGCCTTTGATACGGTTGAAGCATTTATTCACAGGACAACGACCGAGTTTGACATGATTATTTTAACTGCGAGGAACGCGATGCTTCAAAACTCCCCGTTTGCCAAATCGGAGCTGAGTCAACTGCTGCTGAAGGGGAAAACATTATTTATGGAAGTGCAAAATATGAGCCGTCAAATCCCGAGTCGTCCGGAATTAAACAGGCTTAAGATGGAAATGCATAAACAATTGCTCAGAATTACTTCAGATGTTATCGGGTTTTAAAGAATACAGAAGGTGGGATGCTTTTTGAGTGAGAACATACATGTAATCTATAGCCGTACAGTTTTTGAGGGAAGCGCAGAGCAGAAGACACGGTTTAACGAATTGTTGAAAATGGCGACTTTGTTAAGTGACAGCTGTATTGCAGGAGAAAAAATTGTTCCGGGCTTTACGAATATCATCGGAGATTGCTGGCATGCTTTCTATTATAAAGCGCCTGTATTGAATGTAAATGCAAAGCGGCTGGATAAAATGCAATATGAATTTGTGGACGAGCTGCTGAAAAATGAGGAATATATGCAATGGCATGAGCTGACAAAAGGTGACGAGCTGTTAAGCGTCCTCACTTCTGTCAGCATCGCAGAACAGCTTCTTAAAAGCTTCCAGTATTATGAGGAACAAAAGAATCCATTCGAGATCGAGCAACTGGAAGCCTATGAAAAGCAGCAGCAAACACCGCATATAATTATTGATTTACCGGAAAAACAAGAGTATTTAAAGCAGTTATCCAAAACATCAATCGGCCTGATGCTGCAGGAAAACAAAAAGGATATTCATCATACAAAAGCAGCGGTCATGAAAGTCGGCACAATGGACGGCAAAAAAATGGATCAAGTCCCTTTAAGCGATCAGTTCAAACTGGCAAGAATGATTGGCGAGCGCAAGGAATTGCATAAAATTGCCGAATTGGTAGGCCGGTTTAAAAAAATTGCGACAAGAAAACAGAAATCTAAACAAAACGAGACTATCCAGCATCAATCCGTAACTTTTGGCCATGAGCTGTCCCGGCTGTTGCCGGCCGAATTGGGCAACTACATGCTCGGACATAGCAAGCTCGATTTTTTGAAACGGTTAAGCGAGCAGCAGACACTCGTTTTTAATAAGAAGGGAAAAGAGCGCCAAGGAAGAGGGCCGATTATTGTCTGCATGGATGAAAGCAGTTCCATGACATCGATTAAAGCCCAAAGTAAGGCGTTTTGTATTGCCTTATTGAATATCGCCAAAAAACAGAAAAGAGATTTTGCGATTATCCCTTTTGCGACAAATGTGGGGGAAATTAAATTTTTCAGAAAAGGTCAGGCAAAGACCCAGGATCTCATTCAGTTCAGTGAAAGTTTCATCGGCGGAGGGACGAATTATGAGCTGCCGTTAAGGGAAGCATTGAAACTATTGAAGAAAAGTGAATTTAAAAAGGCGGATCTTCTGTTCGTAACGGATGGGTCCAGCTTTTTACCGTCACGTTTTATCGAAGAATTTGCGCAAACAAAAAAGCAGAAACAGTTTGAATGTACTTCAATCGTATTGACCAACTTATTCAATACCGTCGATCTGAATGTTGTCGACCGCTTTTCGGACCGCGTTATTGAAGTAAATGAATTATTTGAAGCAGAAGATGCATTTGTTTTGTGAAAAACGGGTATATTCAGAAGGTGTGCGTCTATTAGAAGAGCTTTTACCTAGTCAAATGATCGTACGTCTCTTACAATATTGGTAGGCATTTGGTTAGGAGGCGTCTTTTTGTTAGTGGAAGATTATGAAAAGTTTTTTGAAATGACGACGGAAGAGCGAAAACAATCTATACAGGGGCACCCGTCGATACTCGATGATTTACTGGAGACAATTGGTCATGAAGAAACAGCAATCCGTGACCAGCTGAATTACCGCCTGTTCATTTTGCTGTTATCGGAAAATGCACTTGGCGAAGAAGTGATTGCCGGTTTTGTAAGCAAACTTTCTTCAGCAGACGGTTTACTTTACAATATCGGCGAAAAAGGGACGACATCCGTTTTTCAGCGTTCCTATGCGGCTCTTTTTTTGGCGGCAATCGTGAATGCCGATCGACAGCTTGCCATTTTAACAAGTGAGCAGTTGGAGCTGCTTGCACAAAATGCGGTGGCTCTATTGGCGAAGGAGCAGGATTTGCGAAGCTTCGTCGATTCGAAGTCGGGGTGGGCGCACAGCGTTCCAAATACAACGGAGTTAATCAGCGCCATTATTGCGCATCCGCTTTATCCGATTCGCTTTACGGCCCAGATACTGCAGGCAATCCGCGCAAATATTTGGAAGGGCTATGTATTTGTCGATGACGAGGAAGAACGTTTCTGCAATATTATCCAGGCATTGTCAGCCAAAAAGATCGATGAAGAACTGTTCATTGAATGGTTTGAACAGCTGTTTGACCAGCTAGAAATGGTCGCCTTTGAGCGCGGCTATGATGAACTTTGGTTTAAAGCGAGAACAAATCAGCTGAACTTGGCAAAAACGCTCTACTTTTATTTGAAATTTGCCAATCGGAATGAAAAATTGCGCAGTATTGTATCCGCATTCATTCAGCAATGGCTCAAATTAAGCTAAGAACTTTATTTTAGTACAATAATAAATTTATTTTAATTTATCAGATGTACTAAAATTGTTGGCCAATTAAAATGCATGATGAAAATGTTGAGGAAAACAGTGTGAGAAGAACTTTCTGACAAAGTAGGATTTCTAAATGTATTGCAGAAGAAAATGGTATTTCCGATAGGTCATAATTTTAACTTATCGCAAAAGATAATAATAATGCAATTTACTTATGTATGAATGTGCGTTATTATTGACTGTGGAGAAAAGAGCTTCACAACCTTTTCAATTAAGAAAAACTAGGGGGAACACAACATGGCAAACTTACACAACAGTCGTTCGACTTTTGAAGTTAACGGTAAAACTTATAACTATTTCCGTTTAGCTGCAATCGAAGAAGCTGGTATCGCAAAAGTATCACGCCTACCTTATTCAATTAAAGTATTATTAGAATCAGTATTACGTCAATATGATAACTATGTAATTAAAGACGAGCACGTTAATGATTTAGCTAACTTCGGTAATCACAATGCTGATGCTGAAGTACCATTCAAACCTTCACGCGTAGTATTACAAGACTTCACTGGTGTTCCAGTAGTAGTTGACTTAGCTTCATTACGTTCTGCAATGAAAGAAATGGGTGGAGACCCAGCTAAAATCAACCCTGCAATTCCTGTAGACCTTGTAATTGACCACTCAGTACAAGTAGATAAATACGGTAACGCAGCAGCATTACAAGCGAACATGGATTTAGAGTTCGAGCGTAACGCTGAACGTTATAACTTCTTAAAATGGGCTCAAACTGCTTATGATAACTTCCGCGCTGTACCACCAGCAACTGGTATCGTACACCAAGTTAACTTAGAGTACTTAGCTCCAATCGTTCACGTTAACGAAACAGAAGAAGGTTTAGTAGCATTCCCTGACTCAGTAGTAGGTACTGACTCTCACACAACTATGATCAACGGTATCGGTGTTCTAGGTTGGGGTGTTGGTGGTATCGAAGCTGAAGCTGGTATGTTAGGTCAACCATCTTACTTCCCAATTCCTGATGTTATCGGTGTTAAATTAGTAGGCGAATTACCAAACGGTACTACAGCTACTGACTTAGCATTAAAAGTAACTCAAGTATTACGTGCTCGCGGCGTAGTAAACAAATTCGTTGAGTTCTTCGGACCTGGCGTACCTGGTTTACCATTAGCTGACCGTGCTACAATCTCAAACATGGCTCCAGAATACGGTGCTACTTGTGGTTTCTTCGCAGTTGACGAAGAATCATTAAACTACATGCGCTTAACTGGCCGTGACGAAGAGCACATTGCTGTTGTTGAAGCTTACTTAAAAGCTAACGACATGTTCTTCAACCCGGACTTAGAGCCTGTTTACACTGATGTTTTAGAAATTAACTTAGCGGACATCGAAGCTAACCTTTCTGGTCCTAAGCGTCCACAAGATTTAATTCCTTTAACTGAAATGAAACGCGTTTACCGTGAGTCAGTAGTAGCTCCTCAAGGTACACAAGGTTTCGGTTTAACAGAAGAAGAATTCTCAAAAACATCTACTGCTGACTTTGCAGAAGGTGCAGTTGAAATTCCGGCTGGTGCGGTAGCAATCGCAGCAATCACTTCTTGTACAAACACTTCTAACCCATACGTATTATTAGCTGCTGGTTTAGTTGCTAAAAAAGCTGTTGAGTTAGGTATTAAACCTGCTAAGTGGGTTAAAACTTCATTAGCTCCAGGTTCTAAAGTAGTAACTGGCTACCTAGAAGAATCAGGTTTACAAGACTACTTCGACCAAATCGGTTTCAACACAGTTGGTTACGGTTGTACAACATGTATCGGTAACTCTGGTCCTTTATTGCCAGAAATCGAAGATGCAATCAAATCAAACGATTTATTCGTAACATCTGTATTATCAGGTAACCGTAACTTCGAAGGTCGTGTACACCCATTAGTAAAAGCTAACTTCTTAGCTTCACCACCATTAGTTGTTGCTTACGCTTTAGCGGGTACTGTAGATATCGATCTACAAAAAGACGCAATCGCTGTAACTCCAGAAGGCAAAGAAGTATTCTTCGCTGATATCTGGCCATCAACTGAAGAAGTTAACGAAGTATTAAATAAAGTTGTAACTCGTGAATTATTCCAAAAAGAATACGAAACAGTATTCACTGCTAACGAAGCTTGGAATGCAATCGAAACTTCAACTGAAAACTTATATACTTTCGATGAAAAATCAACTTACATCCAAAACCCACCATTCTTCACTGGTCTTTCTAAAGAGCCAGATGCTATCCAAACATTAGCTGGAATGCGTGTAATGGCTAAGTTCGGTGACTCTATCACTACTGACCACATCTCTCCTGCAGGTGCAATCGGTAAAGATACACCAGCTGGTAAGTATTTAATCGAAAACGGTGTTGCAATCCGTGACTTCAACTCTTACGGTTCTCGTCGTGGTAACCACGAAGTAATGATGCGCGGTACATTCGCTAACATCCGTATCCGTAACCAAATCGCTCCAGGTACAGAAGGTGGTTTCACTACTTACTGGCCAACAGGCGAAGTTGAGTACATTTACGATGCTTGCATGAAGTACAAAGAAGCAGGTACTGGCTTAGTAGTATTAGCTGGTAACGACTACGGTATGGGTTCATCTCGTGACTGGGCTGCTAAAGGTACATTCTTACTAGGCGTTAAAACTGTAATCGCACAATCTTACGAGCGTATTCACCGTTCAAACTTAGTAATGATGGGTGTATTACCATTACAATTCATGGCTGGCGAATCAGCTGAAACTTTAGGATTAAAAGGTGACGAAACAATCGACGTTAACTTAACTGATGATGTTAAACCACGTGATATCCTAACTGTTACTGCAACTTCTCCAGAAGGAAATGTAACTGAGTTCAAAGCGTTAGCTCGTTTCGACTCTGAAGTAGAAGTAGACTACTACCGTCACGGTGGTATCCTGCAAATGGTATTACGTGCTAAAGCTGCACAACAATAATTCCATTCTATAATTAGAAAGACAAAGTCAATTTCGATTGGCTTTGTCTTTTTTTGTGCGCCCGGCATGCGTACGAACTATAGGGTGCAAGTCCCGAACCCCGAAGACAGAAGTAGAGGTTAGCCAAGAGCAAGGGTGTCCGTGGTGACGCGGAATCTGAAGGAAGCTGGAGGCAAAACACCGGTCCGAGGAACACGAATCTCATAGAAGGCTAGGTGTGATTGGATGAGTTTGCATAACAAAACAAAGTCCCTTCTGTCGAAGGTCATATTTAGTAAATGAGGCGGATAGATGGTGTGAAAGTGCGTACGCTTACCCGGGGAGGTCTGACAGGAATGTGAAGTACCCTTCATAACCTACTTGGTGACAAGTAGCTGAACTGTCAGAAGTCAGCAGAGGTCATAGTACAAGTAAGTCTAGAATTACTTGGAAGGACTGAACAATTAAGAGAGAATAGCCCTTGGCTTTCCAACCTGGACGGATGAACACAGAAAACAGGAGAAACCTCACGCTTAGAAAGTAGTGGTGAATCCCACGAGGGTATTTGCGGAGGGTGTAGTCCAGTTGGGCAAGAGAAGAACAGCTATTCACGGAAAGGAACAAAATGGTGATGTTGAATCAAATTTTGGAACGGCAAAACATGATACAAGCATTAAAGCGAGTAGAAGCGAATAAAGGAAGCCATGGAGTAGACATGATGCCCGTACAAACCTTACGACAGCACATCCTCGAAAATTGGGAAACCATAAAATCGCAGATTTTGAATGGTACCTACGAACCGCAACCAGTCCGTCGTGTCGAAATCCCGAAACCAGACGGCGGTGTGCGTCTATTAGGAATACCAACCGTGACGGACCGTTTGATTCAGCAAGCCATCTCGCAGATTTTATCAAAAGAATATGACCCAACATTTTCGGACCACAGCTATGGATTCCGTCCAAATCGGAGTGCTCATGATGCGGTGAGGAAGGCAAAAGGCTATTTAAAAGAGGGATACCGATGGGTAATTGATATGGATTTAGAGAAATTCTTTGATAAGGTTAATCATGACCGCCTAATGGGAACATTAGCAAAACGAATTTCAGATAAACCGTTATTAAAACTTATTCGTAAATATCTCCAAGCGGGTGTCATGATTAATGGAGTAATTTCAAGTACAGAAGAAGGGACCCCTCAAGGTGGTCCTTTAAGTCCGCTACTTTCTAATATCGTCTTAGATGAACTCGATAAAGAGCTAGAGAAACGAGGACATAAATTCGTTCGCTACGCAGATGATTGCAATATTTATGTGAAAACCGAACGTGCTGGATTACGGGTGATGGCAAGTGTACAGCGATTCATCGAGGGTAAACTTCGTTTAAAAGTAAATGAAAAGAAATCAGCAGTAGACCGTCCATGGAATCGTAAATTCCTAGGTTTTAGTTTTACGAATCATAAAGAACCGAAAGTTCGCATTGCGAAATTAAGTCTCGTACGAATGAAGAAGAAAATACGAGAAATTACCTCAAGAAAGATGCCTTATTCCATAGAATACCGAATTGAAAAGTTGAACCAATATCTGATAGGGTGGTGTGGATATTTCGCTTTAGCGGATACTCCTTCAATATTTAAAGCATTAGATGGATGGATTAAACGAAGATTACGTATGTGTCTATGGAAGAATTGGAAGAACCCCCGAACAAGAGTCAGAAATCTTATTCGTTTAAAAGTACCTTATGGGAAAGCATACGAATGGGGAAACACCCGAAAAGGGTACTGGCGCATTTCTAAAAGCCCCATATTACACAGAACCCTCGGCAATTCCTATTGGGAAAGCCAAGGGCTGAAAAGTCTGCAAGTTCGTTATGAAACTTTGCGTTATTCATCTTAATTGAACCGCCGTATACGGATCCGTACGTACGGTGGTGTGAGAGGTCGGGAGTTAATCACTCCCTCCTACTCGATTGACTAAAAGGACCTAAAGAATGTATTTTTTGTTAATTAACAGTAAAATTTTCCGGAAAATGTAGAAATTTTTATAATATTTAGTTACTATCAAAAGGAAGGTTAAAAATTTGGGGGGTCTTTTGGATGAAGAAGAAAAGAATGTATTCGGCAACAGCTTTAGCAGCATTTACGGCAGTAGCTGTAGGAGCAACAGGTGTTATGGCGGAAGAGACAATTTTTACGGATGTGACGGCTAGCCATCCATACGCGGAAGGGATCAATGCATTAACATCTGCAGGTATCGTAAAAGGATTTGGAGACGGTACATTTAAACCGGATGCAACGGTTACTCGCGGACAAGCAGCGAAAATGATTGCAGGTGCTCTTAAACTTGATACAACAAACGTAAAAAATCCTAACTTTAAAGATATTAATACGTCAAACCAGTATTACAGTCAAATAGCGGCATTAGTAGCTACTGGATTTGTAAATGGTTATGAAGACGGCACATTCCGTACAGCGGATAAAATCACGCATAATCAATTAGCTAAAATTTTAACAAACGTTTCAGCGGTATATCCGATTGATACAACGGCATTATTAACAGAGTCTAAAGTAGTGTTCAATCCTACGAAACAACTAACTCGTGGTGAACTGTCAAGCGTATTGGCAACAATGCTTGCAGCAGCTGCACCAGCACCACAGCCTGAACCAGAAACAGACAATTATAAATTATCGATCATGCATGTGAACGATACTCATGGACGTGTTGATTCATTCCCGAAATTAATGACGGCGGTTAAGGAACAACGCGCTAAAACACCGGATGCGCTTTTATTGCATGCAGGGGATGTTTTCAGCGGTACATTATACTTCAACGAATTCCAAGGACAAGCAGATCTGCCGTTTTTAAATGCCTTGAAATTTGATGCGATTACATTAGGAAACCATGAATTTGACTTAGGTTCTTCACCGGAAGGACATAAAGCATTGGCAGATTTCATTAAAGCGTCTCAATTCCCGGTTTTAACGGCGAATGTGGACTTTACAAAAGACAGCCTGTTTACAGGTATGTTCTCGGATTTAGTATCGAGCGAGCCGGAAAACGGCAAGATTTATGCTGGTATGATTAAAGAAGTAGACGGTGAAAAAGTCGGAATCTTCGGTTTAACAACAGCTGAAACGAAAGACATCGCTTCACCGGGCAGCGTGGCGTTTGAAAATTATATCGACGAAGCGAAAAAAGCGGTAAAAGCGTTTGAAGATAAAGGTGTCGATAAAATTATCGCACTTACACATATCGGATTTGACGATAACCCTGCATATGATAATGATCAAATTCTAGCAAAATCAGTGCCTGGAATTGATATTATCGTAGGCGGTCACTCACATACTGAGCTGAAAGAGCCATTCGTAGTCGATACAAACACAGTTGGCGAGAAAAAGGATGCTACATTAATCGTTCAGGCGAAAGAGTATGCTGGTTTCCTAGGTACAGTAAATGTTGAATTCGATGAAAATGGTGTCATCGTTAAACATGACGGTGAGTTAGTTGAAATCGGTAAACTTGCAGACGACGCTGAAGGTTTAAAAATGCTTGCTCCATTTAAAGAAAAAGTGGATGCGGTTAATAATGCAGAAATCGGGCTTACATTGGCTGAGGACCTGGTTAATCCTCGTGAATCAGATGGTCAACTAGTGAATGTACGTAATAGCGAAACGGTATTAGGTAATATCATTACGGACGGCATGCTGGCAAAAGCGAAACAGTATACGGATAAAAAGGTTGTAATGGCATTGCAAAATGGCGGTGGTATCCGTACAGCAATTCCTGCCGGTAATGTTACGACAGGACAAGTAATTAATGTACTGCCATTTGGTAACACACTGGCTCTTATGGATGTTACAGGAGCAGAATTAAAAGAAGCATTTGAACACTCAGTAAGAGTTGCGCCTGGAGAAAATGGAGGCTTCCTTCACATCGCTGGAGGGAAACTGGTGTATGATTCTTCAAAAGAGGAAGGTTCTCGTGTAGTTTCATTGCAATACTACGATGAAGCAACAAAAGCTTACGTAGATGTTGCGGATAACGAAACGTATACAGTAGCAACAAACGCTTATACTGCAAAAGGCGGGGACAGCTTCAGCATGTTTGAAAAAGCATATGGAGAAGGCCGTGTAACAGACTTAGGATTATCGGACTGGGAAAACTTAAAAGAACAATTACTATCAATGGAAGAAATTAAATTTACGACTGAAGGCCGCATTGTAGATACAGCTGCGCCGAAAGCAGAATAACTAAACAACTAAACAACTAAACAACTAAACAACTAAACAACTAAACAACTAAACCACTAAACCACTAATTTGGGCAACCATTTTAGTGGTTTTTTCATTCACCGGGAAAACACCGGTCATTTATTTAGCTGCTGCTTCTGTGCTGGCATTGTTTGCATTCATCGCAAGGCTATATTTATACGGCAGAATACATACTCGCAAGTGCAGCCTGCTGCATAACAAAAAAGACCCGTCTGCTCTTTCGAGTGAGACGGGTCTAATGGTATCTAATCAAAATTCTACGTTGGCAATCATGCCTTCTTCATCATCAATGGCCAGTGTAATACGCGCTGACATTGAATCACGGCCAAGCTGCTCATCAATATACAGACGAAGTGCCATGATGAAATTCACAGAGTTGTATACTTCCAGTTGTCCGTTGTAGAAAGCTTCCGCTGAATATCCGGCAACATCATCATACATCAGCTCCGCTTCCACTTCTTCAGGTGCTGCGTTTTTGAACTTTGCATGGAACAGACAAACGGCATTAATTAAATCCTGTTCAAGTAATGTTAGTTTCTCCACGTGTCAGTAACCTCTTTATCTTTTTTGCGTTTGATTAACTGATAAATCTTCACTAGGAAGAAGACAATCGCCGCAATGGCTGCTACGTTGATCAACAGACCTAAAATGTTACCTAACATCCCCATGCCGGCAAATAAACTGCCGAATAATAAACCGGCTAAACCACCAAGCATTAAGCCTTTCATTAAGCCGCCTTTGTTTGAAGATGCTGTATTTGAGTCATTCTTTTTTGTTGTATTGTTATTTTGTTTAGTTGTTGTCGGGTTTGTTGCATCATTATTGTTTTTTTGAATATTAGTATTGTTGCTGTTGAAGCCTTTTTTACCGGACTTGTATCCTTTTGCTTCTACAGTATCTGCATCATTTGCAAATAAAATTGTCGTTCCTACACTTGAAAAGACAAGTGTGAAAGCTAATAAAACCGCTGATAACTTTTTCATGTTTTTCCCCCAATTAATCTATTTATTTACTTTCTGAGTATATCAAAAATCTACCTAAATAGAAAATGAAAACACTTTTGAGCGAATAATACATGCAATGCGCGAAAGATAACATTTCTTGTGAAATTCACGAAAATTATTGTATTCATAAAAATGAAACTGTATGATGAAATATAATTTAGATGAAAATTCTGAATTTACATCGTCATGTAAAGAGAAAATCATCGAATAATGAAGTTGGGGGAATAAATAATGAGTAAAATTCGCATTGGTATTGTAGGTTACGGAAATTTAGGGCGAGGAGTGGAAGCGGCAATCGGTCAAAATGGTGACATGGAATTGGTAGCGGTGTTTACGCGTCGTGATCCTGCTTCAGTTGCTATCCACTCATCAAATGTACCGGTTTATTTGGTGGATGATGCACATAAATATAAAGAACAGATTGATGTTATGATTTTATGTGGCGGTTCTGCAACCGATTTACCTGAGCAGGTTCCGCATTTTGCGCAATGGTTCAACACGATTGACAGTTATGATACGCATGCAAAAATCCCGGAATTCTTTGATGCGGTCGACGCCGTAGCACAAAAAAGTGATACAATATCCATCATCTCGGTTGGCTGGGACCCAGGGTTATTTTCATTGAACCGTTTACTAGGTGAAACAGTTCTGCCTGAAGGAAATACATATACGTTCTGGGGCGACGGCTTAAGCCAAGGCCACTCAGACGCAGTACGACGCATTGAAGGGATAAAAAATGCAGTCCAATACACTTTGCCGATTAAAGAAGCGGTTAACCGTGTGCGCAATGGTGAAAATCCTGAGCTGACAACACGTGAAAAACATGCCCGTGAATGCTTTGTTGTATTAGCTGAAGGTGCGGATGCAGCCGCGATCGAAAAAGAAATTAAAGAGATGCCAAACTATTTTGCGGACTATGATACAACGGTGAACTTTATTACAGAAGCGGAATTTAAAGAAAATCACCAAGGGATGCCACATGGCGGGTTTGTAATCCGTTCCGGTCAATCAGGCGAATCAGACAAGCAAATTATGGAATTTTCTTTAACGCTTGAATCCAATCCGATGTTCACATCCAGTGTTCTCGTTGCCTATGCACGTGCTGCCTACAAATTGCACGCAAAAGGGGACAAAGGCGCAAAAACGGTATTCGATATTCCATACGGTTTATTATCACCAAAATCTCCAGCAGATTTGCGCAAAGAATTACTGTAATTTCCAAACGAACGTCGTCTAATAAATTTAGACGACGTTTTTTTCGATTTTTGCTAGACAAATCGTCGACAAAGTCTTTTCTTTCGCGGTTTGGCAACGTAGAATAGAGAGGTTAAGTCTCTGAAAGATGATTGGACCTTTAGAGCGGTTAATTCCCAAAGAATCTCAAATTACAGCAGATTCAAATGGTAAACAGAAAGGATGTTTAATGTGCAGGATAAGCGTTTTAAAATCGCACATAAAGAAGCACTGATCGGTGTCGTGCTTGTCATCATCAATTTTGCAATCTGGTTCGGATTTGCATATGGGCTCGGTTCCGGTGACCCTTTGGAATATGATTACGTATTCGGATTCCCGGCTTGGTTTTTCTATAGCTGTATCGCAGGAACCATTTTTATGATTATCGCAATCTGGCTTGCGATGAAACTTTTCTTCAAAGATATCCCACTTGAAGAGGAGGACGAGCAAAAATGATACATTGGTCGGTCATTATTCCATTACTCCTATTTTTAATTATCATTTTTGGCATCGGTATTTGGGCAAATCGCCAAGTACGTACATCGAATTCATTTTTACAGGAGTATTTTTTAGGCGGGCGCGAAATGGGCGGGTTCATCCTGGCGATGACGATGATGGCGACATATGGCAGTGCCTCAAGCTTTATCGGAGGACCGGGTGTTGCCTATAACACAGGACTTGGATGGGTTCTGTTAGCAATGGCACAGCTGCCTGCAGGTTATTTTGTATTAATGGTGCTCGGCAAGAAATTTGCGATTGTTGCACGTCGTATTGAAGCCATTACATTGATCGATTTTTTAAAGAAACGCTATGACAGCCATACGATCGTTATTTTATCGGCGATCAGCATCATCATTTTCCTTTTTGCCTCGATGACAGCGCAATGGGTAGGTGGTGCACGTCTGATTGAATCATTGACAGGGCTGTCCTATACAAATGCACTGCTCATTTTCGCGGTAGCCGTTTTGGCATATGTAATTATCGGCGGATTCCGGGCGGTCGCGTTAACGGATGCAATGCAGGGGTCCATCATGATTGTCGGTACAGTCATCCTGCTTATTGCTACGGTCATTGCCGGTGGCGGTGTTGATACGATCATGCAAGGGCTCGTTGCGGAAAATCCGAATTTAGTGACGCCGTTTGGTGCAGAACAAAATCTGACACCATTGTATGTATCAACATTTTGGATTTTAATCGGACTGGGTGTCATCGGGTTGCCTCAAATTGCAGTTCGCGCGATGAGCTACAAAGATTCGAAAAGCTTACATAAAGCGATTCTAATCGGTACAATCGGAATTGGGACAATCATGTTCGGCATGCATTTAATCGGTGTTTTTGCACGTCCGGTCATGCCGGGTATTGAAGTCGGCGATAAAGTTATGCCGTTGCTGACATTGGAAGTGCTGCCGCCGGTACTGGCAGGAATCGTACTTGCAGCACCAATGGCCGCCATTATGTCGACGGTCAATGCACTGCTTATTCTAGTAAGTTCAACAGTTGTAAAAGATATTTATTTAAACTATATCAACCCGAAAGCAAGCGATGCACAAATTAAGAACCGCAGCTTCTGGGTGACAAGCATTATCGGGATCGCGGTCGTTATTTTCGCCGTGAAACCGCCGGAGCTGTTAATCATGCTGAACCTGTTTGCGTTCGGCGGACTGGAATCAGCCTTCCTATGGAGTGTCGTATTTGGACTGTACTGGAAAAAAGCCAATAAATACGGGGCGATTAGTTCGATGATTGTCGGCCTGACACTATATATTGTCATCTACCGATTTGCGGAAAATATTTATGGTATGCATTCCGTTACAATTCCAATCATCGCATCACTTATTACATTTGTGGCAGTAAGCATGATTGCACAAAAGATGAAAAAAATAGAAGATTATCATTTCTGATAGCCAGAACCGCTTAAGGTCTGTATGATAGAAGAAACAGATTATTATAAGGCCAAATTTAATTGGTTTAGGAAACTCTAATTAAGAAACGTATAAATAGATTTAAATGGAAATCGATTTTACTTCACCAAAAAACAACATTTTTCTCTGGGAGAAAGATGTTGTTTTTAGATTAGATGCCAATCTCTTATTTGACGATAAGCGCTTATTATTGTAAACTAGGTTACATAAAGTAACTTAATAAAAATTAAAGGTGATCAGATGAAAAAATTAATGGCTATATTAGAAGATAAAATACAGCTTATCAGTCGTGATGACCTGCAAAACATTGCAGTAGTCGGACCGGTAAAGCTACCTATAAAACAAGAAAATTTAGAAGCGACATTCCAATGGTATTCATGGACGACTGTCGGAAAAAATCTTACTAAAGAACAGGTGGTTGAGTCTGTACCGTCAATGCATCTGGCATTTGGCCAGCAGTCTTCTGTACTTATATATGGAGATTTTGCCAACCAGGACGATGCATTGATCCGCATGCATAGTATTTGTCATACAGGTGATATTTTCGGTTCACAGCGTTGTGACTGCGGCTATCAGTTGCATGAATCAATGAAAATGATTGTCGAGCATGGCTGTGGCGCGATCTTTTATTTAGCGGATCATGAAGGGCGCGGCATTGGGCTGTTTTCTAAATCATTGGCTTACCTATTACAGGAAGAAGCGTTTGATACAGTGGAAGCCAATCATGCACTCGGTTTTGAAGATGATGTCCGTTCTTATGATGATGCAATCCGCGTTTTACAAGTATTACGTGCAAAACCGGTAACACTCATCACGAACAATCCGAAAAAGCTTGCAGCGCTGCAGGAGAACGGATTACTTGCGGATGGCCATATTCCATTATGGGGCGGCCTGACGGAAACGAATGAACAGTATTTGAAAACAAAGGTAGAAAAGTCTGGACATATCGCGATGGTGGAAAAGCTAACTGTGTAAGGAGAATTTCGAATGAAAACTGATCAGGACTATATGCAACTGGCGCTCCAATTAGCGGCAAGCGCCAGAGGGAATACAAATCCAAATCCGTTAGTAGGAGCCGTTATCGTAAAAGATGGCGTCATCGTCGGTACAGGACTTCACCGGAAAGCAGGGGAACCCCATGCAGAAGTACATGCGGTGAACATGGCAGGCGAGCATACAAAAGATGCGACCATTTATGTCACACTGGAACCGTGTTCGCACTACGGCAAAACACCTCCATGTGCAAAGCTGCTGAAAGAAAGCGGATTTAAACGTGTTGTTGTTGCAACGGAAGATCCAAACCCTGAAGTGGCAGGGCGCGGTATTCGTCTGTTACGTGAAACGGGAATCGAAGTGGAAGTTGGAATTCTTCAGGAGGAAGCCCAAAAACTGAATGAACGTTTTATTCATAATATGCTGACAGAGCGTCCATTTGTCGTTGCGAAATTTGCGATGACACTTGACGGCAAAATCGCGACATATAACGGTCATTCACAATGGATTACAGGTGAAGAAGCACGTGCGGATGTCCATGAATTGCGTCATGAAGCGGACGGAATATTGGTAGGTGTTCAAACGGTTTTAAATGACAACCCGAAACTGACGACACGTCTGAAGGATGATCGGCAAGGTCGTAATCCGATTCGGGTAGTTTTGGATAGTACTCTGAAAACGCCGGTAGATGCGCATATTGCGGATACGACAGAAGCTCGTACAATCATTGTTACTTCACTTGATTCAGCTGCAGAAAAGGCACAGCAGCTGGAGCGCAACGGTGTGGAGATTGTTCGGGTTGAAAAAGAATCATCAGGCTTAGGCATAGAGGCTATGTTGAAAGCTTTATATAAAAAAGGAATTACGCATCTGCTTGTTGAAGGTGGCGGCAATGTAAACGCATCATTTTTACGGGGCGGTTTTATTGACCAGTATATGGTATATGTTGCCCCGAAAGTATTGGGAGGTAAAAACTCCATTACGCCGTTTACCGGATCTGATGTGGAAACAATCGATTTGGCAAGTCAGCTAGAATTCGGTGAAGTCACTCGCATCGGGGAAGATTTGCGTATCATCGCCTATCCAAAGAAGGCTGGTTTACATGAATAAAAAAGTGGATGTTTGCATTGTAGGCGGTGGTCCTGGTGGTGCACTGCTTGCCAATATATTGGCGAAAAATAATGTGTCGGTTCTATTGATCGAGCGGACTAATGACTTTGCGAAGGCATTCCGCGGGGAACATTTAAATGAGGAAGGCGAGCAGATTCTTAAACAGTACGAGCTTTTTGAGCGAATTGAACAGCTCGGTTTGCTGCGCATGGAAACATTGGAATATTGGATGAACGGTGAAAAGTTTAAAACAATTGAACCGGATCCGGCTATAGGCCATTTGGGCATCCATGTTCCGCAGGCTCATCTGCTTCAGGCAATTATCGAGCAGGCAAAAGGCTATCCAACGTTTAACTACTTGTTGAATACGACGGTTAAAGAGCTTATTCAAAACGAACAAGGACAATATACTGCTGTTCGCGCCAAGCAAGGTGATGCTGATCTGACAATCGAAGCACAGCTGATCATCGGTGCGGACGGGCGCTATTCTACAGTGAGAAAATTGGCGGATTTGGATGTAACGATCCGTGATCACGGCTATGATTTGCTTTGGGCGAGAATACCGGCACCTGAAAAGTGGACGCCTTCGATTAAAATGGCGTTAGTTGATGGTATGCAAATTTCCTTGTTTACACAGGCAAAGGGATTTGTTCAAATTGGCTGGAACATCGAAAAGGGCAGCTATCCGGAATTACGCAAACAGCCGTTTATACCGTTTATAGAAAAGCTCGTAAAAGCATTTCCCCAATTGGCGCCTGTCGTACAGGAGCATATCCGGACATGGAAAGACTTTGTGCTGCTTGATGTATTCAGCAGTACGACCGAACAATGGGGAAAAGAAGGTGTCGCATTGATTGGGGATGCTGTCCATACAATGACCCCTACAGGCGCCTACGGATTAAATAGTTCGTTAATGGATGCCCATATGCTGGCACAAATGCTGCTGGAAAATGACGAATTTGATTATGTCAGCTGTGCAACGGCACGAAAAAAACAAATCGAAAAAATTCAGGCTATACAAATAGAAAAAGAGCAAAAGTTTCATGAAGCTTTTCTCGTATTAAGTTAGGTGAGAGATATGAAATTTGGTTTTGATATTGATGATACGTTAATCGATTTACGTCGACATGCATTCCATTTATACAATAAAAAATTGAACAAGACGATCGGCGAAGATGTTTTCGATACAATCCCGACTGTTGAAATTCACGCATCATTTGGGTTAACGAATGAAGAAGGCAGCCAAATGTGGAAAGATACGATGGAAGAAATCTATTTCACGGACTGTCCTAGCTTTGAAGGGGCAAAGGAAGTTTTAAATGCTTTGGCAGCTGAAGGACATGAAATTTATTATATAACGTCCCGTCCGAAAGGGTATTGTGAACAGACCCGTGCATGGGTAAAAGCTCAAGGATTCCCGGTGGTGGATGAACGTTTTTACTGCGGAATGGCAGACCATGAGAAAATCGATATCATTAAAAGTTTGGAACTTGACGTTTATGTAGACGATAAGCCGGCTGTTTTGAACACATTGGCGGGAAGTACAACGAAAGTCATCGTGAAAAATCAGTCGTATAATCAGGCAGTACAATATCCGCGTCTGACAAACTGGGATGAATTCAATAAACTGGTCGGTTACGCATCAGTGTAATCGATAAAGGAATTCCCGGAGCTTTTCCGGGAATTTTTTTGTATAAAAAGTGAAAATAGTTTGAATTTTCCCTTTCAACTGATTGAATATGTGGTATTGTTAACAGTGTATAGACATACCGGTTGGAGGATTTTACTATGATAACACAACAACATTACGAAGCAAGCATTCATTACAATGGGATTATATTACTGTCGGCTTACCTGCAACGCCAGTATGTATATCGTACAATTCAAGTACGTCTGAATGGTGCAAGTGAAGAACCACTAAATAAAGTAAAAAGTATGCTGGAACATACAGAGCTGATGCTTAATATTTTTGAGGAATCCAAAGAACTGATGGATGGCCAGCGCAACAAACTTAAATCGTTTGCAGATGAAGTAGCCCTTTTGATGCAAAATTATATTAAAGAAAATCCGGATTTAAAAGAGCGTCTGGCAGTTGTCGGTTCGACGCTTTACTCGGAACAGACGATGAATAACGGAATCATTAAGCTCGGTTATATTTTCAAGCAAAATATCGGCAAAGATTTCCCGGCACGTGTCAAGTTTTATGAAGAACGTACAAAGGTTATCGATGTGATGGTACAGCTCGTATCAGAAGGAAAGGAAATCGAAAAGGGCATGCAGGACATTTTAAACAAATGGTATGACGGCATCGCCAACCAGAAAAAAGGCATTATGGAAGATCTATCGAAAATCAACGAAATGCTCGATTTTAAAGCGGAGTAATAAAAAGATTAACTAATTAGAAACCGAATAATTTAATAAAATTGATTGGAATGGAGGGGAGGCGACTCCAGCGGGAACAGCGTGACGCCTGAGACTACAGGCTCAGGCCACGCCCGCGGAAAGCGTCCGACCCGGAATGGAAATCAATTTTTAACGCTCAGCAAAAAAACGCCAATTTTCTTTCGGAGAAAATTGGCGTTTTTGGGTTATGTTCTACTAATTATGCGCGTTCGAAAAATACTTTATCGATGTTGTATTTTGACTGGAATTGATTGATCGCATATGTTTCGTAGATTTCACGTTCCATTGGATCTTCAATTTCATATACTTCAATTTTGTGGATTTCAGCACGGTGATTTTTCATTGGTGATACATTATCTTCGAAGTGCTTTTTAATACGCTGACGGATTTTGCGTGCTTTCCCTACAAATAAAAGCTCATTCTTTTCGTTGTAGAAGAAGAAGATTCCGCCTTTGTCGCGCGTAATTTTATGGAAATCAATAAATCCGAAGTATGGAGTAATTTCCACATCACCTGGTTTTAACACTTGTTCGCGTTGACGAATTACTAAATCTGGTTTTGGCATTTCAATTTTAATCAAACTTTTCACGTCCCTAAATTATTCTAAAAGTTTATTTTACACGATATTCCGCTAAATTGCTATTGATATAGGTCCAAGCATTGGAGAATTGAAAAATAAGCGGGAAATTTACCGTTATTTTCAAATCCGAAGGCACTCCCTACAATCTATATAAACATATTATCCGACACTATATTTTGATTTATATATCAACTCCTCCGAACAAAACTAACATTAAATTTCAAATTATACATTCCCAAGCTAATAAAAAACCATTGTTAACAATCTAAGGTCAAGCAAAAAATTCTAACTTATTTGCTCGTATGGATTGATTTTGAATTTTCGCTTTCTTTTTCGTGGAAGATTGCTTATGGTATTAATAGTTTGTTCTTCAATTACTAATTATACATATTAAATTTTAACAACAGTTTCAACAGAGAGAAGGAATCATATGCAAAAATTTAAAGGTGAGCTGCTCATGCTCATCACGGCCGTAATGTGGGGAAGCGGTTTTGTAGGAATGGCAAAAGGGCTTGAACATTGGACTGTATTTCAATTGATGGCCGGAAGATTTTTATTGGCTTCCATTATTTTAAGCTTCATTTTCTATAAAAAATTAAAGCTCATTTCTAAGGCAGTAGTATGGAAAGGCGCAATTCTCGGAGCAATATTATTTGTCGCATTTGCATTACAGACAATGGGCCTGGAATATACAACACCTTCTAAAAATGCATTCCTGACAGCGATTAATGTCATTATCGTTCCCATTATCGCTTATGTCATCTACAAAAGAAGAATTGACCGGTTTGAGTTTATCGCAGCCGGTGTAGCCGTTGTTGGAATCGGGTTTTTATCGTTACAGGATTCGCTGACGATCAATATCGGTGACTTCTTATCGATTCTTTGTGCGGTCGGATTCGCTTTCGATATTTTTTACACGAATGTTTTTGTAAAAACCGAAGATGCTTTAGCACTGACGATTGTTCAGTTTTATACAGCGACTATATTGAGTGTGATGAGTGTCGTCATACTTGGGGAAGTACCGACGACGTATACTTCACAAGGCTTGGGGATCATTGTTTACTTGGCGATATTTTGTACTGCTGTTGCATATGTATGTCAAAATATCGGAATGCAATATGCAAACCCAACCAAATCCGCCATTATTTTATCGACGGAATCATTGTTCGGTACGATGTTCTCTGTGCTTATTTTAAACGAACTTCTGACAGGCCGTATGCTTGTTGGATGTGTCCTTATCTTCTTTGCGATATTGTTTGCGGAAGTCAAACCGACCTTTAGACGAAAGAAATCCTATGTTTAGTGAACAGCCATTTTAAGCGATCCGTTTAAAATGGCTGTTTTAGTTTATTTTTATAGAAATTCGGTAAAGGATAAGAGATGAAATAAGGGGAGGACTGGTTAGATGTTAAACTACACTCGAAATGGTTCAGGGGAAGTTGTCGTATTAGTACATGGATTTTTAGGGAGTACAGCAATATTCGAAAAAATTATGGAGCCATTAACAAAACAATTTGACGTAATTGCAATCGATTTACCGGGGCATGGTAAAAGTGAAATGCCGGAAGGGGAATATACAGTATATCGCTATGCCGAAGATATAATCGATGTATTAGTAACAGAAAAAGTTGAAAAGGCTTACTGGATCGGGCATTCAATGGGAGGCTATATTACATTGGCCGCAATCGAGAAACAATATACTAAAATCGAAAAGGCTGTCTTATTGTATTCATCCGATTCATCGGACACACCGGAAGCTATCGATAAGAGAACAAAGCAGCAGGAAGAGATTCAGGAACATGGAACGGGTTCGTTTGTCGATGGAATTATTCATAATTTCCTTGCGCCTGATGCTGACACGGAAGATGTGCTGTTTGCAAAAGAAGTTGCCTATGAAGCAAAGGAAGAAGGGCTCATTGCGGCACTCGGTGCGATGAAATCACGTCCAAACCAGCGAGACCTGGTCGATACGTTACCGATCCCGATCCTTGTAATCGAAGGAGAACAGGACAAAGCGGTTACGCCGATTACGACATCCAATCCGAATGTGGAGAAAGTAACAACAAATACAGGACATCTCGGTATGGTGGAAGATGCGCAAACTGTAGCAAGAGAAATCATCCGTTTCCTGAACGAAAAATAAAACGAGAGGGACCCATGTTTATGGAGTCCCTCTCGTTTTAACTGTACTGCTTTTTCAAATATAATGTAATCCAATTAAAGCATTCGTTCTTCTCTAAATTGGCGGCAAGACCAATAATGATCGCATTTCTTGGATTTTCGCTTTTCAGTTCTTCCATTAATAACCGGATGGAATCGAGTTCTAAATTGTTGGTAGTCTGTTGCTGCAGCGATAACAGATCCTCCATTATATGGTCACTTGAATAATTTTCGATCCGTTTGTAAAATTGGGAAGGATGTTCAAGCAGTGCGATTTTGCTTTTTGTTGCTAATAAAGTCGTCTTCTCAACGAGCGAATCTGCAAATTTCCCCGAATCGAACGGCTGGCACGAATCGAAAATATACTGCATATACGATTGGACCATTCCATTGATAATAACGACTAAATCATATTGTCTTCCTTCGATTTGATCGCCAAAAACTTCGAATAACAGCTTCTCCAAATTTTTATTGGAAAGCTCTACATAATAATGAATCCGTTCAATTAATGCTTTATTGATGGCTGAAACATTTTCCTTCATCAAAATATCCGCAAATCCCGCATATTGTGATAACACTTTCATCGTCTGAACAAAATAGATATGGAGCTTATCTGAAGGTGTATGTGCTTCACTGACTGCTTGGTCAACTTCACGAATGATATTGTTCATAAAATGTTCAATAATAGAAAAAACGAGCTCATCTTTTGATTTGAACGATAAATAAAAGGCGCCCTTAGAAATCCCGCAATGATCAGTGATTTGCTGTACTGACGTGGCTTCAATCCCTTTTTCGGCAAATAAATGAAGTGCAGAATCGATGATCAATTGTTTTCTTGTCATAATAATTTCAAGCCCCTTTCAATTGACACGTGACCGACTAGTCATTATTATAGAATGGTGGTTACATATAGTCAAGAAAGGTAAGGTGGAACCGTGAAAGGCTTAGTAAATTTCGTATTGAAAAATAAGCTTGCCGTATGGTTACTAACAATCATAATTGTGTTTTCCGGTATTTATTCATCCACACGTATGAAGATGGAATCGATTCCAGATATTTCGATCCCGTTCTTAATCGTTATGGGTGTTTATCCTGGTGCAACACCAGAGCAAGTAATGGATGATCTTTCAATTCCCTATGAAAAGGCAGTTGAAAGTTTAGAAGATGTAAAGGCTGTATATTCAACATCTTCATCAAATGTTTCACAGGTTCAAGTGGAATATGAATATGGCGTGGATATGGATGAAAAGAAACGTCAATTAGAAGCGGCTTTAGATAATATTGAGCTTCCAGAAGGTGCACAAGAGCCTTCAATTATGGCAATCAGCATGAACATGATGCCTGTAGTTGCTTTATCAGTAAGTAGCTCGGAAGAAGATATTGTTGAGCTGACGTCAACAGTAGAGAAAACAATTCTACCAAAACTAAATAAAATTGACGGTGTTGCATCTGCGACAGTTACAGGTCAGCATCTTGAAGAAGTAGCCTTCACATATGATGAAGAAAAGATGGCACAACTCGGTTTAACGGAAGACTCTGTTAAACAGATGATTCAGGCAAGTGACCTTGCAGTCTCGTTAGGATTATACGAGTTTGAAGATGGCGAACAGGCGGTTGCTGTTGACGGCAAGTTCAAAACAGAAGAGCAGCTAAAAGAAATGCTGATTCCTGTTACACCTTCTGAAACAAACCCGGTTCCTTTCGTGAAACTAGGGGAGATCGCTGAAATCGAAAAAGTAGGTAAAGTCCAATCCGTATCTCGTACAAATGGTAAAGATGCGATTGCGATTCAAATCGTAAAAGGTCAGGATGCCAATACGGTTACTGTAGCAAATGCAGTAAAAGACTTAATCGAAGAAGAGCAGGAAGCCATTTCCGGTCTTAAAATCGATGTTTCTCTAGACCAAGGGACACCAATTGAAGATTCTGTCTTTACAATGGTAGAAAAAGCGGTGTTCGGTGGTTTAATCGCAGTATTGATTATCCTATTATTCCTGCGTGACTTTAAATCAACGATCATTTCAATCATTTCAATTCCGGTGTCGGTATTCATGGCATTATTGGCATTGCACTGGTTGGACATTACGCTGAATATTATGACGCTTGGTGCGATTACGGTTGCGATCGGACGGGTAATTGACGACTCGATTGTAGTAGTAGAAAATATTTATCGTCGTATGCATTTAAGAGAAGAAAAATTACAAGGCCGTGCGTTAATTCGTGAAGCAACAATAGAAATGTTTAAGCCAATCATGTCTTCAACATTAGTAACAATTGCGGTATTCGCACCACTTGTATTTGTAGGCGGCATGGTAGGAGAATTATTCGTACCATTCGCATTAACAATGTCATTTGCATTAATCGCTTCATTAATCGTTGCGATTACAATCGTACCAGCACTTTCACACACATTGTTCCGTAAGAAAATTTACGGTGAAAAGTCTGAAAGTCAGCATAAAGAAGTTGGTAAGCTTGCCGTAACATACCGTAATTTCTTGGAGAAATCATTGAACCATAAATGGATTTCATCAATTATTGCAATTGTACTATTAGTCGGCTCACTAGCGTTGACACCATTAATTGGCTTCAGTTTCATGGGTTCTCAAGAAGAGAAAGTTATGTATTTAACATACACACCAGGTACTGGCGAATTGATGGATGAAACACTGGAAAATATTGAAGAAGTGGAACAGGAATTACTGAAACGTAAAGACATCGATATTTTACAATTATCGGTGAACACTGAAACTTCTACTGATGCTGCTGCAATGTTGACTGGCGGCGGTGCAGGCGGCGGTTTAATCTATGCAATTTTCGATCCGGACATGGATGACTTCCCGAAAGCGAAAAAAGAAGTAGAAGACTATATCTTCAACGTAGACCAATCGGGCGAATGGAAAACGCAAAACTTCGCGATGGGCATGTCTTCGAATGAAGTCAGCTACACATTATACAGTGAAGACCTAGATAATTTAAACGAAGCAGTTGCTCAAGTCGAAGATGTTCTAGTGGACATTAAAGGACTTGAGGAAGTTGAATCAAATGCTTCTGCACCATATGTAGAAAATGTAATTAAAGTAGATCAGGAAAATGTATTACAATACGGTCTGACTACTGCCCAAATCTTAATGGCTTTACAAACAAATACAGCAAAAGAAGTGCTGACAACTGTTGAAAGTGACGGCGCTGATATTAATGTAGTTGTACAACGTGAAGCTAAATCTGCAGCAGCGGATATCGATGAATTACTGGAAACACCAATTCAAACGGCAACAGGTCAGACAATGACAATTGGAGACATTGTTGAACTTGAAGAAGGTACGACTTTAAATTCTTTATCACGCCAAAAAGGTGAATACTTTGCGACAGTAACTGCAGCGATTACAGATAAAGACATTTCAAAAGCAACAACTGCAGCAGATGAAAAAATTGCTGATTTAGATTTACCGAAAGGCGTTACAACTGGTGTTGGCGGTGTTGCAGCAGATATGGCTGAAACATTTACTAAACTAGGTGTTGCGATGATTGCAGCAATTGCAATTGTTTACTTCATCTTAGTCGTAACATTCGGTGAAGGTTTGGCACCATTTGCGATTCTATTCTCATTACCGTTTACAGTAATCGGTTCTTGGATTGGATTATTCGCAACCGGCCTTACAATTTCAGTTTCCGTTATGATGGGATTACTGATGCTGATCGGTATTGTAGTCACAAATGCGATCGTACTTGTTGACCGTATTATCCGTATGGAACATGAAGGTATGAACATGCGTGAAGCAATACTGGAAGCCGGCGCAACCCGCTTACGTCCGATTTTAATGACGGCGATTGCAACAATTGGTGCAATGTTGCCAATGGCATTCGGTGGAGCTGGCGGCGGTCTGATTTCTCAGGACTTGGCTGTAACAGTAATTGGTGGTTTATTATCATCAACATTATTAACATTAATCATCGTACCGATTGTATATGAAGTATTATCAAAAATGCTGAAGAAAAATCGTAAAGATGTAAAAGACAATTAATACGTGCAGCCTGTAAGAAGTCATTTCTTGCAGGCTGTTTTTTGTTGTAAAGTATTGGGTATAGAAGTGAAGTTTTGATCTACATAAGAGGAGGCTTAAGATGAAGAAAATATTGTTGTTTAGTCTTATTGTTGCAGCGATTTTCAGTTTCAATTCGATTTCTGCCGAAGCCGCTTCAGACACAGTCAGTCTTGGTAAATACCCTGTGCAAGTAGTTGCGAAGAAGAATACGGAACTGAAAGATGAACAGGGTAAGGTCATAAAAACTGTAATCAAAGGAGACAAGCTATTACTGCAGGCGATAAAAGGGAAGTCCGGAGTGATCAAAAATTCTTCCCATTCAACTTATATCCCTTTAACCGATGTTCATTATATCCAGTTAGTCGATGGTGCGAAAACAATTACCTATGACGAAGTGGCAGCAAAGCTAAAGCTTGTTTCAACAATGTATCCGTCACTGACGAAATTGCAGGAAATCGGAAAATCGGTTGAGGGACGGCCATTATATTCACTAAAAGTTGGAACAGGTAAAAAGGAAGTATTACTGGATGCGTCTTTCCACGGAAGGGAACATATGACGGCAAATGTGTTAATGGAAATGATTGATACATATGTTAAGGCATATGTAAACGGAACGAAAATTGAAAAATACGACGTAAAGAAATTATTAAGTGAAGTGAGCATCGTATTTGTGCCAATGGTGAATCCGGATGGAGTAACGCTTGCACAAGGCGGCAAAGTAAAAACATCGATGACAAAACTAAAAGCGATGAACAATAACAGCAACAATTTTAATCGCTGGAAAGCAAACATTAACGGAGTCGATTTGAATCGTCAGTTCAATGTAAACTGGCATTTAATTAAAAAGACAAAGCCTTCATTCAAGGAATATAAAGGAAAAGCGCCAAATACAGAACCGGAAGCGCTCGCAATCAAACGACTGATCGATCGCGGCAATCATTTAGCGTATGTTTCATATCATTCATCCGGACAGATTATTTATTGGAGCCAAACAAAAACAAAATTCAGCCGAACGAAAACGTTGGTAAAAGGGGTATCGAACATTACCGGTTATAAGTTGATGCCTGTAACCAAAAAATATGAACCGATTGCGGCATCTGAAGATTACTTTACAAAAGTAAAAGACCGCCCTGCGATGACGGTTGAAATTGCACCATTTACAGGAGAAGCATCCGTTCCGTTAAAACGCTGGAACACGGTTTGGAAGCAAAATAAAACAGTCGGACTATATGTAGCCAATGAAGCGCGAAATTGGTAAAAAAACTGGTGAACCCCAATTGCGGAGGTTCACCAGTTTTTTGTTTGTTTATTGAGTTGGTATTTTTCGTTTATGCTTTGGAACGAAAAGTACGATAATAAAGGCAATGATCGCTAATATGAACATATAGAAATATGTTGAGCTTGCCGCACTTGCATAACTTTCATTTGCCAGTACCGAAGAGTCGGTTAGATGCAAAGAATACACAGTGACGATAACAGCTGTTCCGATTGCCCCTGCAAGCTGACGGATTGTATTATTCACAGCAGACCCGTGTGATGCCAGTTCTTTCGGTATCGCATTAAGCGCAGCTGTATTCAAAGGCATTGTAATGAACGCCAACCCGATCCGCAAAACAATAGTACGTACTAGAATATATACATATGTTGTTGTAGAAGAGAGGTCAATGACGAGCCACATCGAAATCGCAGTTAACAGTAACCCGAAAATAAATAATGGTTTCGCACCGTATTTATCAAAAAGTTTTCCTGTAACCGGTGACAATAGTGCATTAATAATCGCACCGGGAAGCAAGAGCAACCCTGCATCCAATGCAGAAAAACCTCGCCCGTCCTGTAAATACATCGGCAGTAAAATCAGGTCTGCATACATGATGATCGTAATGGCGACATTAATAATTGTCGTCATGGAATACATTTTATAACGGAATACCGACAAATTCAGTAAAGGATCCTGTGAAGCCAGTTGACGTTGGCAAAACAGAAAGATAATGATCAATCCGGCACCAATCGTTGTCAAAATAACCCCATCATCCCAACCACGACTTCCTGCACTACTAAAGCCGAACAATAACAAACCAAAGCCGAATGTAGAATAAAGCAAGCTGATCAAATCGATTTTTGATTTTGCGCCTTCATTTACATTCATCAAGTATTTATAAGCCAAGCCAATAATAATCACGATAAAAGGAATTAAACTGATAAACAGCCAGCGCCATGATAAATAATCAATAATAAATCCGGCAAGCGTCGGAGCGATGGCCGGTGCAAATATAATGGCAAATCCTACCCGACCCATAATCGCGCCCCTTCTTTCTTCGGGGAACAAGTAGACGATGACAGTCATCATCAAAGGTAAAATAATGCCTGCACCAACAGCCTGAATCATACGCCCCGTTAAAAGCATGCCAAAATTCACCGCACATGCTGCGACAACAGAACCAGCCAATAAAAACAGCATTGCACTAATGAACAGTTGACGTGTTGAAAAGCGCTTCATTAAAAAAGCAGTTATTGGGACTAAAATTCCGTTCACGAGCATAAAACCGGTTGCCAGCCATTGGATTGTCGTAGGCGCAACTGAGAAGGTGGTCATTAAATCACTTAAAGCGACATTGAGTAACGTCTGATTTAAAGTGGAGAAGAAACAGCCAGCGATCATGACAATACTTTTATGAGTGATGGTCACCATATCGGGCGTATGTAATTGACAATTTTCTGAATTCGTAATATGTTAATATATGAGTATATGTTCATATATAAAAGATAAATGGGGGCGTTTTAAATGGGAGAGCACCATCATCACCATCATTCACATAGTACGAACAAGAAAGTCCTTTTCATATCCTTTTTAATTATTACCGGATTTATGATTGTCGAAGCGATTGGTGGGGTGCTGACGAACAGTCTTGCGCTGCTGTCTGATGCAGGGCATATGTTAAGTGACGCCGTGTCACTTGGAATTGCATTAATGGCTATTATTTTTGCGCAAAAAGTAGCAAATGCCAGTAAAACATTTGGCTACAAACGTATCGAAATTTTAGCGGCCACACTGAATGGCCTGACATTAATTGTCATCGCCCTGTTTATTTTTTACGAAGCCATTGGGCGATTTATGAATCCTCCTGAAGTTGCTTCAACCGGAATGCTCATCATCAGCAGTATCGGATTGGCGGTTAATATTTTAGTTGCGTGGATTATGATGCGTGGGGCAGATACGAAAGATAATTTAAATATGAGAGGCGCGTACTTACACGTAATCAGCGATATGATCGGTTCAATCGGTGCCATTGTTGCCGCTTTACTTATCCTGTTCTTTGATTGGGGATGGGCGGATCCATTAGCCAGCGTTTTTGTAGCTGCACTTGTGTTACGAAGCGGATATCATTTAACGAAAGCTTCATTGCATATCTTAATGGAAGGTACACCTCAGGATGTAACTGTCGAAGAAATTATTCAAACGATTGAAAAGTATGATGAAATAAAAGCGCTTCATGATCTGCATATCTGGACGATCACGAGCGGATTAAATGCCTTGTCTTGCCACGTTGTTGTAAATGACGACTTGACGATTAAAGAAAGCGAGCAACTTTTAGATAAAGTCGAACATGATTTACTTCATCAAAATATTCAGCATGTGACGATTCAGGTAGAGACAAATACGCATCAGCATGAACGTTCGGTTTATTGTACAGCAAAGCAGGATATAAGCCATCAGCATCACCACCACCATCATCATTAATCAATTACGCCTGGCGTATAGGAGAAAAGAGTGTTTAATCGTATGACAATGGAAAAAAGAACCCAACATGAATTGGATGAAGAAACATTGTTTGTCGTGTCGCAAACGTTCAAAGCGTTAAGCGATCCAACACGTATCCGTATTTTAAACATGTTATGCTGTGAAGAACATTCGGTAAATGACATTGCGGAAAAGCTTGATTTAAATCAGTCGGCGGTTTCCCACCAATTGCGTTTTTTGAAGAACTTGCGTTTAGTAAAGTTCAGGCGTGAAGGGACGACATTGTACTATACAAGCGCAGATGACCATGTTATCAACTTGCTTCATCAGGCAATTGATCATGCCCATCATTAAGTAAATAAAAACCAGCAACACGCAAAAGTTTTTTGATAAACTTTTACGTGTTTTTTATTTGGTTTCGTCACTTTAGGATGTTGGGTATATCTATAAACGGAAGTCGTAAACTAAAATCATTGCCCATTTAAGGTTAAGGCCGAAGCAAGACTATCGATTAAATCTATAATAATGGAGGTTTTTTTCTATATGAAAGTTGTGGCAATTGTAGGAAGTATCCGCAAAGAATCATACAATCTAAAAATCGCAAAATATATTCAGGGCCGTTATGCAGATCAATTCAACTTGGAAATTCTCGACCTTGCACCTCTACCAATGTACAACCAGGATATCGAAATGGAAGCTCCCGAAGCTGTACGTAATTTTAAGGCAAAAGTAAAAGAAGCAGATGCAGTTCTTTGGATAACACCTGAATACAACGCCACAATACCCGGTGTTTTGGGAAATGCAATTGACTGGCTAAGCCGTGTGGACAAGGTAATGAACGGCAAACCATCTATAATCATGGGGTCATCAATGGGAATGTTAGGTTCTGTCAAAGCTCAAATGCATTTACGCGATATTTTATTTGCAATCGGCTTAAATTCACCGGTTTTACCTGGTAATGAAGTGTATATTGGGGCCGTTCATGAAAAAATCGATGCGCAAGGACAGCTGACAGATGAAGTGACAATCGCATTTTTAGATGGCGTCATTGCAAACTTCCTGGAATGGATGAGACAGTTTTAATATTATTGGCATCTCTTTTTTTAAAAGAAGAGGTGTTTTTTTATGAAATGAGTTTATATGACAATATTAACACAAAAATAGGAACTTCGAGCGTAAGATATAGCGTGAAAGGTCCGGGATCAGCGTTTTGTCAATAGATTAATGTTGCGAAAAAGCAGGTTTTTAAGTGGAAGAAAACTCCCTAAATCCGCTTTTTTATTTACTATAGTTTTTTTCTATCAAAATTATAGGAAGTATCTAATGGACGAAAGACGAATCTCTCATTACAATGTAGATAAGGCGATTAAAAAATAAAGTGTAACGGATTTTTTAATTGGCTAAATGGATTTACAGAAATTCATCGTAACATCGAACTAAAAATACTATTTTGGGGTGATTGTTAATGGGAAAAGATTTAAGTCAGTTCATCAGAAATGAAGCGTTTTTAAACAAAGTTGTTTCAGCAGAGGAAGCCGCGTCTTGGATTGAAGACGGCATGAATCTGGGTATGAGTGGTTTTACGCTTTTCGGAGAGCCAAAAGAATTTCCGCTTGCACTTTCTAAACGTGGAGAGCAAGAAAATTTCAAAGTAAATCTTTATACAGGTGCATCATTAGGGCCAACTGCTGACCAGTCAATGGCAGAAGCAGGAATCATCAACTTACGTGTGCCTTATCAAGGAAATGCGATTATGCGCGGTAAAATCAATAACGGAGAAATTTTCTATATTGATCAGCATTTATCACATACAGCAGAAGAAGTTCGTAAAGGGTCACTTGGTAAAATTGACTATGCGATCATTGAAGCTGCAGCGATTACAGAAGACGGTCTAGTCATTCCTACAGGTTCTGTAGGGAACTCACCGATCTTTGTAGAAAAGGCTGAAAATGTCATCATCGAAATTAATACAACTGCCCCGAAAGCATATGAAGGGCTTCATGATATTTATGTTCAGAAATCACAAGGTGAGCGAAGAGAAATTCCTATTTACAGTACAGGAGACCGAATTGGTGAAATCGGAATTAAAGTAGATCCTGCAAAAGTAAAAGGAATTGTTTTATCGGAGCAGCCGGATATTCCGTCACCATTATTCGAGCCAAACGAAGAAACACAGAAGATTGCCGATAATTTACTGGCATTTTTGGCAAATGAAGTGGAAGTGGGGAATTTACCTGAATCATTGGCACCGCTTCAATCAGGTGTTGGTTCGGTAGCGAATGCCGTATTAAACGGAATGCAAAAATCACAGTTTAAAGATCTTGAAGTATTCTCGGAAGTACTGCAGGATGGTGTGTTTGACCTGATTGATGCGGGTATCGTTAAATTCGCTGCAGGAACGGCCTTCTCACTTTCCAAAAAGCGCGTGGACTCACTAGCGGAAGACCTGGAAAAGTATAAAGATAAAATCATGTTCCGACCACAGGAAATTTCGAATAACCCGGAAGTCATTCGCCGCTTAGGTGTTATTTCGTTTAACACAGCGATTGAAGTAGACATTTACGGTAATGTCAATTCGACACATGTAAACGGCACAAAAATTATGAACGGTATCGGCGGTTCCGGGGACTTTGCCCGTAATGCGCGCATTACAATTTTCGTGACATCTTCATTAGCGAAAAACGGTGCTATTTCAACAATCGTTCCATTCGTTTCACATATCGACCATACAGAACACGATGTTGATGTAATTGTGACGGAGCAAGGCTATGCGGATCTTCGTGGTCTTCCACCAGTGAAGCGTGCAGAGAAATTGATTGAAATTTCTCACCCGAAATATAAAGAACAATTACGTGCTTATTTTGAAGAGGCAAAAGAGAAAGTTGGCGGCCAAACACCGCATATTCTTGAAAAAGCCTTCTCATTCCATAACAATCTAAAAGAGCATGGGACAATGTTATTTGAGGATGACAAAATCAAACACTAATTGAGTAAAAAGAAAAAGGTGGCGTTTTAACATGGATGTAAGATTTCCGATTGGTCCATTGCAAGTACCTGAACAGGTGACACTTGACAATGTAAAGGAATGGTTACAACAAACGGAATCATATACGACACGTTTAAGGGAAGTTGTCGATTCATTGAATGAAGAGCAGCTAAACAAAACTTACCGTGAAGGTGCGTGGACGGTTCGTCAACTCGTTCACCATATTGCCGATTCACAGCTGAATATGTATCAGCGACTGAAGCTGGCACTAACGGACGACAATCCGACAGTACCGGGATTTGATGAAGAAAAGTGGGCCGTTCTGCCGGACAATGACTTGCCTGTAGAAAGCTCGATTAAAATGCTTGAAGGTATTAACGAGCGTGTCGTTTCGTTAGGACAACATTTAACTGAAGACCAGCTAAAGCGGGAATTTACCCATGAAACAAACGGGCCGGTCACAGTTGGCGCTAAAGTGGCGAAACTGGCATGGCATGAGGAGCATCATTTCGCTCATATTAAAATTGCCCTTGCAAATTAATTTAATATTTATCGAATTGGCTTACCCGGACAGGTAAGCCAATTTTTTAGTTGCTGTGTATGCTGCTTAATCAGTTGCGTCTGTTCTTTTATATTCACAATCAACCGCCCCCTTATAGCTTCTTTGTAAAGCATATAATGCGATTTGCCTCTGTAAAGCCTAGTTTAAGATGAACGTTTAAACTATCTGCGTTAGCCAATTCACAGTCGCTCGCAAACTCTGTACATCCTTTTGATTTAGCCCACTGTTCACACGCCTGCACTAAAAGTTGCGCGAAATGTTGTCTTCGGTAGGACTCTTCGACATATAAGCCTTCCAAATAACCAACCGGACTGGAATGTGTGCCTTCGACATAATCAAAACGGAGCTGACATTGTGCAAATCCAATCGGCTTTTCATCATCAAATGCTAAGAAGACGGTACTATTCAAGTTTGCAATAACGTCTTCCATGTTTCGCTCGAATTCATTTAAGTCGTTGCCCGGCCAAAGGAGTAAAGCAAGTCTGGCTGCTGCAGTTGCCTGGTTCAGTGTCGCTTCGTTAATCATAGGTTTCCTCCTGTTTTATAAAGATTAGTATGTTTACTATTATAGAATAAAATGGAAGGGGATAGTGGGAGGGGCTAAATAAAAAGCAAGCCATACGATAAACGCTGGCTTACTTTATAATGGCTTTAATGCCTTTGTCTGTTCGAGGTAAATAAAAGCATCATATCTTGAACCGACATTGGACGGAACATAATTTCCGTACGCCTCATATTCAGGGTGATAGACAACACCGATAGCGCGATGGCCAATCCGGTCATTGAATAATTCCCGATTTTCATCAGTGAAAATCAATACTTTATCTTGTCCGCCAGCTGCATGGAGCTGTCCTTCCCATGTGTTGAGTTTGGAAGGGGGCACCGGAATTACTTGTAGAGGATCACCCCAGCTGTCAGCAGCGATGACCGTTCCTTCATATGTTCCGAATCCGATGGCATACGTATTGTCCTTACCATACTGTTCGCGGATTAGTTGACCGACATTGATCATTTGATCTTCTTTCATACTTGTAGCGGAAGCATCCCCGATATGCGTATTATGTTCCCAAATAATGATTTTTGCATCATCACCGTGGTACTTCAATAATTCGTTGATTGCTTCGACCATATGCGAATCGCGTGTATTCCAGGAGATGGCATCCTGCATCATTTCCCGGTAATATGTTTCGGCGTTCTTGGCGACTAGCGCATTCATCATGACATTTAAATCTTCTTCATATTTGTTCGAGTACTGTTCCTTATTATTGCGTACTGACCTTAGCAAATCCGTTACTTCACGGATACATTCATCCGTAAATTGCGCGGTGGACAGGGCATAGTGCTCGGGCATTCTGTTATAAGGCTCAAAGCAGGAAAATGCTTTCTTTGCATGCTCAAAATCGGCTTTGTACTTAGGATTTTCGGATAAAAAGTGGATGACTTCATCCATCGATTCAAAGAGACTGTACAAATCGATGCCATAAAACCCGACTTTAGTGCTTAAAGTGTTATTTTTATCCTTTAGCCACTCTACAAATTGTTCGACTTCTTCATTTGCCCACATCCATTGCGGCCATCGATTAAACGATTCTTTCAAAATGGCACCTGCATTTGCATTATCCGCTCCATAACCTTTTACGTAGCGGTTCACTGCCTGTGTAGACGGCCAGTCTCCTTCTACACCGATAATATTGAATCCTTTTTGATTGATCAGCAGTTTCGTCAACTCGGCGCGGACTGTGTAAAACTCCGAAGTACCATGCGAAGCTTCGCCGATCATCACAATTTTGGCATTTCCGATCGACTCGACAATTTTATTTAAACTTAGTTCGTTAAAGGGAAGTGCATGCTCTTTTATAGCAGCTACCAGTTTTCTCGGCATGTTGTATTCGCTCCTTTCCTACACCGTTATCTTTCCCGTGCTACTCATATGAATACCCTGCTCCGTGTAAATTACTCTGAAACAAAGATGAAAACAATTTATTTTTAAATTATTATGTATAAAAGTAAATTTCAGCGGTCATACTATTAGTGATGGTCGGTTAGCCATCGTATGATTTGGCGCATGATTCCTCGTGAATCTGATGCGCCTTTAATTTTGCCCATTTTTATATAAGACAGACAAACAACCCCCTATCTATTTATAATTTTTAAGTTAGTTATTTTGTGCTTTATGGAAGTTTATAATATGATAGTTTTATACTATGCGTTGTAGGGAGAATGACTTAATGAGCATTTATAATTATTTAGTAAAAAAAACAAATGATGAGATCCTCTCGATGGAAACTTATCGTGATCAAGTAATGTTGATTGTGAATACGGCAAGCAGTTGCGGATTTACTTTCCAATATGAGGACATGCAAAAGTTATATGAACGCTATGCAGATAAAGGATTCACTGTTCTTTCTTTTCCATGCAACCAATTCGGCGAGCAGAATCCGGAAGACGGGGAAACGTCTGCGAGACAATGCAAGCTTCAGTTCGGTGTTACATATCCAGTGTTCGATAAAATCGATGTGAATGGCAAAGAAACTCATCCGCTATTCAACTATTTAAAACACGAAGTTGATTGTCCGGAATTTGTTCGTGAGACAATGCAGCAAAAACATTTATACAATACAATTCAAACCAACTATCCCGAATATTTAATCGGCCGTAATATTCGATGGAACTTCACGAAGTTTCTCGTAGACCGTGATGGACGTGTCATCCAACGTTTTGAGCCCGATGCTTCATTCCTTGATGTTGAAAAGGCGATCGAAGAATTATTGGTCACGGCAACTGTAAAATAATTTGAAACCATTCAAAGCCCATTTCTTCATTGGAAATGGGCTTTGATTTATGCATTTTTCTTTGTTCTTGTCGTAGTTGTTCGCTTTCTCGTTTTCGGTTTCTTCGTTTTATCAAGGGATGCTTGCAATGCGGACATTAGATCGGTCACATTATCAGGCAACGGTCGTTTTTCGTTTGCAACAACCGTGCTTTCCGCTTTCTTATCCTCGATCAGCTGCATAAGCGCCGTCCGGTATTCATCCGTGTATTTATTCGGATCGAACTCGGTTGTCAATTGTTCAACAAGCATAAGGGCCGTATCGAGTTCCTTTTGCACGACAGCTTCAACACTCGGGATATTCGGTACATCCCCGACATCCCGCACTTCATCCGGGAAATGAATGATTTCCATCACTAATGTGTTTTTATAAACACGGACAATGGCCAGTTGCTCTTTCGATCGAATCGTAATTTTAGCCACACCGATTTTACCGGATTCCTCCAACGTTTTTCGTAATAGGACATATGCTTTTCCGCCCGTATTATCAGGGGATAAATAGTACGTTTTTTCAAAATAGATCGGGTCGATTTCTTCCAGCTTCACAAAGTCTATAATTTCTACAGATTTATCTTCATTTTCTTTCCGCAAATTTTCCAGGTCCTCTTCATCCAAAACGACGAATTTGTTCTTCGTATACTCGTACGCCTTTACGATATCTTCGTCTTTTACCTCTGCTTGACATCCTTCACACACCTTTTTGTAGCTGATTGGTGTATGACATTCCTTATGGAGCTGTCGAAGTTTAACATCTTTATTTTCAGTTGCTGCATGAAGTTTTACAGGAATATTTACTAAGCCAAAACTAATACTACCTTTCCAGACAGTATGCATGTTGTCACCTCATTTTTCCTTACTATGGGACTAAAAATTTAATTTATGTATTGTCTTCGAAAAAAAACAAAGGATAAATAGTAAAACGAAAGTTGGCCTTTATGTGAAACCAATGTTATTAACCGATGCACCGGAAATCCCGTTCTTACAGAGGATTCAGGTATAAGAAAAATACTTGTTTGTCCTGAAGTAGATTCCCTAAATTTTCTAATTCTATCAAATCTACCCTGATTTATCCAACGTAGATGAAGCTCCTGATCCTGAATTGGCATTAACATATACACAGCAGACGCGTTCTCATGAAAAAGAAGATACTACAGCTATCTATGTTAAAGCTACAAACTTCGATGGATCCCTTGGAAATGTTTCCTTAAACTTATTCAATAGAGGTCATTTTGGATGGTTATACAATACATTGATTAAACTTTTATTTGAAGATGAAAAGGGTCCAATACCAATTGATGTCAGAACTCATTATATAATTGTGTTTTGCAACAGAAAAGTGCAGAGAATTGCAACGAAAAATACAGAGTGTTGCCACCCAATATTTTTCCTATTTTCTCGACAATGCATTGGTTAAACGAAAGCTCTGGCCCGTATATGAAATAATATGGGCATGGTGAATCAAACGATCCACCAGAGCTGCCGTTAAACGTGAATCCGAGAAAATGCGGTTCCACTGACTAAATTCTAAATTCGACGTGATAATTAAGCTTTTTTGTTCATAGAACTCTGAAATAATTTGAAACAGTAATTCTGCTCCTTCTTTGCCGAAAGGCAGATAGCCCATTTCATCCAAAATCATTAAATCGACTTTTTCTAATTTACTTCTAAATTGCTTCAATTTTCCCGCATTTAGTGCTTGCTCTAACTCTTCAACTAAATGAGAAACACGATAAAAACGCACCTCATATCCTTGCTCACAAGCCTTCCGGCCAAGTGCGGAAGCTAAATGCGTTTTACCTGTGCCAGGTGCGCCAACTAAAATGACATTCTCTTTTCTACGAATGAAATTCAGCTGCTCTAATTCATCTTTGGTTAAATAGTTAGGTAAACAAATATCTTTATGCCACTGATAGCTTTCAAGCGTCTTCGTATCGATAAAGCGAGCATGCTTCAAGTTACGGGCTATTTTTGCCTGTTCTCTGCCTTGCTGCTCCTTTAATAAAATTTGATACATATATTCTTCTGGATCGGTAAATGGCACTTCTTTAATTGCCTCAGCCACATGCGCTAATCTTAATTGCTTACAGAGTGTTAAAATCGCTTCATTCATGACGCAATGCCTCCGTTCCTTTTGGCGATAAAGCATCATATTCTGTCCAATCTACACCGTAAGGATGTTCTGTTTCTTCTGCCTCACGGCCAATATAACTATAAAAGTTTTGCTCAATATCATTCATATCATGTGTGAGTAGAAGCGTTAGTAATTCATTAATCCGTTGCTTCCTTAATGCCAGCGAAGGCACGGCTAAATACTCTTTAACACGCGCTGGTAGATACGTTGCGTAACGGGAATGACCTACGACACGTGGTTTTTTCAACCAATCCTTTAAAATATCTTGCCACGGAATAAAACGACGTTTTTTCATATAAGGACGGGCATCCGCTAATAATATCTCACCGTCATTCGTGATGACTTTATACGAATCCCAGTATGTCACACAAGAAAGCTGCACGTAATTCTTCGCTTTAGGAACATGAATCAAATGCCCATCCAGTTTGAATTCGTTATATTTATTAAACTTAATTGAAAACTGCTTAAATACAGGATAAGCTTCTTCAGGTAACTTGATTAATTGCTTTTGCTCCTGCTGCCATAGCTCATCAATTAGCACCTCTTTTTTATAATGAATACGTTGGCGATCAGATATTAATTGTTGTTCTAATTGATTCGTTAAGTCTTCTAAATCCTTTATGACTGGCGGTAAGCTAAAGAAGTTATAACGGACATATCCCACTTTACCTTCTACATGGCCTTTTTCATTCCCTTTGCGTGGATTACACACTTGAACCTTAAAGCCATAATATTGCTGAAAATGTCGAAAGGCATCCGTTAATTGCGCTTCTAAATCGCCTTTTCTCACTTTTTTCACCGCAGGTGTTAGATTATCAATTCGAATACTTAGAGGAACGCCTCCAGCTTGTTTAAATAACGCTTGTAATCCGCCTAAAAAGCATTCTAAATTTTCGCTTGGCATCGGTACGGCGAAAGCTGTGTTACTTGCTGGAAATGACATGACTAATGCATGTATATCCAGAATTTCACCATCATGAACTGCCTCCATGATACCGAAATCTACCTGCGCTTCTCCTTCTGGATGTTCTAAACGTTCATATCCTTTATCTACCTCATCTTCTTGTGAGGCTTTCCATTCTTGTATAAAATTACACACCGTTCTGTAAGAACCTTTGAATCCTTTTTTTACTAAGTCCTCAAATATTTTTTTGTTTTTACGTCGTAACTTTTTCTTCAGCTTTAAATCTTCTTCTAACCAGTCAATTACAATTTCTCCCCATTCTTCATCGTACATCATGCCTTTTTTAAAATGGGTTTTCTCTTGAGGGAGCTGATTCCCATCGCCGTATTTCTTGGCAGTACGCCAATTGACTTGCATTGTTTTTGCGATTTCAGTAATCGATAATCCTTTTTCATTTCGTAATGTTTTGATACAATTAACTTCAGACATTGCTAGCATCCTTTCTTTCCTCCCTGTTTCGGCTTCGACACCTAATACAGTAGAGGGACTTGGGGTGGCTGGCAAGTCTTTTTTTATGCACAAAAATAGTGCAGGACTCTGTACAAATTCTTTGCACTAGTCTGCACTTTTATTTTGCAATAAACAATAATGGAATTCAGAAAAGAATTTAGCCCTAAGCAAATAGAAGATTGGGCAGTATTTCTCCAAAATATAGATAAAAAAAGGCTGCCTATATTAAATAAACTAAGTAAATTAAATAATCTACAAATTAAAGAATTAATAAATGGCATACTAAGTGGAAAAAGGCCTTCTCGTAATGAACACGGTTCATGTTTGAGTTACCCTGATTGCGAGAAACCGCATCTACAGTCTTGCTATTCATGTGAATTCTTTATTCCAGAAGTATATACAATTATTCATATTAAACAAGAAATTGAAAATTTAATGACATCGATTGAGTCAACGAGGTATACAACTATTATTGAGAGGGATTCTTACTTTCTAAAAATATATTTATTACTTCTAAATGAAGCTATTTCTGTCTATGGAGAGAAATATTGTATTTGTTAAGCTAAAACTGAGCCACAAACGCAATTGAAATGTGAGCCACTTTATATCAAAATAATCCTAACTGTTAAAAGTTAGGAGGATATAGAGGTGATCAGTTTGGAGAAAAAGCAATTGGTATTGATTGAGTACTACCAGCACAATACAAGTCAGCGTCAAATTGCAGAGAAGCTTAATATGTCACGAAATACTGTTAAGAAATATATCGAACAAGACTTAGCGGCAAGACAACAAGATACAAGGAATTTACCGATTACAGATAATTACGTTACGCCTCCGGCATATAAAAAGCGTAAGGGAAAAAAGAGAGCTTTAACAAATACGGTGATGAAGCGTATTCGCGAGATGATGAAACAGAATGAAAATAAGCGTGAAGTAAATATGCATAAGCAGCAATTAAAGATTATTGATATACATGACAAACTTTTAGATGAAGGTTTTAAAATCGGCTATACAACAGTTCGCAATTTCGTGAATCGTGAGGAAAAGAAGCAAAAGGAAGTATTCATCCGACAAGAGCCTAAAGTTGGTCGTGAAATTGAGTTTGATTGGGGAGAAGTAAAGTTATTTATCGATGGAAAACTAAGAAGTTTTTCAATGGCAGTATTTACTTTAGCCTATAGTAACGATCGCTTTGCGCGACTCTACGAATCAGAAACAATGGTTTGTGTACAGGATGCACACGTAAAATGTATCGAAGCTTTAGGCTTTGTGCCACACGTTTTTACATACGACAATATGCGTACAGTTGTCAAAAACTTTATCGGTTATGACCGCTTTATTACCGACGGTATGAAAAGTTTATCCTTGCATTATCATTTTCAAATACGACTTTGTCAGCCTCGTAAAGGCAATGAGAAAGGCCATGTGGAGCGAAGCGTGGAATACATACGTCGTAAAGCATTTGCGCATCGAGATACGTTTGTTTCTTTAGAAGAGGCACAGGAGTATTTAGTTTCTATTATCAAAAAATTAAATGGTCGCGTTCATTATTTGAAAGAGAAAACACATCATGAATTGATGTTGGAAGAAAAAGCTGAACGAGCTGGCAGTTTAACAGTGGCACCGTTCGACCCTGCAGAATTAGTGGAACTACGTGTGGATAAATATAGTACGGTTACCTACCGTTACAATCGCTACTCTGTACCAGAGGGGCATGTAGGAGAATACATTAAGTTAAAAGCTCGTGCAGAGGAAGTGCTTCTATTTAGCGAAGGTGAATGCATCACGAAGCATAAACGAAGCTGGCAAGTTCATGCCTGGGTGATGAATATCTACCACTATTTAAACACCTTGGAAAAGAAAAAAGGTGCCTTAGCCCAAAGTGAATGTTTGAGCCAAGCACCAAAAGATATAAAAAATATCTACCACCGCTATTATATCGGAAATGAAAAAGATTTTCTAGAACTACTTGTTTATGTCAAAGAACGAGATTGCCTAACAAGAGTACTAGAAGTCATTACTGAACTAGAAAAGAACCCTTTGGTTCATCTAACAACAGAAAAAATCATTTTCTTAGCAGAACAGTCAGCTGAAGTACGTACTGTTCTAACTGGCCAAGATGATGTCACCAGTCAATCTTTAGATAATCTATCTTCATTAGCAGCATTATTTCATTCTAAAGGAACAGGAGTGATTCATTAATGGACAAGCAAAAAGAAATGATTGAAATGTGTAAAGAATTACGTTTACCAAGTATTCGTTCTTTACTTGAACAAGAAGCATTATTTGAACAACATACAACCCCGGCTGACTTTCTCTATTTCGCTTTAAAACAGGAAATGGAGGACCGTTACGTACGAGCAAAAGCTAATCGAATTCGATTAGCCAACTTCCCAGAGAAAAAGCTATTAGAGGAATTAGATGTAGAGGCACTGCCGCAAAATGCGGCGGTTCGCCTTCCTCATTTGAAGGAACTAAAGTTTATACAGGAGAAGCAAAATGTATTATTAATTGGCTCACCTGGTACCGGTAAAACCCATCTTGCGATTGGATTAGGCATTGAAGCCTGTTTAGCGGGCTATAAAGTGTATTTCACAAGTGTAGCATCACTTGTGAATCAATTAAAGGAAAGCCGTTCTGCGAGAACATTGCGCTCCTTTGAACTAAAATTTGAGAAGTATGATTTAGTCATCATCGATGAACTCGGGTACATTTCATTCGATAAAGAAGGAGCAGAACTTCTGTTCACGCACTTATCGTTACGTGCCGGTCGAGCAGCGACAATTATAACAAGTAATCTAACGTTTGAACGCTGGGAAGAAGTATTCCACGATCCAGTATTAACATCAGCTTTAACCGATCGACTCACGCATCGAGCGCACATCATCAACATGATTGGTGGCTCCTATCGAATTTTAGAAACGAAAGAATGGATCGAACAGAGCAATTTTTAGTGGCTCATATTTTAATTAACAATTGGCTCATATTTAACTTGCGAAATACAAAATATATAGAAACTTTTATTGACCTAGTTGGCATTAGAAAACGAATCTTACAGTTGAGTCCATTACTAATGTAAACCAAAGGGGATGGCATATAATATGGAAGTGAAAATCGACATTGGTAAACTTTCTGAGAATATTACATTAAAATCAATTGAAAACGTAACACATACACAAATTCCAGAAGAGGAATTGAGGAAATACTTTTCTTTTTTGAAAGAAAACTCTTTAATTAATGCTGATAATTTTGATGAATCAGTGTGGTTAATATATAACGAAAATAAAGACAGAGAAATTATATTTAAATTTGATTTAGAGATGTATCAAGAATTAAATAAAGCTCTAAAAGGTTATATACTTCTAAAAAGAATGACAGGAACAGCTATCAATACTTGCCATAAAATACTAATGACATTAAAAAGAGTTATCTTAAAAACGAGTAAATTTGAAGATTTAAAGGAACTAGAAATCTTTTTAATGTCGCAAACCTCAATTGTCGGATTTGAAACGGCTGGGATAATTAGATTATTTTTAACTTTTTATGAACATCCATTGAGTTCGGAGATTATCGATATTTGTAACTCTATAAAAACCCCAGAGAAAAAAAACCGAGAACTACCGTATTTTCCTGATGTAATTGCCTTCGATGAAATTATAGAGGAATTCTTTAGTTCTTACAATTCAGAGGAATATTTTCGGTTTTATCCCATTTTAATTTGGTGGAAACTAACAAATGTATTACCAATGAGAGTTATTGAAGTTCTTAAACTTAAAAAAAAAATGTATAGATAAAAAAAATGATGGAACCTTTTGGATTACCATTCCCAGAGAGAAGAAAAAAGCAAACTCTCCTTTTAAACTAGATATTACTGATACAGTTCAAATTGATAAAGAAACATTCGAAATCATTTCATGCTACATTCAATTTATAGATGACAATAAAATTGAAACAGAATACTTATTTCCCTATAATCTGTATGTTAAATTTTTACCAAAACCAAAAGGGAGCTCTGGTCAAAGAAAAGGAAAAAAGAATAGATTGATCGATAAATATTTACAACGAATATTGGACGACTTTTATACCCAAGTTATTCAAAATGAATCATTAGAAAAAATTAATTTAGGAGACACCAGACACTTTTCAATTATGAATATGTTTTTGCAAGGATTCAATATGTTATCAATTGCTAGAATGGCTGGTCACGATAATTTGGAAATGCAATTCAACTATTATTCTCATATAGACCATTATGTACAATCACAGGTTTATTTACTTGCACAAAAGAAACTTGAATTAAATATTGAAAATAACATAGGTAAAACCATAAACAATACTTCAAGATATTTATACGATAAGGGATTAATTTATGAAGATATCGAGCTCGAAAAACTTAGAAAAGTAGATTTCGGATACTGTAGTAATCTTGATTTCCCGAATGATTGTGTTGGTGAATGTAAAGTATGTCAACCTTTTTATATATTTAAACCAGCTTTAAATGACTTAGAAGAAGGATTAAAGTGGTTAACCGATTATTCGCTGTCTATACAAAGAAATATACAGGAAGTAACTGAAATGATGTTTTCACTTAGCAAAAATATGTTTTATGATCTTCAGAACCATAAGTATCAAGAATCTGGGCAAACTAAATTAAATTCTGCTTCCTCTCAACTAACAAGATTAATGGACCAGAGATCTACTGTTGAAGCATGGATTAGGAGATATAAAGATGAGTGAAACTAAAGAGCCTGGGCGCCCTAAAAAAATTAGTGATGAAAAATTAAAAGAAATCGCACTTGAGTTAATTTCATAATTCCAATCCCTTCGGTATCAAGGGGTCCAACTAAATAAAAATGAGGCACCTCCCCAAATTCGGTATAATGGTAGCGACTAAACAACCTAAACCCGAAAGGAATGATGCCTCATGACTATTGTAAAACAAATTAGCCTGTTTGACATCCAGGAATTATTCGAAATGGAAAGTTCGCATCGATTTGATGCAATTTTCTCCACTTTCGATGTACAACCGATCTTTCAGCTCTTTTCTAAAAAGACATTTCGTGGCGCTCCACGCGAATGTAACTACGGTGCGATGATTCAATCACTCATGGTTCGAATCGTCGAACGTATTCCAACAATAAAGGACTTAGTCAAACGTTTAGTCAACGATCCTTTATTTCGCTTAGATTGTGGCTTTCTCGTTTCAGATTCTGTTCCATCTGAAGCTTCTTATTCACGTATGATTCACGTGATTAGTCAATCAGATATCATGGATTCTATGCAGGATCAATTAGTTTTAATGGCCTTTACCGAAGGCTTTTTAGATGACCTAAACATTGCCCATGATGCCACACATTTTGAAGCCCGTGATGCATCCAAGTCTTCTCAGAAAAAAGAAACAGCGCCGAAAAAACGTGGGCGTAAATCAAAAGAAGAGCGTGCTGCCTGGCTCGCTGAACAAGCCGAAATCGAAGCCAACTTAACGACTTATGAAAAGAAACTGGCTGCACAGCTAACGATTCCAACGAATACACTTTGGCAAGACATCCCTCTTGAGCCGAACTGGGGAATCAAGAAAAATAGCGACGGTAAAAATACGTTCTGGTATGGCTTTAAAGGTCATTTAGCCGTGTCCACGAAAAGCCAATATATCGTCGCTTCTCTGATGTCCTCAGGAAATCTGAGCGATAGTAAAGCAGCGATTCCATTGCTTAAAAAGGTGAATGACCTCATGCCCAACCGTTTTACGACAGCGATTTTCGATGCGGGCTACGACTATGAACCGATTTATCGTCAGGCACTCAACCAAACGATGCGTGTTGTCATTCCCTATAATGTACGCCGAGAAGGTGAAATGGTCGGATTTGATGCACATTTCCGTCCAACTTGTGTACGTGAACATAGCTACTGTTATGATAGTTTCGATGAGAAGTACAAGGCATTGAAATTTACACGCCCGAAGGAATGTGCAACCTGTCCATTACGTGATGATTCGCTCTGTCAAAAGGTGTTTAAAATCAAGTGTGAAACCGATATTCGAAAATATACGAATCCAGCACGTGGCTCAGATTTATGGAAAAAGCTTTATAAAGAACGCACGGCAGTAGAACGTGTAAATGCGTATTTAAAACAATACTTTCAGTTAAACAACGTCCGTCACAAAACAGGGAGAAAGGCAAAGTTCCATTTCAATCTCGTGACGTTTATTTATAATGCCTGCAAGTTAGCAGTCGATCGTATCAACGCGCAATTAAATAAATTACAAGTAGCTGCTTAATTTTAAAAAACGGTAGTTTTCACAATGGAGCAGTCTAAGCTCTAAAAAAAATCGATTTATGAAATTGATTCACTTAGCATTAAACATAAAAATGGGAGGAAAAAAATTACTTTTCAATTTCTTCAAAATGAAACGGGTATTGGAAGACAAACGTGGAAACGCAGAATTGAGGACTATATTAATGAACTAAATAAGCCAATTATTCTACCTACTAACGCTACATTGGAAGGTGTTTACTTTCCAAATATTGAAGATATTTTTGAACGACATAATAACAACAAAACAAAAATTATCGACGAATTTTACCATTTTGAAGAAATGTTTCGGCAAACTTTTCAAGAATTAACTTCATTAAAAGAAAAAATGGTTCATTTGGAACAATTACCATATATAGTTGAAAAACAGAAAGAAGAAGTGAAATTAGCTAAACAAAAGGCCACCCATTATGAGAATTTATACAAATCTTTAATCCTTACTAGTAGCTTTTCACATCTTCGTGACTTTAAAAACATTCAAGGAGATTTATTACAATTCAATAGTGGAAAAGCGGATCATATGACAGTAGAAGAAAATAAATTTAATAAGATTTTTTCTTCTGTAAACCAAATAGCTGATGAAGATTCCATTCAAAATCTAACTACTATGTTTCCGGATTTATTTAAAAAGGATTAAATTTAGATTCGATAAAGGACAATACCTGGTTGAGAACCTTTTATGGATTACAATTAAAATTATTGAATATGTTTATATACTTCCAAAAGAATTAAATTAAATCTTTAACAAATAACCGTAGATGAAATCAAGACGAAGTTAAAGAAGTATTAAGTTTATTTAGTTCTTAAACCCATAAAAGAATCCGTTTGATTAATCTTTTTTTAAATGGATTCTTTTTTATCACCAATTTAAAGTACTACTTCTATTTAAATTAAATTTACATATGCCTGTCTCAGGAAGATATTGCTTTACTTTAAGAGCCGCTTCAATATCACCCGTTAAGTAATTGAAAATGAACGAACTTGCTCATAACCAGTCGCCGTAAAAAAGATTGACGCACGTCTATAGCTTTTCATTACGACAATATAAAAGCTTGATTCGATGCTTCTGCACTTTCTACAGTAGTATCAATTGATAGAATTAATCACAATATGGCAGTTACTACGTTCTTTTAAGGTCCTGACAATAGTAGTTTTTACTCGAATATACTTCAATGATGATTATTCTCCGTTATATCCATTTACATCAGCCCATTTTTTATTAGGGAACACGACCTCTCTTGTTACAATGAAGCTTTAAATATTAAGCTATTTCATTTCAATTATCTGCATCTCCTTATGACGAAGGATTTCACTCTCAGATATTAGATGACTTTAAATTCTTCCAAATGACACAATTGAATCTCGTTTATATGCTTCTAGTCCAGCCTAAAACTTGGCTTTCACTTCAGAGTTTGGTTTTAAGTTATTCATTTTATCTTCAAGTCGATTCGTTTTTTTACCATGAATTATTTTAAATTTTTGAATTAACTAAATATACATATATACTAATAGTGATAAATGAGATTAAGGAAATACTTTAATTATAGCCCTAATGAAAAAGGAAGCAGCTAAGAATATTACATAAGATGAGATAGGACAAGCTTTAACGAGTACTAGAATGGATATAATAAAAACGGTTGACAATATACCTAGCGGGGTATATTATGTGTGTAAGAAATAGGTGATTTGCAAATCTAAGAAGTGGCATAGGAGGGTTCACAATGAAAAAAGTAGTCATTATTGGTGGAGTTGCAGGCGGTGCTTCCGCAGCAGCAAGAATTCGACGTTTGGATGAGCAAGCTGAAATTGTGATGTTTGAGAAAGGCCCACACGTTTCCTTTTCAAACTGTTCATTACCGTTTTATTTAAGTGGTATTGTAGCGGACAGCAAAAAATTATTAATGATGACACCAGATTCATTTGAAGCCAAGCATAATATTGACGCCCGCGTGAATAGTGAAGTTATTGCGATTAACCGGACGGACAAAACGGTGACGGTAAAAAACGTCGTAACCGATGAACTATCGGCAGAATCTTACGACCAATTAGTTTTATCGCCTGGGGCTAGTCCGATTGTGCCAAGCTTACCCGGAAATGATTTACCGCATGTATTTACCGTTAGAAACGTTGTAGATATTGAGCGTTTACAAAAAGCAGTCGTCGAGCAGGAAGCGCAAAACATTGCGGTTATAGGTGGTGGCTTTATTGGCGTGGAAGTAGCAGAAAATCTGTGTTTAGCTGGACGTTCGGTATCCCTAGTAGAATTTGCCCCACAAATTTTAACACCATTTGATGATGACATGGCGCAAATTTTACATAAGGAATTGGTAGAACATGGTGTGGATTTAACTTTAGGTGATGGTTTAGCAAAAATTACACCGTCTGCGATTATATTGAATTCAGGGAAAGTAATAGCGGCGGATATAGTCGTTCTAGCCATTGGCGTGCGACCAGAAACGTCGCTAGCTGCTGAAGCAGGCTTAGAATTAGGAGAAACAGGTGCGATTAAAGTAAATCAAAATTACCAAACGAATGACCCTGATATTTATGCAGTGGGCGATGCCATTGAGGTTTACCACCGATTAATGAACAAGGCAACGCGTCTGGCTTTGGCCGGTCCTGCGCAGCGTCAAGCCCGTGCAGCAGCAGATCATATGTATGGATTGACGGTTACAAATAAGGGGATCATTGGTTCATCCAGTATTCAAGTTTTTGATTATGCAGCAGCTGCTACAGGTTTAAATGAGCGTACAGCGAAACAAATTGGAATGTCGGCCGATGCGGTGTATATCATTGCACCGGATAAAGTTGGCTTGATGCCTTCGAGTAATCCCTTACATTTCAAACTAATTTTCGAAGTGCCAACAGGTCGTATTATTGGGGCACAGGCAATCGGTAAGGGCAATTCCGATAAGCGAATTGATGTCATTGCGACGCTTATTACGATGAACGGCACGATAGAGGACTTAAAGGAATTAGAGCTTTCATATTCACCAATGTTTTCAACGGCAAAGGATGTCGTGAATTTAGCGGCATTAGTTGCAACAAACTTAATGGCAGGACGCTTTAAGCAAGTACGTGTGAGTGACGTACGTGATTTAGTGGAAGAAGAAGCGTATATTGTCGATGTACGTGAAGTAAATGAGTTTGCACAAGGTGCCTTAAAAGGGCAGTCAATATTCCATTAAGTGAGTTACGTGCACGTTTGCATGAAATTCCGACAGATGTACCAGTTTATGTGCACTGTGTTCATCACAGCGTAGCTATAATGCAGTAATGGAATTGAATAATAATGGGTATAAAAATGTTAAGAATATTTCAGGTTCGTTTTTAGGAATTTCTTTATTTGAGTATTACCAGGATCAAGCAAAAAACCGTGATCCGATTGTGACAAATTATAATTTTAAATAAGCTATAGAGAGCCAACTGTTGGTAGAGAGGAATTTTCAGATGACGTATATATCTTTAGGACAAGTAAATATTCCGATCGCATGGCTCGCTTTCTTACTTGCTATTTTTTATAGCGATTTTAGAAGTCGGAAGGCAGGTGTAGCAACAAATAAATTATTAGAGCAACTTGTCATTACCTATATTCTCGTTTGGAAGTTCAGCTATATCCTATTTTCTTTACCTGACTTTATAAAAGCACCGTTATCACTAGTTTATTTTGACGGAGGGCTAAGAGGACATATTCTCGCATTAGTGGTGCTTGCTTTTATTCTATTAAGAAAAAGACAAATACTAGTATGGGCAGATATTTGGATATACTGGGCAAGGGTTGTGGCTGTAATTAACGTCATTAGTTTAGGGTTTCAGGAGCACTGGCTGCTTGCGGTGATCTGGCTTTTGGCCCTTGTACTTGTTGAAAGAAAATATCAACACGGGCTGTTACTCGGACAGTTTTTACTACTAGCATGGTTGAATGGCTTTACGAGTAGTCTAACACTCGTCCATCTTTTTGTTTTGTTAACAGTGTATCTAAAAACAAAGCAAGCACAGTATTTGGTTATTACGGGTATTTTAAGTTTAGTGGCAATGATGCTTGTGGATGTAGAGAGAGCAACTGAAACAATAGCCCATGAAATGATTGATTTACCGACAACGACCGGGGAAATGTATAATTTATCGGAGCAAGAGCAGAAACTGACCATAGTTAACTTCTTCGCAACCTGGTGTCCACCATGTAAAGCAGAAATGCCACACTTGCAAAGCTTTGCGGGAAATTTACCGGCGGGGGTAGCGCTCATCGGGGTGAACTTAACAGACCGTGATAATGGCGAGCAGGCATTGGCTAATTTTATGGAAACTTATGAAGTGACCTATCCAATTTTAATGGATGAAACAGATGAAGTAGGAACTGCCTTTCGGGTAATGTCCATTCCGACAACCGTGCTACTTAATGCACAAGGTGAGGAACTGGAGCGCATCGTAGGCCCTGTCAGTGAAGAGGGCTTGCGCCAATTAATCAAAAAACATCAAACATATTTGGAGGAATAAAACATGGCAATTGTACATGCAACAGATCAAACATTTGAACAAGAAATTTCAAACGGTGTCGTATTAGTGGACTTTTGGGCAGCCTGGTGCGGTCCATGTAAAATGATTGCGCCAGTTTTAGAGGAAGTGGATGCAGCAATCGGCAACGAAGTGAAAATTGTGAAGGTAGACGTAGATACGAACCAAGTTACAGCAGCGAACTATCAGATTATGTCAATTCCATCGTTGTTAGTATTTAAAGACGGTGAATTAAAAGGCAAGACTGCGGGCTTCATGCCAAAAGAAGATTTAATTGATTTTATTCGGCAATATTAATGGTCAAAGAAGCCATATACAGCAAATGTGTATGGCTTTTCTAGTGTCCTTTTGTAAAGATTTTACCGCTCTATTAAACAGATGCTTTTTAAAGCTGGCTATAGAGTTAAACAAATTATTTCTATTTTTAGAGTAAAAGGAAGAGGTGAAAAAATGAAAAAAGACCAAACGGAGATTAATCAAATCCAGTATGCACAACAGCATTTGGCCAATGAGCGAACGTACTTGGCTTGGGTACGAACAGCTATTGCCATTGTAGGAGTGGGCTTTTTAGCAACAAGCTTGCATTTTACAATTGGAAACATACGAAATGCGTGGGTAGATGTGTTGTCAATTATTTTAGGTATTTTCTCTGGCATTTTAGGTATTATCGTCATTTATATTACAAATCGTAATTATAAAAATAAAGAGCAAGGGATTATGAATGGAAAGTTTCAGCCATCTAGTGCACATATTAATTTATTATCCATACTGATGATTATTTTTATTTTATTAATCATTAATTATTTCATGTTTATATTATGGGCATGATAAAATCGGTTTTTTTATAAAGCTATCTATCTATAAAAGAATGAAGAGAACCGATTTTGGTTCATTTAGATTAAGTAATAATTGAAGAAGATGCAAAAGGCTATATAGCTGAAAATGAAGATACTTCAATGGCAACAATTGATGAAATTCGTGCACTAGCAATCGAACGTCATCAAAAGAAAATGATGAAAGATGGCGAAGCACATAATCATGACCATTCAAATGAAGGTGAATGGTCATGCAGAAATGACTTCTTCAGAGGAAGCAAACGAATAGTTCCATCCAGTTGCGAGCAAGTGAATGATTCATTTGCTTGCTTTTTTTGTATATATTAACGAAATTTTCACATTTCTCCTCCATACTTCAAGTGAAGGGAGTGGGTGAAATGCAATTTGTTTATGAACAGGAGCGATTGATTGGGCAGTTGTCATTTGGTGAGTTGTACACGTCTACGAATCCACTAAAAGGTTATAAGCCGTATGAGTTACTTCTCGCCTCGTTGACGACGTGTAGTGGATCGTTACTAGTGATGCTGTTACAAAAGATGCGTCTTCATTTTGTAGAGGTTTCATTTACATCAGAGGGGCATCGTAATCCAGAGATGGCGAATCGAATCGAAGCGATTGTCATCACAGCACACGTGTCATTTAACGAGGAAGTGAAGGGAGAGCAACTAGCGAAGCTTGAAAAGTTGGTTGTAAAAAATTGTGGGATGATTCAAACGGTAATCGAAGCGGTGGATATCAAATTTACAATTGTACCCGCTACAGCAAAGGGGAAGAAAGAGCATGATTAAGAAATTGTTAGCGATTGTACTCCTCGTTTTACTTGGAGGCTATGCTACTTGGGATTACTTAGCCGGTGAGAAGACAAAAAAAGTGAACGAACCGACTCAAGAAATGATGGATGCTCCAGAAGAACAGGTTGAGACGGGAGCAATTACGTCCGACATTCCTGTGGCACAGGATTTTACGCTACCGACTTTAAATGGGGAGCCAGTAAGTTTGTCGGATTCGAAAGGGAAAATTACAATCGTCAATTTCTGGGCAACATGGTGTCCACCTTGTCGAGAAGAAATGCCCCATATGCAAAGTTTTTATGAGAAGCATCATGAAGAGGTTGAAATTCTAGCTGTCAATGTAAAAAATATGGATGATGGTCGACCAGCAATTGAGCAATTTGTGCAGGAGCATGAGCTAACATTTCCGATTTTACTCGATGAAAGTGGAGAGGTTGGTCTCACGTATGAAATCATGACGCTGCCAACGAGCTATATTTTAGATGCGGAAGGACGTGTTTTTCAAAAAATTATCGGAGCAATGGATGAGCAAGTAATGAATGAATTAGTTGAAGCCCTTCGTTCCTATGAATAATAAAATTGATTAGAAAAGTAGGTGGGAAATCATGATTGAAACAGATACGGTCCTCATCGTGGGAATTCTTTTAGCATTCGGGGCCGGGGTGCTGTCATTTTTATCACCCTGTGTATTACCTTTATTCCCAGCGTATCTCTCTTATATTACAGGAATTAGTGTCATGGAAATGCAAGCCGATCAAACGGCAGCAATTCGGAAAAAAATATTGATCCATTCAGTTACCTTTTTAGCAGGAATCGGCGTGGTTTTCATTAGTTTAGGTGCAAGTGCCTCCTATTTTGGACAGTGGCTACAGCATTTATTTATTGGGCAAACGGCAACACTCATTCAGCAATTAGCGGGTATTTTTATCGTCTTTATGGGCTTAATTGTGGCAGGATGGCTGACGATTCCAGTACTTATGAAAGAAAAAAGACTCCATGTGGCGAAAAAACCAACAAGTTATGTCGGAACATTTTTTGTGGGCTTAGGCTTTGCGGCAGGATGGACGCCGTGTATTGGACCGATCTTTGCGTCAATTTTATTATTAGCAGCGACGAATCCAGGAGCAGGCTTAGTGTATACTCTCATGTATGTGATTGGCTTTGCCGTGCCTTTTATCCTGTTAACGTTTTTCATCGGGAAATCAAAGTGGATTGTGAAAAAAAGTGGTCTTCTGATGAAAATTGGTGGCATTATGATGATTTTCATGGGGATTTTATTGTTTTTTGGCCAAATGTCCCAACTGAGTATTTTTTTATTACGCTTAATAGAAGGAACATGGCTTTCTAATTTAGGTTAGTTCAGTTGATAGTGCGAGCATTCAATTTTCGGTACAATAAAATAAGAATTTTTTGTTGATTGAAGGGAGGTGTCTCCCTTCAACCAACAGGACGAGGGGGTACTATGAAACAAAAAATACTAATTGTAGAAGACGATCAAATGATTCGTAACCTCATTAAAATTTATTTACAAAAAGAAGGTTATGAGGTCGTAGAAGCAGACGATGGTGAGGTGGCGAAGTCTGTTTTTCTTAACGAGCATCCGTGTTTAATTGTGTTGGATTTGATGTTACCGAAAGTCAGTGGGGAACTGCTTTGTGAATGGGTCAAGGAGCAAGGAAGAAATGAAGTGTCGATCATTATGTTAAGTGCGAAAGTGCAGACAGCTGACAAAATTCATGGGCTACGACTCGGTGCAGACGATTATATGACGAAACCGTTCGACCCAGAGGAACTAGTGGCACATATTGAGGCAGTTTTACGGCGAACAGGACAGTTTTGTCAAAAGATTACTTATGATGGACTTTGTATTAAGCCAAGAAAAGGAGAAGTCCTACTATATAATCAAAAACTCCGTTTAACGAAGCATGAGTTTCAATTGCTATTTCATTTGATGGATAATCCAAATATTATTATGCCCCGAGAAAGGTTAATCGAATCGTTATATCCGTATCTTGAGAAAGACGTGATGGAGCGAACGATTGATGCCCATATCAAAAAACTACGTGAGAAAATTGAAGAAAACCCAAGTCGACCGAAAAGAATTCAAACGGTACGAGGAATGGGGTATAAGTTTGTTACGAAATAGATGGGCGAGATTTTTATCAAAAAAGTTGTTATGGCGGTTAACATTCGTCAATAGTTTGATTATCAGCGCATTTATTTTGTTTGCGTGCTGGGCGATTTATGAAGCAACTTGCATAGTTGTAGACGAGAATGTTGCGATTCAAGAAGGAAAAATTATTAAAGATATATTATTGCAGTACATAGGGATTTTCGTTGTATTATTTACTGCTTTTGTGGTATCACTTCAGTATTTTTTTACACGTCATCAATTACAACCGTTACGTGAATTAATGGAGTCGATGGAAAAGTTGAAGCAAGGCAAAGAAGTACAAAATGTTCGCTCAGAGTATGAAGATGAAATCACCGCGTTGATGGATCAATTTAATGACTTGGTCAACCAGTTAGAATCTAATAAAAAGCAACGTCATCAGCGTTTATCAGAGTTTTCTCATGAATTTCGTACACCTTTAACCAACATTAATGGCTATCTAAAGGCTCTTCAAACGGGCGTGATTTCTGGGAATCCAGAGCTCTTTCAAGCATTGCATCAAGAATCGAAGCGTTTAATTTTGATGGTGGAGCAATTAAAATCGATTGAAGAATTGACCTATGCGGAGCAGCAAAAGTATTTACAAAAACAAGACATTGAAATAGCAGACGTCATACATCAAGTTATCCAAATGTTTAGTTGGACAATGAAAAGTAGAAACATCGCGCTCCATGTACAACTAGAGCAGCAAATACTTGAAGTAGATCCATATGGACTTACACAGGTAATGAGTAATCTCATTGAAAACGCCATTCGTTATTACGAAGGGATGAAACCTATTGAAATTGTCGGAAAAAAAATGACGGGTTTTTATGTAATTTCAGTTAGCGGACAAGGAAAAACCATTTCAGAAGCGGAAAACCCATTGATTTTTGAACGTTTTTATCGTGTAGACGCGATAAATCATTCAATAGAGAAAGGGGCAGGGCTCGGACTAGCCATCTCCAAGCAAATTGTTGAACAGCATGAAGGGACGGTTTCGCTTAAGACAGACGGTACTTATCATACCTTTCTTGTAAAGCTCCCACTTCGAAATTAAGGTCGTTTCCTATAGAAACGGCCATATTGAACGATGCTTGCAGTGATGGAGAAACGTATTATGTTTAAGGATTGTAAGTGCCTAGGGGGGTACTACTATTTGAGGTATATGAACATAGCGAACTAATTTGGTATTCGGTCGGACGTTTATATTAAAGGACTTCGTACAGATAGCTTATATTTAATTGGTGAACTACGTTCGGCGCAAGTCGTATCATTACTTTTAATTGTAGTAGGATTCTCTGCGATTATTTATCGCCGTTTTTATTTAAAATCGACCGTCACATATCAAGATAAATAATGAAGATGTAAACCAGAGGCTATCTAAAAGTAGCTTCTGTTTTTTAGTTTAGTGTAAAAGTGAATTTATCAATTGACATATACCCTTAGGGGTAGTAGCATATTAAACAGATAGTAATTGCTCTTAAATATTTTTTTAACCTTTATAAATTAATGTTTTTAGAGGTTTTATGAAAGAAGTTTTATTTGTTGACATATACCCGTATGGGTAGTATGATACGAAATAGATAATGAAATGATTTAAAAAAGAGGTGAAATAATGCAATACGATGCAAAGGTTACAGCACGAATGAAAAAGATTGAAGGTCAGCTTAAAGGTATTTTACGTATGATGGATGAAGAGAAAGATTGTAAGGATGTTATCACACAATTAAGTGCCGTTCGCTCAGCTGTTGATCGCACAATTGGTGTTATTGTCACAGACAACTTAGTAGATTGTTTATCGAAAGAAGATGCAGCAAGTTTAGATAAAAATGCAATGGTAAAAGAAGCAGTAGAGTTGTTAGTAAAAAGTCGCTAAGACTTTTTATTTTTAAAATAAATTATACCTATAGGGGTAAGGAGATATTATGGAAAAGAAAAGAACAACAATCGTTTTATTCAGTGGGGATTATGATAAGGCAATGGCAGCGTACATTATTGCAAATGGTGCAGCAGCTTATGATCACGAGGTAACAATCTTCCATACATTCTGGGGTATCAATGCGCTACGTAAACAAGAGCCAGTAGCAGTGAATAAAGGTTTCCTTGAAAAAATGTTTGCTAAAATGATGCCACGTGGTGCGGAAAAACTTGGTTTATCAAAAATGCAAATGCTCGGTATGGGTCCTAAAATGATTAAGCACGTAATGAACAAGCACAACGCATTAACGTTAACGCAACTTATTGAGATGGCACAAGAACAAGATATTAAGCTGGTTACTTGTACGATGACAATGGATTTACTGGGTCTTCAAAAAGAAGAATTATTAGATGGTATTCAGTATGCTGGTGTAGCTGCTTATTTAGCAGATGCTGAAGAAGGTAACGTAAACTTATTCATTTAAGAGGTGACCAATGGAAACTGTAATTTTAATAATCGGAATTGTCGCATTTTTTGCTTGGCGTATGAAGCCAACAAAAGGAGTTAACAATATATCAACAGCACAGCTTAAAACAATGATTAACGATAAAGATAAAGTTTTTGTCGATGTACGCACACCTGGCGAGTATAAGGCACGCAATGCAAAGCAATTTAAAAACATTCCTCTTGGTTCTGACTTTTCAAAGTTGCCAAAGGATAAAGAAATTGTCGTTATTTGCCAAAGTGGAATGCGTTCAAAGCAGGCATGTAAGCAGTTAAAAAAATTAGGGTATACAAAAGTAACGAATGTCCGTGGTGGCATGAGTGCATACTAGGAGGAGTAAATATTGAAAACAATTCAACCAATAGAGGTACAAGCAAAATTAGAAGCTGGCGAAGCATTGAATCTAATCGACGTGCGTGAAGTAGCAGAAGTAGAAGCAGGCCATATTCCTGGTATTACGCACATTCCACTAGGATTACTTGAGTTCCGCATGCAGGAATTAGATAAAAAAACGCCTTATATTATGGTGTGCCGTTCAGGTGGACGGAGTGGTCAAGCAACAATGTTTTTAGAATCACAAGGCTTTGATGTAACGAACATGACAGGCGGAATGCTTGAATGGACGGGCGAAGTGAAGTAAATCTTAAATTTTATTATAAATAATACCATAAGTATAAATGGAGGTTTCTAATGATTAAATCAGACGTACAACTAGATGCAAAAGGTCTAGCTTGTCCAATGCCGATCGTAAAAACGAAAAAAGCAATGAATGATGTGGCTGAAGGGCAAGTGTTAGAAATTCAAGCAACAGATAAAGGCTCTGTGGCGGATTTAGCCGCATGGTCAAAAACAGTAGGTCATCAATACATTGGCTCAAGTGAAGATAACGGTGTGTTCTATCACTATATTCGTAAATGTAATCTTGAAACGAGTGAATCAGCTGAAAAGACATTTGAGCAAACAATTTCAAATGAAGACGCTGTTAACGGTGAAGGGTTAATTTTAGATGTACGTGAAGCAGCAGAATATGCTTTTGGCCACATTCCAGGTGCTAAATCCATTCCAATGGGTGACTTGGCGGACCGTATGAATGAGCTTGATCCAGCACAAACTATTTATGTCATTTGCCGTACAGGCACGCGTTCTGACTTAGCTGCACAGCAATTAGCAGCAGCAGGTTATACAAATATTTATAACGTCTTACCTGGCATGACAGGTTATGAAGGCGAATTACAGAAAGAGGTAAAGTAATATGTCAAACAAAGTAGCAATTATAGCAGCTAACGGTGGTCTTTTCGATGCGTATAAAGTATTCAATATCGCAACAGCAGCAGCCGCTTCTGAAAAAGAAGTAGCGATCTTCTTCACATTTGAAGGCTTAAACTTAATCCACAAGCAAGGGATGCAAGCACTTGAAATGCCTGCAGGAAAAGAGCACTTCGCAGAAGGCTTTGCTAATGCACAAGTACCAGCCATTCCACAATTAGTAGAAATGGCGCAGGAATTAGGCGTGAAATTCATCGCTTGTCAAATGACAATGGATGTTATGGACTTAACGAAAGAAGATTTCGTGGACGATATTGAAGTTGGTGGCGCCGTTACATTCCTAGAATTTGCAAAAGACGCAGCACCGACATTAACATTCTAATGACTAGCATTTTCTTTTCATATATGTAACATATCCATTGGTTCCGGTAGCAATTAGGCTACCTGAGCCGAAAAAAATTTAATTAAAATAATACCTATGGGGGTACAATTATATGACAGTAACAGCATGGACAGCAGCACAAGTTGCACGCAGAGTGATTGATAACAAAGAATTATTTATTTTAGACGTTCGTAATGCAGATGCATTTGAAGATTGGAAAATTGATGGTCATAAATTCGATTACTTAAATATCCCTTACTTCGAACTTTTAGATGGGGTAGAAGAAATTTTACCGAAAATCCCTGGGGATAAAGACGTACTTGTAGTATGTGCGAAGGAAGGTTCTTCTATCATGATAGCGGAAATGTTATCGGATGCGGGTCTTTCAGTGGGCTACCTTGAAGGAGGTATGAAATCTTGGTCAATGTACCTTGAGCCAATTAAAGTAGGCGATCTTAACGGCAATGGCGAGTTATACCAATTCGTACGTTTAGGAAAAGGCTGTCTTTCTTATATGGCTATCAACGATGGGGAAGCAGCGATTATCGATGCAGTACGATTTACAGACGTATTTACAAACTTTGCAAAAGAAAAAGGTGTAGAGATTAAGCACGTATTTGATACACACTTACATGCGGACCATATTTCAGGCGGTCGTCATATCGCAGCTGCGACAGGGGCAACATACTATTTACCATCAAAAGATGCAGAAGAAGTTGTATTTGATTACACACCACTTGAAGATGGTTTAAAAGTACAGTTAGGCACTTCTCAAATTGAAGTAGGCGCACTTTATTCACCAGGTCACACAATTGGTTCAACATCATTTGTGATTGACGGCAAGTATTTATTAACAGGTGATATTTTATTCATCGATTCAATCGGTCGCCCTGACTTAGCAGGTCTTGCAGAGGACTGGGTTGGTGACTTACGCGAAACATTATATTCTCGCTACCGCAGATTAACAGAAGATTTAATCGTGTTACCAGCACACTTCATGATCATTGACGAGTTAAACGAAAATGGAACAGTAGCGAAGCGCCTGGGTGATTTATTTGCTGAAAACCACGGTTTAAACGTAGAAGACGAAGACGTATTCCGTTCAATGGTTACAGATAACTTACCACCACAACCAAACGCGTACCAAGAAATTCGTACCGTGAATATGGGTAAAGTGACGCCTAGTGATGATGAACAAACGGAAATGGAAATTGGTCCTAACCGTTGTGCAGTACGCTAATTTAGTTTAGCAATGAGATGTTACACCTATGCTTGTCTCACGCTCAAAAGGCAAGTAACCGTTTACGTTTTATTCGGTAAATTAGAAAATCGCTTACAAAAAAGAAATTTACGAGAAGAGGAATTCAACATGAATATTACAAAAACTTTGGATGCAAAAGGTTTAGCTTGCCCTATGCCAATCGTACGTACGAAAAAAACAATTGACACAATTAACTCAGGTGAAGTATTAGAGGTACAAGTAACAGATAAAGGTGCACTTGCAGACTTCACAGCATGGGCTGGCGCAGGTGGTCACACAATTTTAGAGCAAAAAGAAGAAGCAGGCGTACTGTACTTTTATATTCAAAAAGCATAACAGTGTTTTGGGCGAGTAGAGCATTGTTCTACTCGCTTTAATTTTTATGAAAGAAGGACAAACAAATGGAAATCGATTTATCATTCACATTTATAGCCGTTATTTTCGCACTTGGATTTTTTGGATCATTTATTTCAGGGATGCTAGGTGTTGGAGGGTCTATTATTAAATACCCTTTACTTTTATACATTCCACCACTATTTGGACTTGCAGCATTCTCTGCACATGAAGTATCAGGAATTAGTGCGATTCAAGTGTTCTTCGCATCGATAGCGGGTGTTTGGGCGTACAGAAAAAGTGGTTTACTGCACAAAGAGCTCATCATCTATATGGGGGGCGCTATTTTAATCGGTAGTTTTATCGGTAGTTATGGTTCAGGTTTCTTATCAGAAGAAGTCGTGAATATCGTATATGGAATTTTAGCAGCAATTGCAGCAGTAATGATGTTTATCCCCCGTAAAACGGTTGAAGACACATCTGTTATTACATTTAATAAAGCGTTGGCAATTTCATTAGCATTAATTGTTGGTATCGGTTCAGGAATTGTAGGGGCAGCCGGTGGGTTTTTACTCGTACCGATTATGTTAACGGTCTTAAAAATTCCAACTCGCATAACAATTGCGACGAGTTTAGCGATTACATTTATTTCTTCGGTCGGAGGTAGTGTGGGTAAAATCATTACCGGTCAAATTGAGTACTGGCCAGCGTTTATTATGATTATTGCAAGTATCATTGCAGCTCCTCTGGGCGCAAAAATCGGACAAAAAATGAATGTTAAAATTCTTCAATGGTTATTGGCACTTATGATTGGTGCAACAGCCATTAAAATCTGGATCGATATTTTATAGTACAAAATCGTTAGTTTAAAATAGAGTTCCTATTTGTTATTTACGAAGTTAGTTTGAGTTGAGGCAATACGATCATGAATTTTTTTCGTAACTTGCGCCATACTGGATTAGAGGTAGAATTGAAGGTGTTGACTGTTAGATCGTAAGCTATCTTAGAATAAAATTTGTGAAGATTAGTTCATTAATTCGCTATAGAATCGTCACATCCATTTCAATTGAAGTCCATATTTCACTTATATAATTGAATTTGTAAAACTATCCATGTCGGAGGGGAATTATGAAAAAACTATTGTTTGCAGCACCTTTAGCACTCACTTTATATGCTTGTGGTGATGAGGAAGTGAAGGGAAGTGGTGAAAAAGCAGAGGTTTCACAAGAATCCCTAGAAGAGAAGAAGGTTTCGGTATCTGAACAAGCAGAATGGACTGTAGATGAGCGTTTACAAGAGCCAACAGAGGATACAACGTGTTATATGTGCAATATGAAAGTGTATACACGAGATCATGAACAAGGTGTCTTTTCTGCACAAGCTGTACATGAAAATGGCGAAGTGGTTTTCTATGATGATATTGGCTGTTTATTAAACGATGAGTATGTCAATAAAGTAGAGAATGAAAAATTTGTACGTGATTATCATACGCTAAACTGGTTTAACGTTGAAGAAGCATTTGCTGTAAAGACTGATATGAAATCACCAATGAACTGGGGCTACATTTTCTTTAAGTTTGAAGAAGATGCGGAAAACTACATTGCTGAGAACGAGCATGCTGCTATGGCAACAATTGATGAAATCAGAACGCAAGCAATCGAACGTCATAAGAAAAAGCAAATGAAAAATGGCGAAGAGCATAGTCATGGAGAGAATAACGATCATTCGAATGAAGAAAATAATACTAATGGTCACCAAGAAAATATGTCTTCAGATGAATCGAGCGAGTGATGACAATGAAAAACTGGATCATTGCCACTGTTTGTGGCGTACTAGTAGGTATTCTTACACCGATTGTTGCAGAAGCAAGTTCGGAGCATCAGCATGAATCACCTAGCTTTGTGCAACCGAAAAAACCGTTAAAGGGTGAAAAAAGCCAGTTGCAAAAATTAATAGATCGTACGGAACCAGGGGGCACGCTTTTCTTAGAAAAGCGTGTTTATCGTGGTTCTTTATCGATTACAAAGCCCATCACTATTATTGGAATGGACGATACTAAGATTCACTCACTCACAACGGCATTAACAGTTTCTGATACACAAAATGTCGTGTTGGAGAATATCAGTTTTCAAGCAGAGAATACAGCGATTGTTGTAAGCAATGTACAAAATATTCACTTGAAAAATGTCGGAATAGGCGATTCGATGGCTGGTATACAAATTACGAAAAGTGAAAATATCAGTCTGCACGATGTAGATGTTCTCGGAAAAGAAGGACATTTCTCTTCAAAGGGACACGCTGTTGCAATCTATGAATCGAAGAAAATTACAGCTACAGATAATGATATAGAGCAAGTACTGGACGGATTTTATCTTGAAAGTGTCGAGGACATTCATTTGACGAATAATAGTATCAAAAATAGTCGTTATGCCATGCATATGATGTATAGCAATCATATCGAGTTAGCCAATAATAACCTATTTAATAATATGACTGGCTTTATGGTGATGATTGCAAAGGATGTACAGATTTCCGATAATATGGTAGCAAAAAATAATATGCTCAACAGTTTAGGAGTTTACGTATATGACGTTGAGAATGTGCTATTTGAAGACAATGAATTAAGGGAAAATACGACGGCGATGGATATACAAAATGCTCGTGATATCACAGTTGAGAAGAATGTCTTTTTAGTAAATGGTACTGTTTTACATGTACAGCGCTCACAAGAATTATTCGTTCAACAAAATGAATTTCATGGCAATATTTTAACTGTTCGTACAGATCAGCAAGGTTTCAGCTTAAAAAGGAATTATTATGACGATTATGAAGGAAAAGATTATAACGGGGATCAGATAGGGGATACCCAATATATAGCGACGAATTCATTCGGTCAATGGATGGTACGTAAACCCGTTTATCAATACTTTATGGAATCCCCCAGTGTTGTGACTTTAAATATGATGGATACAGAAGTAACGGAAAACAATACACAAGTTGTTGTAGATGAATACCCTATCATTTTAAAGAAGCCGTTTAGTTTGGAGATAGATATTCATATTTGGCAGTTGCTTATTAGCAGTATCCTTTTAATAAGCATGTTGATTATAAGGAGAAGATTAAAATGAAATTATTTAAATGGATTGGGTTTACGATATCGGTTTTCATTTTAGCAGCATGTAGTGAACAAACGTATGAGCCGAGAGAAATTAACGCAGAGGCAGATGTTTGCTATATGTGCAATATGAGTATTACACATGTGGATTATGCAGCACAGATTGTATTGAAAAATGGTGATCATGTCGCCTTTGATGATTTAGGTTGCTTAATGGAATATGTATTGGAACAGGGGAAAGAGAAAATAGGTGCAGGCTTTATTCGAGATACTAATTCTTCTAAATGGTTGAATATTGAAGAAGCCATTTATGTGTATTCTAAAGAATATTGGACGCCTATGAATTATGGGGTACTCGCCTTTAATTCACAAGAGGAAGCAAACGATTATATAAAAGCGCAGCCAGGCGAAATTGTTCCTTACGAAGAGCTTCTTACATTTAATTGGGGAGTACATGAGCACGAATGAGCATGCAAATGATTTTATTGGAATGTAAGCAGCTTTTACGTAGTAGATGGATACAGATTGTAACAATTTTATTTGCAATTGTATTTACTGCGATTTTAATGATTCAACATTTAGCTTTACCGGAAACGGAGGGCTTTACCCGTCAAACCGCCTCTTTACTTAATATTTTGCTGTTTTTGTTGCCGCTGTTTATGTTAACGATTGGCAGTATGAATATAGCGAGTGATCAAGAATCAGGCTGGTTGGGATTACTTCGAACATATCCTTTAACAATGGGACAGTATGTGTTGACAAAATATATAGCACTCTGCATAGTTTTCGCGGGAGTAGTCCTGTTTGTGTTTGCTGTGGCTTTTCTAGTGGGAAGTTTCTTTGGCGGGCTGAAGCTACCTCTATTTGCAATAGGTATTACAGCTTTGATTTTGCTCATATTTAATGCGGTGAGTATATTAGTAGGAACGATGGCAAAAAGTCGCTTGCATGCACTTGCAATGGGGTTAGGGGTTTGGTCTGTTATAAGTTTATTATTTTCTTATATGGTGATGGCGATCGGTACTGTTACGTCTGAAAACTTTTTACAGAAGCTAGTCATTGCAACGATTCACTTTAATCCACTTGAATGGATTCGTTATGGCTATTTCGTATTTTCCGAGCAAACAGCTGTATTAGGGCCGGCCTTTTATGGAATGTCGAAATTTTATTCTTCTCCACCAGGTTATCTTTTCTTCATCATCATTTCAAGTCTATGGGTCATCATTTCATTAGTTGTGGCGACAATTATTTTGAAGATTCGAGGTAAACGAGTATGACGGTACAACTTCATCATGTTACGAAAGTATTTAAAGGGGAACGAGGGATTTTTGATGTCAATTTCACACTAAAGCCAGGGCATATTACTGCGCTTGTCGGCTCCAATGGGGCAGGAAAAAGTACGATTATTAACATATTAACGAATTTATTGCACCCCGATAATGGAGAGATTATTCGCGAATCCCAAGAAGTAAGATTTATGCCAGATGATATTGAATTTCCTGATACGCTAACAGCTAAGGAGATTATGCACTTTTTAGGGAATTTGAAAAAGGTCCCAGTAAAAAGACAGATAGAATTATTAGATAAAGTAGGCTTATGGGAAGCAAGAAATTTAAAGGTTGGTCAATTCTCAAAAGGAATGCGGCAACGATTGAATTTGGCACAAAGCATAATGGGGGAAAGCCAATTTTATATTTTAGACGAGCCGACAAATGGGTTAGATCCTTTTTGGATTGCCCAATTAAAAGCTATGCTCAAAGAAGAGCGGGACAATCGGCAAATCATCTTATTTTCTACGCATTTACTAAGTTTAGCAGAAGAAATTGCTGATCAAGTTATTCTAATTCATCATGGCCGTATTTTGGCTTCAGGTGATATTAAATACTTATTACAAGAGGGTAAATGCCACACACTTGAGCAACTATGGCTACAAATAACAAAACAAGAGGTAGAGCGATGAAAAAGTGGTTTACGATTATTTTCGTTGTATCTGTTATGTTGTTTATATGCTGGGAACTTGTTGGAACCATAAAGGAATCGCAAGAACATGTTCCAGTTCGAGTGGAAAATATGATGCAAGCCACAGATTTTAAACTTCCAACGTTTGATGGGAAAAAAATTTCACTTCAAGAGCAACATGGGAAAATTGTTATTTTAAATTTTTGGGCTTCGTGGTGTGAGCCTTGCAGAATTGAAATGCCCCATTTTCAAACATTCTATGAAGAATATAATCAAGACATTGAAATTTTAGCTGTGAATGTTACAAGAAAAGACAAGATGAAAAATGTAGGAGCGTTTGTGGATGAGTATGATTTAACGTTTCCAATCTTACTAGACACATCTGGAGAGATTAGTACGATCTATGGTGCTTTTGCACTTCCAGCGACAATTATAATTGACCGAGAAGGAAATATTGCTCGTGAAATCTTAGGCCCAATGGATGAAGCTTTATTACTTAAATATGTAGAACCCTTATTATAAGTAAAGATCTAAATATATGGAAAGGATGTTTGAAAGAGTTATAAGTTTCAAACATCCTTTTATATTTTGATAAGTTTATTGGGCATTACATCTGGCACGTGTTGCAATGGGAATGGCATAAAAATGTTTGTGTATATTAGTTTGATCGGAGCTGCCGTTGCTGCATTAATTTCGAATGGCTGAGCTGAACTGTTCTTAACGCCAATTGTTTAGCGAAAAATGATTTTCCAGTTTATTTGGCGAGGGGTTATATTGATGGTACAACGAGCTAACCTTTTACCGTGAGTAACTTAGTCAATATCATATCGGCAGACATGATTGGGGAATAGCTTTTTCTATCTGGCAACGGTCATTATAATTGTTGCGGGTTTAATTGCAGCACCAATTGGGGTAAAAATAAGCAAAAAGATGGACACAAAAGTATTACAAGGAATACTAGCTGTTCTAATAAAGCAACTGCTTTAAAGAAATGGATAGATTTTTTAAAATTATCCAAACTAAATAATCAAATTATAATCTGATTAAATTATAATTCAAAATAGGGGGATATATATGGATTTTCATTTTACAGTAAATAGTGATAAATCAATTGATGAAGCGATTACATCTATAGAACAAAATCTTAAAGAAAATAAGTTTGGGGTTCTTTGGCAACTTAACTTGACTGAAACTTTGCTGAAAAAAGGCGTAGACAGCTATAAAAAGCCTTACCGAATTCTAGAAGTTTGCAATCCATTAGAAGCGGCACGAGTAATAGAGCATAATCCTTTAGTGGGTTACTTCTTACCTTGTAAAATTACCGTTTATGAAGAAGAAGGAAAAACCAAAATTGGACTTCCTAAACCAACTGCTATGATAGGTTTATTAAATGATACTGAATTAATTGCAATAGCAGAAAAAATTGAAAAAATCCTCATAGATGTATTAGAAAAAAGTAAATAATGAATTACCGGACAAGAATGTATGAAATAATGCATTCTTGTTTTTTCATTTTATTTAAGGATTACGGGTAATACTTATACAAGAATCACACCTAGGACTATCAATTGAATAATATTCTTTTTAAAAAAGGACAAAACATATTAGTCACTAAACTATGTTTTGTCCTAAAATTTGTTTATTTTGGTAGGTACAAATAATAGCTAAGATCTTGCTTTTACTGATTATCCAAACTACCTATTGTTGAATTGTTTTTGGTACATGGCGAAGTAAAGCCCCTGCTGACTGATTAACTCCGCATGTTTTCCTGCTTCGACTAATCTTCCGTTTTGCATGACAAAAATACAATCGAACTTGTCTAACTCTATTAACTTATGTGTCACGAGTATAAGTATCTTATTTGTTGATTCATTTAACAACGTTTGAAACAATTTTCTTTCTGTTTGAATATCTAAACTTGTAAATGGCTCATCTAAAACCAAAAGCGGGCTATCTTTTAATAAAAAACGAGCAAAAGCTAGACGTTGCTTTTCACCACCGGATAAATTCTCGCCTTTTTCATATACAACATCCTCTAGTTTTTTGAAGAGACAAGCTTTATTCAATATGAGTTGCATTTTTTCACGTGTTGCCTCTGGTTTCGCTAGTTGTAAGTTTGTCTCTATGGTTCCAGAAAAAAAATGGTTGTGCTGTAGCATTATACTTAATTGTTTATAAATTGAGTCAGTATCAAAGCTTGATAAAGGGTACATATCAAATAAAATTTCCCCGTTACTTGGTTCAAATTCATTCATCAATAACTGTAATATTGTTGACTTACCAGATCCACTTGGACCTATAATGGCAATCTTTTGACCGGATTGTACCGATAAGTTTATGTCTTCAATTGCTGGTCGTTCTATATTTGGATAAACATAGGAAACATGATTAAAATGAATTGAATGGATATTGTCTCTAAGTAAAATACCGTTCTGCTTCTCGATTGTTGGTGAGATTTCATTAAGCTCCTGCATGGCCTTTTTTGTATGTCTCACATAGTTAGGAGCCATTGCGAGGGGAATTGCAGACTCAAAAACCGTTAAAGAAACAAGAACAATCATCGCTAAATAAACTCCATCTAGTTGCTTCGTTGAAGTTAAATAAGCACCAATGAACAGAATCAAAAAGGTCGTAAATAGGGCAACAAGTTGATTCCCTAAAAATGCTGATTGTTCTTGATCCAATTCTTTTTGTTTTGCTTTTGCGAACTGCTTATTCCACTGTAATAAAGTTTGTTTTTTAGCTTCTAGCTGATTATGCAAGACTAAATCACGATAACCATAAAAATATTCCGTACCCTCTATTGTCATCATTTTTTTATCTTCAGTTGCTGTTTTATGCGGAATACGGAGTAATATATACGGCACGATAAGACTTGTTAAAACAATGCCTAATAGTAAACAAAGCGCAATCCAAGTTGAAAAGAAAAGCATAAATAAACATGTTGTAAAAAAGACAATGCCTGTCACAAACGGTGGGTATAATACACGTAAAAAAAAATTTTGTACAGTCTCCACATTTGTTGTAACTCTGGTTAGTAAATCACCACTTTTATAAGTGTTTAATAAATGCGCTTTAGGTAGCAGTTTATTAAAAAATAGCATTCGAATTTTACTGATGAAACGAAATGTTACACGATGTGTAATCAAGCGCTCGGTGTATTTACTAATTGATTTTGTTACACCAAATAGTTTTAAAAAGGCGGTTAGGATTAAAATGATATAAAAGGGTGGTAATAGCGCGGCTTTAGAAATAAGAAGCCCACTTTGTGCAAAAAGCGCAACTGCTGTTAAACCACCAATTGTTCCACATAACAGTGCTAGTAACACATCTTTCTTATCTGTCCAAATGAACTCAACTAATGATTTCATCGATAAATCCTCCCTTCATCATCTTTTGATAAAATGGATGTTGGACTAGTTCACCTTGTGTACCATAAGCAGCAATTTGTCCGTTTTCAACGATATAGATAACATCTGCAAAGCGAATACTTTTATATTGATGTGCGGCAATAATGACGGTTGCAAATTCACTTAATACTTGAATGGAATGTGTTAATAGTTGTTCTGTTAACACATCAAGTCCAGCTGTTGGTTCATCAAAAAATACAATGTGTCCCTTTTTTAAAAAGGCACGCGCAATGGCAACGCGTTGCTTTTCACCACCTGATAAGCCAAGTCCCCCTTCGCCAAGCGCAATGTCCAATCCTTGTGGAATCATTGAGAGCCAGTCCATAAGTTGGGCATCCTTCAATGCTCTTAAAATTTCTGCGTCACTATACGGCAGCCCCATACAAATATTGTCTCGCAACGTACCAGAGAATATATAAGGATGTTGTGAAATGTAGCTTACCTGAGCATACCAGTCCGATTCCTTATAGATTGCACGCGGCTGATCATTTAACATAACGGAACCTTGGTCAATTTCAATCAAACTTGAAAGCATATTTAAAATTGTACTTTTCCCATGTCCAGTTTGACCGATGAAAGCAACGGTTTTTCTAGGAGATATTGTACAAGATATAGGTCCAATGGTCGTCCCGTTTGCATAGCTGTAAACGGCTTGATTTAATGCTATTTTGGGCTGCGTTGGTAAGCTATTGGTACCCCATTGAACAGGGGCTGTTTTTTCAGTAAGTTGCTGTTCGATTAAATTTGCCGCACCAAGGCTTCCTCGTCCTGTATGAAAGGCACTGCCTAATTCCTTCAATGAATTATAATACTCAGGTGCAAGTGTCAAAATGAAAAAGGCTGGTGCAAATGCGAGCGTTTGAAAGACAATCATTTGAAAGCCAATCTCGAGTGCAATTAAGCCAATACCTAATGTGGCAATTAGTTCAATAAATAATGTCGATGCAAACGCAATTTTTAATACGCTTAATGTACGTTTCATAAAGCCTTCATTACTGGTAGCTAGCACTTGTTCCTGTTGTTTACTTTGTCCAAATAATCGGATGGTTTGCAGGCCCTGTAGTAAATCGAGAAATTTCCCTGAAAAACGATTTAAAGCCTCTAGTTGTTCTTCTGATTTTTTCTTTGTTTGCATGCCAATAATAATATACGTAATCGGCACAAACGGGGCAGTAATGAGCATAATCCAACCACTATTAGGATGAATATAAAAGACAGTGGCTAATATCATTATTGGCACAATGATTGTTTTAATTACTTGCGGAATGTATTCACGATAATAGCTTTCTAATTGTTCAACTGTATCCACAAAAAGTGTCACTCTTTCACCAGTTTTATGTTGAATGTGCTTCTCTAAAGAAGATTCAGACCACTTCGCTAAAAGCTCATGTCGAACAGCTATTTTCACGCTCGCTGCAAATATGCCACCGATTTTGCCAATCCCAAATTGAGAAAGCAATCTTCCGATCATTGATAAAAATAAGTAACCAAAAGACGGAAACGTATCCTGGAACGGTACGTGTTCGATAAACACGTCATTAACAATTGTTACAATGCTTAAGGCTTGTAATATGATACTTGCGCCAGTTATCCCGGAAATAAGAATGAGAAGTAATAATAGCAACTTATTTTTATTTGTAAGTTGTTGTAAAAAATGCATAAGATTCGCTCCTTTCGCACATCAGCTATTTATACGAATACTAAAACAGGCGAAGTAGAATATTTACTAGTGTTACGTGATTAGGATAAATTTAAACGCGTACAATAAGCGGGAATTATGAAAAAGAAGATTCGAACATTAATCGAAGCATCTCACCGTTTTATAATGAAAAACCTTTTAAATTTGCACTAGAAGAAAATTAAATTGATTAAATATTCTATACGAGGTGAATAACTATGCCTAAGAAAAAAGCAATATTTGTGACGAGCTCTCGTTATCAACCATCGTAATGATTTATGTTATAACCGCAATTTTTTTGGATGTTAGGAGGAATTGAGATGGAAGGCTCCTCGGTATTTTGGAGTAGGGCATTAACAGAATTAACTTTATCATTCCATATTATCTATGCAACGCTTGGTGTTGGAGTACCGCTAATGATTTTGATTGCACAATATGTCGGTTATAAAAAGAATGATATACATTACACGTTAATGGCACGGAGGTGGGCAAGGGGATATACGATTACTGTTGCTGTAGGTGTTGTAACAGGAACCATCATCGGCTTGCAATTATCATTATTATGGCCACAATTTATGGAACTTGCTGGAAAGGTTATTGCACTCCCATTATTTATGGAGACCTTTGCCTTTTTCTTTGAAGCTATTTTCTTAGGCATATATTTATATACATGGGATCGCTTTAAAAATCCAAAGCATCATATGCTATTACTCATTCCAGTAGCGCTGGGTTCAGCAATGTCTGCCATATTTATTACAATTGTAAATGCATTTATGAACTCACCTCGGGGCTTTGACATAGTCAATGGCGAATTGATTAATATTCAACCACTATTAGCAATGTTTACCCCCGCAATGCCTACTAAAATTGCACATGTATTAGTTTCTGGTTTTATGACGGTAGCCTTCGTATTAGCTGCAATTGCTGCTTACAAATTATTAAAAGGTGAAAACGAAATTTATCATAAAAAAGCCTTATCATTACTCATGAAGCTTGGTATTATTTTTTCGCTTGCTACAGCATTGGTAGGTGATTTTTCGGCCAAGTATTTAGCAGAATATCAGCCTGAGAAATTAGCGGCAGCGGAATGGCATTTTGAAACGACAGAAGGAGCGGATTTAATATTTTTCGGTATATTAGATGAAGAAGATGTAAAATATCAAATTCGCATTCCCAAATTACTAAGCTTTTTAGCATTTAGTAATTTTAAATCGGAAGTGATCGGTTTGGAAGAATATCCGGAGGAAGATCGGCCTCCACTGTATATTCACTATTTCTTCGATACAATGGTTACCATTGGAGTTTTACTGATTCTTTTATCCCTTGCTTTTGTTATTGGTAGATGGGGGAAATGGAAATGGATCCATTCCCGTTTGTTTAGATGGTTGATTGTACTAAGTGGACCTTTATCAATAATTGCTATTGAAGCAGGGTGGTGGCTTGCCGAACAAGGACGTCAACCATGGATTTTATACGGTATTATGCGTACTGAAGAAGGCGCGACAACAGCAACAGGCGTCGAATGGTTATTTATTGTTTTTGCGATTGTTTATTTAATTTTAGGAATAGGCAGTATTGTGGTATTAAATCGTATGTTTAAAAATAATCCTGCAGAGAAAGAATTGGCTGCACGTAAAGGTGGTGCAAAGTCATGGACATAGAAATTTTAGGGATTTCTGTACTATGGATTTTTCTATTTGGATATGTAATTATCGCTTCCATAGATTTTGGTGCGGGATTTTTCAATGCTTACAGTTTAATCACGAAGAAAAACCATATTCTCTCTAAAGTTATTAAACGTTATTTATCCCCCGTATGGGAAATTACCAATGTATTTTTAGTATTTTTCTTTGTCGGAATCGTTGGGTTCTTCCCACAAACAGCTTACTATTATGGGACTATTCTATTAGTACCTGCATCCGTTGCGCTTATTTTACTGGCGATACGAGGAAGTTATTATGCGTTTGAATCCTACAGCACTTTACGTGGACATAAAGGCTATGCATTTGCTTATGGAATCGCCGGTCTTTTCATCCCTGCAGCCTTTTCGGTTATTTTAACGATTTCTGAGGGAGGCTTTGTGACGATCCAAGATGCAGGTCCTAAATTAGATTATCCTGCATTATTCACTAGTACATTATCTTGGTCGATTGTCGCGTTAAGTGTTACAGCAGTACTCTATATATCAGCAGTATTTTTAACGTGGTATGCCAAAAAAGCAGGGGACTCAGATGCAAGCGATTTAATGCGTAAATATGCACTTATTTGGGGGATTCCATTAATTGTTAGTGCCATTGGTATTATTCTTGAATTTAGAGCTGAAAAACACTGGCATTATGAAAATATGTTAGATATATCTTGGTTATTTATTATTTCAGGTACTCTCTTCTTAGCAACGTATTGGCTTTTATGGAGAAAAGCGAAATACGGCTTAGCCGTCATTTTGTTAATACTACAATTTGCGGCTGCATTTTTTGCATATGGATTTTCGCATTATCCATATTTGTTGTATCCGCATTTAACCATTCATGATAGTTTTACAAATCAAGCCATGGCAATTTCACTTGTTGTTGTCTTCATTGCAGGGTTATGTTTGTTAATCCCTTCACTATATTTAGTTTTCAAGCTTTTTATTTTTAATAAAGGCTATCTTTCAGGTGATGATGAAACGCATGTATGAGGAGATGTGGAAATGGAAGCATTTTTAATAACTTATGCACCGATTATTGTTGTGATCATATCCGTTTTTGCTGCATTTTTCGTTGCAGCAAAAACGGAGTTATAAAGTACCTAACTGGAGGATTGAATCCTTTGTTTAGGAAAATATGTCGTTTTCATGTGTTAAGTTGTTAGTCAAGTATTGTATAAATTTTTAATAAAGGTGAATTATTAATGTAAAGGAGGAATTAACAGTGAATCATAACTTAACTGAACTAGAAGTTGAGCATTTACGTAGTTTAATTGGTGGGCATGGAAACGTTGCAAAAAAATTGGAAATGTATGCATCAAGTTGCACAGATACAGATTTAAAAGCACTCTTTGAAAGAGATGCACAAGCTGCTAAGCAAGCACAACAGGATTTAATAACATATTTAAACTAAGGAGGAGTGTAAATGTTTCAAGATAAAGAAATGGTCAATGATTATCTGGCCGGGTTAAATGCAAGCTTAACTGGATATGCCAATATCATCGCACAAACGAATAATGCGGAACTCAGACAAACATTAATCCAATTGCGAAATCAGGATGAATCCCGTCAACGAACTTTATACAGTTATGCCCTTCAAAAAGGATACTATCAACCTGCTGCACCAGCTTCAAAAGAGGTCGTTCAGCAATTGCGAAACCAATTAATGTCTGACATGCAGAACTAATATTTAGTAAGCCGAACTATGTATTCGGCTTTTTTTTTGCCTAAATCGAAATCTATACTTAGAAAACACATTATTAAAAGTTAGCATACAATAGTATATTATTTTCGAAAGGGTTGAAAAAATGTATTATTCCCCATACGGGTATCCATATCAACACCCATATTACAGTATTGCTCCGATGTATCATTATGCTGTGAATACAAATCAATGGAATCCTCAAGGTCCTGTTCTTGTAAATCAAACTAATTCATCTCAAAATAATGGTTTGCCAATCAGTGATTACGGAAAACGTCCTTTTGTTATAAATATTAATGAGGCAGCTAAACAAAACAATACTTATCGTACTGCTTTGTGGACAGGAAATCACCTACAGGCTACATTAATGAGCCTAAATCCAGGTGAAGATATCGGTTTAGAAATGCATCCTGACGTTGACCAATTTTTACGAATCGAACAAGGTCAAGGTGTTACTCAAATGGGTAAAAGTAAAAATCAGTTAGACTTTAGTAGAAATGTTCAGGATGATTCCGCAATTTTTATCCCCGCTGGAACATGGCATAACTTAACGAATACAGGGAATATTCCATTAAGGCTATATTCTATCTATGCACCACCTAATCATCCATTTGGCACGATTCACCGCACCAAGGCAGATGCAATGCATGCTGAGTAAGGGATTTCTTAACTTAATGGTAGCCCCGGAATTGATGGTATAACACCCAGACCTATGGATTCAAAGGTCGGAATTTTTAGTCAACGAAGGGTTGGAAGATGTTAAAAAAGAAAATAATATAAAACACATTCTTTAATAATTTATACTCATGGGAATTCTTGTAGGAAAAGGATATGTTCCAGAAAAAGCATATGAATTGGTAGAAGTTTAAGAAATCGTAATACCTGCTGTTGCAGCACCTGTAAGTACGATAATATCTGTAACACCTGTTCCACTAACAGAAAACACCATTGCTAAACGGTCACCAGCGGATACCGGAATATTTGATAAATTCGCTAATCCTTGGAAGGTAGTACCGACATTAATCGTTCCTGTAAGTACCGGCGTTAAGTTAACAAATGCATTTGTTGCTGTGAATGTGATAATTCCAGCAGGGGCGCGATAAACTTGTGCAGTAATAATAGCCGTTCCTGTAACATCAGCAATAGCTGTTTCTGTAAATGTTGCAGAAATAGCGGTATTAGTTCCTACACGTGGAACAGAAAAAGCTTCTGTTGTACCTGCTACTTCAGTTGGTAAGATAACCGTATTTCCTATTGCAATAGTATCAACAGCACTTCCAAAACCGATTGCAGACACTCCTCTAACTTCTCCAAGTTCTGGAGGTGTAAACGTTACTGTTACTAGTCCAGTTCCTGAAGAAAACGGAATTATGGAACCTATATTTTCAGGAGGACATACTGTACTAGTTGCTCTAAGTGGACCTGATGAAAAACATAGATTTCCACATTTAACCGATAGTTGATTAGAACTAACACTGCACCCTCTATTCATACAATTACACATTCTCTCACCCCCCTTCTTTAATATCCTATTCATAACAATATAAAATTGAAGTGCAGTTATTTATGATTCGCGCCTTACCAACCGCCGGATCATGACGAATGAGACTGCGCTCTTTTTGCAGACTCAAGCGGCATGGGCGGTACCGCGAATCGAATTGTAAGTCAAATTTCGAAAAAGTTATTCGACGCATTCAATCGAGTAATTCAAAAGGATTTAAAGAACTAGTTCAAAATTCAGAAAAACGATACAGGACGATGTTGTAGAGCTTTATGTATTGTATTTAAATCCAAATCGAAAGTGAGAAGGAATAGGCAGTAAGCTATTAGCAGCTATTACAAATGAGCAAATAGAAAAAGCGCTGTAGAACAATGGGTATCTGTTGCTAAAGATAATATGCATAAATTTATGCATATTTTACGCAAAAATAGGGAATCTTGACGAAGGATTTCGCTTTTTTATTCTGAATAAAAGTGTTTTAATAGTTCTTAAGATGGGAAAATATAATGGGACTTAAGGAGGGGAATAAATGAATTTAAGATTACAAAAGCGGGAAGTTGAAGATTTGATACAGGGATTTATTGAAGGTGAAATCGATAGTCATACAGCACCAATATTAAAAGGTGAACTAGAATTAATTGCTTTGTCAGACGGCTTTATTATAGAATTAGATCTTTCCAAAGTAACTTATATGGATAGTAGTGGTCTTGGTGTACTTGTTGCTTTCTATAAGAAAGTAATTAAAGAAAATACTTCCCTAAAATTGTTGAATCCATCTGCAAGAATGGCGAGAATGTTTAATATAACGGGCCTTAGTCAGTTTATGAATATTGAAATAAGAAAAGTCACTAGTGTAGGCTAAAAAAGCAATAACGCTAATGAATTTTAGTAAGAAAGCCAATTCAATTATTAATTCCATCACTGACGATGCTGACATTCTCCCTAACCCACCGTCCCACCCCTAATACATAATCGGGCGCTTTCCTTAATTAATACAACAAAAAAGCTCCTACATTTATGTTTCCTTAATGTAGGGGCTTAGAATTGTTTCTTGCTAAAATTTTTCTTGATATTTAGTAGGTATTTTTATAAAAAATCGACGATAAACAATTAATCCAATTGCTACAATAAGGCTAAGAATCGATACAATTTGTGCTGAACGTAATTCCCCGATTAAATAAAGGCTGTCCGTGCGCATGCCTTCGATATAAAAACGACCAATCGCATACCAAATTAAATATGTTGCAAATACTTCACCCCGATTTAAGTGTTTGCGAATAAGTAAGACAATAATTAACCCGACTAAATTCCATAAAGACTCATATAAAAATGTAGGGTGAACATAACTACTCAAGCTTTCTATATACATCTGGTTAATTAACCAATTAGGTAAGTGTAATGATTCTAAAAATGCTCGACTCACTGGTCCACCATGAGCTTCTTGATTCATGAAGTTACCCCAGCGTCCTATAATTTGTCCAATTAGTAAACTTGGTACTGTAATATCTGCAACTTTGAAAAAGGATATTTTTTTTACTTTACAATAAATAATAGTCGTTAAAATGGCTCCGATTAATCCACCATGGATCGCAATACCACCGTTCCAAATTTCAATTGCTCGCAGAGGATTAGCCGCATATTGATCCCATTCCATTGTAACGTAGTAGATTCGTGCAGAAATAATCGAAATAGGAATAGCCCACATTAAAAAATCTGTATAAAAATCTTTTGGTAAGCCCCGTTTATCAGCTTCTTTATTTGCAACTATGTATCCTAAAAGAATACCTGATGCAATTAAAATACCGTACCAACGAATATCTATAGATCCAATGCTAAAAGCAATAGGATTAATGGTAAGCAATAACAAATTCACGAAAACAAAAACCTCCATTTCATTTAACTAAATAAGAATGACACAATTATGTTTATTTTAACATTAAAATGAAATATAAGTATTACCTCTAGATAAAGTTAGGGGGCATTTCTGCGTGTTTATTCCACAAAACCAGCTAATAGTTGTCAATAATTTTTATTAAAAATAATAAAAATATCATGTTATACTAAATTTGTGCATGCCAAATAACCGTCCAAATTCTTAATTTGGAAAGTTCAGGTTTACTTGGTTAAATTGTTAAATCAATCTATGTCTTGGAAAGAATTCTTGCTTTTTAATAGTGCATAAATCCAAAGTAAGAGTTTGTTTGCACAAGCTATTACAGCTACTCTAAATAGTTTTCCTTCTTCCTGTTTTTTATCATAAAACGCTCGTAATTTCTTATTACGAGGAAGGATTTCATCCGTTGTTTTCTGTTTTCGACAGTCACGAATAGCACATTTAACAGCCATATACAAAGCTTGCCGTAGTCTGCTAGAGCCTCTTTTGGTTATTCGGTTGTAAGTACCTTTGAATGTACCAGATTCAAAGACACTTGGATCAAGACCGGCAAATGCGACTAGTTTCTTAGGGTGATTAAACCTTTCAATTTCCCCAATTTCAGAAACAATCGTGGCAGCGATTTTTTTTCCGATTCCAGGAATTGATTGGATAATCTTAGATTCTTCAATACTTTTTGTTAAAACATCTATCTCATTTTCAAGTAGGGATAGATGTTTTTTGTATTCAAAGAGCATATTAACATACATATCTAAACTTAGGGAAAGACTAATATAAAGCCTTCTGAAAAGGGTTTTGAGCTGCTGCAGTCATTAGCTTTTCGGCCTGTTGATTTGCCCATTATAGAGAACGAGAATTACAGAATTCTTTTATTTTAGTTGTTAATACTTCATTATTGGCTTTCAATATATCTTTTGATGTAGGAAATGCCTGTAGTATTTTTAAAGAAACATCCGAATATAAGTCTCCAAAAACATTACTATATTCAGGGAAAACTTGATCTAAAACTGTAGGGGTTTAACGCTCGAATAAGGGTATCATGCCCGCCACTCCAAATGAAGCCGAGCTGTGCGTCTGAAAAATACACAGTGGGTTAAGTGGCTCACTATTGGGTTGCGATATATACACAAATCAATGACGAAGGATTATTCTTCTTTTCTAATCTAAATAAAAATGGTTAAATAGTCTTAAGGGAGACGAATATTACTGTAGATTAACGGAGGGGAAACTAAATGAATTTAAAATTACAAAGGCGGGAAATTGGTGATTTACTCTATGGATTTATTGAAGGTGAAATCGATACTCATACAGCACCAATATTAAAAGATGAATTAGGGTTAATTGTTTTGTCGGACGGTTTGATTATAAAATTAGATTTATCCAAAGTAACTTATATGGATAGTAGTGGCCTTGGTGTACTTGTAGCCTTCTATAAGAAAGTAATTAAAGAAAACACTTCACTAATATTTATTAACCCATCTGCAAAATTAACAAGAATATTTAATATAACGGGCCTTAGTCAGTTTATAGATATTGAAGTAAAAAACGAGAAAATTCTAGAAGTGTAATTAATATTAAAAGTAATAACGATGATTACCTATTGTTTTTTGAATAAAAAAACAATGTCTCGAAATAATTCGAAGTCCAATGGAGTGATAAATAAAAAAGAGGGCGATAAACACCCTCTATAGTTTGAAGTCTTTTCAATTGAAACTTTAGCTTTTATTCTTGTGTATAGTTTGCTGATTCCGTTGAGGGAGCAGCCTCTCCGGGAATTGGTGTATTATGAATATAAGCGGGTGCTTGCCCCAGTTTAGGTACTTGTCCCATTGCTTCAGGATTTGCAATATATTCAAAATTAGCCTGCTTATCCATACTTGGTCCGGAAGCCCATCGCCCTTGTGAACTTTCTTCCCCTTTTGAGAAGTTCATAAAAGAGTAAGAGACTTGCTGTTTTTCAAGTCCTTGTGGGAAGGTACTAGGAACAATTGGCTTTTGTTTTTGTTCTAACTCTTCTATAGCAGCCATCCATTGATTTTGGTGCATTGTATCCCGAGCAATTAAAAATGATAGCATATCTCTTATACCGGGGTCTGTTGTAGACTCATATAATCTTACTACTTGTAATCTTCCTTGAGATTCAGCGTTAAGATTTGCACGAAAATCCGCCAAAAGATTGCCGCTAGCAATCGTATAGCGTGAATTCCACGGGTAACCCACACTATCTGTTGGGGTTGCACCTAGTCCGGAAACAATAACATGTTGTGGATTCATTCCACCTAAGACGGCTCCTATTAGAGGATCTTTAGCAGCTTGTTCTTGTTCATTCACGGGAGCTCCATCAAGTAACTGGGCAATCATTGTGGTAATCATTTCGACATGTGCGATTTCTTCAGTACCGATATCTAAAAGCATATCTCGATATTTTTCTTCTCCTCGACAGTTCCAACCTTGAAATAGATACTGCATCATAACCGTTATCTCACCGAATTGTCCACCTAAAATTTCTTGAAGTTTTTTTGCATAAACCGGATCTGGTCGTTCTGGTTTAGCATTATATTGTAATTCTTTAATATGGTAGAACATTAAAAGCCCCTCCTTTAATTTTCCTTTTTATTTTAGACATTAAAATTCATTTTTAATCCTAAACCTTTTTAGGATTGTTTAATCATTGAATAGTGATAATAAATTTGGAGAAGCTATTATTAATTCTTTTAATGAACGGTGGTTATCTGTTAGATGGAATGGGATTATATATGGAAAGCTATATTAGTTGTTGTTGCGGGAACAGTTCTCTTGAGAATTGCAGGCAGGAAGACAATTTCACAAATGACATTGGCTGAAACAGTTATTATGATTGGAATTGGGTCATTACTTATTCAACCTGTAGCCGGTAAGGATATTTGGACAACCATATTAGTTGGAGGTGTGCTTGTTGGGACACTGTTAGTGATGGAATATATTCAAATAAAATCTGATATTATTGAAAAATTAATTACAGGTAAAGCAAAAATTGTAATAGATAATGGAAAATTGAATAAACAAAATTTAAAGAAACTTAGGTTATCCGTAGACCAACTGGAAATGAAATTGAGGCAAAATAGTGTATCTAAAATAAGTGACGTGAAATGGGCAACATTAGAACCGAATGGTCAATTAGGTATTGAGTTAAAACAAGATGCTCAACCTGTAACGAAAAAGGATTTCGAAGAATTTAAAAGAAATATGATTAGTTTAATAACTAATAATTCTCAAGATAATCATACAAATGAAGTAACCAATGAAGGAAATAATCAAGAAAATATATTCTTAGAAATTCAGAACAAGGGTCACCAGTCGCCACCACCAAAGGACCTACAATAATAGGGACTGTGTTCATTGGATACAATGATAATATTATTGTGACGCTAACTATAACTCCACCACTACTTATAAGATTTAATTTAGGGAAGTGAACGAGTATATAATACTGAAAAGCATCTGTTGGTTTACTCTATGCACAGATGCTTTTTTAATAGGTCCTTTATTCAATAGTTTCAAGATAGCGGTATAGTGTCGATTTACTAATGCCTGTCTCATTTTTAATATCTAAAAGTGTAAATTTCCCGGACTGATACATATCAATCGCTTTCTTCACATTATCATCGGATTTTTTAGGGCGCCCGATAGATTTACCTTTCGCTTTTGCATCCGCCATACCTAAAGTAGTCGATTGCTTAACGATATCGCTTTGAAATGTTAAAAAGAAGTGTAAAACCTGTTCAAGCGATTTTCCGAGTAATTGTGTAGATGTAATATTTTCCTCCATGAAATGAAGCGTGACTTGATCACGTTTACAAATTTTAAGTAACTCCTCTAAATGCCTCGTAGAATCGGCAATACTAAAGAAACGTAGTACTTGAATCGTATCTCCTTTTTCTATTGCCATGAGTAATTCTTCAAGAGCTATCCGCTTTTTTGCACGGCCATGATTTTCAGTGAAAACTTGGTCACAATTCATTAAAGCAGCCGTTTGTATGTGCATACCTTCATCGTTGTATAGTGGTCGTTGATAACCGTAAATCATTCATTTCACTCCATTTTCGTCCCATAAAGGTTCCTTTTTGGGAAAAGTATGCTATGATATTCTAGGAATTTATTTTATATGAAGGAGAATATCATGCAAAGTTTAAAACAACAATGGTTCGGTAATGTACGTGGAGACATCTTATCAGGGATTGTCGTGGCATTAGCGCTCATTCCAGAAGCAATTGCCTTTTCCATCATTGCTGGTGTCGATCCAATGGTCGGACTTTATGCGTCATTTTCTATTGCAGTTATTATAGCATTTGTTGGTGGCAGACCGGGAATGATATCTGCTGCAACTGGCGCAATGGCATTAGTTATCGTTAATTTAGTAGCAGATCATGGATTACAGTATTTATTAGCAGCCACAATTTTAACAGGGGTTATACAAGTACTATTTGGCGTGTTTGGCATTGCGAAATTAATGCGCTTTATTCCGAATTCAGTTATGTTAGGTTTCGTGAATGCTTTAGCGATTCTTATTTTTATGGCACAAGTACCCCATTTTTTAGGTGAAGGGACAATGACGTATGTTTTTATAGCCGTTACATTACTTATCGTCTATATATTGCCACGTTTCTTTAAAGCGATTCCAGCTCCATTAATCGCGATTATATTATTAACAGCAGTCACATTTATGTTTAATGTGGAATTAAAGACAATTGGGGATTTAGGTTCAATTACACAGAGCTTACCAAGCTTTTTCATTCCAGATGTACCGTTAAATTTAGAAACATTGTCGATTATTTTCCCATATGCACTTGCACTGGCATTAGTTGGCTTAATGGAATCTCTGATGACGGCTCAAATTGTCGATGATATGACAGATACGAAATCAGACAAAAACCAAGAAGCACGTGGACAGGGAATTGCAAACTTAATTAACGGTTTCTTCGGTGGGATGGCTGGTTGTGCAATGATTGGCCAATCGATTATTAATGTCAAATCTGGTGGGCGAGGTCGCCTATCTTCACTTGTTGCAGGTTTATTCTTAATGTTCTTGATTTTAGTACTTGGGAATGTTGTAGTAGATATCCCAATGCCTGTACTTGTAGGAATTATGATTATGGTGAGTATCGGTACATTTGATTGGGGTTCGTTTAAATATCTTGCAAAAGCGCCTCGGACAGATGCGATTGTGATGCTTGCTACAGTTGCAGCAGTTGTATATACACACAACTTAGCAATTGGCGTTGTTCTGGGAGTAATTTTAAGTGCATTATTCTTCGTAGCATCGATTTCAAAGGTTCGTATCCATCAGAATAGAGGTGTGTTTATTGTAGAAGGGCCACTGTTTTTCGCATCGACACAAAACTTTATTCAAACGCTTGAAGAAGCAAAAGAAAATTATGTCACGATTGATTTAACAAGTAGTCATTTATGGGACGAATCCGCTGTTGGTGCTGTTGTAAAAGTCGTCACAAAGCTGGAAGAGCAGGGTAAGACAGTAAAAGTCATCGGTATGAATCCTGCGAGTGAAAAGCTCTATAAACAATTATTAAATGTTAGTGTGTCACATTAAAGGGGGATTCTTTATGTATCAGCATATTTTATTAGCGGTTGACGGTTCTGAAAATGCTGTGCGTGCAGCTAAAGAAGCAGTGAAAATTGCTTCAGATGCTTCATTAATTGAAATGATATATGTTGCAGATTTTGAAAAGGCAAAAACCGAAGTTTTACATGCAAAGTCCAGCGAAAGTTTAATGTTGGAGCGTAAACGTAAAATAGCGCCAATAGAAGAAGTTTTAAGATCCGCTGGTAAGCAATTTAAATTAACAATTTTACATGGTACACCAGGCCCTGAAATTGTGAAATATGCTAATGAGAAAAAAGTTGATCTTGTTATCATAGGTAGCCGTGGCTTGAATTCATTACAGGAAATGGTATTAGGTAGTGTAAGCCATAAAGTAATGAAGCGTGTTCATTGCCCAGCATTAATTGTGAAATAACGTGATGTAATTAAAAAGTACTTATCACCTTTTGCACCCCAAAAAGTTAAATATTATATATTAAGTTAGGCAACTTCAGGATTGAATTCGGTATTGTACCGGACTCAATCCTTTTAATTTTTCTATAATCCGTTTGTGATTATAATACAATCGTAGATACACTTACTGCCCACTTGTATTTGTAAACCCAGACACATAAGACGTAATAGGGATTGTGCCTGGAGAATACTAACTGAGGCTAGATAAACGGCTTTAGAGAAAAAAGGTTTATTAAATACTTTAACTTATTAAAGAAATAAGCTGCGAATAAGAAAGAGTATGTTTTGATTAATCTTAATCAAAACGCTCTTCTTATTGTTTGAGATTAATAAGATTAATTAAACTTTATTACAAAGCAGCATTAATCAAGATTAATATCCTTGTTAGGTAATCTATTGAGTCCCTCTAGTTTAAAATTTACCGAAATATCATAATCATTTTGAAATGAATGTTTAACAGTACTTCTTCCAATGTAAATGTCAGTATCCTTTTCATATTTATTATTAAATGAATCATAATAGGTTACTAATACTTTCATTCTAGGAATTAATTTAGAGTCAAAATGAATACAATTTAAGAGTATAGCAATATTAAAAATCGCTTGATGACTTTTATTTAATAGAAAAGAAACTGATTGCTCTGGTCGTATATAATTAAAAGACTGATTATCTGTTGAATCCATATCATAATTGTGCATAGACTTCTTTTTAAAATCTTCACCGTATTCATACTGAAAAAATTCCATACCGTAATCAGTATACAAATTTCGTAAATTAAAAATTTTATCCTTATCCAATTCTATTAATTCATTGAGATAGTCTTTTTCAATATATGCCTTGAGTGATACATACTTTGCCACACCATTTCCAATATTCGTTATTTTAACTGGTAGAGGATTAACCTCACTGAATGAATCTCCAATGTTATTGCTCCATGAGGCAGCAAATAAGATTTCTTCATTTTGAAAATTAACAAATAACTCAACCGGTTCGATAAATAAATCTGGTTCTTGTGAATGTGTTCTTTGTAATTGCATTTCATAAACTTGTCTAACAACAGCCTTTAAATTAATCATAGTAAGTATAACGGTTATTACTGCAATAATAACCCCAAATATTGTGAAAATAGAAACTAAATTTTGTAGCAAATTTGATTCTGAATTTAAAAAATTAAGAAATTCATCTATCAAAAGTCTTCCTCCCTGCAACTAATGTTTAATTGTATTATATCAATTCCATATAGTAAGTGATAATAACCAGGATAAAAAAACAGCAATTCCATGATGGAATTGCTGCTCTAACTATATAGATACATATTTATTTATACATTTGTTTTATTTCTTGAACAATATTAATAATTCTACTTATTTCACGCTCATTAAAGTCATTCATTATGTTTAATAATACCTTTAGCTTCTCTTGCTTATTAAAAAATTGCTCATCAATGTCTAATCCTTCAAACTTTAATAATTCGATCGGTGATATTTCTAATCCATGCGCTATTTTTTCAAGTGTTTGCATAGTAATATTGCGTTCTCCACGCTCAACACCTGCTAAGTAAGTGGTATGTAAACCGCATTTTTCGGCCAATTCTTCTTGCGTTAAACCATTAATTTTCCTAACTTCTCTAATGTTTGCACAAATAACTTTAATTAGTTCTGACATTTTATCACCTCACTTTAAGATTATGTGAGATTTAAAAATCCAAAAGATAACCATAAGCGCAAAAAACTTGAATACTATACGTAAAAGTATTATTATACTTAGTAGTAACAAAAAGGAGTTAAGAAATTGAGTAATTTATTAAATTCTAATATTGCAATAGAAAATGTTGTTCAGACTAAAATGAGAGGCAGAGTAGCATATCAAGGTGCTGTCTCGTCGCAAATTGCTATACAGTTTTCTTATTCTAAGCTCTATAACGATCCATCAGGAAAAGGTTACCAGCGCCCAATAACGAAAAAGCGTTGTACTGATTTTGCGAATTATTTATCACAAGGTGAAGGCGCACTTTATACGCCTATTCTTTTAAATGCAGCAGGGAATTGGGAGTTTCATGCCTACGATAAAAATCGCCCGTCTTTTGGACGATTATTATGTAAAAACAAGGCCGCTTTGATGGATGGCCAACATCGTCTCGGAGGAATCAAAGAATATATGGAAGAGACAGGATCTACATTAAATGTCCCATTCCTAGCATTTCATTATTTAGATGAAGATGAAGAAATTTTACTTTTCGATGTCATAAACACGAAAGCAAAGGGGATTGGGACTTCATTAAGCCGTTATCTCAACCGAAATACGGATGATTTAAGCTGGGTAGCTACAAACCTCATTCTTAAACCCGAAAGTCCTTTTTTCTCTAAAGGAACTTTAATAGGTATGCGAAGTAAAGAGCGTAATATCACATTACAAAATCTTTATAATATCGTTCATCTTCTTACAAAAGGTTCAGAGTTAGCTTCACTGCCGAAAGAAAAAAAGTTAAATTTAGCGCTATTTTACTTCAATTTAATTAAAGAATTGTTTCCCGATGAGTGGGAGGATAATAAATTATATAGAATGACTCACATAACTTGTTTAAATGCATTAGCGATTGCAGGTAATACGATTCTAAATGAAAATTATCTTTCAAAATCGCAACAACCGGATTCAGTTAAAATCGCTAACAAAATGGCGAATTTAAGTAATATAGATTGGCTTTCTATTGGAGATTTAAAGTATTTAAAAGGGGTAGCCGGATCTAAAATGTTGGCTAAAGACATTTTGAATTGTGTTAAATAAGAATTTCAAGCTGGCTAAGCAATATGCTGTCAGCTTTTTTATTTTAAAAAAGTGAAATGGAAAAGATGTAAGCTGCCGACTTGGCACTCAAGTAGGGGACATTGATTACAAACAGTTGCTGGAATTGTGAAAGTACCGCTATAGGCATTTTGTGCGATGTGTTTAAATGATAAAGCTTTTGCAAATACTAAGGGGTTTGTCATGAATGAAAATGGCGTGAAAACGTCTTTTGTTAGACAAATCACACGACAAGATATGTTAAAGTAGCGAAAATAAAAATAGCATCAACAAAAGCTCATCGAATCGGTGGGCTTTTGTTGGTGCTGAGATATTCGTTATGAACGTGTTTTATTGGTTGCCCAGTACAAGACCGGAAGTAAAATAAAGCCGATTACTCCGCCTACAAATGCCAGTGTACCAAATGACGACATAGACATGAATACGCCTGACAGTAAACCAGCACTTGCACCGAAAACTGCAATGGATACATCGGTTGTTCCTTGGACCTTCGCACGTGTTTTCAATGTCGTCCCGTCAATAATGAGTGCTGTTCCACTAATGAGACCGAAATTCCAACCAACACCAAGTAAAGTTAACGCAATCGTAATGCTAAGTAGGGAATCAGCAGGTGAAAACGTTCCGATGACCCCTGATAAGAATAAGGTAACCGATGAAGCGATAATCATAACTGAACGCCCAAATTTATCGACTAACGCCCCCGTCACAAGGGACGGTAAATACATGGCTCCAATATGCATACCAATGACTAAACCAACTGCCGATAAGGAATGCCCATGATGCGTCATATGAATCGGTGTCATCGTCATGATGGCGACCATAATGACTTGTGTAACAATCATTACGATTGCACCTAAATAAATGAGTGGTCGCTTTTCAGTAGATTCGGTCGTTACTTGCGTCTTCGTTTCAATTGTTCGGGCAACGAGCAGTGGATCTGGTTTTAGTAAAAAGAATATAATGACGCCCGCTAAGCCGTAAGCTACAGCTGCTAGGATAAATGGTCCTGTTAATGTAGGAAGACCGATTGAATCTGCCATTCTACCAGTCGGTGCAACAAGGTTTGGTCCTGTGACAGCCCCAATCGTTGTAAAAACCATCGCCAAGCTAATCGCTTTACCTCTCGTCGTAGGAGTAGCTAAGTCGGTGCCTGCGTAACGAGCTTGTAAATTGGTCGCAGTCCCTGCACCATATAAAAATAAACTACTAAAAAGTAGCACAATGGAATCAATCGCTGCTGCATATATAACCCCGAGTGCCCCAATCGTTCCAATGAAAAAGCCTGTTGCTAACCCGATGCGGCGTCCCCTTTTATGTGAAATCGCCCCAATGGAAAAAGCGGCAAGTGCTGAACCGAGTGTAAAGAGGGCTGTCGGTAACCCGGCAATGGCATCACTCTCCATCATGTCCTTTGCTAAAAGAGCCCCAACTGTTACACCTGCTGCTAAACCTGCCCCACCAAAAATTTGAGAGGTGATAATAATCCAAAGTGTTCGTTTATAGAGTTTGCGTTGCTGTTGTTCTGAAAGCACTTCAGTATGCATATAGTCCCAACTTTCTTAAATTGATTATATTTTTGTAAAGTTTCTTTTGTTCGTAAATAGTTAAAGCTTGCTAGCATTGGTAAAACAGCGATAATCCCCATCGCAACCGGTAGCGAGTGCCAGTCCGCTAACAGCCCTGCAAATAGTGCTCCGAACGTGGAGTCACTGTTACGCCAAAAACGATAAATTCTCATTAATGAGCAAGCCATCTTGTTGGTGCCATATCACTAATGGCAGTTTGTAGCGTTGGATAAACCATCGCGGTCCCAAGTCCAACTAAAATTGCTCCAATGAGCCATGCCATATAGGAATCCTCAAGTAAAATAAGCCAAATCGAGCTCGCCTGTACTCATATCCCGCCCACAATCAGTCCTTTACATCCAATTTTATACAATAAGCCACCTGTGAACAATTAGAAAATTCCCCACGTTGCATGATAAACAGCAATGATCCAACCCATTTTGCCAACAGTTAAACCACCGGATAGGTGTGCGGAGATAATATAATTATTTAATTTTATAATAAAGTCCTTTAAAAAATAATAAAGTTGTTTAATTCATATTGAACTAACGAAGCAGGTTAGTGAAAGAAGGATTCTTTAACCCAAAGAAGTATATTTTAAAGTAAGTTTACTTTTATAATATCTTTAAAACCTAACAAAGTAGGCAATTTTCATTTACGATTCCCTCAGTTAAAATAAAAACACATAATTTAAAACATTAATTCAATTAAATTCAATTAAATTAGAAAGGGGTTAAAATCCTGCTGTTTTTGCTTTTAATTGACCATCAGCAAAAAAATAAGAAAGCTTTATACATAGAGTATAGGGCTTTTTCTTTTAGTAAAATCTTAAAAGGAAAGAAATAATTATTAGGAAAGTATATTTAAAGTTATATAAGAGTAATTTACGCTAATTTAAAAACTTTTAAAAAAAGTGAAGTAAAAGCGTTGACATATACCTATAGGGGTAGTAGTATGTGTATTAGATTGATGCGCAACATGTAAAGAGGTGAACATTATGCAATACGATGCGAAAGTCACAGTCCGACTAAAAAAAATTGAAGGTCAGCTGAAAGGGATTTTACGTATGATGGAAGACGAAAAAGATTGTAAAGCCGTTATTACGCAGCTAAGTGCCGTTCGTTCTGCTGTCGATCGTTCAATTGGTGTGATTGTTACTGAGAATCTCGTGAGTTGTATGTCAGAAGAAAATAAAAAAAGTATGAATCAAGATGAAATGATCAAGCAAGCAGTTGATTTATTGTTAAAAAGTCGATAGGACTTTTATTTTTAAATAATTTAATACCCCTATGGGTAGTGGAGGTTGCGATGGAAAAGAAAAGAACAACAATCGTTTTATTTAGTGGAGATTATGATAAGGCCATGGCGGCTTACATTATTGCAAATGGTGCAGCAGCGTATGATCATGAAGTAACGATTTTCCATACATTCTGGGGAATTAACGCATTACGCAAGCAAGAGCCTGTTGAAGTGAAAAAAGGCTTTTCAGAAAAAATGTTTGCCAAAATGATGCCACGTGGTGCAGAGCAATTAGGTCTATCTAAAATGCAAATGGCAGGTATGGGTCCTAAAATGATTAAGCACGTAATGGAAAAGCATAATGCCTTAACATTGACACAATTAATCGAAATGGCACAAGAACAAGACATTAAAATTGTAACTTGTACGATGACAATGGATTTACTTGGCTTACAAAAAGAAGAGTTATTAGATGGCATCGAATATGCGGGGGTAGCTGCCTATTTAGCAGACGCAGAAGATGGCAACGTAAACTTATTTATTTAAGGGATGCGAAATGGAAACTTAGATTGAACTTGAAGTACTTATTAGGATTTTAGCATGGCGTATGATGCCAACAAAAAGTGTAAAGGCGATTACAACGGCACAATTGAAATCGATTATTAACGATAAGGACAAATTTTTTATCGATGTTCGCACACAAGGCGAGTATAAAGCACGCGGTTTATAGCAGTTTAAAAACTTACCACTTGGATCAGCCTTTTCAAAGCTACCAAAGGATAAAGAGATCGTTGAGATTTCTCAAAGCGGCATGCGCTTAAAGCAAGCATGTTTAAAATTAAAGAAGTTAAGGTATGAAAAAGTAACGAATGTCCGTGGTGGCATGAGTGAATACTAAGGAGGAACTTTTAATGAAATCCATTTCAACAACAGAATTACAAGCGAAAATTGAAGCTGGTGAAGCAGTTAACTTAATCGACGTGCGTGAAATAGGAGAAGTTGAAGCAGGCCATATTCCTGGTATTACACATATTCCCCTTGGTTTATTGGAATTCCGTATGCATGAATTAAATAAAAACGAGCATTACTACATGGTATGCCGTTCAGGTGGTCGCAGCGGTCAAGCAACACAGTTCCTTGAGTCCCAAGGATTTAACGTAACGAACATGACAGGTGGCATGTTAGATTGGGCTGGAGAGATAGAGTAATCCGCTTCTTAAGCAAAAAAAATTTATAAAATAATATACCCTAATAGGTATGGAGGTACATGATGATTAAAGCAGACGTAAAATTAGACGCAAAAGGTTTAGCTTGTCCAATGCCAATCGTGAAAGCGAAAAAGGCAATGCAAGGCTTAGAAGATGGTCAAGTATTAGAGGTAGTGGCAACTGATAAAGGATCAAAGGCGGATCTAGCAGCTTGGGCAAAAACAGTTGGGCACCAATATATCGGTACTACTGAAGAAGGCGACGTTTTATATCATTACATCCGCAAATGTAATCCTGAAACGAGTGCAGCAGCTGAAAAAACATTCGAACAAACAGCGACAAATGAAGAAGCGATCGCAGCAGGCGCAACGATTTTAGACGTGCGTGAAGCAGCGGAGTACGCATTCGGCCACATCCCAGGTGCAAAATCAATCCCAATGGGTGAGCTTGCAGACCGTATGGGTGAATTAAATCATGACGAAGTCATTTACGTGATTTGCCGTACAGGTACGCGTTCAGACATGGCAGCAAAACAACTGGCTGAAGCAGGATTTACAAAAGTATACAACGTCTTGCCTGGAATGACAGGTTATGAAGGCGAATTACAGAAAGAGGTAGAGTAAAATGACAAACAAAGTAGCAATCATCGCAGCGAACGGCGGACTTTTCGATGCGTATAAAGTATTCAATATCGCAACGGCAGCAGCAGCTTCTGAAAAGGAAGTAGAAATTTTCTTCACATTCGAAGGCTTAAACTTAATCCACAAGCAAGGTATGCATGCATTAGAAATGCCAGCAGGTAAAGAGCATTTTGCCGAAGGCTTTAAAAATGCACAAGTACCAGCCATTCCACAATTAGTAGAAATGGCTCAGGAACTAGGTGTGAAATTTGTAGCTTGCCAAATGACAATGGACGTAATGGGCTTAACGAAAGAAGACTTCGTAGATGGCATCGAAGTTGGTGGCGCCGTAACTTTCCTAGAATATGCAAAAGACGCAGCACCAACATTAACTTTTTAATTAGCGGTATTCAATTTACCAAATTGTTTTATATAATACACAATTTTCTTTACTTGGTTTCGGTAGCTTTATGCTACCAAATCAAAAAACAAAAATTGTCCCTATGGAGGTAATTAATTATGACAGTAACAGCATGGACAGCGGCTCAAGTAGCACGCAAAGTAATTGATAATAAAGAATTATTCATTTTAGACGTTCGTAATGCAGATGCATTTGAAGACTGGAAAATTGACGGTCACAAATTCGAGTATTTAAACATTCCTTACTTCGAATTATTAGACGGTGTAGAAGAAATTTTACCACAAATTCCTGCCGACAAAGAGGTATTGGTTGTTTGTGCAAAAGAAGGTTCTTCCATCATGGTAGCAGATATGTTATCTGAAGCAGGTCGCGAAGTTGGCTACTTAGAAGGTGGTATGAAATCTTGGTCAATGTACCTTGAACCAATTAAAGTCGGGGATCTTGCAAACGGCGGTGAACTTTACCAGTTCGTACGCTTAGGTAAAGGCTGTCTTTCTTACATGGTGATTTCTGAAGGCGAAGCAGCGATCATCGACGCAGTACGCTTCACAGAAGTATTCACAAAGTTCGCTGAAGAAAAAGGCGTAGAAATTAAGCATGTATTCGATACACACTTACACGCAGACCACATCTCAGGCGGTCGTCATATCGCTGAAGCTACTGGTGCAACATACTACTTACCACCGAAAGACGCAGAGGAAGTTGTATTTGACTACGCACCACTTGAAGACGGTTTAAAAGTACAATTAGGTGCTTCTGAAATCGAAGTAGGCGCACTTTATTCACCTGGTCACACAATCGGTTCAACATCATTTGTCGTCGACGGTCAATACTTATTAACAGGTGACATCTTATTCATCGATTCAATCGGTCGTCCAGACTTAGCAGGACTTGCTGAAGACTGGGTTGGTGACTTACGCGAAACATTATATTCTCGCTACCGCACATTAGCAGAAGACTTAATCGTTTTACCAGCTCACTTTATGATCATTGACGAGCTAAACGAAGACGGTACAGTTGCAAAACGCCTTGGTGATTTATTTGCTGAAAACCACGGGCTAAACGTGGAGGACGAAGCAGTATTCCGCTCAATGGTAACAGATAACTTACCACCACAACCAAATGCTTATCAGGAAATTCGCCACGTTAACATGGGTAAAATTACACCTGATAACGACGAGCAAACGGAAATGGAGATTGGTCCAAACCGTTGCGCAGTACGCTAATTTAGTTTAGCAATGAGATGTTACACCTATGCGTGCCTTACGCTCAAGAGGCACGCAACCTGGTTACACGATAAACTTATAGGTCGCTTACAACAAACAAATTTAAGAATAGAGGAATTTCAATGAATATTACACAAACATTAGATGCAAAAGGCTTAGCATGTCCAATGCCAATCGTAAAAACGAAAAAGGCAATCGATAAAATTAACTCTGGTGAAGTACTTGAAGTTTTAGTAACAGATAAAGGCGCATTAAACGATTTCAAAGCATGGGCAGGTGCAGGCGGCCACACAATCATAGAACAAAAAGAAGAAGCAGGCGTGCTTTACTTCTACATTCAAAAAGCATAATTTAAAAGGTTGTAAGCTGTCGACGCAACAAGTTGTGAAGGCAGCTTTCTTCATTTCAGAAAGAAGGAAAAGAACATGGAAATGGATTTATCTATCATGTATATCGCCGTAATTTTTGGGCTTGGCTTTATCGGTTCATTTATTTCAGGGATGTTAGGTGTCGGTGGTTCAATTATTAAATATCCGATGCTGTTATATATTCCACCACTATTTGGTTTAGCAGCGTTTACGGCACATGAAGTATCTGGCATTAGTGCCGTTCAAGTACTGTTCGCATCGATTGCGGGAGTTTGGGCTTATCGTAAAAGCGGATTACTGCATAAAGAGTTAATCATTTATATGGGGGCTTCAATTTTAGTTGGTAGTTTTATTGGTAGTTACGGCTCGGGCTTCTTATCGGAGAATGCGGTTAATATTGTATACGGAATGTTAGCTGTGATTGCGGCTATTATGATGTTTATTCCGCGTAAAAAAGTGGAGGACACAACAAATATTACGTTTAATAAACCGTTAGCGGTAAGCTTAGCGTTAATCGTCGGCATTGCATCAGGGATTGTCGGTGCAGCAGGTGGCTTCTTATTAGTACCGATTTTGTTAACGGTGCTTAAAATTCCAACACGTGTTACAATTGCGACAAGTTTAGCTATTACGTTTATTTCATCAATCGGTGGTTCAGTTGGTAAAGTGATGACGGGTCAAGTTGAGTACTGGCCAGCATTCATTATGATCATTGCGAGTATTTTAGCGGCGCCACTGGGGGCAAAAGTAGGCCAAAAGATGAATGTCAAAGTATTACAATGGTTATTAGCAGTTATGATCGCAGGTACTGCAGTTAAAATTTGGATGGATATATTAGGATAAAATCCAACAGGGGAAAAAGTAAAATAAAAGAATTGCTGACGATGTTTCAAAAAAGGACGTTTAATTTATTCTATTAAGAATAAAGTTGTAAACCTAAACATTTTCACAGACATATGAATTAAACCAAAAACGCTTTATGGAAGAATATATCTACCATAAGGCGTTTTTAGTTCTCTGTTATTCGATTAAATTCCCAATTACTAGTTTATACCGTTAAGTAAGATATTTGTGTCAAACAACTATGAGAAAATTTCAGAACGAATTTTCTAACTTGAATTAAGTTTATAAGGGGACAGGGAGTTGGACTAATCGAAAATTAATTTACATTCTTCAGGATTTATTGATACAAAAGCTTCGATAACTGGTTGTCTTAACTTTTTTCCATTAATCCATTCAAGAAAGTGAACTTTCACAGTAATTAATGGTTCTATCCAAACACTATCTTTACTAATAAAGTTTTCAAAAGGGGAATTATTCCTAATAAATGAATTTATTCCTACAGTAAACTGCAACCAGTCTTCCTTTGTTAACTTTCCAGTGCCAACACTACCTATATAAACTAATTGTTTATTTTCATTATATAATCCTAAGTGAAGAGATTTTACTAATGAGCCATTTAAGGTTACACCTCCAACTATAGCAACTATATCTTGATTTTTCTTTTTCTTTAGCCATCTGTTATCTTTACCATTTATAATATAAGTGCTATTTATATCTTTGAAAACTGCGCCCTCCAAGTCATTTTCTATACAGGCATCGAAGAGTGCTTCAGTATCAGAAAAGTTCTCTACAACTTGTACATGGCTATTTGGAATAATCATTTCTTTTAAGATTTTTTGTCGTTCAATTAGTGGTAGGTTTGTAATCCATTTATTATTAATTGATAGCAGATCAAAAACCATATAAACAATCGGTGTATTCTCAATAAGTTCTTTGTTTTTCTCAATGTTTTTAATTTTATCTCTTTTCATAACCTCATAAAATGATGGAACACCATCTTTAAAAGCTATTACTTCGCCATCAATAATAAAATTCTTAGTATTGGAGTACTCTTGTGGAGTCATTAACTCAGGGTACTGTTTTGAACGTTCATTTAAGTTCCGGTTGAAAATTTGTATGTTTTTATCAGATGAATAAACCAAAATTCTAGTTCCATCCCACTTCACTTGTCCAATCCAATTATCATCATTAGGAATTATCTCTGTAACAATAGGTTCAAAAGGTTTTATCGGCTTTATTTTTGTCATAGTATTTTTTCCTTTTATATTTATCATTTACAATTACTCTGTGATTAATGTGCCATTATAAAGAATTTTTTATTTAGGGAGTTAAAATTTGTCAGTATAACACAGATAGTCTGATTTAAATGTAATTTTAAAATCGATTAATCTATATTAACTTGGACAAACTGAGGAAGAGGTGATTTTATTGCAGAATATCTGGAAAGTTGATGGAAAAAAGTCGGAATTTAGTGGTTTTTTTTTGTATTGGGTTTTAATAGTCAGAATGAAAATTTCCTGGTTGGTTTAAAGAAAGATGATGCTATTGTTCAAATTGGTACCTTTTCAAAGGGAATGAAAACAAACGAAAAAGATTCTTTAATCCAATCCATTATTAAGAATGAAAAGAGAAGAGAAAATGGAAATATCTTAATCGAACCAGGAATATGTGTAAAATTATTTTTTAAAACGATAAAGGAAAATGAGTTAATAAATCCTATATTTAATTCATTTCAACTAGAGATTAGCTGGGAGAATTGTACATGGGACAGATTAATTATAGATAATACACTAGTTGAAGGTGGAATGAAGTTAACTCACTCTAAAAAAACTTTATGGAAGACACCTTATATTAATAAAGAAGGGTTTCTATCTTACTTAATTCAGGTTTCTTCGTATATGTTACCATTTTTAGAAAGACGAACTTTAACTACTATTCGTTATCCACATGGTATACCTGGTGATTTCTTTTATCAAAAGAATTGTCCAGATTATGCACCTAGCTCAATATTGACGAAATCAGTAGAGGGCATAAATTATATAGTTTGTAATGAATTATCAACTTTACTCTGGCTAGGTAACCAACTTGCAATTGAATATCATATTCCATTTCAAACAATTGATTCATTAAAACCATCAGAAATTGTTTTCGACTTAGATCCGCCAAGTAAGGGGGATTTTCACTTGGCAATAAAAGCAGCATTAGAAATGAAGAAAATTTTCGACAGCTTGGAAATAAGAAGTTACCCAAAACTCTCTGGTAATAAAGGTCTGCAAATTCATATACCAATTAAGGTAAATTCTCTTACGTATGAGGATACTCGAATTTTCATGTACTTTATAGCGAAATATTTAATCGAAAAATTTCCTGATGATTTTACAATTGAAAGGTTAAAGAAAAAACGAAATGGTAAACTTTACATCGATTATCTGCAACATGCAGAAGGGAAAACAATTATATCCCCTTACTCAACCCGTGGACAAGAAAATGCCACAGTTGCTGCACCCCTTTATTGGGAAGAAGTGAACGGAAATTTAAGAATAGAGAAATTCAATATTCCATTTGTACTTGATCGACTTTCAAAAGTTAAATGTCCAATGGATGATTTTTTTATACAGGAGAATGCAAATCTATTAGAAATTATTTCTACTTTAAAGGTAAATCTTTAGAGATAATTCTGATTAAATGTACATAATTGGCACAGTTATGTACGTTTTTTATTTATGTACATCACTATTATGCTTTAGATAATGTTGTCTTAAAAGGTTTAGGATAAGTTTCATTGATATATGTACATCTATTTTATGTAGATACTTTTAAAGAAGCGCAACAGCAAATGGCTGGAAGAGACGAGAACGAAAAGCTGGCTGAAAATAAAAAACTGGAAACACGTAAATGTCATTCTTACAAAATTTGATCAGTCAAACGGTTTCTTAAATGGTGCAATTTATAAAGAAGATATGCTTTTGGAGATTGTGTCGTTTAAACATGGTTTATCTGAAGAAGAAAGCAAAACATTGATCGCCTTTTTTAAAACAAATGGAACACTGGTGACAAAAAGTATATTTGAAATTACTCCTTCAATTTGCGTATCCGTTGCCTGTATTGATTTTGACGGCAGTAAATTGAGAGAACCGCGCTTTCATTCTTTCCAGCATCATCTGGAGGTTTCGGATTGTAACTGGCACCAAATGCATAGACAGTTAAACCCGATTCCGGAAAAGGTAACAGTCACAAGTCCGGATAAACCGGTATTTCCTGCAACCAATATTACAAAAGATGATTACTTATATTATTTGCAGACGGTTGCACCGATGATGCTGCCTTTTCTGAAGGACCGTTTATTGACGGTCATCCGTTATCCGCACGGGGTTCCAGGAGAAAGCTTTTATCAGAAAAACTATCCAGATAAATTGCCGGATTTTATGAAGACAAAGTTAGTGGACGACACCCATTTTATTTTATGTAATAATATTGAGTCCCTTTTATGGTTGGGCAATCAGCTCGCATTGGAATTCCATATTCCATTTCAGCCGGTTACTACAGAACAGCCGACAGAAATTGTCTTTGATTTGGATCCACCATCCGTTGAAGAATTTGGAATGGCGGTAGATGCTGCATTGAAGTTCAAATCGATTTTGGATTATTTTGAACTGACAAGCTTTGTCAAAACGTCAGGCGGTAAAGGTATGCAAATTTATATTCCATTGCCGCTCAACACATTCTCCTATGAAGAAACGGGTGTGTTTACGGAGTTTATATGCCGATTCCTCGTTCAGCAATATCCTGATTCGTTCACAATCGAGAGGATGAAGAAAAACAGAGGAAAGAGGCTGTATTTGGATTATGTCCAGCATAGGGAAGGGAAAACGATTGTTGCACCCTATTCAGCACGCGGCAATAATAAAGGATTGATCGCCACACCGATGTTATGGGAAGAAGTAAACGAAAAATTAACGCCCGATCTTTTCACTATTCCGAATGTGATGGCGCGTTTAAATAGCATAGGCAATCCCTTTAAAGATTTTAGGCAAGCGGGTGAGTGGCAGCCATTCCGATCTGTTCTTGATCAAATAAAGGGGAAGCAAGTGTAGTTGGCATTCATTCAACTTAAAAAAGCCTTCCGCAAGTAATGCGGAGGCTTTTATACATTAAGAAGGATTAATCACAATTGGGGATTCCTCATGATGGGCTTGATGACTCGGGGATAAATCATAAGCAATCAAAGTAACATTTAATTTTTGTTCCAGTTTCTTAATTTCTCCGATTTTATCGCGATCCAAATCGGCAAATTTCGTTTCTTCCACAAAAGTCACATCCTTTTTAAAGTATAGAATTAGTATGAAAATTTATTTTATATTTATCCATGCTGCATGTTATGAGAAAATTGACGGAGACAAATAAAAAAGAGAGATAAAATTATCTCTCAAGAATTAATAGCATTATAGTTTAATGGATGAAGAATATTTGTAAATACATCCTTTTTTACAATAAAGTATGTTTTCTTATTATATGTAACGACGACTTGCCCCGGTTTAACAAACACTTTGGCTGTTTTTAAATTAGCATATGGCGCACCTAATAATTTTGAAATGTTCATGATAATTACCCCTTTTTAAGTTTCTAGTTTTGTTATTCCCAAAATAATAATAGCTTTAAACTATTTCAGATAGATTTATGTTATAAAAAGGTCTTAAGTAACAAATCAACTACATAAACATAAAAAAAAAGACCTGAGCGACCACTCAAGTCCATAAAATGACCACTTATAATAATATATGTTTCTTAACTGCAGTTAATGACTATTTCAAAACTTTATTTTTGAGTCTTAACTACCGGAATATAAATATCACAAACTTTTCCTTCATCAAGCATACAACGGTCATCGTACAATTCAAAATCATTACAACCCGGTGCATATTCGTAACCAGACTTAGGGAACCATTCATTAAAAATAAAATTCCATGTTCCTTGAATAGCAGCTACAAAGTTTGTGGCATCAGAAGGAGGTGTTGAAAAGACCGCATAAGTTGCGGGAGATACTTCACGAACATGGTATTCACCAGCAATTTCAGCACCGTCTTTCAGTTCGACCCCGATTACATACTCAAATTCTCCGGTTGTCGGATCTTCCGGGAAGCATACACCGTATTCATCGTGCTTTTTAATAAAGTTTTCCGAATGAAGTTTTTCCATTCTTCCGCCACTTATATAGTCGTCCCAAAAAGCCGGGATTGCGGTAGAGTTTTCGCCGCCAGTTGCCGTCGTTTTAATGGCATAACCAGCTAGTTTAATTGCAGGCAGTGTGACAAATTTAGGTTCCATAACAATTCCTCCGATAAAGTATTTGTACGTGCAGGAAAGGCTTGGCGGAAACGGACGAGTACTGTGCGCATGCAGACGGTAAGTTCCTGGTGAACAGCCGTAAAATCGCCGAAAAGCTTTACTGAATCCAGAGTGAGTTTCAAACCCGTATTCTATTGAAATATCGAGAATCCGCTTGCCCGATGAAAGTTCATGTGCAGCAAACGCAAGGCGGCGGTTCCGGACATAGTTCATCACCGAATATCCGGTACCCCATTGGAATACTCGACTGAAATGCCAAGTTGAATAGCCAGCTTGTGCAGCCAAAATATCCGGACTAATGTTTTCAGTGATATTCTCGTCAATAAACTCTAAAATCATCTGTAAAGTTTCTCTTGTGTCCATTTAAATTCCCCCAGCTGTAAAGTAATTCGTACAGTAAAATCAGTATACCAAAGCACTAGAGGAAAACTGTTCCAAAATTGCTGTATTTGGAAAATTCTTGAGTGCCTAAAGAAGTGTTCATTGGATTTCTTCATTACTTCAAAATTTCCTGTGTTTAAAGTAAATATCGAATCATTATCCTTACAACTCGTTCACTTTAGCGCTATAATACCTCTAGAGGTGAAGAGAATGTTTATTTCAGAAACAACAGTAGAAGTCCGTTATGCTGAGACAGATCAGATGGGTGTCGTTTATCATGCCAATTATCTCGTTTGGTGCGAAATCGGGCGAACGCAAATCGTGAAGGATTTAGGGTTTAACTATGCAAAGCTTGAAGAAGACGGCTATTTATCGCCTGTTATGGATTTCTCGATTCAATATAAAGCGGCGATGCGCTATGGACAAACGGCTACGGTTCGCACATGGATTGAAGAACATACGAAGCTGCGCACTACATACGGCTATGAAATTCTGCATGAAGACGGCACCGTTGCAGTAACGGCGAAGTCTCAACATATTTTAGTGAAAAAGGAAAACTTCCGTCCGGTCGCTTTGAAAAAGATTGACGCGGCATGGGATGCCAAATATGCGGAAGTTGCGAAAATTCAAAGTTAATCGACATGTCCTGTTAAATTGATAACAGGGCATTTTTTCTTTAACGAACTGACGAATATTGTTATAATCATATACGACCAAACGGAACTGTATATAAAAAAACTATGAGGGAGGTGTGTTCATGGCACCAAAAACAATCGCAAATATCCAAACCCGCTGTCATATTTTATTGACGAATACGGCACGTGAAGCGATGAAGGAGCATGTTCCAGATGAACACGCCTTTTTTAATTTACAGCAATATTTCATTGTCGCGATTGAAAAAGTATCGGTCGATGCAGAGCAAACCCATTTGAGCATCTTTTTCGATAATGAGAAAAACGTAAAACTAAAAAACAAGTTTGAAGAACGTGTCGTCATCATGGACTGTGTATTTGACCGGAAAAACGGACTTGTGGCGAAAAGCTTTCGAACACGCGGCAAAGGGACACCGGTTGTCACAAATCGCCGCGCCACAATGAAAATCCACTTCGTTGCATCCCGTATTAGCGGCCATACATACCAGGAGCCGTTCCTGAAAGCCATTGATGAACTGCCGATTGCACAGGAACGTTTTGACTATGTCAATAAGCGGATCAGCAGCTGGGAAGGCTATTTAAAAGTGTTAAACAAAAACGCGGACATTGAAGATATTCATGCCCGTTTTTCAAGTGTCACGTTTGACGCCGATTTTTCTCATATGACGGTTCGCATAAGCAATCTCGATAAAAAGCAGTGGAAACAACTGGAAGGGCTTAGTGCGCGTTTGCGCGGGTATGTCCAGGAAATCGGGGATGTTGCCAAAATCCGCCGCAACGAAAATACCGTTGAAATTGCGTTGAAACCGTATTACAGCAATCTGGCGCGGAGAAATGAGCTTCAGTTCCAATCAGAAGATATCGAATTCTCCAATGCTGCGACGAAATCACAGCTAAAACGCCTGTTAAAAGGGTTTGAGCGGTTAAAAGAAGGCTTGGCCGCAAATGCGAACCTCGAAACGATTTTATTTGAAGATAAACCGGTCATCGCCGAGCGCAGAAAAACGGTTCCTCTCGATTTTCATAACCGTCTGAATCAGTACCAGCAGCAGGCAGTCGAAGGGGCGATGAGTTCCGAAGATCTTTATGTCATTCAAGGTCCGCCGGGTACCGGTAAAACGACGGTAATTTCGGAAATTTGCTATCAAAATGCAAAAGCAGGACTAAAAACACTCGTTGCTTCCCAATCAAACTTAGCGGTCGACAATGCATTAAGCCGGCTTTTATCGAACAAAGATATTCGGATTTTGCGTTACGGCCGTACAGAGAGCATTGAAGAAGAAGGGAAAAAGTTCATTGAGGAAAATGTTGCGTCCTATTGGCAGGAGCAGACATTTGAAGCAATCGGGCATGAAATTTCGCTGCATGAAAGAAAAGAACAGCTATTAAATGATGAAATCAATGAAGCGCAAAGGGAGATTGCCGCGCTTGAACAAAAACAAAAAGAGCTTGAACTGCAAATTGAACAAAAAGAAGCGGCAAAAGCAGAATTGCATGTTTTGGCCGAAAAGATCCTGGCATTAAAAAAACAATTGACTGAATGCAAAAAAGAACTGGAAGACAATGAACGCAAACTGGAAAAACTGCAGGCGACACAAAGTACAGTAGCCGAAACCGTAGCGAATTTTGAACAGCAGGTAAAAGACGGATTGACTGTCGAGCAACTGACAGAACAAGCACAACAGTTGAAAGAAGCGAGAGAAAACTTCCAGCAGCAACTAACGCAAAGTCACTATAAAGCGCAACTGGATCAATTCCAGCAGCGTTTTGATGCGGTTAAAACGAAAATCGAAAAGGCGAATGAAACGTCCCACTATGATTTGCTTGTAGATAAAATTGCTTCGTTGAAAAAAGTGTACGAAATAGAGGAGTTCATGAGTGAATACAATATTCGCCGAAACTATGCAATGGACCGTTTACTAACAGCACTTGATCGAATTCAGCCGCAAATGGAGCAGTATAAGCCGATTAAAGATGTGAAGGAACGTCTGGAAAAGGCACTGCACTACAGTGAAACCGCGTTAGGAATCCATGTAACACCGGACAGACTGGACATGGGCCATCATTATACGCTTGAAGAGATTCAGGAGTTTTTGACGAAGCTTAGCATCGCATTTAGAGACCAACGTGTAAATGCTCAAAACGGCACCCGCTCCATTCAGGGGATTCATCTGCGCATGCAATACATCGAGCAGCTGAACAATAAGTATATGGACGCGATCCGTGAAACCGTGCTTATATTCGAAAAGCTGAAAGAGGAGATCATTCTTCAGTTCAAAGAACAAAATGATGTGAAAGCACAGCATCTTCAGCAGCTGGAAGAAGAGGCGACAGCTGTAAAAGCCCAAATGGATGCGATCAATGAAAAAATCGATCCGACGATTACGCTAAACCATTCCACGGATGAACTGGAAGAACTGCTCGCGACAAATGAACTGGATCAGATGAAAACCGAAACACAGCGCCAAAACCGTGAAAAAGTGGAACTTCAGCTGAACAAAAAAGCGGAAGAGCTGGCAGTGTTAAATGAACAGATTGCCCTTGGTACGGAGACGGTCGAACAGTTAACAGTGCGCTTTAAAGGAATCAACAGTGAAGGCGTGCAGCTTGAAAAACGCAGGACAGAACTTGAACAGCAGACAAAACTGAACCCTGAGCAGGCGATTAATGAAGTAAATGAAAAGATCGGGCTTCTTACAGAAAAGATCGAGACGCTTGAAGTGAAAATCAGTCTGCTTCCGGTAACGGCAGAACTTCAAAACGAATGGCACGGTCTGCTGAAAAATGCCAATGCCCATGACTTGGACGAAATCCGCAAATTGTATGTAAAACATGCCAATGTGATCGGCACAACTTGTGTCGCATCGGCCAATAAAGAGTTTATGGACAACTATCCGACATTTGATGTCGTCATTATTGATGAAGTTTCGAAAGCAACACCGCCGGAACTGCTGTTGCCGATGTTAAAAGGCGCAAAAATCATTTTAGTTGGGGACCATCACCAGCTGCCGCCGCTTGTAGGCGATGCGACATTTGAAGAGACATTGGAGCAAGTTGTGAAGGAAAGTACAACATTTGAAGAAAAACGGGAGCTTGAAAAGTTACTGGAAGAATCATTGTTCGAGCGTCTTTATAACAATTTGCCATCGCAAAACAAAACGATGCTCGCACTCCAATATCGAATGCATAAAAATATTATGTCAACTATCACACCGTTTTACGAAAATGAATCCGAACAGCTGCAATGTGGTTTGGAGGATTCAGATGCCGTACGTGATCATTTCCTTGAAACATCAAAAATTACACGAAATCACCATTTACTATGGCTTGATATTCCGAATGCCAAGCCGTATTTTGAAGAGCGTATGAAAGAAGGTTCGAGTTTATTCAATTTAGCGGAGCTGGAACAGATTAAACAGCAGCTGCTTGAATTAAATGCCGCAACAGAACAGGCGAAAGCTCAAGGGCTGATTCCACAGGACGCATTAAAATCGGTTGGTGTTATATCATTCTACGCGGAGCAGGTGAAGCGCATCAATCGTCTGATCGACCAGGAAATCAGTGTACCGCATTTACACATCCGTACAGGATCCGTCGATAAATTCCAAGGGATGGAGATGGATGTCATTATCGTCAGCATGGTGCGGAATCATGACAATGAGCGCGGAGAAATCGGATTTGCGAAAGATTACCGCCGTCTGAATGTTGCCTTGTCCCGCGCACGGGAACTGCTCATTATGGTCGGCAGTACCGAAATGTTCACAAAGCGTCCAAAGAGCGCGAAAACAAGGGATATGTATGCCCATGTATTAACGACAGTAAAAGAGCAAGACGGCTATTTTGCTGTGTAGAAACAGGGGGATTGGATTGAATGGATTTACAAAATACAGTTTTACAGCTGCAGAAAGAACTCACCCAAAATCCACCCGTTGAAATCAAAAAACAAATGCAGTATGCCATTCCGATTCACACATTGGAAGTGAAATATCATCCGGTAATGCGTAATGTCATGGATATTTTGATGAAAATGATGCTCATTTCATTTGAGAAGGCGAAACTGAAAAATGTGGAGCTATTAGCCGAAATTTTATTGGTGGAACTGTTATTTATTCATGATTTGACGAATAAAATGTTACGACTGGGTATGATTGTGAAGGAACAGGAATTTGCACTTACTGCCAAAGGGAAAGCACAGCTGGAATCGGGCATTTTTGAAGAGGAACTTGAAGAAACAAGTTATTTCATTCAATACAGCCCGATTCATGAACAGCCACTCGGGGGTGACCTGGAGGAATTTGCGGATCTGGAAGAATTTCCGGAGCCTTTCCCGACAATCGAAACAGAAGAAATCGAAGCGATTGAAGAGACGTTGCTCGTTGATTTTATTCAACAGCAACTTTCGGAACAGCCGGTGGCGGAAGATGAAGTACCGCATTATATAACAAGTGTTGTTTCGACGGAATCGATTCAGATTAATGATATTCCGGTCCTGTGTTTTTTACTGTTCGATCAAAAGGAAAACAGGCATTTTGTGCGGGTATACAATACATTGACACGTGTATGGGATGAACGGCTGGAAACCATCTTATTCAATATAGAAAAAGAACAGCTGCAGGAAGAGTAAAATAATATTTTTGGAATTATTGCAAAATTATAAAGTACATGATACACTAATGACAATTTAATAGTCTTATCAAGAGAAGCGGAGGGACTTGGCCTTATGATGCTTCAGCAACCTCTAGTCATACTAGAAAGGTGCTACTTCCAGCAAGGTGTGAACCTTGGCAGATAAGAACGGGTAAAAAAGCCCCTCTCAATTCTGTTTTGCTGGATTGAGAGGGGCTTTTTATATTGTTCCGGAACGGTTTCGTTTCGCTCGTAAAACAATGCATTGCCTGAATACCACAGATTATTAAAGGATAGTTGAAAAAGTTTATGAGGGGGAAAGTGGAATGCCGATTAATATTCCGAAACATTTACCGGCGGGTGAGCTGCTTAGAAAAGAGAAGATTTTCGTCATGGAGGAAGACCGTGCGAAAACGCAACAAATCCGACCGTTAAATATTTTAGTGTTTAATTTAATGCCTGAAAAAGAGAAAACCGAACTGCAATTGCTGCGCTTACTCGGTAATACACCATTACAGGTAGATGTGACATTTTTAAACACGGCTACATACGAATCAAAAAATGTCTCCAAATCGCATTTAGATACTTTTTACCGGACGTTTGACCAAGTGAAGCACCGTCGTTTTGATGGGCTCATTATTACAGGAGCGCCAGTCGAGAAAATGGAATTTGAAGATGTAGGCTACTGGAATGAAATTACGCATGTTATGGACTGGGCAAATGATCATGTCACTTCAATCATGTATATATGTTGGGGCGCACAAGCTGCCCTGTATCACCATTTTGGCATCGGAAAATTCGAATTGCCGAAAAAGTGCTCCGGTGTTTATTCCCATGTGATTACGGATTTAACCGTTGATTTAGTACGGGGTTTCAGTGATGAGTATGTGGCACCGCATTCACGCCACACATCGGTTTCGATTGATGAAGTGCGGGCACACCCTGACTTGCGTCTACTAAGCTACTCGGATGATGCTGGCGTGTTTATCGTTCAGTCGAAAAACAATAAACATATTATGATCACAGGGCATCTGGAATATGATGCAACGACTTTATCGGATGAGTACTTCCGCGATAAGGAGAAGGATCCGGACAATACGGAGATTCCGGTCAACTATTTCCCGAATAATGACCCGCTGCAGGCACCGAAAAATGTTTGGCGTGCTCATTCGCATCTGTTGTTCTACAACTGGCTGAACTACTACGTATACCAAGAAACACCGTACGAATGGCATTACGTCGATGAAAATATTGAATATCATATTTAATGCTTATAAATTAAAAACTGGAACATAACCCAAAAAGCTATTTTTCTCTAGGAGAAAAATAGCTTTTTTTGCTGAGCGTTAAAAATTGATTTCCATTCCGGGTCGGACGCTTTCCGCGGGCACGGCCTGAGCCTGTAGTCTCAGGCGTCGTGCTATTCCCGCAGGAGTCGCCTCCCCTCCATTCCAATCAATTTTAAAAAGTATCCATTTCTTAATAAGGATTTTCTTCTTATCCAAGGGTACTTTTACTTATTTTCCAACTTCTTTATTTAATCGCGACCCAGGCACGTTCGCGTTCGATCTGCAAACTGATTTCCCGCCCGAAGAAATCGCTTAATAATTCGTCTGTTAACACAACTTCGCGTGCATTGGCTTCGATATTTTTTCCGTCTTTCATTAATAGCACATGGCTAAAACAAGGCAGAATTTCTTCTACATGGTGCGTCACATAAATAAGGGTAGGGCCGTTGTCTGCTTCTGCAATCTGTTCAATCGTTTGCAGCAGGTTTTCCCGTTCGATCAAGTCCAGACCGCCACACGGCTCATCCAATATTAGAATTTCCGGATCCGCCATAATCGCCCTTGCGATTTGCACACGCTGGCGTTCACCTTGCGACAAATGTTCGAATGATTTATTCGCTAAATGGTCACAGTGAAAATGCTTCATGATCGAAACCGCATGATCGATTTCTTCTTCCGTCACATCATTGAACAGACGAAGGGCACCGAATTTTCCGCTGAGCACGATTTCAATCGCATTATCCTGCCAGTTGAAGTTATCGATCATCGCATTGCTCACCCAGCCGATCCGCGTCCGCAGTTTCGGTATATATGTTTTCCCGTATGTTTCACCCAATACTTGGACCTTACCTTCATTCGGCCAAATATAGCCGTTAATTACTTTCAGCAATGTCGTCTTGCCGGAGCCGTTTAACCCTAAAATAGCCCAATGCTGTCCCTTTTGTACATGCCAGCTTAAATCGTTTAAAATCTGTTTGTCATTGCGATATAAATGGATATTTTCAATATGTATCATTTAAAAACACCTCCACTTATTACTATGCACTTTTTTCCATTATTACGAAAGTATTTTTTGAAAATTGTAACAATTAAATACAAAAAAAAGCAAACGCATAATGTTTGCTCTCCTCATTATTTATATAATAACGCCTTCGACACCTGCTGCGCGGTGGAACAGCTTTCCGTTCCATTTGAGCGCCCATTGTACGACAGGCCCTAAGCCGAACGCCATAAATACCGTACCGACTCCGACTGGTCCGCCCAATACAAACCCTAATACGGCAACCGTTACTTCCATTGTCGTACGTGCGCGGTTGACACTCCAGCCGAGACGGTGCACTAACAGCAGCATTAGCGTATCACGAGGTCCTACACCAAGGTTTGCGACCATATACATTCCGCAGCCGAAGCCCAGCAGGACTACGCCGACAGCAAACGCCAACGTTTGTTCCAACAGCGTATTCGCATCCGGTAATACAATCAAAAATATATCAATAAAAATCCCTGTCAGGAACATGTCCAAATAAGTTCCGACTTTCGGCAATCTTTTCGTGAAAAACGTATCGACAGCCAGAATGAGCAAGCCTAAAATAATCGACCACATACCGACCGTTAAGCCTAAGTTTTTTTGCAGTCCGATATGAAGGACATCCCACGACCCGACGCCAAGTATTTGGCCTTTAATCGTCAATGCGACGCCTAATGATAAAACAATGATGCCTGCGATGAAAAATACGCAGCGCCAATAAAATTCCTGTTTCACTTTCACATGTAATCCCTCATCAATCCTCGATATAATCCTTACTCATTATAACGATTGAATCGGCAAAAATGGATTTACAATAAATTCGAAACATTTGAACTTTTTGAGCGGCAAATTGTTCGTATTAGGAAGCGGGAACAGGGCATTTATTTTTCATACGAATAAGTTAATTCATCGGACGAATCGGCGACATCTACAACTAAATGATGTTCATTAAAAAACCATTCGTCGGATTTTTCGATGTAGAAATGAATATCTTCCACAACCTTTTCGATGCCTATTTCATGGGGCTGCTCCCGTGTCATGCCTAGCGAAAACCCTTCATGAAAAGGTGAAGAACCCCCATATCGTGCATAAAAGCGAATAAAATCACCTTTTTCTACTTCCATCTCTTGTTTAAACCAATTGAGTGCTTTTTCTGACAGTTTGATTTCCATATATTTCACCTCTACTGTCATTATGCAGTAAATAAAAAAAACTTACAAAGGCCGCGTTCCAAAATTTAAGTATAAAAAAGACTGAAGGGAAACTCCTTCAGTCAAGTGTTTAAAATCCTTTGATTTTTGGTTCGGTACCGGCTTTGATCCGCTTAATATTTTCACGGTGACGGTAAAAAATGAAGCCTGCCAGAACAACAACTAAAATGAATAATGCATATTCACCTGTTATCATCCAATGCCCAATTACATAAATAACCGCTGCAGCGGATACAATCATAGAAGACAAGCTGACCATCTTTGTTAACTTTAGGGCGATGACAAATACGATGATTAAAATTAAAAATAATGGTAAATTATAGCCTAAAATAACACCGCCGCTGGTAGCAACCGCTTTTCCTCCACGGAAACTAGCAAAAATCGGGAACATATGGCCAGCAGCCGCGATGACACCCAAGATTAAAGGATGGACAGTGCTGTCAGCGAAAAACGGCAATAACGGGAGCAATACCGCAGCCGTCCCTTTCAATATATCAATAAGCAATACGGCGATGCCCGGTTTTTTGCCTAATACTCTAAATGTATTGGTCGTTCCTAGATTGCCGCTGCCTTGTTGTCGAATATCCGTTTTGTAAAAGATTTTGCCAATCCACAAAGCTGATGGAATGGAACCGATTAAATAAGCACAAATAATAATTAATGCGTTGATCAAGTGTTGTGCTCCTTTCGAATTCAGAATTACTACTTGGTACTAATAGTATGTATTGAATATTTTACAATGTTTTTTAATAGAAGGAAAGAGGTATTATTTTTTCGTCGGTCGTTAAAAACAGGTAAAAAGTTACATTTTAATGTTTGCTGCTGAAGGATATGCTTTTAAACGTTCGTTTTTGATGATACAATTAATCTTTGCAAAGCCTAAATCAATAGCTTAAAACATTGACATCATGCATATTTGAGCGTACGATTAGGTAGTAAATAGAACGTTTGTTTGTATTTTTGGAGGGGATTACATTTGGTAAAAAACCAAACCGGTATTTCATATAATGAAGATGCCATTCAAGTATTAGAAGGTTTAGAAGCCGTACGCAAAAGACCAGGGATGTATATTGGTTCTACAGATAGTCGAGGTCTTCACCACTTAGTGTATGAAATTGTTGATAATGCAGTGGATGAAGCGCTTGCTGGATTTGGACATCATATCATCGTGAAGATTCATGAAGATAATAGTATTAGCGTGCGTGACCATGGACGTGGTATGCCAACAGGTATGCATAAAATGGGTAAACCAACCCCAGAAATTATTTTCACCGTCCTTCATGCAGGCGGAAAGTTTGGACAAGGCGGCTATAAAACAAGTGGCGGTCTACATGGTGTAGGTTCATCAGTTGTAAACGCCTTATCAACATTTTTGGAAGTAACCATCTACCGTGATGGCCAAATTTACCGTCAGCGCTTTGAAAAGGGCGGGAAACCGGCAACATCGCTTGATATGATCGGAAAAACGAAGGAAACAGGAACACTTGTGCATTTCCTGCCGGATCCAACGATTTTTTCTGTCGTTAAATATAATTATGATACATTAGCAGAGCGCTTACGTGAATCTGCGTTTTTATTAAAAGGATTAAAAATCGAACTGATTGATGCCCGCGGAGAAGGACAGCACGATGTTTTCTATTATGAAAACGGTATTGAAGCATTCGTCACATACTTAAACGAAGAAAAAGATGTACTGCACCCGGTTAAATATGTAGAAGGTACCATTCAGGAAATTGAAGTGGAGTTCGCACTGCAATTTAACGACGGCTATTCCGAAACAATTTTGTCGTTCGTCAATAATGTTCGTACACGTGATGGCGGTACACATGAAACTGGTGCTAAAACAGCGTTGACACGTGTATTCAATGAATACGCACGCAAAATCGGTTTACTGAAAGAAAAAGATAAAAATCTGGAAGGCACGGATATTCGTGAAGGTCTGACAGCAATTGTTTCGGTACGTATTCCTGAAAATCTGCTGCAATTTGAAGGGCAGACAAAAGGGAAGCTTGGTACATCAGAAGCACGCTCGGCCGTTGATACCGTTGTTTCAGAGAAATTAATGTATGTACTTGAAGAAAACGCCGAGCTGTCGGCTTCTTTAGTGCGTAAAGCGATTCGTGCCCAACAAGTGCGTGAAGCTGCACGTAAAGCACGTGATGATGCCCGCAACGGGAAAAAGAAAAAATCGAGCACGCTTCTGTCCGGTAAGCTGACACCTGCCCAATCGAAAAATGCTTCCAGAAATGAACTGTACCTGGTAGAGGGTGATTCGGCGGGCGGTTCGGCAAAACAAGGCCGTGACCGGACATTCCAGGCGATTTTGCCATTGCGCGGTAAAGTCATCAATACCGAAAAGGCGAAGCTGCAGGATATTATGAAAAATGAAGAAATCGCGACGATTATTCATACGATCGGTGCCGGTGTCGGAGCTGATTTCTCGGTGGAAGATGCCGCTTACGATAAAGTGGTTATTATGACCGATGCCGATACAGATGGCGCCCATATTCAAGTATTATTGCTGACATTCTTCTACCGTTATATGCGTCCGCTCATCGAAGCAGGGAAAGTGTATATCGCATTGCCGCCTCTTTATAAAGTATCGAAAGGGTCGGGCAAAAAGCAGGAGCTTATATATGCCTGGACAGAACAGGAGCTGAGTGCCGCAACGAAAAAAATCGGTAAAGGCTATATTATTCAGCGCTATAAAGGTTTAGGTGAGATGAATGCCGACCAGCTTTGGGATACAACGATGAATCCGGAAACACGTACATTGATCCGCGTAAAAATTGAAGATGGTGCACGTGCAGAACGTCGTATTACAACATTGATGGGCGATAAAGTAGAGCCCCGCCGTAAATGGATTGAATCGAACGTCAACTTCGGCATGGAAGAGGATGCAAGCATTTTAGAAAATGAATTCATCCAGCATGAGGAGGTTAACGAATAATGAGTTTTGTAGAAAAATTTCAAGATCTGCCATTAGAAGAAGTAATGGGTGACCGTTTTGGTCGCTATTCCAAATATATTATTCAGGACCGGGCATTACCGGATACGCGTGACGGGCTAAAACCTGTACAACGTCGTATATTATATGCAATGTTCCATGAAGGTAATACTTTTGACAAACCGTTCCGTAAATCGGCAAAAACAGTCGGTAACGTAATCGGTAACTACCATCCGCACGGCGATAGCTCGGTATATGATGCGATGGTCCGTATGAGTCAGGACTGGAAAAGCCGTCAGATGCTGGTTGAAATGCATGGTAACAACGGTTCTGTCGATGGGGACCCGCCAGCCGCAATGCGTTATACGGAAGCGCGTCTTTCGGCGATTGCCGCAGAACTTCTGCGTGATATTAATAAAAATACAGTTGAATTCGTACCGAACTTTGATGATCAGGATATGGAACCGACTGTATTGCCATCCCGATTCCCGAATTTATTAGTCAACGGCGCAACAGGTATTTCGGCCGGTTATGCGACGGATATTCCGCCACATAATCTGCAGGAAGCACTTGATGCGGTTTTAATGCGTCTTGACAACAAAAACTGTACAGTCGATGAACTGATGACCGTTATTAAAGGTCCCGATTTTCCTACGGGCGGGATTATTCAAGGTATTGACGGCATTAAAAAAGCATACGAAACAGGAAAAGGGAAAATCATTGTCCGTTCACGTACAGAAATTGAACAGTTAAAAGGCAATAAAGAACAGATTATCATTACCGAAATTCCGTTTGAAGTTAACAAGGCCAATATGATCCGTAAAATGGACGAGCTGCGCGTCAATGACCGCCGTTTAGACGGAATTTCAGAAATTCGCGATGAGTCGGACCGTGACGGTTTACGGATTGTTGTTGAGCTGAAAAAAGATGTGCCTGCACAAGGTATTTTAAATTTCCTGTTAAAATCAACGGATTTGCAAGTTTCATATAACTTCAATATGATAGCGATTCATAACCGTCGTCCGATGATGATGACATTGCCGCTCATGCTGGATGCGTACATTGATCACCAGAAGGAAATTGTACGACGCAGATCCCAATATGACTTAACAAAAGCAGAGGATCGCTTACATATCGTAGAAGGTCTTATGAAAGCCTTATCCATTTTGGATGAAGTGATTGAAACAATCCGTGCTTCAAAAGATAAACGCGATGCAAAAAATAACATTATCGAGAAATTCGGCTTTTCGGAAGAACAGGCAGAAGCGATTGTCAGCCTTCAACTTTACCGTTTAACAAATACCGATATTACACAACTGCAAAAAGAGCAAGATGAACTGCATGAGCTTGTTGTGAAACTGAAAGCCATTTTAGAGGACGAGAAGAAATTGATCCGTGTGATAAAGTCCGAATTGAACGATATTAAAAAACGCTTTACTTTACCTCGTCTTTCTACAATCGAAGCAGAAATCGAAGAAATTAAAGTAACGCGTGATGTGTTGGTGCCAAGTGAAGAAGTTGTCGTAACCGTAACAAAGGACGGCTATGTGAAACGGACAAGCCTTCGTTCGCACAGTGCGTCAAACGGCAAGGATTTTGCGATGAAAGAGTCCGATTACTTGCTGTATGAAGCCAACTTGAATACACAGCATCATTTACTCCTGTTTACGAGCAAAGGGCACTATATTTACCAGCCGGTACATGAATTGCCGGATATTCGCTGGAAAGATCTCGGACAGCATATTTCAAGTATTGTCCCGATCGATTCAAACGAGGAAATTATCGAAGTCATCGGTATTGAAACGTTCGAGCAGCCGGATACTTATGTATTTACCGCTACAAAAGACGGACAGATTAAGCGTTCGGCACTTGCCGATTATATTGTCACTCGTTATTCGAAACCGATTAAGACAATGAATTTAAAAGGTGCAGACGAGATGATTTTTGCGCGTCTTGTTACGGATAAGGAAGAAGTATTGCTTTCGACAAACACGAGCTATACAATCCGTTTCCCTATGGAAGATCTTCCGGTAACTGGTGTAAAAACTGCAGGAGTTAAAGGGATTATTGTTAAAGAGGGTGAGTACCTTGCGGCGGTTGCATTATTGAATCCGGAGCAGGAACAAGAACTTGTTATTGTCACACAGCGCGGTGCAGTTAAACGCATGTTGTTATCGGAACTTGAGCTGGGCAACCGTGCAAAACGCGGTGTCGTCATTTTAAAAGAGCTTAAATCGAACCCGCACCGTATTTATACAATTTTAGTTGTCAACTTTAGAAATACGTTGACAATCGAGACCGAAAAAGGCGTAAAGGAAACGATTTCGGTGACATCCTTAACGAGAGCGGACCGTTATTCAAACGGTTCACTACGGATTGATACAGAAGGCGATGGGGCAATCTGCCGCGCCTATGTCGAAAAGACAGAGTAGGATTCATGTATATTAGCCGGAATCCAAACATAAGATAAAAGTAATTCATTGACATGAAAGGCATACTTTCATACAATGAAGTTAGTAAGATTCATGCGTGATGGATCTACAGTAGTACAGAGCGGTTGGGTGGCCCCCAACCGCTTTTTTATTTACCTTTTTTATGGCAGATTAAAAACACCACCTAGATGGCTAGTCTAAGTGGTGAAAATTATTTTTTACAGCATCATCCGGAAAAAACGATAAATGGTATCGACAATACGAAAAATGTCTGTCGCGTAGCGAAAAATGGCGAGTTTTTCCTTACGCTTTTTTTCCGAAACAGCCTTAGCCTTTTCTTTGCGTGATGGATAAGACACAGTAGTACACCTCCTTTACAAAAGGAGTCAGCTGGATGCTGCTTTTCTATTGTACCATGAAATATTAAGGAGAATATTCCTGTTTTTAATAGAAAAAACCATAGTAAAAGCGTCAAATTCCGGCTAGAAATTCTCCGGATTTTGACGCTTTTTTATTCGTGAGTGTTTTTACAAAGATCCATTTCTGTTCAGGCGGCAGAAGGATATTATTCCGCTTGACCGCACCGATCTTGAACCCCGTATAACCTTCCTCGACTACAAATTGGTAAATATCCTGCTGCTGATCTTTCGTTCCTGTCAACTGGACGACATGCTGGCCATTTCGGGCGGTAAAGTACTCCCAATACGTTAATTCGTATTGACCATCAAATACTTCAGCAATATGCAACTCTTCGTTAAAAGGCCATTGCTGCGCTTTTACATAATCGATATAGGGGGAATCCGTATCAATTTCTTCCCCGTTCAGTACAAAGCCGACAATACAGCCCATCACTACGACACAAATGAAAACGCGTAAATGTTGTCCAAACGTCATCGCTTCACTCCTCAACAAAGAATAGGGGAGACTTCACAAAAACAGTAGGGTTATAAAAAATCAGCCTCTAACACTGTTAGAAGCTGATTCGTTTTTTTCCTCAACTCGTCAAGTCAAAGTAAGGAAGGTTATTTTAGTGAGAAATGTCTTGTACAGAAATACCCGTTTGAGCTTTTACTTCTACTTCACGGTATTTCAGATCATTTCTTTCTTTAGAAATTAATGTACCGATAAATCCGCCTAAGAATCCAAGAGGTACAGAAATTAATGCAGGGTTCGTTAACATAATTAACGGTTCACCCACAAAGATTGCTTTACCTTCAACCGGATTCCATACGTTTGGAGAAACGGCAACTAAAATCAATGCAGAGATTAAACCTGTCAACATTGCTGTAACCGCACCTGATGTGTTGAAACGTTTCCAGTAAATTGTGTAGATGATTACCGGTAAGTTCGCTGATGCCGCGATACAGAATGCTAATGATACTAGGAACGCCACGTTTAATGTTTGAGCACCCAATGCTAACAGAATCGAAACAACCGAGATAATGATTGAACCGATACGGGCTGCTTTAACCGCCTCTTTTTCAGAAACTTTCCCTTTTTTAATAATCTGTCCGTAAATATCATGAGATAGGGCAGATGCACCTGAAAGTACTAAACCTGCTACTACCGCTAAGATTGTCGCGAATGCTACCGCACAAACGAATGAGAACAGAATATCGCCACCAAGCGCTTGTGCCAATAGTGGAGCAGCCATGTTTCCTGCCGGGTTCGCTGCTATGATTTTGTCTGCACCAACGAATGCTGCTGCACCGAAACCTAGGAAGATTGTTAATACATAGAATAAACCAACAATCCAAGTAGCCCAAATTACTGAAGAACGGGCTGTTTGTGCGTCTTTTACTGTGAAGAAACGCATTAGGATGTGTGGAAGACCTGCTGTACCAAGTACTAACGCCATTAGCATTGAAATTGTATCAATACCGTTTGTATAACGTAAACCTGGATTTAAGTAAGCTGCACCATGTTCAGTTTCAGTTGTCATTTGCGTAAACATTTGTGCAATCGAGAAGTCGAATTTTGCTAATACTAAGAATGAAATAATGACAGTACCTAACATTAATAGCGCTGCTTTAATGATCTGTACCCAAGATGTGGCAGTCATACCACCGAATAATACGTAAATCGTCATCATGACACCAACTAATAGTACCGCCATCCAGTATTCAATACCTAAAAGTAATTGAATAAGAGCACCTGCACCTACAAGCTGTGCGATCATGTAGAATAATACGATTGTAATCGTAGATAATGCTGCTGTACCACGAACCTTCGCTTTATCGAAACGAGCTGTAATCATGTCGGCCAATGTGAATCGGCCTAAGTTACGTAATGGCTCAGCTACGATATATAAAACTACTAAATAGGCTACAAGGTAACCGATCGAGAAGAAGAAGCCATCGAATCCGAATAAGGCAATCGAACCCGCGATACCCAGGAATGATGCTGCCGATAAGTAGTCACCGGCAATGGCCATACCATTTTGCCAGCCTGTTAACCCGCCGCCAGCTGTGTAGAAATCCGACGCACTGGATGTACGTTTAGAAGCCCACCAAGTAATGACTAACGTTAAACCTACGATTGCTACGAAGAAGAAGACGGCTGTAAAACTCATCCCATTCATTATTTACGACCTCCTTCATATTCCGCAATGATCGCTTTCGCTTCTGCGTCATATTTATTAGCACGTGCTACATAGAAGTGAGCCAGCCCCCAAGTCATTATGAACAGACCTGCTGAATACACCCATACCCATGTAATATCACCAATCGCTTTTTGATGTAAGATTTCTGTAAACGAAGTTAAGATTGGCAATAACATATAAAGTACTAAAAAGATTGCGGTAACCGACCATAAAAACGAATTCTTTTTCTTCGCAAGTTGCCTGAAAGATTGCTGTGATGCAATTCTTTCATAATCAATAATCGGCTTTTGCTTATTCCCCATAAACATTCCCCCATTTTGTGATAATTATTACTGCTTAATGTACGTAAAATTCTACTTTTAGGATTTTACATTTTCATTCTATTTTAGCTGTAACAAAATTGCAACACTTTTTAAATAAATTATGCAGAAAAATTTCTTGAAAAAATAAGTTTAATAGAGAAAAAATAATACATTAAGGGGAAAATATTAATTTGTTAGATTTTGGATATTGTCGATAAAACTAGTCATTACGTGGGTTTGTAGGACCCAAAACTTTAAAAAATTACAAAAAATCAGAAAATAATTATAAGAAAATATTATTCATTTTAATAAGTAAAAGTAATATTTAAAAAATGATTTATTTTACAAAAAAATAAATTCAGTATATTCGAAAAGTTATATTCATGAAAAAAATGGTATAAAAAACGAAAAAACTGCTCAAAAATAGAGAATATTTTCGAGACAGTTTTGTTTAATTTCAATTTTTAGTTCTATTTATTATTTCTTATAATAATTAATGGGAAACATCCTGTACAGAAATCCCTGTATGTGCTTTTACGCGGATTTCTTTATAAACACGTTCAGCCTCTGCCTGTTCCACTTTATGTGCCGTTAAAATCGAGCCTAAGTAGCCTGCAAAGAAGCTTAAAGGAATCGTAATAATGGCAGGCACCGCCAAGTTCACGATTGGTTCACCTACTAAAATTGCATTTCCTGTAGGACTCCAAATGTTCGGACCAAGCGCACCTAATACGAGACAGGAAACTAAACCTGTTACCATTGCAGCAACCGCGCCGTTTGCATTGAATTTCTTCCAATAGATCGTATAGAGAATAACCGGTAAGTTTGCCGATGCCCCGATACAGAATGCAAACGATACTAAGAAGGAAACGTTTAAGCTCTGTGCAAATAATGCCAAAATGATTGAAACAATCGCAATCGAAATCGAACCGATTCGGGCAGCTAAAACTTGTTGCTTTTCCGTTAATTTACCGTCTTTAAGAATTTCACCATAAATATCATGGGAAATTGCCGATGCACCTGTTAATACTAAACCGGATACAACCGCTAATATAGTAGCAAAGGCAACCGCACAAATGAATGATAATAAGATATTGCCGCCTAAAAACTCTGCCAACAGTGGGGCAGCCGTATTACCCGCAGAATTTTCTGCGATGATTTTATCAAAGCCGACGAAATGCATGGCACCAAAGCCTAAGAAAATTGTCAACGAGAAGAAGATCGCTGTAATCCATGTTGTCCATGAAATGGAAGCGCGGGCCGTCTTCGCATCTTTTACAGTAAAGAAGCGCATTAAAATATGCGGTAAACCAGATGTACCTAATACTAATGCAAGCATCATCGAAACCGAATCGATCGTTGATGTGTACTTCATACCAGGAACCAGATACTGTTCCCCGTAATTAGTGCTGACCGTATCAAACATTTTCACTAAATTGAAATCAAACTTCGAAAATACTAAAAATGCCAACAATGTTGTACCGAACAACAATAGACCCGCTTTAATAATCTGTACCCAGCTCGTTGCCGTCATTCCGCCGAACAGTACGTACGTCGTCATCATAACTCCTACTATTAAAACAGCCATCCAATACTCAATACCGAATAAAAGTTTAATTAGTGCACCGGCACCAACTAATTGGGCAATCATATACAAAATAACGATAATAATCGTTCCTGTTGCCGCTACACCGCGAATCCGTTTTTCATTGAAACGTGCCGTCAGCATATCCGCCAATGTATAGCGTCCTAAATTACGCATCGGTTCCGCTATTATATATAGTAGAACTAAATTGGCTACAACATATCCGACAGAGAAGAAGAAGCCGTCAAAACCTGTTAATGCAATCGCCCCGGAAACCCCAAGGAATGCAGCTGCAGATAAGTAGTCACCAGCAATGGCAAAGCCGTTTTGCCAACCTTTTAAACCACCGCCAGCTGTATAGAAATCGCTTGCTGAAGAAGTTCTTCTAGCAGCGATATATGTAACGATCAATGTTAAACCTACGATACCGAGAAAGAAACCTGCTGAAACAAGATTCATCGTTATGCACCTGCCTTTTCATATTCTTGTAAAACAGCAGCTGCCGCTTTATCGAATTTAGCTGCCATTTTTACGTAGAGTGTACATAAAATAATTGTCATAATGAATAGGGCAAGCGAGTAGACCCATACCCAAGTAATGCTGCCAACAGCCTTCTGTTGTAACACAGGTGTGAACGCCAATACCGGCAGTAAGATGTACAATGTCAAAAATGTTATAGTTATTCCAAATAAAAATGTGTTTTTCTTCTTTACAAACTGATTGAATGTTTCCATGCGATCGATTTTATCATAGTTAATACCATCGCATTTCGTTGAGATTTTATCCCCTAATTGACTCAACGTAATTCCCCCTTATGAAAAATTTTTCTGTTTTAAACGGAATATTACTAATGAAATCCGTTAATAGTACTCATTGTAAGAGGGGAAAGAATATAATGCAATAACATTTTTTCTGAAAAATTAGAATGTTTAAAATGCGAATGGAACAGAATTATCAAGTTTTAAGGAGAGAAAATTTAAGAAGATGAATTAAAAATTTACAAAACATTATTATTTACGGAAAGGGAGTAAAGAAAAACAAATTTTAAACAGAAATTAGATTACATAAAGCACAATATTATATTTCGATACTTAAAATATTTATGATTTAATCTGAATCTAAGTCATTCAGCACATTGTACTATAACACAAAAGAAATGATAAAAATTTGATATACTATCAATATAAAAATTTTTATTTTATTTAAGGGAATTCATTTATGGAAGAAATCTAATTATTTACAAAAAAAATGAAAGAGAAATGATAATATTTTGACTGCATATGAGAAAAAACCCGAGATATTATAAAGGACTAATCATAAAAGTACTAAATTGGAGGAATACGATGTTGAATTTAAATACGAAGCGGTTAACGTTTGTACGTTATACGGAAAAGGATCTTCCATATGTTATCGAGCTTGTTTCGGATCCGTTTATGATGAAATTTATTGGCGACGGGCAAGTAAAGGATCAACAATATGCGATCCATTTAATTGAACGGATGGTTGAACAGTACCGAAACTTTGGGGATTACGGGTTACATAAACTGATTCATCGTCAAACGGGAGAATTTATCGGACACGCGGGGCTTGTTGCGCAAGTTATTGACGATACATTTGAAATCGAGCTCGGGTACTGGATTAAACGTGCTTATTGGGGACAAGGCTACGGATTTGAAGCAGCACAGGCGCTGGCAACATATGCAGACGAAGAAATGTGGCTGCACCGGTATATTTCAGCGATTCAAGCAGGCAATGAAGGGTCTAAAAGAATTGCTATAAAAAACGGAATGCATTTGGAGAAAATCATTGAAATGGACGGGAAAATGGTTGAAATATATGTTAAGCTCAATTCATTTGAAGAAGACGAAACCGAAGCGTTATAAGAGGAGTATCGACATATTGTGAAAACGTATTTTGAAAGCTACAAACAGTATAAAAGGAAAGGAAATTCAATCAAAACAACGACTGTTACAGCAAAACAGCTGCTGCCGGCGCTTATTGCCCATATGGAGCGCATGGACAGGCAGTTTACGCTGCATATTAACGGCCAGCTGCCAATGCCGATCGATGCTTTAATTCAGGAAGCTTTTGATCAGTGTCATCTGGAACAGCCATTTTATACCCAGCATTGTGAAAAGCGCAGCTACAAATATCGCCAATTAACGAAAAATCGGATTAAAGTGGAATTTACGCTGCGTTATCGTATGGCGCGTCAGGAAGAAAAATGGATGCTTGATGAAATTGAAGCCATTTTAAAAAATCGAATTGATCCGGACATGTCAACATTACAAAAGGTATTCACTGTGCACGACTATATTGCAAGAACGTATAGCTATGAACGGCATACAGAAGGTTCGCCGTTTGCTGTGTATACGTTTATGAATGAAAAGCATGGAGTCTGTATGGCATACGCGCTTCTGTTTGAAAAGATGATGGAAGCACTTGAAATTCCTTGTTATTATGTGATCGGAAAAGCGGCGGGTGAGGGGACAGAGGGACATGCATGGAATATGGTGCAGATTGAGGATCAGTGGTATCATGTGGACGTCACTTGGGATGATATCGGTTCGATTCCTGGCAGAGAAGTTCGCTATCGCTATTTTTTAGTTGCGGATGAGAAAATGCGTATTGATCATGAATGGAATGAAAATCATTATCCCATGTGTACGAGTAAAAAATTTGAAGCATTTCATCGTTTATATGATGGCTGTCTCGTCAATACTAGTTTCTATTATGCAAATCCTCGTAATGGTTATTTGTATGAAATCAATTTTGCTGATTATCCATTTCAGGCAAAACAGAAACTTGCTGTTAAATTTCAGTTTTGTTTCTATGTAAATGGGCTTTTATATTTCAGGAATGATTCTCATAATGGCTATTTGTATCAATTAGAGCTGGATGCTGAGGAATTGACACAGCTAAGCGCGGAACAAGTTCTACAAATCTATGAAACTGAGAAGACACTTGAAGTCTTGTATGCGAATCAGACAGCTGAACGCATTCAGAAATTGATTTTAGCGGATAACGTAATTGAAAATTCATTTCAGGTTGAAGCCGCTGAAAATCGCCTGCAAGTCCCGTTAAATGCATTTGGGGACAGCTGGGTAGCATCAGCAGATCAGCAAGATAAATGTCAGCCAATTGTGTTTAAAAGCGCGGATGGAGTCGAATTGACAGTAGATGATCATTATAAACAGCTGACGGTAGATTTATATATTCATAGAGGTTTACATATTCAACTAACGAGTAACCGTAAAAACGTGGAATTTAAACAGCCGGCACAATTGAAGTTGCCAATTGTGTTAATACCGGGATTGGAGCAGCAATTAAGCAAACAAAACGCGTTGGATTATTTTGCTGATGAACAATTTATTTATATAAAGCTGTATAAAAGCGTAACGATCCAACTGAAAAAGTAAGCAAATAGCCATAATATAACGGGTCTGATTATATTATGGCTATTTCATTAAAATCGCATTTTGTCTCACTATTATAAGTATACTTTTGAAACGAGACTTAACTTCCTATAATATATATTATGACGGTGTCCCTATTTTTATTAAGTACATATATAAAGGACACTGCTCCTATCTGTAAAAGGACAAGAAGTATTTCTCTGTACTAAATTCATTCAAATCAATATCACCAAAATACCGCAATAAAAGTTTGTATTGAAAACAATATGTTTTTAATGTTAGTGTTGAATATCCCTCAATTTTTTTATCTTGTTGGTATTTATTCCACGCTTCGGATAATAACATCTATCTTTCACTCCCCCACTAAAGTTAGATATCATTAATGCCAATTATCTCTGCGAGCTTTATTATAAGGAGGATTTAGAGCCTTATAAAAAGCGTGGTATCCAACTTGCGAGTTTGGAACTGAAGTGGTAGCTCGAATACAGACGCATATTGCTTTAAATAACGAACTATTTCTTGCTTTGTCGGGAAACCGTGAGCATCTCCTTCAAATGATAATCCTGGTAAGGCATCATACATTCTTGGTGTGAATAAAACTAAAGAATCATATCGGTTGGTCCAACTTTCGCCCACTTCTTTTGCTTTATCTAAAATTAAAAAGTTCTGCTTTTGTTGTTTTAAATAGTAACCGACAGCAAGACCTGCTTGTCCAGCTCCTATAACGATTGTGTCATACAATCTAACTCCCCCTCTGCTTTAATTACCTATTTTAGATACGCAGTTTTTAATTAAAATCAGTTTGTTATGCAAATTCAACTCTCTTTCTAATTTTATTTTTCATTTAAATAAAAAGATTTACACACATATTAGTAAAAGCTAATATGATGATAGCATAACGTATTCGTTTTTACTAATACAATTGGAGGAATTTTGTGGAAAACATTAATACCGATATGAAAGTTAAGTTAATTCATGGGTTTTCAAACAAGACAAGGATAAAAATTCTTGAATGTATAAAGAATAAAGAAAAAACAGTGACCGAAATTGTAGACGAAATTAATGGAAATCAGTCGAACATTTCACAACACCTTGCCTGTTTAAAAGGCTGTGGAATTATTGTCGGTCGAAATGAAGGTAAATACATTTACTACAGCTTACGAAATCAACATATAAGAGATTTGTTAACCATGTTTGATGTTGTTCTTGAAGATGTTGAAAATGATGTTGCATGTTGCGAGCGTCATATAGATTAGGAGGAGATTGTTTTGGCTCAAGAATGCTGTAGCTCAAAAAATATACCTAAAACAGTGGAGAATAATTGTTGCAGTTCTACTGTTAAAAAGGATACAAATCAAGAAAAATCAAGTTGTTGTTCAAGTGACAAAGGTTCTGGAAGTACGTCTATTTCGGTTTCAAATCAAGATATCGCGAGTTGTTGCAGTAATAACAGCTCGAAAGAATCTGAAGATGAAGAAGAAGCAAGTTGCTGTAGTAAATCACAGGCTGAACCAGCAAACTTAAAAGAAATATCGAGTTGTTGTAGCAGTAACAGTTCAAAAGAATCAAAAGAAGAAGCAATTTGTTGTAGTAATTCATCCATAGAGAGTTGTTCAAGCGATCCAGAACAACAGACAACCCAGTCAATTCCAACTTCTTCCCTACCAGTAGAAAAAATGTCATATCGGGTTCATGGAATGGATTGCGGTGCATGTGCAGTAACCATTGAAAAAGGGTTAAGCAAACTGAAAGATGTTGCAGAAGTTAAAGTTAATTTTAGCACAGGGAAAATGCAAGTTGCTGCGGCTAGCGCTGATGCATTACTTCCAATTGAAAAGGAAATTAAAAAACTTGGCTTTTCCGCAGAACCTTTAATCCAAAAAGAAAATACGAAAACATTTAATATCAGTGGAATGGATTGCAGTAGTTGCGCAAAAAGCATTGAAAATCACTTAAATACCCTTCCATCAGTTAAAAGTGTAAACGTCAATTTCTCTACCGGAAAAATGAAAATTGAACATTCGAATAGTGTACAGGAAGTCATTTCTGAAGTTTCTAAAATCGGTTTTCAAGCATCATTAGTAGGTGAAAACCAACAGTCTCTATCGGAACAAAAAGGTAAAAAAATAAACGACAGCACTTTCGTGATATTGTCTGGTGTATTGTTGGCATTTGGTTTTATTGGATCATTTATAGGAATACCTCCTTTACTGTCGACCATTCTATACGCTATTGTAATGGTGATTAGTGGAGTTAAGCCCATTAGAAGTGCTTTCTATGCAATTAAAAGTCGTTCATTGGATATGAATGTACTCATGTCTGCTGCAGCTATTGGGGCTGCTTTGATCGGAGAATGGTTTGAAGGTGCAACCGTTGTTTGGTTATTTGCGATAGGTAAGTACCTTCAAAATCGTTCAATTGAACGGACTCGAAATTCAATTCGTAATTTGATGGACTTAGCTCCTGCGGAAGCATGGGTGAAGGTTGGAACCGAAATTTCAAAAGTATCTGTCGAAGAAGTAAACGTTGGTGACATTATTGTTGTGAAACCAGGTGAAAAAGTCCCGCTCGATGGTGAAATCGTTCTTGGAGACTCTAGTATAAATCAAGCACCGATTACAGGAGAATCAATTCCTGTTGATAAGACGATTGGTGATGCTGTCTATGCAGGTACGATTAACGAACACGGTTCCCTTGATATTAAGGTAACGAAATTAGTTGAAGATACGACGATATCAAAAATTATCCAATTAGTTGAAGAGGCACAAGAGAAAAAAGCACCAACAGAAGCCTTTGTCGATAAATTTGCAAGTATCTATACACCGATTGTATTTATTGTGGCATTAGTCATGATGGTACTTCCACCCCTATTTGGTTTTGGCACTTGGGGTGAATGGTTCTACAAAGGTTTGGAACTACTTGTTGTAGCCTGTCCTTGTGCTTTAGTTATTTCTACGCCAGTTGCCATCGTTTCAGCAATTGGAAATGCGGCGAAGAATGGTGTTTTGATAAAAGGAGGCACGTTCCTTGAAAAAGCAGGTGCAATCACTGCAATTGCTTTCGACAAAACTGGTACGTTAACGGAAGGTAAACCGAAAGTAACTGAAATAAAAACCTTCGACAATTCTGAAGACGAATTACTTTCAATTGCACTCACTCTTGAAGAATATTCTACACACCCTATAGCAAAAGCAATCGTGAATCATGTGACTGGCAAAGGAATCAAACCTAAAAATGGGGATTCTTTTAAGAGTATTGTGGGGAAAGGTGTTCAAGCGACGATTCAAGAGGAAACATATTACGCTGGAAATCTAAAATTATTTGAAGATCTCCATGTCTCTTTAGAAAATGTGTTTGTACATGTTCAAGAAATCCAAAGTAAAGGTAAATCTGTTGTCATCATCGGATCGCAACAAGGGATCATGGGGATTATCGCAGTTTCTGATACAATCCGAGAAACATCTGCCTCTGCCTTAGATGGATTAAAACAAAGTGGCGTTAAACAAACAGTCATGTTGACAGGAGATAATGAAGGAACAGCGAAATTGATTGCATCCGAATCAAATGTAAACCGATATTTTGCAGAATTATTACCAGAAGACAAAGTAGATGCAGTTAAGCAATTACAAAATGAAGGTCATAAAGTAGCAATGGTTGGTGACGGTATAAATGATGCTCCTGCACTCGCATCAGCCGATTTAGGTATTGCAATGGGTGGTGCTGGAACGGACACAGCTATGGAGACGGCTGATATTGTTTTAATGGCTGATAATCTTGAAAAACTACCACACACAATGAAGTTAAGTAAAAAAGCGTTAAGGATTATTAAACAAAATATATGGTTCTCTATCATCATTAAAGTAGCTGCTTTAGCCTTAATCTTCCCTGGATACCTTACACTTTGGATGGCCGTATTAAGTGATACTGGCGCAGCTTTAATTGTAATTTTAAATTCAATCAGATTACTAAAATTTAAGGGATAGAACAGAAAAGATGCTTCTAAATGAAGCATCTCTTTTAAATAAAAATGGTTTTTTTATACCTAAACTAAGAATTTATTTAATCTGATTAATCTTAGACTATCAATTATTAATTACTTTTTCACAATTCTTTATAACAGGGTAAATAAATCTCCTAGAACATTTCATAAAGTCTTCCCAACAACTTTCATGTATGCCTATTCTGTATGGTAAAAAGTAGGGGCTACTATCTATAAAATAACTAGAAATGAAATTATAGGAATGGCAGGAGCCATACTTTGTATTTCTATCATTGTTTATTACAATGTAGTGACCATCATGTTCATTACGCCCCCATCCCTCCCCATGAAAATCAATAGGTGGTTGGATTACAGTTATGTGATATTTCCCTTTCACACCTTCCATAACAAAATGATTAAAGTTTTCTTTCTGAGTGTGTTCAAGCAATCTTATCATGAATTTCCTCCTTAACTTTATCCTCTAATGTATGTTTATTAAAGGATAAATAGGAAAAACACACTTTAATGTATAGCCTTTTACTAAGGGTCGTTTAACTGGAACACCAACTGGCCCCATATTTATAGAACATCCGATATATTTTTGTAGCAAATAAAAAAACTGCCAATTCCAGGCAGTTCCCCAATAATAATATTGTTCTATTTTTGTTTAACACCTAACTCACTAAAAATTTCATCATTATGTTCACCTAGTTTCGGTGGTGCCAATCGGATCTTTCCTGGTGTTTTTGAAAGTTTGATAGGAATCCCTAGTAAAATAGATATAATTGAATATTTAATTCAGTAAAACTGATAAGTATTGGGAGATGTAATTTCATGGAGCTTCGTCATTTAATAACTCTAAAGACAATTGTTGAGAAAGGAGGATTTAAAAAAGCAGCTGAACATCTTGGTTACGCCCAGTCCTCTGTAACAGCTCATATTAAAGAACTGGAGGAAGAGGTAGGAAAACCATTATTTGATCGTCTAAGGAAAAAAGTTATTTTAACTCAATATGGTCATCATTTCCTTCCTTATGCTGTGAAGATAATAGAACTTTATTCTCAAGCATTAAATACAAATGATGAACCAACAGGTGATTTGACCATAGGGATATCGGAATCACTTACTATCGGTCGGATTCCATCTATTCTTCTCGAATATAAAATGTCTTACCCTAAAGTTAACCTTTCACTCAAATCAATAGAAAATTATCAGGTTACATCAACCCTTCAAAACGGGGACATTGATTTAGCTCTAATATTGGAAAAAGATGATTGGTCTCTTCCCGAGCTGAAATGTGAAATTTTAAAAAGAGAAAGAATGGTTTTAATAAGCCCTCCAAAGCAAGAAAACTCTAGAACTGTTTTATATACGGAAAGATCGTGTAGTTATAAGTCTGTTTTTGATAACTATATAAAATTTAAACAAATCGATGTGAAAGAAAGTTTAGATTTCCAGAGTATTGAAGCAATTAAACACTGCGTTAAAAGTGGGTTAGGGATTTCATTGGTACCCTATTTTTCAGTAAAAGAAGAATTAGAAAGTCAGAAATTGCATGGAGAGGAAGTAGAGCCAGAACATCAAGCTATTTCTACGTTCCTTGCTTACCATAAGGACAAGTGGCTCTCTCCATCAATCAACAGTATGATTGCTTTAATAAAGAAGCATTCTAAAAACTGGGATTAATTATAATGAAAAAACCGGTGTATATTACCAATAAAAACCCCGAATCGTATTATAAATATTCACAATTCGGGGTCTTATTAATTTTAGAAGAGTTAATTCATGTTCAGATGAATCGAGTCGTAAATCAATTAAAATTTTTAGTTTTTTTAGTTACATTGAGGTGCTTTTTGAACAAACTCAATCTCAAAGCCTAGGTCTTTTAACATTAAATAATCGGCGTTTTCTTCTTGCCCTTCTGTCGTTAAGTAATCCCCTACGAAAATAGAGTTTGCCACATATAAACCAAATGGCTGTAATGAGCCTAAGTTTACCTCACGACCGCCGGCAATACGAATTTCCTTCGTTGGATTAATGAATCGGAATAAAGCTAATACTTTTAGGCAATAGCGTGGATCTAATTCCTTTGTGCCTTCTAGCTTCGTCCCATCAATGGCATTTAAAAAGTTTACAGGAATCGAGTCTGCGTCTAAAGCATGTAACGCGTAAGCAATATCCACTACGTCTTGCTTTGTTTCACGCATCCCTACGATGGCGCCTGAGCATGGTGATAGACCATGTTTTTTGGCAGTTTCAACTGTATTTACACGATCTGCGTATGTATGCGATGTTGTAATGTAATCGTGGTGGCGGGCAGATGTATTTAAGTTGTGGTTGTAACGGTCAACCCCAGCATCCTTTAATTGTTCTGCTTGCTCGTCTCTCAGTAACCCAAGACATGCACAAACTTTTAAGCCGTATTGCTCTTTAATTTCCTTTACTGCTTCACTCACAACGTTAACATCTTTACGTGTCGGTCCACGTCCACTGGCTACGATACAAAATGTGCCGATTTGGTTTTCATATGCCTTTTTAGCACCTTCCAAAATTTCTTCTTTTGTTATAAACGAATACTTTTCGATTGGTGCTGATGAAATAGATGATTGTGAACAATATCCGCAGTTTTCTGGGCAATACCCGCTTTTCGCATTCAAAATCATATTCAGCTTTACTTTTTTCCCGTAGTAATGTTTACGGATTGTAAACGCAGCGTGTAATAATGGCAATAAATCATCATCATCTGTGTGCAAAACTTGCAGTGCTTCTTCATTTGAAAGTAACTTTCCTTCAATAACTTCCTGGGCTAATTCGTTCCAGTTCATGTCTAAATCCCTCGCTCAAACAACATATTTTTTGGCACCAACTGCAGCTTAAACTCTATTTTCCTCGTTCATAAGAAAACAATTCAATGCTACGAAGGTATATAACAACTTCGAAATCTACTTTTCTAGTGCTAAACATTTAGTAAAATTTATTCTGAAATTTTTTACGTTAACCCAAAACACTAAAAAGGTTAACATAAATATAATTTTTAAAAATTTTTATGTCAATAGTATTTGGATTTTATTTTGAGAAAATTTAAATAATTACGGTTTTGTGTTAACCATTTTCAAAAATAGGTTTACATATTTTTTTGGTTATAATACAATGCTTTTCAAGGTGTTTGGGAGGAATAGATGCATTTGGAAAAAAGAAAACAGAAAAAAACGCAGGAATTACCCTTAATCGCCATGCTTGCTTCCATCATTGTCGTAACGGGAACCTTTAAAATTCCGTCTCCACTGATTGGCACAGAATTTCAGCTATCTGCTCCGATTGCTGTCATCATCGCTGCATTGTTCGGGTTTAAACGATATTTTTATGCAGGATTAATCGCAAGTGGTGTCAGCCTGTTGATTGGCACACATACAATTATCAACGTGTTCGTTGCGATTATTTTTCGAATCGTCGCAGGAGGAACTATTGGTCTTTTTGGGACAGGAATTATCATTTTAATCATTGCGGGTCCGTTAGGTACGTTAGTTGCCAGATTTGTGCTAGCTGCTTTACTGGATATAAACCCAAAAATTTTAATAGTTTCTGCCCTACCAGGTATGATTTTCACAGCCATCGTAACGTTTCTCATTTATCCGATTGCTCGTAAAATCATTCAACGAACACCTTTTAAACACTTTTTAGTTCATGCAAAACAAGGAGTTGGCTTCAATGAATCTATACTGCATAAAAATGCGAGCAAGTCAAAATAACGCTGAGCAAAACAAACATATTTCAGGTGCAGAGAAAATTGTGCAAGGAAATGAAGTATCTATGCAAACACAAGCTTTGATTCATAGAGCATTCAATCATCCGAAAGGAGAAGCCGATTTTATTAATATCAAGCTTGAAAAAACAGCTCCGGACGATATTCTTCAACTCGATGCTTTGCCCGTTCGAACAATAGAGGTAGCAGATGCAGACGAAGGATTACGAACGGTTCAAAAGCTAATGGAGCAGATCGGTGTTACAAATAACCGGCACTTACTGGAAATCTTAAAAGAAGCTTCTTTCATGCGAGGTGCTATTCTCCTTGATGTCGATACATTCAAGAGATTAGAGCCCGATCAAGCACGAGGTATTCGGGCAACTTATATGGACAGGGTTAGACAGCCCTTTGAACAAGAAGATATAGCTAAAAATCACTTTGATGAAGCACTTGTGTTAGCAACTAAGGTGGCATATGCACCGAATATTATTGGGGAAATCTGCATATCTGATGATCCCGATTATGTTACTGGTTACGTCGCTTCAAAGGAACTTGGCTACGTCCGTATTACAAAACTTAAAGAATTCGGCAGTGAGCACGGTGGTCGAATCTTTTTATATAAGCAGCAAGAAGGTGCTGTTCATGACACCATTCACTATTTACAGCAGCAAAAAGTACTCGTTCATACAAAACAGCCTAAAAAAGCTGACAAATGGGCGAAGTTAGAGCAAGGCTTACAACAACTAAAGCAGGACAATCTTTACCGAACAATGAAAGAAATCGAATCGGCTCCAGATGTACATGTCACATACTGCGGTAAGGATATCGTGATGATGGCATCGAATAACTATCTCAATTTCGCCAATGATGCACGAGTAAAGGATTATGCACTTGGGGTTGGACAAACGTACGGCATAGGCTCGGGTGGCTCTCGGTTAACGACTGGCACGACAACGATTCACAGACTTTTAGAAAAAAAGTTAGCCGAATTTAAAGGCACAGAAGCTGCACTTGCTTTCAATAGTGGCTATGTCGCCAATATTGGCATCATTTCTGCCCTCTGTTCGAAGGACGATGTGATTTTCAGTGATGAACTGAATCACGCAAGTATTATTGACGGCTGCAAAATGAGCAAGGCAAAAATTGTCGTGTATAAGCATAACGATATGAACGATTTAGAGGAGAAAGTGCGCCAGCATGCAGGCTGCAGCGGGTTAATCGTCAGTGACGCTGTCTTTAGTATGGACGGAGATATCGTCAATTTACCAGAGCTATTGCGCATTGCTGATCAATATGAGTTGTTTTCGATGATTGATGAAGCCCATTCTACAGGTGTTCTTGGGGCATCAGGCCGTGGCATTTGTGAGCATTTCCAGTTAACACAAAAGCCAGATATTTTGATGGGTACACTGAGTAAAGCTTTAGGTGGTGAAGGTGGCTTCGTTTGTGGGCAACAGAAGCTCATTGAGTTTTTGAAAAATAAAGCACGCAGTTTTATCTTTTCCACTTCGCTTTCCCCTGTCACAATGGCGTCTTCTATCGCTGCCCTTAACCTACTTACAGAAGATTCGGGGCAAGTCAAAAAACTGCAGGAAAATATTCGGCATTTTAACATTTGCCTACAGGCGCAAGGCATCCCTACCCTTTCAGAAACGGCGATTTTCCCTATTATTGTTGGGGATGAAAAAAAGGCAATGGACGTCTCTGCAACACTACTGGAACACGGATATTACATTTCTGCCATTCGCTACCCAACGGTGACAAAAGGTAGTGCGCGACTACGCATTGCATTAATGGCAGACCATACAAAACAAGAGCTAGCTAACGTAGCAGCCAAAATTGGTTACATTTTAAAGGGGATATAAACATGAGTAAAGGTATTTTTATAACTGCAACGGGTACAGAGGTCGGCAAAACATACGTAACGGCTTTAATTGTCAAAAAACTGCGTGAAAGTGGCTATGCATGCGGCTATTATAAAGCGGCAATGAGTGGCAATGAACGAACGGTAGATGGGATTATTCCTAGCGATGCTCAATACGTCAATGAAGTAGCCAACCTTGGTGAAAACTTAGACAATCTCGTCTCTTATGTATACGAGCAAGCCGTTTCTCCCCATTTAGCCGCAAAACTGGAAGGCAATCCGGTTGATATGGCCATCGTAAAAAAAGACTATAAAGCGTGTTGTGAAAAATATGACTATGTAGCTGTAGAAGGAAGTGGTGGCATCGTTTGTCCGATTCGCTGGGACGAACAAAAGCTACTGTTAGAGGACATCATTCAACATTTACAGCTATCAACAATTATTGTAGCAGATGCTGGACTTGGCACGATCAATTCCGTTGTCCTAACCGTTGCCTATTTACAGCAAAAAGGGATTGAGATCAAAGGTATTATCTTCAATCATTACGACGCGCATGATGTGATGAAAGTCGATAATAAAGCCATGGTTGAACAATTAACAAATATTCCAGTGATTGCTTTAGTAGAAGCAGATACAACGGATTTAAATATAGACTCACAGTACTTAGCATCATTATTTGCGTAAATTTTAGGCGAAAGAAGGATTCGTATGAACTTAGTAGAGAAAGATTTAAAATATGTGTGGCACCCATGCTCACAAATGAAGGATTATGAGGAATTAAAGCCCATCGTCATTGACCGCGGGGAAGGTGTTTATTTATTCGACATTGATGATAAATCGTATATCGACATTGTCAGCTCTTGGTGGTGTAATTTACTTGGCCATCGTAACCCGACTATCACAGCATCCATTAAAGCACAGCTCGATCGGTTAGAGCATGTTATTTTTGCAAATTTTACCCATGAGCCAGCCATTACACTTTGTGAGCAATTATCAGAGATCATTCCTCCTAATTTAACGAAATTCAACTTCTCTGACAACGGTTCAGCTGCTGTTGAAGCCGCGTTAAAAATGGCGTTTCAATATCAGTACCAAACAGGACATCCTGAAAAAACGAAATTTATGTGCTTTACTGATGGCTATCACGGCGAAACAATCGGCGCCCTTTCTGTCGGAAGCTTGGACTTATATGCCAAAATTTATAATCCAATGCTGATGGATACAATTCGCATTGAGGCACCAGACTGTTACCGTTGCCCATTTGGCAAAACACGCGATAGCTGTCATGTGGAATGCTTTGTACAAGCTGAAAAAGCATTTGAACAGCACGGTCATGAAACGTGTGCGATGATTGTAGAACCGCTACTGCAAGGCTCTGCAGGTATGCGTATGTATCCCCCTCTCTATTTAAAAAAGCTACGAAAATTATGCGACGATTATAATGTGCTGTTAATTGCCGATGAAATCGCAACGGGCTTTGGTCGAACAGGTAAAATGTTTGCGTTTGATCATGCTGAGGTAAGCCCTGATATGATGTGTCTATCTAAAGGATTAACGGGTGGTTACATGCCAATGGCCATTACCATTACAACGGACAAAATTTACGATGCCTTTTACGCTGAATACCGTGAAGGCAAAGCATTTATGCATAGCCATACATACAGTGGGAATCCACTTGGCTGTTCCGCTGCATTAGCTGTTTTAAAGGTGTTACGAGAAGAAAATATTTTAGAACAAGCTGCTGTACGTGCCGAGTACTTAACGAACGCATTATTTACTGCACTTGGTAACCATCCAAATGTCGGTGAAATTCGCCATCTTGGACTCATTCATGCAATTGAATTAGTGGCAGATAAACAATCGAAAATGCCTTTTAACACGGAGCTTCGTACGGGTTACCAGATTTATAAAAAAGCATTAGAAAAAGGATTGATTTTACGTCCTTTAGGAGACGTATTATACTTTAATCCCCCCCTGATTATTGACGAAAAAGCGATTGACGAAGCAATTATGATTTGTGTACAAGCGATGGAAGAAATTTTAGGATAAAGAGCTGAATTGAGGCATTTCAGCTATTAGAAAACCGAACTACGGGCTGTTGAAAATTTTTTGGGGACAGCCCGCAATTCGGTTTTATTAGATTTTACAGTAAGTTCATTCTTTTAGATTTATTCCACTCACATCAACGCAAACCCTAAATAGATCTCATTGCTAATACACGCAATTAAGCCCTCCTTGCTCATCCGATATGCATCTGCTGCAAATACTTCTTCAAATCCATATACGCATTATAGGACGATAATAATTTATATCAATTTTAATAGATATTTAACGATTATTCAATAAACTTTTGCTTGAAATAAAGATTTTACCAGTATTATTATCCTGTAATAACTAGTAAAATATATATATAACTGAAAGGGAGGATTTACCGCGTTGAAAAAAGTATTTAAAATGGGTTGTGGCGGATTTTTAGCAATTATTCTACTAGCAATCATCATCGGTATGTTCAGTGACGGAGAAACTACTGAAGTGGATTCAGACACAAAAGTTGAAACGACAACTGAACCAAAAGAAGCAACAGCTGAAACAAAAGAAATTGTAAAAGAAGAGCCAAAAGAGGAAGCGAAAGAAGATAATGTACCGCGCGAATATAAAACTGCGTTGAAAAAAGCGGAAATGTATGCGGAAACAATGCAAATGTCTAAAGCCGGTATTTATGATCAGTTAATTTCGGAATATGGTGAAGGTTTCCCTAAAGAAGCCGCGCAATATGCAATCGATAACCTGGAGTTTGACTGGAAAGCGAATGCATTAGAAAAAGCAAAATCATACGCTGAAACAATGGCGATGTCTGACTCTGCCATTTATGATCAATTGATTTCCGAATACGGAGAAAAATTTACGGCTGAAGAAGCACAGTACGCAATTGTTAACTTAGAATAAAATGAAAGCCTTCCATCGTATTGGTGGAAGGCTTTTTTCGTTAAAATGCATCGATTTCCTTAATGACCGTTCTTAATAGGTCAATTGAACGGACAGGATCGCTCTTATACTGCAGGCTGTGATCCGCTCCTGCCAGTAGTCTTGTCACCAGTTTTGGATTATTGGCGAATTGACGATATCTTTCCGCATTATAATGCGTGTCATCATCTCCAATAAAACATAAACTTTCGTTACGGCTGTGTAACATCGATTCAAATACATCATCTTGATTAAGAAGCGGCGTTAACCATACAGCTTTTGCATTTTGAAAGATTTCCCTATCAACCAGTGACGCCATAGCAATCGTTCCTAGAGACTTTCCGACAAGATAATAGCCGTTATATGAATTCTCTTCTAAAACTTTATTAATGACTGCATCTACATCATGTTTAATCGCTTCAACGAGCTCATCCATAGTGAAAGCATCGTAAAACTTATCGTTATACGTATAATTCACCTGCAGCACATCAACCGATTTATGTAAAAACACGCCCGTCGAATAATGTAGAAGTGGTGCTTGCGCGGTATATCCCGCTCCTGGAAGCAAAATCGCCAATTTTGAGGCATGCTCATCGGTACTTAAAACTGTATAATGAATATCCTTTTCTTTATAACCAGTAACAGAATCTGATTTTACTTTAAACATATACTTAACCCCTTTTATTGATTATTTATTACTCGGTTCAGTTGCATGTTGATCGACATCAACAGTCCATGAAACAATCGTTGTACTGTCCCGTACGCCCTTTGCCTCAATCTCCTTTAATAACTGCCATACAGAATCATGCTGAGACTGGGAATGATCAAATACCTTCATAATATACTTCGGGTTATCAAATGCAGTATGGGGACATTCCGTTAGTCCGTCCGTTGTCATAAAAAGCTGATTTCTCCCTTTTCTTAACTCTCTGCGTCCAGTACTGTAACATGGTACCTCCAATTCAAACGTATTGACATTCCCGATCCATTCATAGAAATTTCTCTGATTTAAATGATATTGCTGCATGTCTGCCAGTTCAGGATGAAATAGATAAAGAATACAGTCCCCAACTGAAAACCACCAAATATATTTGTCTTTTCTGAACACGATCAGACACGCCGTTTCCCCCTGTATTTCACGGCAGCGGGCTAAAAAGTGCGGATTTTGAAAAATATGTATGATCTGTTGATCCAATTCCTGAAAAGCTTCGAAAAGCGGCTTGTTAAAAATTTCAGTCAGGTTATGCTCTTCTTGCAATATGGTCTCCACGACTAGTTCCGCGCTTTCTGCACTGTTATGAGCGTCCAAAATCATAACAAATTCCCAGTTCTGTTTTTCATTCATCCAGACGAGGCACCCATCTTCGTTTTTATATTGCCCTGCTGATGAATTGCCGCCAAACCGTCCAATCGTAAGGTTCCCGAGTTGCTGAATGTGTGGTGAATCTACAAAATGCGCTTCGCTTCCTACCCAGCTGAATTTGATCATTTCTGCAAACCTCCTTATTTTCTATAGAGATTTTCATAGTATAGCACCAATAAAATTAAAATTGCGAAGTTTGCCATAAATTAGGTACTGTTAATTAGAGAATCTCTTTATCCGCAATATCCATGTAAATAAAAAAAGCAATCGGTTCCCCAATTGCTTCCCCCACTTTTCTTATTAAACTTCTACCCGGTAACGCCAATTTGCGTGCTTAACATCCTCATAATTGATATACGCAACACTTGCTTCAATGACGTCGTTTAAGTTCAGGCTATGATCCTTTGCAAATTCCTTTAGGCTATCCAGTAATTCTTTATCGCATGTCGTCCGAAATTCGATGCGATCTTTAGGCCGGTTTTTTTTATCGTAAACAATTGTACCGGATTCGATTAAATTACTATAACCATTTTCCAATAAATAACCGATATGTGTGTCATATTTTTCGGCAAGCTGCTTTAAACTGTTAATAATTGCCGCACTCATTCGCGTTTTGTACCGGATTCTTGATTCATCCGTTGTTTGAATCAGTTTCCCATTATGTATCTTCCACATTGTCATTCTCCTATCAGCAATTCATTACGTATATTATAGCCATTATTGCACAAAAGAAAACACTCCTTATGGCATAAGGAGTGAAAGGCGTAAAGTTGCGGTCGGTATTGCCTATTAAGTTGTAATGTTTCTTAAGTTAGTTTAACATCTTATAAAACGCTTGAGCTGAAATTTTCAATGGTATATCTCAATTCGTGTATGCATTTCGCTCGCCTAACTTTAGTTGGCATCTTTCGAAAATCTTCGTTAAAGCATTTTGTTCATTAATTGCCTACAATAAACTGTAAATGTTGCTTGATAAACGCATACAACGAAGCTAATAGAAATCATCATATAAACAATCTAAACTAGTGGTTAACTTACATCTACTCTTCAGTGACCGCAACTTTACTTACAAGTAATATACCACGTAAAAACATCCTTAAACCTATTTTGGGAACTTTTTTTTCGGAATTTCTATGATTCAAGTATATAATAGTAGGAACGGAGGTGTCTTAGCATGCTAAAAATTAAAAAGATCGAGTTTATTAAAGTTCTGTATGATGACGCATTAGCGCAAAATATCTTTTCGATCGCGAATATTACGTTTTCAAATAGAAGTCCGATACAAGGAGCCCTCCTCTACTGGCAGCAAAATGAATCAAAGGAACCTTATACAAAAGAAGGCGACTACAAGTTCTACTATGACTTGGCAAAAGCGCAATATTTTGCAGCAGTAAAGTTTCCTAAAGACTGTGACTTAACACGGGATGAACGCCAGGAACTTGCCTATATCTTACTGGAGGAGCGCGGAGCAATCGGAACGTACAGTTTTATTTCGACGAAGCCGAAAGCAACTTTCCATTTAAATAAGGCTTTTCAGGAAATCCCGTTCCCTGCACAGTTTTCAGTAGATGATTTTAATGATCTGTCCATTGTGAAACAGCTGGAATCGAATGATGAAACTGTTTACGAGCAGCTTCCATATGACCGTGTATTTTTAGAAGCTTATAGAAACTGGTGCCATCAAGCTGTTCAGTTGCATCCTTCACGCTTAACAGCTTATTTTCATTACTTGCCGTTTACGTATGTGAGTTATGCAAATCCGCTACTATCAGAGCAGTTTTTAATCGATTATTTGCCTGAAGTGGATCTGGAAGCACTTCAGTACAACAAACCGGTACTTGAGCGGTTGTCGATGTCCTTTAAACGTTATTTAGTAACAACTTTAATGGCGGATAAAAAGCGTCTGAATCCGGACTTTGTCGATCAGCTGGATGATTTCATTGAAAGCAATGTCTTTTATCAATCATTTGAGCTTATTTATTTACCGGAAGCCGATGAAATCCCCGATATGGATTTGCAGCTTTTCGAATATGACCGCGGTACGTATAAATGGGCCGGCAGTGAGCATTTAGTGAAAGGAATTCCATCACTGGTAAGTCAGAAGTATAACCGATATGGGGATCGACGCTTGACAAATGCCGAAATGGATAAAAAGTTTAAGGCATACAGTGATGAACAAAAGCAGCTATTCACCGCGATTGCGGAGCTTCATTGGCTGAATAAATATAAAAATGAGCTGGATTGGTCATACATTTGCCAATATAATGTGAATTTGACTGAACAGTTTTTAACAGCACATATCAATTATGTCGATTTCGATGCACTGGGCCTGAATACGGATATAGTGGTAAATGCAGATTTTTTATCAACCTATTTACACCGGTTCAACCATCAAAAAGCTGTTCCGTTAATCATTTCCCATTTAACAGAGCAGTTTTATTTAACTCATAAAGATGAAATCAAAGTTGACCTCGATTTGCTCTATAAATATATGGACAATATTGACGAGGAAGAGTTTTTAAGAATTGAAAGTTATTTGCTTGATTAATAAATGGCTGCTCTGTAACTCGATTACAAAGCAGCCTTTTTGATTTCTAAACGATCAGACGATAAAAAAATCAATCTACAACTGATTCGTAGATTGATTTAATACAGCAGATTATGTTGTAATTTCATAGACACCTCGGTGCAGCATGGCGTAGTTTGCGCATATGTGAGACATTTCCATCGTCAGATCAGGCTGGATATAGTGAATGTTCACAAGTTCGATTGAATGAACAGGCATCACATCCTTATAATAAACTGTTTCAGTTTGAGGACTAATCATTTCGTCTCATCTCCTGTTCCATTGCATAGCCGTTGTACGCAAGTAATTGCTGATGAGAAAGCTGATTTACGTAATATCGGAAATTCACCGGCTGTAATCCAAACTGCTCGCACTTCTCTACATACATTTGATATCCTTTTTCAAAATAACTCATTGTTTTTCTCCCCTTTGTTATATAACAGTTTTTATTTGTAAATTAAATATATAACAGTTTATGAACAGTGTCAATGAATTATCTGAATTTTTATTTGACTTTTTTAAATTTTTCGACAATGATTTTTATCAGGAATCCGCAGTAGACAATCATTTCATCTTATCGACTTCTTTGTTACCATAGGAGTCGGGAGGAATTAGATGAACCTTATTTACAAAAAACTTATTGAACTTGGATTAAGTCCATTATTTGCTGAATACCTTTCAGTAGCGCTTATGATTATATTTATTGTAATCATTTGTTTAATCGCAAACTTCATCACGAAAAAGATCGTCATCCGTTTTATTACACATATTGTGAATAACAATAAGTATCAGTGGGATAACATTCTGTTGGAAAAGAAGGTGTTCCATAAGTTATCGCATATCGTGCCGGCGATCATTATTTATTATTTTGCTGAAGCCTTTACGTATCAAGCCCTTATCGAAAAAGGAGCCATTACGTATATCATAATCGTTGTATTAAGCTTGTTAGGCAGTTTATTAAATGCTGTGCATGATATTTATCAAACGTTTGAAATTTCTAAAGTACAACCGATCAAAGGCTATATTCAAGTCGTGAAAATCATTGTCTATGTCCTCGGGATTATCTTGGTCATAGCAAACTTAATCGGTGAAAATCCGCTGATCATTCTAAGCGGACTCGGTGCCCTTTCAGCTGTATTGCTGCTTGTTTTTAAAGATTCCTTATTAGGCCTTGTTGCCGGGATCCAGTTAACATCGAATGATATGGTACGTGTAGGTGATTGGATTGAAATGCCGAAATATGGCGCGGACGGTGATGTCATTGATCTTTCATTAAATACAGTAAAAGTCCAGAACTTTGATAAAACCATTACGACAATCCCTAGTTATGCATTGATTTCGGATTCTTTTAAAAACTGGAGAGGTATGCAGGTTACTGGTGGCAGAAGGATCAAACGCTCGCTCTTTGTTGATACAACAAGCATCGCGTTTTGCTCGGAGGAAAAGATCAAGCAGTTACGGAACATTCATTATCTGAAGGACTATATTGATACGAGACAACAGGAAATTACGGAATACAATAGTAAACACCGTATCGATACGAGCAATCAGGTGAATGGCAGAGCATTGACAAATATCGGGTTGTTCCGGACATATATTAGCAACTATTTAAAAAACCATCCGGGAATTCATAAAGACATGACAACGATGGTAAGACAATTAGCGCCGAGTGAAAATGGATTACCAATTGAAATCTATGCCTTTTCAAATGATATTAACTGGGCGGTATATGAGTCGATTCAAGCGGATATATTCGATCATCTCTTTGCAGTCGCAACTGAGTTTGACTTGAGACTATTCCAAAATCCGACCGGCAATGATTTTAAAGCAATGAGTTCCTTACAACTGAATAAAAATGTAGGCGAATCATAATCAAAACCCCCATTTTCTCTTTAATAGAAAAATGGGGGTTTTTAACGATTTTACCACGTGTCTTGCCGCTGGAAATTACCTGTTATAGATGTCGTAACATCATTTAGTTTACATAATATTATTATTATTATAATTTATTAAACGGGTTGTTTTTCAGGACTTCCTGAATTTGTTCGTCTTCGATATGTGTATAGATTTGCGTTGTTGCAACACTGGAGTGCCCAAGAATATGCTGCAATGTTCGAATGTCCGCTCCGGATTTATACATCATTGTCGCGGAAGTGTGCCGAAGTTTATGCGGTGTCAGCTTTTCTTTCGGTGACGGGCTATTGGCATTAATCACTTTCACGATCCGTGCAATCGACTGTCTTGCAAAACGTGTCCCTTTTTGAGAAATGAACAGCGGTTCTTTCCCGTCCCCTTTATATGAATGCCGCTCCTGTAAATACTTTTCCATTGCATGCATACATGCATCATTTAAATATACATGCCGTTCTTTATTCCCCTTACCGATCACCGTCAGCATCCGCCCATTGATGGAATCGATATTCAGGGAACATAATTCGGAAACACGAATGCCGAGGTTCAGGAAAAAGACCATCATGCATTCATCGCGTGCACTGTACGACTGTGTCTGCACAGCGCCAATAAAATCCTTTGCCTCATTATAGTTTAAATAAACCGGCTGGCGTCGCCCGATTTTCGGGGTTTCCAAATGTTCCGCCGGGTTTTCATCGATGAGACGGCGCTTTCCTTTCAAGTATTTGAAAAAGGCTTTTAATGTTGCTACTTTACGGGCACGGGCTGCTGATGAATTGCCGCGCTGTAATTCACAATATTCCATAAACAAATATAAGTCTTCCAAAGACACTTCTTTAATTTGATCGATTGTAAACGCAGAAATGTCGATTGTATGTAAACGGTCCAACGGAATATCTTCTTCAATCGCTTTTAGAAATCGAATAAATAAAATAAGATCATATTCGTATTCTTTTCGGGTTCTTTGGGACTTTCCGGTAATTGTTGTTAAGTAAATCAAAAAATCTCGTAAAAATTTCGGCAGCTTCATTTACGTCCATTCCCCCTCTATCTAGCTCTTATTATAGCATAAAAAATGTTCCCAAATTGATATTTGGGAACATTTTTGCTGATTTAGAAGATTTAAGCGCTTTTTCGACAATAAAAGGAAACATATGTTCCTGTTTTGCAATTTCGCTCTCAGACGAAGTGAAATGTCGATTCGTGGATGATGACCCGTGTCGAATCGTCTGAGAGCGATTTTTGTCGAAGCCCTTTTTGGTTAAATTTATCGAATTTTGGGAATAGATGTTCCAGGAGGTGAAAGGATGAATTCGTTAAAAACCCACTATGTTTTTTATTATCCTTTCAATTATCGACAGTACGATTTTGAAAAATTACAGCAAGTACTAAAACGCAACAAATTTTATCATTTTACAATCGATGAAGAGGAATTTAACGAAACGCTTTATGGTCCCGATATTAAAGTATCCCCCCAATTGTTGACACAATTCTTTTATCCTTTTATGGAAGAGAAATTATTGAATGACGAAATTTCCGTACGCAACTTCAACCGCTACTCAAAAAAAATCCATTGTGAAGGAAAAATGAAAACGGCGTTCGATGAAGTGCCATTTACAATATTGAGTGCAGATATTAATCTGTGTCCATTCGGTATTGGAATTTTAGCGCTAAGGATTCAATTGGCAGATGATGTGGATATGAATGCCGCGTTATCATTCGGTCATTATTTTAGAGTTTTGCGGCCGAAAATTGATGAAGAGCTGGGAACGGAAATTTATTACGACAATTTTGTCTTTCAAAATACGGATGAATTATTATTAAAGAAAATTGCGCCTTTTTTGGAGAAGTATTTCGTTGATTATTCATCCATTCACAAAAACATCAGCAAAATCCCCTTTTTCGAAGATGAGCGCATGTATGTCAGTGCCTTTTTTCATATGGACGAAGATGAGGAAATCGACGAATATTTCCTGTATCGTGCAGGACAGTTAAATGGACGTGATAATAACGGGGATCCTTATATATCGAGTACAAATGAGGAGTATATCAAACGTTTCGTTGAGGAACATTGCTACGAAAGATGGGCACCTAAATTTCATATTATTACAACATTGCAAGGCCATATTTACCTATCATCCGTGGATGACAAAAGCATGAATAAATATTTAAACAGCTTTCATTCTGTCTCTTACTATACATTGCTCATCCACTATTTTTATAAACTGATGCTGCTGAAACTCGTTTTCGAACATAGTGAACTGAAGTTTTCAAAAGATAAGGATATTGTAAAAGAATTAATTGAACAGATAACGAAGTTTGCATCAAGGTATTATTTTCCGGAGGTAGCGGCACGTACAGAGGGAAAAGAAATCTCACATTATTTCAGAAAAGTCTTTCGGATTGACGGACTTTACCGCGAGACGAAAGAAACGCTTGAAGAACTGTACCGGATACAGGAGGATCGTTCAACAGACCGGTTGAACAAACTCATTTTTATTTTAACGATTTTCAGTATGATTTCCGGTATATACGGAATGAATCTGGTTATTGAAATGCTGGCAGAACCATTTAAATTATCCGAAATTTTCAGTTTCACTTTCTTTGAATGGACAGCACTTGTACTGATGGTTATCGGCTTAATGACACTGGTACTGCTTATTTTGAATCAGGTTTATAAATATTCAATTAGCTATTACGGGAAAATAAACAGGCGACGGCAACGTTAAAAGGGATACGGGAAGTCAATTTGACTTTTCCCGTATCCCTTTTTCATTAATTAGACAAATAGTGTAATCTGTTTCCCGTTACGCTCGACTTTCCAGTTTGAAGATAGCATTCCGCGAATTTGCTGTTCAGTGATCGGATCGATTTGTAATGATTGCAGGCCGTTCCCTTCAGGCAGCAGTTCGTACTGGTCATCTGTTATTTGAAAACGCATGCGCAGCAAGTTTTTCAAACCATTGATCGTTACAAACTTGACCTCATAGTTCCCCGCGAAAGCCTGTTCCATCTCTTCCGCGTTTTCATTCAATAATATTTTTAGACTCTCGGGATTTATATCATCAGTATCTGTTAATAGATGAAGCTCATCATTTTCGATATAATGTTTTACTTGTTCAAATGTATAAGGATGGGTTTTCAGTAATTCAATCATATATGCTTCCATCATTGAAATTGCCATTGGTTCTTCCTCTCAATCTTTCATCAATCATATTTTTTACTAGCCGTTTTTCGGGAATCGTTGTTCTCGTTCAAGCAGGACGCCTTTTCTCGCATAGCCGAACTGCTCGTACAAAATTTTCGGATCCTCTTTTTTTGTTAACAGTTTTTGAATGGCATGGTAGCGCATATTGGTAGCGGTCACTTTAAATTGAAGCTGTTCGGACATCGCTTTAAAAATCCGTTCAATTGTTTTGACTGTGACCGGTTCCCCCATTTTATTGCCGACACCTAGCCAAACATACGGTGACTGCTCCGTTAACGGCATGAATTCTATTGTGTGGCGTTTATAGTCTTCAAGCAATTCAATCAATTTTTTCGAACACTGCAAAACACGGTAGCTTTTCGAAGCGAGTACAATGATTTCAAGCTTTTCGGCATGTATATGCTTCCATTCCATCCGTACAAGTTCTGCTGGTTTAATACCCAGCTCCGCAACGGTAAACACAATGACGGTATTGCGTAATGCGAGCCATTCATGTTCCTCATTCAAAGCAATCTCATACTGCTTCGGCCAATAAGCCAATGCCCGGTTGAATTGTTTTTCCTTCAGCACATTCAGTTCCGTTTCCTGTTTAGTCAACGGAGCGATGAGTTCCTCATTATATACGGAAATGACACCTCGCAGCTGCAGGAAAACAAGAAAATGGCGAATGGATGCGAACTTGCGGTTGACCGAATTGAACGAAAGATACTTTTCCTGAATCGTCTTCGAATAAAGCTGCAACGCCTCATTGATCTGATTCTCTTGCTGAATGATCTCCGCGAATTGTTTTGCGTCCAATGTATACTGTTTCGTCGTATGAAAAGATTTATTTAATGATTTTAAATAAGCTGTAAACGCTTTAACATACGGTTGAATTTCTTCCACATTTTTCGCCCCTTTCTTTTTATTGTATCATGCGAAGTGGTAAGAATTACACGGATTTCATACAGGAAATTGCTGAATATTCGTTAAATTTACTTGAACCGTCCGGAATGCATGTTATTGTATATTGTTTCGTCTATAATGACTATGTATACATAGTTAAGGGGGACCACAGATGCAAGTACGTACGACAAGACTTGAAGCGGAAGAAGCGAAAATCATTTATCAGGAAACTGCGGGGCTCGCCATTATTACGATTCATCGCCCGCAGCTTAAAAATGCATTAACGGCGAATATGTGGGATCAGCTTGCCAAAATCGCATTAGGCACATTGGAAAATCCGAAAAATAAGGTGCTGTTATTGCGCGGTTCCGGCGAGAACTTTACAGCGGGTTCGGATATTAAAGAATTTAACTCGATTTCCTTGGAAAAGGCGGAAGAAGCTTTCGTGCATATGGAAAGAACGATTTCAACGATTGAAAACCTGCCGATTCCGGTAATCGGTGTCATCAACGGACCGGCAATGGGCGCTGGACTGGAGCTGGCTCTTGCATGTGATATCCGCATCGGCTCGGACAAAGCGAAAATGGGCATTCCGGTCGGTAAGCTCGGTATTACATTGAATAATAAATTTGCCAAGCGTTTAGTCGATTTGGTCGGTCCATCCGCAACGAAAGATTTTGTATTTACGGGACGCATGTATAAAGCAGAAGAAGCGTTTAAAGCCGGAATGCTTAATTATTTGGTTGCCGAAAAAGATCTGAACCGTTTTGCAATCCGTATGGGTAAACTTGTTGCCGGCATGTCACCGGACTCTTTATTAGCAGTAAAACGCTCGGTTAAGGAATGTATGGATTCAGCCCCTGTTTTATGGGAAGGATCGACACCGTTTGTTTCCGAAAGAGACTTTTATGAAGGTGTCCGTGCATTTGTTGAAAAACGTCAGCCGGCTTTCACAAGACAGCTTCCAAAACAATAAAAAAACTGCCTCCTTTGCGCGGGGCAGTTTTTTTGTTATGAAGGCAGTAAATTAAATTTCAGGATTAGACGACATTCGCGGTGAACAGACAAAGTCGTTTGAACGGTTTTTAACACGACGCTTGTCAATTGCTGTTGAATTGCCTGTAGTGCATATGGTTTTTATATAATTTCTGTATCCATAACGGATTTCGACAAATCGTTATATTTCATCAGCTCTTAATCCAAAAAGATTTTGCCGGGGTTAAAAATGTTGTTCGGATCAAATACCCGTTTAATCTCTTTCATCCACGTATACGCAAGTCCGTGTTCTTGCTGCTGGTACTTTTTCTTGCCATAACCGACACCGTGTTCCCCGGTACAAGTACCTCCAAGTGACAAGGCGTATTCAACGACATGTTCATTCAGTTCTTTTGCTTGTGCAATTTCTTCTTTACTGTCCATATCTACCATCAGCAATATATGATAGTTACCGTCTCCTACATGCCCGACAATTCCCGCGTCGATCTGCATGCGTTCAATTTTCTCGCGGGAGTTTTGAATCGCATCCGGCAGTGAATTGATTGGAACAACAACATCTGTAGACATCAGCTTTTTCCCTGGAGCGGAATGAATATATGTATAGGCCATATTATGCCGAAGCTCCCATAAATGATTGCGTGCACGTTCATCTTGTTCAAATGCTAGCTCGATACAGCCATTGTCGTTCAATAATTCGGTCGCAAAAACAACGTCTGACTGCAAGCCCGCCTCATTCCCGTGGAATTCCAAAAATAGCGTAGGCGTTGCCGGGAAATTTGCGCCGGATGCAATGTTTACTTTTTCAATACTTTGTTTATCGACAAGTTCCATTCGTGCCATCGGTATACCGGCCTGTTTCAATGCAACAACAGCATCGACTGCTTGTTGTACTGTTTCAAATGTCGCGCGGCCCGCAACAATTCTTTCCGGAATTCCGAAAACTCGTACGGTCAGTTCAGTAATGACCCCCAGTGTGCCCTCTGAACCGACCATCAAACCGTTCAAATGATAGCCAGAAGAAGATTTTGCCGCCAATCCGCCAGTATGGATCACATCACCATTCGCCAACACTACTTCTAGATCACGTACTTGGTCACGCATAATACCGTAGCGTACAGATGTTGTTCCGCTCGCATTTGTCGCGGCCATTCCACCTAATGTCGCGTCGGCACCCGGATCAACCGAAAAGAATAAACCGTATTTTTTTAATTCTTTATTCAGCTGGCTGCGCGTTACCCCCGGCTGGACCTTTACGAGAAAATCTTCAGGTCGTACTTCCAATACGGCATTCATGAGCGATAAATCCAAAGAGATTCCGCCATGATAAGGGATGACATGTCCTTCTAGACTTGTACCAAGTCCGAATGGCACTACGGGAATACGCTGCTCATTTGCCAGTGCTACAATTTCGCTTACTTCCTGTGCGGTTTTCGGATAGATGACAACATCCGGTAAATGAGGTTCATGATACGATTCATCTTTCCCGTGTTGTGTACGTAACACTTCATTTGTTGTCACTTGCTCACTTGATAAAATTTGCTGTAACTGTTCAATATAATTCACTATATTTCCCCCTGACTGTTAATGTTGGCCCTTCAAAAGTTTTGGTCCATGCAACACTTAATTATTAGAATATACTTAATCATCAAAAAATAGAAACTACTTATTCATTATACGATATTTTCCATATAAAAAGAGCCGACATTTTCATGCCGGCTCCTGTGATAACTATTTATTTAATTCCTTTTATTTGTACATGAATCGTTTCGGGTTCAATACCGAAATGCAGTGAAAATTCCTGTGAAATTTCTTTTTGAAGTTCAAATAGATATTCCGGTACCACATAGGATACAGGCGGCTTTAAAAAAAGCGCAATGGTTATTTGCGGTATGCCGTCAGTCTGAATGTTGGCTATTTCGAATTTAGCCAGTTTATCCTGCTTTTCAAGTACGTGGTCCAACACATCGGTAAACACAGTCCTGGAAATATAAACACTGTTTTGATGGAAATCCGGCTGTACGATCGTCGTTTCACCAAGCTTAACTTGTGATGAGGAGAAAATTTCCTTCCCCCGCTGAATAAGGCGTTTGAAAAAGTTTTGTTCTACTTGACGGTACGGAACAGGCATGACATGTTTGCCCTGAATTTCCCGTACATATTTGGCCATACGAATTTCCTTTTCCGTTCGGATATTATGGACATAATGATATTCATCGATGTCCCCAAGCTGTAGACGGGCTGCAATTCTTTTCGTCATCTTGTCGGAAGTGCCGATCAGTAAAAGGGACTTCACATTATGAGCGCTAATCGCGTCCAGTACTTCCGCTTTATGTATGTCATCATCCAAAATGGCGCGGCGCACTGCTTTTAATGTGTTTTTCTCGAATTTAGCGGACGTCCCCGCGGCTTTTTCTCCGTTTATAATCAATATGCCGTCATCAATGATGGCCTCGATTTCATAGTCATGTGCAAATTGCAAAGCACTCGTACTCTTTCCTGTCCCGCTTGGCCCACTTAACGAATAGATTTTCATCCTACACCTCTTACTAATTTATTTTCGCTGAAATAATAATTTCAGTCCCTATATTGCTATTCCACTACGGTTTCATGCTTTATGTAGTGAATTAATTCTCTTTTCTGATTTCATACCCATTATACGTGATGTCTATGATAAAATGGTGCTTACAATTGAAAGATTTAAGGAGTGTTAAAGATTGAATATCCAACCGTCTAAAAAAATGTCATTATTTGTGCCGGCTATATTTGGTGACTTGAAAAAGCATGCCAAATTACAAGAGCAAAAAGGAACGGAACTTATCGATTTAAGCCTTGGGAGCCCTGATATCGCTCCAGCAGAGAATTTACGTAAAAAAATGTCCGAGCTTACGGCACTCTCGTCTTCTTACGGCTATACTTTAACGGGTATTCAAACATTCAATGAAGCGGTATGTCGTTATTATAAACGAGTAAACAATGTTGAGTTGGATCCGGAAACTGAAGTTGTGCAAACAATTGGCTCACAGGAAGGTCTAGTCCATCTGCCGGTAGCATTCTGCGATCCTGGAGATATTGTACTCACTACAAACCCGGCATATGTCGCGTATGATGCTGGGATTCATTTGGCTGGTGCAACGCCTTACTATATGCCATTGACTAAGGAAAATCAGTATTTGCCGGATTTAACAGCCATTCCGGAAGAGATTCGCCAAAAAGCAAAATTACTGATTTTAAACTTGCCGGGCAATCCGGTACCGGCCATGCCATCATTCGCGTATTTTGAAGAAGTCGTGGCATTCGCCAAAAAATATAATATTATTGTACTGCATGATGCGGCCTATTCCGAATTTTACTTTAAAGGGGATGCTCCTGTCAGCTTCCTTGCGACGCCGGGTGCGAAGGAAGTCGGTCTGGAAATCAACTCTTTATCGAAAAGTTTCAGTCTGGCTGGGACTCGTATTGCCTACATAGTCGGAAATGCTCAATTAGTCGGGATTATGAAACAGCTGAAGTCAAACTTGGATTTTGGTATTTTCGAACCGATTCAGCAAGTTGCCGCTTTGGCATTGGACAATGCAGAGCAAGTTACAAGTGTACTGAGAGAAACGTTCTCTGTCCGTCATAAAGCCCTTATGGAAGGGTTAACATCAATCGGGTGGGAAGTTGCACCGAGCGATGGCGGAATGTTCGTTTGGGCAAAATATCCGTATGATAGTAAATGCATCGACTTTGCCTATAAAGCAATCGAACAAACAGGTGTTGTCATGGTACCGGGTACAGTATTTGGCACAGCGGGTGAAGGCTATATGCGTCTTGCATTAGTGCAGCCGGTCGAAAAGCTTCAGGAAGCTGTTAAACGACTGGCAACAATAAAACTATAAACGAAAGGCGTTGCTGATATTTTTATTCAGCAACGCCTTTTCATTTATTCGATGGCGCTATATGTAATAACACCTTGTTCTTCGATTGCCACTCCATCCAAAAATACAACGGTCGTCTGCAAGATGAGCTGCTCATCTTTTCCGCATACCCAGCGCTCGTCTGGAATAATCTCAAATGGAATAATTTCACCGTCTTTTGATCGGATTCCGCCAACTAGCTGAAACGAGTGTTTCCCTACGATAGTTAATTCGCCATCCAATTCTTCACAAAGGACTAATAAGGAAATGTAATCGATTTTATCCTCTTCTGTATGTGTTGTCACATAAACAGAACCGTTTAATATGTCACCTTCTACTAGTTCTGTTTTTTCGATAACGGTCTCAACCTTCACGCCATTCTCTTCTAATGATGTTAGCCATTTGCTTAACATGTATATTCCTCCATTTAAATATGTAATTGACAATCGATTTTAAAAAGGGAGCATGTTAAAAGTTTTCGCTTTTAACATACCCCATCTTTACATTTTCCTGTTTTCTTATTTCAATTCTTCATACAGATTCGTCTCGTCTGACTGGAAACGATTGTAGCGTTGTTTAAAGAGTCGATACGTATGTGAAATGAGAACTTTGATTAAAGCATAACCAGGAATACCTAGCACAACACCCGGAACTCCAAATAAAGAACCAGCTGTTAATAATACAAAAATAATTGTAATAGGATGGATACTTAATGATTTACCCATAATCTGAGGGGAAATAAACTTCCCTTCGATTAATTGTACAATTGTCCATACAATTGCCAACTTTACCAACAGCCATGGTGAATTCACAATGGCAATGATTGCTGCAGGGGTTGCTGCAATGGCAGGCCCTAAATATGGAACGACACTTGTGATCATTGCGAGGAAGCCAAGTAGTAAAGCATATGGCATTCCAATAATTAAAAAACCGATTGTCATCATGACACCAATACAAAATGATACTAAAATCTGGCCTTGTATGTAGGAACTGATTTGCTTGTCCATATCATGCAGTACTTCTCCAATTTGCTCACGCATACGTGGCGGAAAAAGGAACAGAATGAAGCGCGGCATTTTATCGCCTTCATACAATAAATAAAATGTAATAAACGGCACAATGACAAGCGATAAAATGATGCCGGTAACTGTAGACAGGAACCCAGTTATTCCCGTAGCCACTCCAGTAGCTATACTGCCTAAAGTTACTTTTACCGTTGTTATAAAGCTGTCTGTAAAGTCCGTTAGAATCTGATTGTAGTCAAAATTGATCTTTTCAAAATACTCGCTGAAATGGGAGTTATTTAAAAATGCTAATAAATCATTCGCAAGCGCCATTAAAACTACAGGGAATTCTTGTACTAAGTTTGTAAACTGATCACGTAAAAACGGGAAAACAAGCAAGACAAGTAAAGTGATCAATGCGATTACCACTATATACAAAATTAAAATCGCCAAGGCACGCGGCACTTTCCACCTTACTAAAAGCTTTAATGGGGGCCGTAATAAGTAAAACAAGATGACCCCTAGTACTCCGGGCAATATGATGACTTCAAACAACACATGTAACGGCTCGAATATAAACGAAATTTTATCGTATACGAATACCGTACAGCCAACTAATAAGATGATCACTAATAAGAATAATAAATTTTTACCACCTAAAAATCGAATAAACATAGAAGAGAAAAATTTAGACGTTTCCTGGGGTAATGAATTTACTTTATTCATTTCATTTTTTCTCTGCAAAAGACCACCTCAATATTTCAACAATATTTAATTTATATCTTATTTTAGCATGAAAAACCGATGCATATATAATGCTTACTCGTTTAAATTTAAAAAATCGTGTAAAATTTGAGAATTTTTTGCCACATCAATTTCCAGAACTTCCCCTGCATGTCGGTAGTTGTTAATTTTGTAAGTCCCCTCTGCTGGAATCGTCATTTTTTCAACATTGATTTCCCCGCCAGACACTGCTTTTAATACAGTAGTCAGCTGGTCTTTGTTTGTTAGATCTGTCGTAATATAACCTTGTGTAGCCCCGATGAATTTAGGCATGTTCGCTATATTTTTTGGTGAAAACAGCTGATCCTTTAAAGCCTCAATAACCTTTTGCTGACGTGCTACACGCCCAAAATCACCTTCAGCATCACCACGGAAACGGGCGTAGCCGAGCAGTTCTTTACCATTCAGGTTTTGCAGACCTTTTTTAATCTCCACATAGATTAATCCGCCCATATCTTTTTCAACATCCATTTCAATACCCTCTGGAGCCAAAATATCAATTAAAGTTTCAAAGCTTTTAAAATCAATCATGGCATAATGGTGGATCGGTATATCGAACATATTATTTAACGTTTCCTGAAGTAACGGTACCCCGCCTAAATAATATGCTGTATTCAGTTTATACGATTGATACCCCGGTATGTCCGCATAAATATCACGCATAAAGGACACGAGCTTCATATCATTCGTTTTTCGGTTCCATGAAAGCAGCATCATCGTATCGGAACGCGATTTTTCCTCACCGCGAGTATCAACACCTAAGATTAAATAATTTTCTATAGTCGGATGATTGTCATCGGGTTCAAAGTCTTCCACTTCAATTTTATTGTCACTTGCCAATTGTTTTCCCTTATTAAATTGGACATAGCTATATCCAATTGCACTTAAAAGCAAAAGAAATACGACTACGAATAGTACCCGGCCTTTACGCATTTTTTTCTTTCGATAGCGGGTTTGACGTGTCTGTTCTTCCATTCCTACAACTTCCTTTCTATTTCTGTGAAGTTTAGACGATTTACATTAAATTTAGTTGCAAATTACTTATAGTATACCATTTTATCCAAATTTTCTTCCTAACTAATGAAATGTCCGCATTTCTTTTTCTTTATTTTTATTACGCGGCACCATATTATATGCTATTAAAAGTTTAATAAATTGAAAGTCATTCTTATCCATGATAGAATACAGCATATTTAACAGCTTTATTGAAGTAAAGTACAGTTTGAATATGTTTACTTGTTTATGAGGAGTGAGTCTAAATGGAAAAGGCAACATTTGCAGGTGGTTGTTTTTGGTGTATGGTCAAACCTTTTGATCAATGGGAAGGCATTGAAAAAGTAACGAGCGGTTATATGGGCGGTCATGTGAAAAACCCTACATATGAAGATGTTAAGCGTGGAGACTCCGGACATGTGGAAGTTGTCGAGATTGAATTTAACCCGGAGATTTTCAGCTATGAAAAACTATTAGATATATATTGGATGCAAATAGACCCAACAGATGCTGGCGGTCAATTCCAAGATCGCGGCGAGTCTTATAAAACAGTGATTTTTACACATAACGATGAACAGTATACGGCTGCATTGCAATCGAAGAAAAATCTGGCGGAAAGCGGACGTTTCAAAAAGCCGATTGTAACTGAAATCAAACAGGCAGAAACTTTTTGGCCGGCTGAAGATTACCATCAGGATTATTACAAAAAAGAAGAAGAGCATTATCAAGAAGACCGTGCCAAATCCGGACGTGACGAGTTCATCGACACACACTGGAAAAAAAGTTAATCTTTCTGCATAAAAGAACGTACCATTCGATATTTCGAGCGGTACGTTCCTTTTTTAAGTTAAATGAAGATTTCATTGAAAGCTTTGTAAATAAATTTTTTGTAAATCGTCTCGGGAAAGTCTTCTACGCCATTTTTCGCGAAGATGATATCACGCTTTGCAGCAACTTCATCCTTTTCATAGTAAGAAGCTAATGCCCTTACCGCAAAGAACTGATAATATTTTGCTAAATCAATGGGGTGGTGTAAATAGTCAGGAATGGTTAATGCAGTCCCGATTTGGAGTGCCTTCGAGTAGTTTTGCAATTTAAACTCGGCATACATCTCTTCACCTACGAAGATTGGATTTTTAAATAAAAATAAGTAATCCTGCAGTTTTGCTTTATAATGCTCAATTTCCGGGACAATGTGGGAATACTTCTTTTCAACAATGTTCATAAAATGCAACTTACTGTATAAATACCGGACCGAAATTGCCGGATCATCGGCAAACTCAGATAAAAGCATTAATTTTTCTATGTACTCTTTACTTTTTGCAGTATCTTCATTCGAAATAGATTGAATAAACAACAAATGATAAAAGCGGTCCATTCGATAAAATATTTGCTTCTTTTTTGCCATGTTCAATGCCTTTTGTAAATAATGATCCGACATTTTAACATCATCGACTGCTGAATAGGAAATCGTTAAATTATAATACAAATCAAGGATTACCATTGGATCCATCATCAGTTCATATGGTTCGATCCGTTTTTCCCCTTGCTTTAAAATAGCTAACGTTTCATTGTAATTACGCTGATCGATTGCAGCCTGGCATAAATAAAAATAACATCGAAGCATTCGACTGTATGCATGGATTTCCTCGTATTGATCGATAAACTTCCAGTATTCGTCGAGTGATTTGGCTTTGTTGATTGTGCGATTCATTAAAAAATAAACTTCTCTTAAACGTATTTGTTCATAGTTCGTACCTTGAATTTCCGGTAAATAAGGTTCAATTTTTTCGATTATTTTAATCGTAAGTGATTGGAGTTCCTCGGGGTCGCGTATGAGCTTTCTACGCTCTACATCTTCTTCAATTGTGGTATACAAGCTTCTGAGCATTGTAAGTGTCCCGTCATCCAGCAAGTAGTCGACATCGACATTTAATCGTTTTGCTATAAAACGAAGACTTTCCATTGAAGGCTGCGCTTTACCGTTCTCGATTAAACTTAGCATACCTTTCGTTAAACGTTCCCCTACTAACTCGGTCTGAGTTAATTTTTTCTGTTTTCTCAGCTTTTTGATGCGTTCTCCTAGTATATTCAATATTTCACCTACACTTCTTAACTGAATATTCTTATTAAACTATGAATACAGAATTTTTACAATATCTTAACTTAAAGTTTAATGTTTTAAACCTCAAAATAGTAAAAAAAGAATGCACTGCACTTGGCAATACATTCCTTTAGTATAGTGAGATAGCATATTTAATGAGTAAATTGAAATTATTCGCTAAAAGTATTTGTTAGAACATAATGGATAAATTTATAATATTTATGAAAAGTTTAATATCGAGTAATCGCAACACTGTAATTATTTAACATTATATTACGTGTTTTCAATAATTGCCTCAATGAAAGTTTTACCGTATTTTTCTAATTTATTCTCCCCTACGCCGCTTACCTCTAAAAACTGTGTACTGTTTTTAGGTTTACGGAGACACATATCTTTTAAAGATTTATCAGAGAAAACAACAAAAGGTGGAACTTTCTCACGATCGGCAATTTCTTTTCGTATTTTACGAAGAATTTCGAATAGAGGATCGTTTGGCTCTACTGCTGATTCAATAATGCGTGCCTCTTTACGCAATACCTTTTTTTGGCCAAGCAGTACTTCTTTTCCTGCATCTGAGATCGATAATGTCGGGAACTGCCCATTATTAACGACAATCAGTTTTTCTGAAATCAAAAACTCGATAAAATTGGCAATTTCTTTTGCATTCATTGCACGTAAAATGCCATATGTCGGCAGCTTCTGAAAATTGAATTCAAGAACTTTCTTACTGCGCGAACCAGCCAATACAGAAGCGGTTAACTGTTTACCGAATTTCTGGCCCATCCTTACAATACAGGACAATACTTTCTGTGCATCAGTTGTTACATCGAGCTGTGGCCGGTTATCTGTGCAGTTCGCACATTTCCCGCAATCTTGACCCGCTTCGTCTCCAAAATATTCAATGATATAACTTTGCAGACAGCGCTCTGTATGACAGTAATCAATCATTGCATGCAGCTTTTGAAGCTCAAAAGGAATACGAGAGCGATCCTGTGCCTGATCGATTAAGAAACGCTGGGTTTGTTCGTCGGAAGAGCTGTATAATAATATACACTCACTATCCAGTCCATCACGTCCAGCTCGTCCTGCCTCCTGATAATAGCTCTCCATATTACGAGGCATATTGTAATGAAGTACATACCGAACATTGGTCTTGTTGATTCCCATTCCAAAAGCATTTGTTGCGACCATTATTTGAACTTCATCATTTAAAAAGCGATTTTGTTCATATGTACGGTCTTCTTCAAACATACCGCCATGATATTTTGCTACAGCAAAACCGGATTTGTTCAGCATCTCATACACTGCTTCCACTGATTTTCGGGTTGCTGCGTAAATTATCCCTGCTTCATTTTCATTCGCTTTTACATATTTCTTTATATAGGCTTCTTTGTTTTCTCCAAGTAAAACTGAAAATGTTAAATTTTCACGCGCGAAACCGGTAATGAAAGTATTTTCTTTTTCGATGGAAAGAAGCTGTTGAATGTCTGCACTTACCTCTTCGGTAGCAGTAGCCGTCAATGCAATAACGGTCGGTTTCTTTTCCCATAGATGCAGCAGTTGCTGGATTGAACGGTAACTTGGACGAAAATCATGCCCCCAATGCGATATACAATGGGCTTCATCAATTGCTAAAAGTGGCACATTTATTTGTGAAAGTTCCATGCAAAAGCGTTCATTTTCCAGTCGTTCCGGAGCAATGTAAAGCAATTTGATTTTACCGCTTTGTACACCATACATAACGTCCTGAACTTCTTCATAATTAAGGGAGCTATTAATGTAAGCCGCTGAAATCCCACTGGATACCAGCATATCTACCTGGTCTTTCATTAGAGAGATCAACGGTGAAATAACAAGTGTTGTCCCTTCCATACACAGTGCCGGTATCTGATAGCAAAGGGATTTCCCTCCACCTGTCGGCATAATAACAAGTGTATCTTTATTATTTAATACGTTATCGATGATTTGGGTTTGACCAGGACGGAAAGAGTCATAACCAAAGTTTGTTTTTAGATGTTGTAATGCAAGTGAAATCATAATCCCTCCTCAATAACTTCAATTTCTCTATTATACATGCAAATAAAAGTTCGTAAAAGAATCTTTAGTTTACATAATATATTTATAGATTTTACTGTCGGTCTTAATGAACTAATTTTGATGTTTATGTCCCCTATTTGCAATATTTTCGACATATACAAATAGAAACCTTTCCAAATAGGCAAACAATTTATTTGCATAATTTTTCGGGGTCCTTTATTTTTTATGAACTTTATTTAGTCTTTAATTTTCTGTATTATAGTGTCGGATAATATGTTTTATGTGATAGTTGTTCCCTTTTGTCTTTTCTTATGAGAAACTAGGCGATTTCGTGGTTGGATTTTCTAATATCATCAGAATTGTTCTAATATCATTATATTTTTTCGAATAAAATGCCGATTTTCTTATAAATGCTGTGAATGTTCTATTAAGTGTAAAGGAAGTTCCAATATCGCTTACAGATGTTCTAATATCATCCTGACTTTTTCTAATATAACGCTGTGTTGTTCTAATAAAAGCCAAAGCATACTACTCCCTTACCGAATCCCCTGTTAAAAGCAGTGATTTGAACGCATTCTTCTAATTTCTTTTTAAAATCTTCTAATATCGCCCCGAATTGTTCTAATAACACCCTGCAATCTTCTAATAAAACCGCTAAAATTCTAATTAACCATAACAGTATTATGTAAACTAAAAAGACTCTAAAAAAAGAAGTGACTGAACGGATTCAGACACTTCCCCATTATACTGCTTTCTTTTGTCTTTGCATTCCGATGATCGAAAGTGACATAAAAACGAATAATATGACGATAATCCACTTCGTTACATAATGTGTACCAGTCATATCATACACAATTCCAATGATAAGCGGGACTACCGCACTCATCATAAAACCGCCTGACAATACCATTGAACTCCATTCGTTTGCTTCGGCTTTATTTTTTGCTTCATCCAAAGGCAGCATTAACCCGATCGGGAATAATCCGCTGAGAACAAAACCGAATATCACTGCGCTGGCCCAAATTGCCCAATTCTGATTGATAAAGAAGATGGCCGAACCGACCAATCCAATCAAAATCAGACTGTGCAGCCAAATAATTCGATTAGGATAACGGTTAACGAGAGACGGAATGAGTAAATTTCCTGCCAACTGAACGATTGTCATCAATGTTAATACAGAACCCGCCGTCAACAATGCCATCCCCTGCTCCAATGCAACAGAAGTGAGCCATGTCGTCAAACTGAAGAACAGGGATGTTTGGAAACCGAAGTATAGAAGAATTGACCATGCTACTTTATTTTTCCACGGATTCCGCTTTTCTTCGTTTTGAGAACTTCTGATGGATGTAACATGCGACTCCTCCACTGTAGTGAACCAGCCGATCATTGCGATAATTGCCAAAACACCCCAAATACCTAACGCCAGGGCCCAATTTCCATCGAAGTTTTTATAAATAATAGCCGTGAACCCGGCACTTAGAGTAGCCCCGAACCCCATCGCGAAAGAATAGACTCCAATAACCGGTTCCATTTTTGTCGGAAACATTTCTTTTATATAGGCGTTTATAATCGGACTGATGATAGCGATGGCAAAACCCGCCAAAAAGCTCGTCATTACTAGAGCACTATAATTTGAAAATAGGATTCTTGCCGCTGTAGCAAGACCTATTAATGCCGTTAAAACTGTTACCGACCAGCGATAGCCGTATTTTTTTTGTATTGGAACGGCAAGCGGTGCAAACAACCCCATACAAAATACCGGGATCGATGTCAGTAAACTCATATGGGTACTTGAAACTTGTAAAGCATCCCTAATCGTCGATAAAATCGGACCTACAGAAGTAATCGCCGGACGCAGATTGATGGAAACAAGTATAATGGAAAAAATAATGAATACAGATTTCCATTTTGATAATTGCTTCATAATTCATTCCTCGATTCTCTTTTCATAATGCAATAGTAAAACGGACTGGAATTGTGTGACAGCTAAATGATTCTGCTTAGTACAATCATTTATTTCCGATGCGCTGTTATTTAATTTAACTATAAGACATGCTATAATAGAAACATTGTGTGCAAAAGAGAATTCTCTTTTTTAAGCAATCGAAAATACAAAGAAACAATTCAAGGAGGTACTTGCATGATTCAAGTATCAGGTGTAGGTCTACGTTATGGTGACCGTAAATTATTTGACGATGTAAATATTAAATTCACACCAGGTAACTGTTATGGTCTAATTGGAGCAAACGGTGCTGGTAAATCGACGTTCTTAAAAATCTTATCTGGTGATATTGAGGCACAAGAAGGCCACGTATCAATGGGTAAAGATGAGCGTCTTTCAGTATTAAAGCAAAACCACTTCGAATACGATGAATTCAACGTATTAGATACAGTTGTAATGGGTAACAAACGTCTTTGGGAAGTAAAAGCCGAAAAAGATGCAATCTACATGAAACCGGAAATGACAGACGAAGATGGTATGCGTGCTGCTGAACTTGAAGGCGAATTCGCTGACATGAACGGTTGGGAAGCTGAATCTGATGCTGCCACACTTTTAAACGGTCTAGGTATCGGTGATGACTTGCACTACATGATGATGGCTGACTTAGAAGGTTCTGACAAAGTAAAAGTATTACTGGCGCAGGCGTTATTTGGTAAGCCGGACGTATTACTGCTGGATGAGCCTACCAACCACTTGGACTTAAAAGCGATTAAATGGCTGGAAGAGTTTTTAATTAACTTTGAAAACACAGTTATCGTTGTATCCCATGACCGTCACTTCTTAAATAAAGTATGTACACATATCGCAGACTTAGACTTTGGTAAAATTCAGCTTTATGTTGGGAACTACGATTTCTGGTATGAGTCTAGTCAATTAGCTCAAAAAATGATGGCTGACCAAAACAAGAAAAAAGAAGAAAAAATTAAAGAATTAAAAGAATTCGTTGCACGTTTCTCTGCAAACGCATCGAAATCTTCTCAAGCAACTTCCCGTAAAAAAATGCTTGATAAAATTGAGCTGGATGACATCCGTCCATCAAGCCGTAAGTACCCGTTCATTAACTTCCAAGCTGGTCGTGAAATCGGGAATGATGTATTAACAGTCGATGGTTTAACAGCTTCACAAGATGGCGAAATTTTATTCAAAGATATCCGCTTCTCTATGAACAAAGAAGATAAAATCATCCTTCTAGGTTCTCCGAATGCGAAATCAGCATTAATGGATATTTTAATGGATCGTCAAAAAGCTGATGCAGGAACATACAAATGGGGTGTTACAACATCTCAAAGCTACTTCGAAATGGATCATGACCAATACTTCGGAGGTAACGAAAAGTCATTAGTTGAATGGTTACGCCCTTATTCTCCTGAAGATGAAACAGAATCGTTCCTACGTGGTTTCTTAGGCCGTATGCTGTTCTCTGGTGAAGAAGTGAAGAAATCTCCGTCTGTATTATCCGGTGGTGAAAAAGTGCGCTGTATGCTTTCTAAAATGATGCTTTCAAACTCGAACGTATTATTATTGGATGAGCCAACAAACCACTTGGACCTTGAGTCAATCCAAGCATTGAATGAAGGCTTAATCCGCTTCAAAGGTGCGATGATCTTTACATCACATGACCACCAATTCATTCAAACAATCGCAAACCGTGTCATCGAAATCCGTGAAGACGGTTCTATTTTAGACAAACCATTAACATATGATGAGTATCTAGAGTGGAAAGATGCACAAGGCTTAAACTAATAAACGAAAAAGAAGGAGGCAGTTATTCTGCCCTCCTTCTTTTTATTTGGAAACTTATTCTGTAATCGTATTTTTATAAATGTCGAGTAGTTCAAGCAATTGTTTTTTCTTTGTTTCATCCGCCTTTAATTGATCCAGTTTGTCTATATATTGTGTAATTGAATAACGGGAAAGGACCGGTAAATCAAATGTTTGCACAAGCAGATCAAAAAATATTTGCTGTTCATCCGACAAATAGACCGTAAGCGGGTAACGCTCAGTGAAAACATATTGCCCTTTAATATTCTTACCAATCTGTGGTGCATATTCCGGTATAGAAAAAGATAAATCAGGTTGTGGCTCCAGCGCATCAACAATTTCCTCATCATTCATCGACCACATTTTATCGAATTTATATTCCCATGTGAAGTTTGCAGCCATTCGGTAACGCGCTTCGATCCAACCTTTATTATAGCGCCGATTTGTATCAAGACCGATATTTTGTTCATTCATTTGCTCTAAAAGCAGTTGATATTCTTCCTTTACTAACAAATAATCATCGATATACGTAGATAATGGAATCTCAAAATTCTTCAGTACATCATCCATATATTTTTTAAAATAAGGATTTTCCATTTGCTCTGCTAATGACTTTTCAATCTGTTTACGCGCATTGATACGAGCCGCTTCATTTAATTCAATTTCGAAATCCTGCTTCAAATAATTAAATAATCCATACATCTCCCCTATTTTTTCATTGGCAATTCGATAAGCAAAAAATTTATCAGGGATGTTTTCATCCAAGTGATAATTTTCATATTCCAACAACTGTAACGTGATACCCTTATGCTTCCTCAACTTACTTGGATCAAATGAAGGTATTTCATTGAACTGATAATTTAACTCTTCACCTAGTTCCCAATCTATACTCTTCTCCGCAATTTCAAATAGTTTCAGCAAATCGCTCACAACTATACTATTTTCATTTCCTGCAGTTGCTTCTTGCTCTAATGCATTTTGATACTGTTTGAAACTATGCCGCGACAATTCCTGAAAGTTGTTCTCTTTTTCTATCAAATAAATCAAACGGGATTGCTCTTCTGTAAACCGATGCCGGTCTAAATCCTCAACAGCAAGAATGATTTCTCCAGCCTGATTTTTAGCAAAATCAAGATAATGATTAGAAACTGCAAAAGGCAAATCTAAATCTGTCCCAGTAGAATCGATATGAATAAATTCACTTAAAGCTAAATATTCCTGATAATCGAAAGATATTCCCAACTTCTTTGCATACCAGTCTTCCTGGTCGCCTTTTGAATAAATTGTACCCGAATCATGCATATTCCTTTCTAAAATTTCATGTTCTTTATTAACAAGTAAATATTCCTCGATATAGTCCTGTTTGCTAATTTCAAGCTCTTGGAACATCTTCTCAAAATATTGTTTTAATAGTGGATTTTGCATATCATATGTAATTTGCTCTTCTAAAATTTTCAGCTGTAATTGGCGCTTTTCATCACTTAACGTAATATTTTGCTGCTGTAAATAATCGATCAGTGCATATTTAGATATCGCTTCATTCAGTGCAGAAGACTTTACCGCTTCTTTTGATCGTATATTTCCGTCTCGGTAGAATTTCTCATATTGATTAATTTTTAAATATGTCTCGATTAGGGATTTTTTATAATCTTGACTTTCCGCAAGAACGTTCACTTGTTCATCGCTTTCCTTACTTTGCTTTTTCTCATAAAACGTTGCAAACAAACCAGCCAATACTAAAATAATAATAATTCCCCATGTTAATAATCTTTTTTTCTTAGTACTTAAACTATGTACTTTTCTTATTGGAATCTCAACCTTCCTTCAGTTTTCCATAAATTATATCATTATATGTAAATATTTGTCATACAAATAAAAAGCTGCGTACAATGATACGCAGCTTCGGAATTTGTACGATTATAGTTTGATTACATTAGATGCTTGTGGTCCACGGTTGCCATCTACAACTTCGAATTCCACTTGTTGTCCTTCTTCTAATGTCTTGAAACCTTCACCTTGAATTGCAGAGAAGTGTACGAATACATCGTTTTCCCCTTCTACTTCGATGAAGCCAAAACCTTTTTCTGAGTTAAACCATTTTACTGTACCTTGTTTCATCAATAAATACCTCCAAAAATAAAAGTTAACAATTAAAAAACCAAATAAAAAAACACATATTACAAGAGTACCGATCCACTAACTCGATTACTGTTTGTAATATGTGAAGCCATTGTATTCGGTCAATCTTTCAATTGTTAAATATAGTATATATATCATAATAATGACTGTCAATTACCATTTGGTAAATTAAGCAAATTTTCAATCAAATGTAATTATTGTGTAATAGCTTCTGGCGTTAATACGATAATGCCATGGTAAATTTGGGCATCATCATCACAGGCTTCACAAAATTCACATTCGTCTTCAGACCAAAATGCATAAAATCGTTCATTTTTATGTGCTTCAAACTCATATTTGTTTCGAAACTGAGCAAGCAAATGATTCAATGCCATTTGGAATTGATGCTCTGTATCATATTGCTCCGTTGATACGATATACTCTTCCCAACCGTCAAATTGCCACCAAGGCTCATAATCTGCCTTCATATAAATAATTTTATACATATACATTATCCTTTCTTTCTCTATATTTTATACACTTTTGTCCGCGATGTCTAATAATGCTCATTATAAAAAGGGTAAGTATGGAAATCATAATAATTGTCCGGTTTTTCAAATCTTTTTACTTTTTAATAGAGCGAAAACTTGTTACGATTAGTAAAAAGCCGTTATTACAATTTCGTTTGAAATATGTGATTTGAAATAATTAATTTCGCTGATTTTTCTGCAATAAAGTAAGTAATACTGAAACTTTTTTACGTTTCATACGTATCAATAGTATCGAGTAAAGGAGGTATGAAAATGCTTGGTCCTATAAATTTTCTAACACGGCATCTAATTAATGTATTAGTTTTTTCGACAGCAGCCACACTTACGTTTGTTAATTTTACCGGCATAACTACGATGCTGGCATTACCTCTTGGAGCGGCAGCATATTTCATAAGTAATAAAGTTACTTACGCCATTCAGAAAACAACACAGAGTAAAAAAATTGGGCTTCCCAAATCGGAATACAATTTAATCGAAGCACAATTAAAACAGGCCCGTTCACATATTCAGGCATTAAATCAGCAGTATGTCAGAGTGCGTTCGGTACGTTCCTTCAAACAAATAAATGAAATGTCTAAATTGGCAAAACGCATTATCAATATTGTGCAGACAAACCCGCACAAGTTCTATGCGGTGGAAGATTTCTTCTATGCACACTTGCCGTCAGCCGTACAGCTTTCCGATAAATACACGTTGCTGACAAAAGAACAAGTACCTGGTACGGAAGTGCATTTAGCGTTGGAAGATACGCGCAGAACTTTAAAAGAGCTGCAAATTACGATGGAATCTGATTTGAAAAGTGCGTTATCTTCGGATATCGAAAACTTGAAAATTGAACTCGACTTTGCAAAATTGTCGAATGAAAAGCGTAAAGATCGATTAAAAATCGGCGGTGAGTAATATATGAATATGACAAACAATCCATTTGATGCCTTTACAGCAAGTGAAAATGTAGACTTGCAAGTAAGTAAAGAACAATTTGCGGTGAATGTTGCAAACAATGCAGCCTCACCGCTTTTCGCATCATTATCAAATGATATGAAACAACGGGCGCTGCAATTAGCCCAAAATCTTGAGCCAAAAAATTACGAAACGGTTCTGGCATTTGGTTTACCTGCACAGGAAGCACTGAAAAAATTCACGACCCAGATGCTGCAGTATATTCAGCGCAAAGATGTACGGAAAGTCGGTGAAGTATTATCCGATCTGATGCAGCATTTGGAGATGATTGATCCGGATGCGCTAGTCGAACAGGAAAAAGGGTTTTTTGCCAAACTGTTCAGCCGTTCCACACAGTCCATTCAAGAGATTATGACCCATTACAATAAGTTGAGTAAACGCATTGATCGCTTAAGCATCCAACTGGAATATAATCAAAATGCATTATTGAATGATTACCAGTTTCTAAATAAACTATATGCGATCAATGAAGATTATTTCCAGGAAATCAATATTTATATTGCCACACTAGAAATTAAAAAGCAGCATATGCGAGATGTTATCTTACCAGCACTGCAAAAAGAAATTGTCGATGGACAAAACCCGTTTAAACAGCATGAATTGAAAGATATTGAAATGCAGATCGAGTGGATTGACCGTCGTATGTATGATCTGGAACTATCGCGGGAAGTGGCAATTCAATATGCACCGCAAATCCGGATGATTCAGCAAACGAATCAAATGCTGATTGAAAAAATCCAAAGTTCGATTATGACGACCATCCCTTTATGGCAGTCGCAAATAGCGATGTTATTAAATATGAACAACCAGCGTCGTGCGATAAGGTCCCAGGAACGACTTATGGATGCATCGGAACAGTTGATGCGTAAAAACGGCAAGATGCTGGAAGTGTCCAAAAAGGCAGCGAATCGCCCGGCATTATCACATAATGATATTGACCGGTTTAAACAAACCCAATTGCAACTGCTGCACGATATTGAAGATACATTACGCGTGCATGTACAGACAGACGAAAAGCGCCATGAAATCGAGCATACGATACTGGAACAGAAATAAAAAAGGTGTGAGAAAAGCCGTTATGACTTTTCGCACACCTTTTATTTTCTAAGCGAAGTATTCTTTGTAGAATCCGCCAACTTCACCTGTGTTGTCGATTACAAAGATGAATTCTTCTGTTTCGTTTTTTACTTCATATTCCTTGCCTACCGTTAATACGTTTGATACTAAATATTTCGATGCATCTGTATGTACACACTTAACTGTGCGAATTGTCGGTGCATCTTTCCAATTTAAATGTAGCATGTTGTTCCCTCACTTTTAACTAATATCGATACTCTCCTATTTTATATGATTTTCCTGCCAGTGGAAAGCGCGTTGTAGTAAAAATCGACTTTTCATGCTTCTTATATAAATATATGAAAGCCTCATACATAGGATTAGTTTTAATTTAACGTTGTTTCCGATATTTGATAGAACAACTTTTCCATGTTAAACTCACAAACAGAGGTGGAAATTATGGCATTTGGTAGTCTTCCAATGTGGTTTTTCGCAATTGTAATTGCTTTTGCAATTGTATTTATTTTAATAAGCGAATGGAACTCACGAAAATGAGGCCGGGACATAACCCAAAAAAACTATTTTTCTCTGAGAGAAAAATAGTTTTTTTTGCTAAGCGTTAAAATTGATTTCCATTTCGGGACGCTTTCCACGGGCACGGCCTGAGCCTGTAGTCTCAGGCGTCGTGCTGTTCCCGTAGGAGTCGCCCTGCATTCCAATCAATTTTTTAAAATATCCGTTTCTTAATAAAGAGTTTCTTCTTATTCAACGGTAATTCTGCTTATGTCCCAGCCTTATTTCTTTTACCGTAATGTCCGTTTCAGGAACTCTTTTGTCCGGTCGTGTTTCGGGTTTACCAGCAATTGTTCCGGTGGGCCTTCCTCAACGATAACCCCTTTATCCATGAATACAATCCGGTCCGATACTTCCTTGGCGAATTCCATTTCATGTGTCACGATCAGCATCGTATTTCCCTGGTCTGCGAGATGGCGCATTACTTTTAATACTTCCCCTACCATTTCAGGATCAAGTGCTGATGTCGGTTCATCAAACAGCATGACATCCGGATCCATCGCCAATGCCCGTGCGATGGCGACACGCTGTTTCTGTCCACCGGATAAATGTTTCGGTTTTGCATTTTTATAGGCGCTCATTCCGACAAGCTCCAAATATTTCATCGCATTGCGTGCTGCTTCATCCTTTGAACGCTTTAGCACTTTGATTTGGCCAACGATACAGTTATTTAATACATCCAAATTATTGAACAGATTAAACTGCTGGAATACCATCCCTAAATGCGTACGGTACTTTTCAATCTGATGACCGTCATTTAGAATATTTTCACCATTGTAGATTATTTCCCCGGCTGTCGGTGTTTCCAGTAAATTAATACAGCGTAACAGTGTTGATTTCCCGGAACCTGAAGAACCGATCAATGTAACAACTTCCCCTTTGTTTACTTGAAAATTGACATCTTTCAATACTTCGTGATCGCCGAATTTTTTATTTAAATGGTTAATATCAATTACTACTGTCATCTTATTCACCATCCTTATCTAGCTTGTTGCCTGTAATGAGCTCCACTTTATACGAAGACGGTCCGTCCATCTTTTTCTCGAACAACAGCAAGAAGCGCGTTACAGTAAATGTCATAATAAAGTATAATACCGTCGCGATAAAGAACGCTTCAATATATTTATAGTTACTGCCCGCAATCGAATTCGCCGTAAAGAACAGTTCCACTACCGAAATGACACTTAATACAGATGAATCTTTAATATTCATTACAAACTGATTTCCTGTTGCAGGTAAAATATTGCGCGCTACTTGCGGCAGAACAATATGAATCATCGTTTGCAGGTGATTCATTCCAATCGCTTGTGCAGCCTCGAATTGGCCTTTATCAATCGATACGATACCACCACGCACATATTCGGCCATGTAGGCTCCTGTGTTTAAGCTGATAACGATTGAAGCTGCTAAAAAGCGGTCAATATCGATTCCTAAATAGACAAGACCGTAAAATACGACCATCGCCTGTACCATCATTGGCGTACCTCTGAAAATTTCAACATAAGCTGTTAAAATAAAATTAATGACTTTCAGAACAGCTGTTTTAATATTTTTCTTGCGTTGTGGAATTGTGTGCATAATTCCGATGAAAAATCCGATCAGTGTTCCGCAAATTGTCCCGATTATCGCCAAGAGAAGTGCAGTCCAAGCTCCGCGTACAAATAACTCCCAGTTGTCCGTAAACAAGTTCCATGATGATTCTAAAAATGCCATCGCCTTGTCCTCCATTTCTTTGTTTCTACTATTTATGTATGAAACCATAATTTTAATAGAAAAAGGTTGTCTTCCGTCTGCCGGCAAGACAACCTCATTAAAACTGTTAATGCTACACGATTATTGTGCTGCTGGTTGATTTGCAATTGCGTCTTCCATTAATTGTTGACGCTCTTCTTCCGAAATTTCAGCTAAAACTTTGTTAATTTGTTCACGTAAATCCGAACCTTTTTTCAAACCTACCGCTACAGCTGTTGACGCTTCGTCTGCTTCGAAGTTTGGTTCAGGGACAATGTATTTAATATTATTCAGCGCCATCTCAGCAGAGATACCTTCCGGACGTTCTGATACATATCCATCGATTGCACCAGACTGTAATTGAACGCGCATTGCACCGAAATCAGTTGCCGCTACTTGCTTTTGAACACCTTCGATTTGATCGATTACATCATAGTGTGTTGTCGCTTGCTGACCTGTAATTTTTGCACCTGCAAAGTCTGATAATGAAGTTGCATTTGCATAAGGGCCGTCTTCTTTTACAACAATGACATAGTCACTAGTGTAATAGTTTTCTGTAAAATCAATTACTTCCATACGTTCAGGCATTGGTGACATACCCGCAATTACCAGGTCAATGGCACCCGATTGCAATGATGGGATTAAGCCATCCCAGTCTGTTTTAACAATTTGTAATTCCATGTCCAGACCTTCTGCAATTTTTTTCGCAATTTCCACATCATAGCCTGCTGCATATTCCTTAGAACCTGCAATCTGAACTCCGCCATTAGCATCATCCTTTTGTGACCAGTTGAAAGGCGCATAGGCTGCTTCCATACCGATTTTAATCACTTTTTTATCCGAATCGGAACCGCTTGTAGTACCTTCATCGCTTGAACCACATGCTGCCAGCAATAACATTGTCATAGCAGTCAATAAAATCAATAGTCTCTTTTTCATAGAAAATCTCTCCTTATTTGTTAATTTTCGGACGCCGTATATGCAAAAAACGACCATAAAGAAGAACTTTAGGTCGTTTAAATTATAATTAGCCCGAATCCTCTACAGTTCCCATTTTGAGATAGCACAACTCAACCATCAGGGATATAGATGATTGAGACAGTTCTGCAATTATTCACTGCAGACCCAGCATTGTAAATTTGAGCGTTTACAACACTTCGGCGATATTTCCTTCTCTTATATTTCCCGGCCAGCTCATGGCTCCATATAAAACTATTAAGTATCGCGCCTCTACCTCACGAGATTGTGAGGTTTTGATATGAAATTGATATGTTTATATTACATTATTGCGACATTTCCGTCAACAATCATTTTTCTGAAATTTATCTGTAAAAAAAAGCTAATGCGCAATACGTAAAGTATCGCGCATTAGGAGAGTAAACTCTATTAAGAATTTAATAATAAATCTTCTGGGTTTTCGATCATTTCTTTAACTGTTTTTAAGAAGCCAACAGAATCTTTACCATCGATGATACGGTGGTCGTAAGATAATGCTACATACATCATTGGACGAATTTGAACTTCACCATTAACAGCTACTGGACGGTTTACGATTGAGTGCATACCTAAAATACCAGCTTGAGTACCGTTCATGATTGGTGTTGACATTAATGAACCGAATACACCACCGTTTGTGATTGTGAACGATCCGCCAGCCATGTCGTTTAAGCCTAATTTTTTGTCGCGTGCTTTACCAGCTAATTCTGCAATGTTTTTCTCGATTTCAGCGAAGTTTTTCGCATTTGCATCACGAACAACCGGTACTACTAAACCTTCTTCAGTTGATACAGCAATACCGATATCAAAGAAGTTGTTTAAGTGAATTTCGTCACCGTTAATTTGTGCATTTACATATGGATATTTCTTTAATGCTGCTACTACAGCTTTTGTGAAGAATGACATGAAGCCTAGTTTAATATCGTTAGCTTTCACGAACTCATCTTGTTTACGCTTACGTAATGCCATAATGTTCGTCATATCAATTTCGTTGAAAGTAGTTAACATTGCTGTTGATTGTTTTACTTCTAATAAACGTTTAGCAATTGTTTGACGACGACGGCTCATTTTTTCAACTGTTACACGGTCTGTATCAGCTGCTGGTGTAAAGATCATTGGACCATTACCTGCTGCTGGCGCTTGAGCTGCTGGTGCTGCAGGAGCCGCTGGTGCTGTACCATGTGCTGCAACGTCTTGTACACGTACACGACCTTGTGGATCAACAGGTGAAATTGCTGCTAAGTCGATGCCTTTTTCACGAGCTAATTTACGAGCTGCTGGTGAAGCGATTACACGCTCACCTGAAGTTTCTTCAACTGCAACTGGTGCAGGTGCTGCTTTAGGTGCTTCTTCTTTTGCTGGAGCCGGAGCTTCCTCTTTTGCTGGAGCTTCTTCTTTAGCAGCTGGTGCAGGTGCTGCGCCTTCGCCAGCTTCAACTACTGCGATTACTTGTCCAACTAATACAGTATCGCCTTCTTCAGCTAAAATTTGCTTTAAAACGCCTGCTTCTTCAGAGATGATTTCAGCATTAACTTTATCAGTTTCCAACTCAACGATGAATTCGCCTTTTTCTACGCGATCTCCAACTTTTTTCACCCACTGGGCAATTGTACCTTCAGTAATTGATTCTGCTAATTCAGGGACTTTAATTTCAGCCACGTTCATATCCTCCTTTAATTACGCTACACATTCATTGTATAGCAAGCCACTTCTATTTTAAATAGAAGCAGCTCTTTTTAAACAAATCATTTATTACTTTTCAAGTGCTTCGTTCACTAATTTAGCTTGTGCTGCTTTATGTGAATCGCCGTCACCTTCAGAAGTTGAGCTCATTGCAGGACGTCCTACATAGCGCACTTTTTTGCCTTCTGCGATATCATATAATGTTTCAAGAACGTATGTCCATGAACCTTGGTTTTTCGGTTCTTCCTGTACCCAAACTATTTCTTTAACATTCGGGAAGCGAGCGATAATATCTTTCACTTGTTGTGCAGGGAATGGATAAATTTGTTCCACACGAACAATGTGTAAGTGATCTAAGCCTTCGCCGTCTTTCACGCGTTCAGCTAAATCGATCATTACTTTACCAGTACCAAGCACTACTTTTTCAACCGCTTCTGTGTTTTTACCTAAACCTTCTTGCTCGATTACTTCTTGGAAGCGACCATTTGCAAGTTGTTCAGCAGTAGCTGCAGCTAATGGGTGACGTAAAAGTGATTTTGGAGAAACCACTACTAATGGACGTACACCTTCTGTACCTAATAATGCAGCTTGACGGCGTAATAAGTGGTAGTAGTTGCCTGCATTTGAACAGTTTGCTACGAACCAGTTATTTTCTGCAGATAATTGCAGGAATCGTTCCATACGGCTTGATGAGTGTTCCGGACCTTGACCTTCATAACCATGTGGTAAAAGAAGTACGAATCCAGATTTTTGGCCCCATTTAGCGCGTGCACTTGAAATGAAGTTATCAAACATTACTTGCGCCATGTTTGCAAAGTCACCGAATTGTGCTTCCCATACAGATAGTACATTTTGGTTTTCTAAATTATACCCGTATTCAAAACCTACAACACCTGCTTCTGTAAGTGGTGAGTTGTAAACAGTGAATGATGCTTTTGCACCTTCAATGTGATGCAATGGTGTGAATTCAGAACCATTATTTTTATCATGTAATACTAAGTGACGTTGAGAGAACGTACCACGCTGTGCATCCTGACCAGTGAAACGAACCGGTGTGCCATCTTGTGTGATTGTTGCATATGCTAATGTTTCAGCATGACCCCAGTCAATTTTGCCATCTGCGAAAGCATCACGGCGTTTTGCTAAAATTTTCCCTAACTTGTTTTGCGGTTCGAAACCATCTGCAAACACAAGTAAATCTTCATTAACTTTAGCCAGACGCTCAGCATCTACTTTAGTATCGATTTCAGGGAATTCGATTTTTAGTTCTTCCGGCATATTAGGCGTTACATGCTCGTCTTTTTCAGCCATTTCTTTTACATGATCATACGCAGCTTGCATTTCCGCATAAATAGCAGTATCTAAAGCTTTTACTTCATCCGCTGATAAAATGCCGGCTTCTGCTAATTCCGCACCATACAATGCACGAATCGGCTCATGTTTTGCAACTAATTTATATGTTTCAGGGTTTGTTACTGTCGGATCATCTGTTTCGTTATGACCGTAACGGCGGTAACCGATTAGGTCGATTACGATATCCTTTTTGAACTTCGCACGGTATTCCGCTACAAAGCGACCAACAGCTGCCACTGTTTCAGGGCTGTCAGCGTTTACATGAATAACCGGAATATCATAGCCTTTTGCAGGGTCAGATGAATACATAGATGAACGTGAATCATGTAATTCAGTTGTGAAACCGATCATGTTGTTCGCGATAATCTGTACTGTACCACCAGTTGTGAATCCTTCTGTTTGAGAGAAGTTAAAGCCTTCAGTAACAATCCCTTGACCAGCGAATGCCGCGTCACCGTGCAGGATGATACCGAATGCATTTGATGGATCATGTTTCGCAACGCCTGCTGCTGATACATCATCTTGTGCTGCACGTACAGAACCGATTACAATCGGGTTCCCTACTTCAAGGTGAGACGGGTTGTAGGCTAATTTCACGTTCAATCCAGAATCATGAGTATATGATGCACCCATATGATACTTAACGTCGCCAGTCCAGCCTTTTGTAATTTCTAATTTACCGTCTTCAGGGAAGAAAAGATCATTAGAAACGTGGGCGAAATCAGAGAACATCATATCGTATGGTTTTTTTAATACGTGAGTTAATACGTTTAAACGACCACGGTGTGCCATACCAATTCGAACGTTTTTTACACCTTTAGCTTCAGATGATTTGATAATTTCATCTAATAAAATAATTTGAGTATCTAAACCTTCTCCAGAGAAACGTTTTTGACCAACAAATGTTTTATGAATGAATTTTTCGAAGTTTTCAATGCGTGTTAAACGCTCTAATACTGCTTTCTTTTCTTCAGCAGATAACGTTTTTTTGAACGCTCCGCCTTCGACTTGCGCTTCGATCCAAGCACGTTCTTCCGCATTTTGTAAATGTGCAACTTCAACACCGATTTTGTCTGTATAAACAGATTTTAAGTAATCAATCGCTTCCTTACCGTTTGTAACACCTGCAGGAACATTTGCAAAAAATACTGATGCAGGAATAGCCTGTAGATCTGCTGCTGTTAAATTGAATACGCTTTCTTCAATGCGTGAAGTATCTAATTGACGATTTTTTAATGGGTATAAATCTGCTGCTAAATGGCCGTATTCACGAATTGATTCTGCCAACTTAACTGCTGCTAATACTTTTTTGTAGTCTCCAGTACCTGTTACTGCTGCTGTTACAACCGGTTGTTGACCATCTGCAAATACAGGACCACCGTAAGCTTGGAATAATTCTACTAGTTCCGGTTCCACTTCTTCAGGAGATTGCAGGAATAAGTCATACTGCTCTAATACATAACCTAAGTTAGGACCAGAAAACGCTGACCATGGAGAACCTGCAGGTAATACATTGTTCGACATGAAAATAACCTCCAAATTTTGCCTTATGGCTGTTCCAATAATTTACTTAAAAAGGTATAATATTGTATATTGCAATACAAAAATTACCTTCTTTTGTAAGTAGATAAATTAAGTACCCTCTTTTTATCTACCAAAACAAAGCAAATAATATTTTATCATTCTTCCACATGGACTAAAAGCACATTTTTAAACGGCGGAAGAACATTTTTTCCATCTCAATCTTACTACTCTTCACAAAAAATACAACTCTTTTTATCAAATTAAGCAATTTTTTTCGTGAACTATTGAAATAGTAATTAGATTGACTAAAATTATTCATTTTTTAAGAAGTTTAAGGTAAAAAAAGGTACCTTTCTGTAATTTACTTTCGACATCAATTTCCACTTCATATTTATCTGCGAGCATCTTCGTAATACTTAATCCGAGTCCAGTGCCGGCAATTTTATTTGTGCGTGAAGCATCCACCCGGTAAAACCGGTCGAAAATATGAGGTAAATGCTGTTCGGAAATTCCGATTCCATTGTCTTCTATCGTAATTGAAATCGGCGACTGTAATTCATTGTAATCGATTGTTACATGAAGATTAGGTACATTGCTATTATATCGTATACTATTACTGAAAATATTTCTAAAGATTTGCGCTAGAGCATGTTCGGTAATGGAGGCAGCCGTTTTCTCGCCGGTAACGGTCAGATGAAACTGTACGGCAGGATAAAGCTGCAGTAATTCATCTTTTACTTGTTCGTATACTTGTTCTATATCAGCTGAAGCCTGCCCATCTGCTTGCTCCCTTCTTGCCAATTGCAATAGTTCCTCAATCATTTTCCTCATACGCGCAATTTCGGTTAACGAAGTGTTTAATGATTCTTCCATCACTTCCGGTTCATCTTTACCCCACCGTTTGATTAATGATAAATGACCTTCAATTACTTGAATCGGCGTTCGCAGTTCATGTGAGGCGTCTGCAACAAATTGCTGCTGCTTTGTAAATGAAATTTCAAGTTCATTCATTAAAGTACGATACATATGAAGTAAATCACCAATTTCATCTTTTGCCGTATAATCAAATTCAGGCTGTGCGGTAAACCCGTTTTTTCGAACGAAACTCATTGCGTCCCGTAGCTGGACAAGCGGTTTCATCAGCATATTCGCCAAGTAATAGCTGATCATAACCGAAAATAGAATGGCACCGAAACCAATGATGAAAATTGTCGTCAAAATATAATTCATCATCGATTGAAAGGCTGCTAATGGATGGATCAGCTGCATAATCCCCTGAAATTGCCCGATTTGAACGACTCGGTGGATGACGTAGCTTTCAGATCCTGAAATCACCTGCTTTTCAATCACCGTTGAAAAATAAGTTTGATTATTTGGCAGTTGTGCAGCCGGCGCAGCATCATTGATACGCATTACTTCAATCCCATCGAGATTAAATACACGCACTGTTTGTTCCTGATTTAAAATAGCTTTCATCAAAGCGGTGTTATTTTGGAGCGCCTGTACTGTAACAGTGTTGCCCTGTGATTCGAAGTAGGTTGTCATATCATCAACCGTCCGCAGTGCATTTTTTTCCTCATTATGAATCAGCCATGTTTGCAATGCGATATACAGTACAACAGATATAAGGGCGTAACTTACAAAGATCGTTATACCGACCGCAAGCATCCACTTGGATTTTAAAGAAAGGTTCAGTAGTTTGTTCTTCATCATCCTCACCCGCGCATCACATATCCAACACCACGTACTGTTTCAATGTACGGAGTATTTTCTGTTTGCAGTTTTGAACGTAAATGGCGAATATATACATCGACTACATTAGTTTCTACCTCAGAATCAAATCCCCAAACCACTTCCAGAATACGCTCCCTTGTACATACATGATTCCGGTTCTCCACAAGCAGCTTCAATAAATCGAATTCTTTTCTTGTAAGCTCGATCTTTTTATTTTCAAACATTACTTCATATGCCTGTACATCGATTTCCAAGTCTCTTAAAATGAGCTGCTTCGGTTTTTGGGTATGCCGGACTCTCCTTAATATCGAACGGATCCGGGCTAGCAGTTCTTCAATCGCAAACGGCTTCACGATATAGTCATCTGCCCCCGCATCCAATCCTGAAACACGGTCCATTACTTCATCACGTGCAGTTATTAACAGAATCGGTACATCGCTTGTTTTCCGTATTCTGCGACATACTTCAATCCCGTTTAATTGCGGCAGCATGACATCGAGCAAAATACAGTCGAATTGTTCACTTTCCGCCAATTCCAGACCAGTCCTCCCATCATATGCAACAACGGTTTCAAATTGCTCGTGCTTAAGCTCCAGTTCAAGGAAACGTGCAATATTTTCTTCATCTTCAATAATTAAAATCTTCTGGTTCATCAGCTTCCCTCTCTATCAACAATATATATTTAGTGTACCATTTGTATTTTACATCAGAAAAAGAATACGGAATAAATTTCCGTATTCTTGTAAGTGACATATGGATGTGAAGGAAGTGCTAATTGGAAGATTGTTTCGCTTTATATAATGCCTGATCTGCCAAATCAATAAGCACATCCAGATTTACACTGTGCCCTGGATAAATGGATAGACCCATCGAGGCAGTAGGTGAAAAATGCGATCCTCGAATCATCCACCCGATTTGCAGATTTTCTTTGATTCTGTCCATAATTTGAGCTAGTTGAACAGAGCGTTCAGTTTCATAAAGGGACAGCCCTGTTAAAACAATTAAAAATTCGTCTCCGCCCAATCTTATAACAAGGTCTTCGTTTCGTACACTTCGAACGAGCGATTTACCGAATTCAATTAAAAACTCATCTCCGACATCATGCCCGTATACATCATTTACTTGTTTAAAATTGTCTCCGTCAAGATATAAAATCGCCAGGCAAGTGCCTGTTTCATCCGCTTCGGCTTTTAGAAGCGGAAAGTCCTTGTACAGTTTCCGCCGATTCCCCAGCTGCGTCAGGCTATCATGATACGCTAAATATGTTAATTGATCTTCCAGCTGCTTGCGCTCGGTAATTTCTCTTGAAACCATGACAATTTCCGTCATTTCATGGTTTGTCAGATCGAATGTTAGCGTATAATTCCCTTCCGTCCATATCGTACTATTATCTTTTTTATACAAAAGCAATTCAATTTTCTGTTCTTCTACTAGATCAACCGTTTCCGGGTTCAATGCTTCGTGCCACAGTTGAACACTTTCAGGCTTCAACAATTCATCGTACGGTACACCGATCAGCTCTTCTTCCAGGTAGCCAAGTTTTCTTGAATAGGAGGGTGAAGCATATTTAATTTTGCCGTAGCGGTCTGTTACGACAATAAAATCATTTGTGTTTTCAGTAATTGCTCTGAAGTTGCGTTCAATTATATAAAGGTCGGACATTAATTGCTTTTCAGACGAAATATTATATTGAACCATTAAAAACTGCTCAACATTCCCCGGTTCATTTTTCAAAGGGATCATAGTGGAATCCACCCAATAAATATCGCCATTCTTTTTACGGTGACACACTTCATCACGCCAAATTTCTTCTTTACTGACTTTTTGCCAGTAACTCGTTGAAGCCGAATCGGATTGGTGTGTTGAGTGAAGAAAATGGTAAGGCTTACCGATTAATTCATCTCGTGTATAGCCTGTACTTTCAATCACCCGCTCATTGACTTCCATAATAGTACCGTCAACATCTGTAAAAATAACGTCGGCGAATGAATTGATTGCATTTTTGAACATTTCCAGACCATGTGATGCGGTGCGTAATGCCTGTCCCTGTTTTATAAACTCCGTAATTTCCTGCAATATAATAAAAACGGCAATATTTTCACCATTACTCGTGAGCGAGGAAAAAGAAGCGGTAAAACATCGCTTTTCATTATGTTTATCGTTAAAAAACAGCATTTTTGATTGAACATTTTCTCCGAGCTGCGTACGTTTGATATAGCTTTTTAATTTTTTTGCCGTTTTCCTATCTATAAAAGGCATGTCCAATATACTTAACCGGGAAGCATCTTCTGTTTGAATATTAAACTCTTCCAAAAATTTTGTGTTTGCTTCAAGAAATTGCAGGTCATTGGACACTAAAATTGTTGATAAAAACGAATTGGAAAATAAGGAACGCATAAATAAATATTTATCTTCCAAATCAAGACTCATCGACACTTCCTTTGTCATTGCCAAAATATATTGTTTCCCGTCTTGTACTATAGGAATAGTTGTCGTTCTTTGTTTGCGAACGTTCATTTTTTCATAGGTGAAATCTTCAAATTCCACTTGTTTATTTTGTTCGATTGTTAAGTCATAATGGTGAATAATCGTTTTTGCCACTTGGGACGGGATTACCTGATCAATCGTTTTGCCGCATGGATTCGTATTAATCAAAGTTACTGCAGCATCATTGACGAAAATATAACGATACTTTTCATCTGTTTTTTCCATAAAGAACACAGCATCATTACTATTTTTGAATAACAAATTCAATAGATCCATTGAAAAAATGGAACTCATCATCCTCGTCCCCCTACTTTACCGATCTTTACAGAAAGCTTTCTATTTTATCTTTCACAAAAAGTTTGCATTTCTCATATTGGATTTGCTCTCCTGCCGGCTCAAAATGTAGCAGCTGTATTTTTTCGTCCTGAATTTCGAATTCATATTCCCCTAATACCGTTGCATTTCCGATGAGCGCCAATTCCCAGTTTCCTTCGTTATTTGAAACTTCACACTGAACGAACCCCCCCGGGTTATAGACGGTTACTTTACTGTTCGTAACGAATCCTTCAATAGAAGCAATCAGTGCAGAGGCAGTCATTGCAGTACCGCAGGCATTTGTAAAACCTACGCCCCGCTCATAAGTTCTGACAAATATTTCATCTGGCGATAATGGCTGAACATAGCTGACATTCACTCCATCGGGACAATATTCATTTTCGCTGTTCAAATAGGCAGCGAGCTGCTGCTGGTGGGTCGTATTTTCGATATATTCTAGATCCACAACTCCGATTAAATGCGGGTTCGGTACAGAAATCGCAGTAAAAGGAATTTCTTCTGAAAAAGCAGGAATTATTTCATGGCGCAATTGTTGTTTATTATCAATCTGCATTGGCAATGATGATAATTCAAATGAGATGGGCGAGATTTCTACCGAATATGTAGGAAGCTGTTCAAAAATAGATTCCTCACGTTTTACTTTCAAACAGGCATGCATTGTTTCGATAACCGCTTCATTTACATTTAATTTTTCGCACACATACCGCGCGACACAGCGCAATCCATTCCCGCACATTGAAGCTTCCGAACCGTCTGCATTGATAACGCGCATTTTTGCATCTGCAACGGAGGATGGAAGCACCAATAATAAGCCATCTGCTCCACCATCATTGGATGGATCGCATAATTGTTTTGTGATATTCACAAAATGAAATTGTTCATCATATAATGCTTCGTATAAATAAAATGTATTGCCAGAACCATGAACTTTTGTTAGTTGGATATTCATATTTTGTGCCTCCGCGTTCTCTCTTATTTTATTATATTATACTTTTAAAAAATTCATCTTGTCATTAATAGTTTTTATTTACGCATTTTTCTGAATATATCGACTTTTAACAGAAAAAAATGTTTTTTTCGAGCTTGAAAGTTGCGACAAGAGAAGATATTATAATAAACTGTAGATATATTTCTTATTTCGATATTGTTATTAATTGTCTAGGATAGAGCGAGACATACGAATTATGCATAATAGTTTAACGTCAAATTCTTTTAGGTAAGATCAAGCTCGAAATGACTACTGCCTTATGATAAAGAACCTTTTAGCATCAGAAGATTATTTGCACCATTTCTTTAACAACAGGCTCTACCATTTTCTTCTTAAAAGGAGGCGTTTCACATGTTAAAACAAAGAGAACTTCATGAAACAGCAGAATTATACGAATTATTACGTCATCCGTCTGTGTTTCCATTCGTACGTCAGAAAGCGACATCAGCTGAAGAGTATTTATTTATGACCAAACAATTAATAGAAGAAGAACAAATCGGATTAACGATCTCACGTACAATTGTAGATGATTGGGGTGTCCCGATCGGAACAATCAGTATTTTCGATATCCAAGATGGTGCCGGCTTTTTAGGAACATGGATCGGCAAGCCATATCAAGGCATCGGTTATAATCAGAAAGCGAAATTAGCGTTTTTAAATGAACTGTTTTTCGACTATGATTTCCATACAGTTTTCTTACGCATTCGGGAAGAAAATGCACGTTCACAGGCAGCCGCATTAAAATTACCTTATGTAGTGGATGCTGAAGAATCGAATCCGTCACTTTTCGCAGAAATTAATCAAGGCGTAAATAAATTCCGTCTTTTCAAAATTCCAAAAGATCTGTTCTATTTAACAACTGCAAACACGCACGAGGAAACAGAAGAACAGGCAATGTAAAGAAAAAGTTTCAAGTCTCGATTCCCTTCTTTACGCTTATATGAAATCAGTATGATAAATATTCCTTAAACAAAACAAGGGGCTACCTTAAAAGTATGAACTTTTAGGTAACCCCTTTTTTATTGATTATTTTTCATATTGAGTAATTAAGGCAACCATTTCTTTCGGGGTTTTCGGATGTTCGACTTCAAGCATGTGATCGATCATTTCATCCGCTTTCTCTTCAAGCTTCTGAATCGCTTGCATGAAGGATGCTTTTGTCAATTTTTCCTCATCCAATACTTGTGCAAAGCCTTGTTTTTTAAATAAGTTGGCATTTAAAATCTGGTCGCCGCGGCTTTTTGCAGCTGAAAGAGGAATGAGCAGCATCGGCTTATGCAATGCTAAAAATTCGAAAATCGAGTTTGAGCCGGCACGCGATACAACAAAATCCGTCGCATACAGTAAATCAGGCAATTCTGTCGTCACATATTCAAACTGACAGTAGCCTTGCAGATTTTCAAGTTTTTTGTCGGCATTCCCTTTACCGCATAAATGGATAATCTGATATTTTTCAAGTAGCGCAGGCAAATTTTCACGAAGCGCGTCATTAATAATGACCGATCCTAAGCTCCCGCCCATGACAAGCAGAACTTTTTTTTCGGTTGTGAAGCCGCATAACGCCAAGCCCCGCTCACGATTCCCTTCAAATAGTTGCTGACGGATAATCGAGCCTGTGCAAGTCGATTTGTCATTCGGTAAATGTTTCATCGTTTCTTTGAAAACCGTAAAAATATGGGACGCAAACGGCAATGAAATTTTATTCGCTAAACCAGGCGTCACATCCGATTCATGGACAACAACCGGAATATTTGCCAACTTTGCCGCAATAACGACAGGCACAGATACAAATCCGCCTTTAGAAAAGATGACAGTCGGCTTAATTTTTTTGATAATCGAAAAGGCTTGTGTAATCCCTGCCATCACTTTAAACGGATCTGTAAAATTCTGTACTGAAAAGTAACGACGCAGCTTCCCGCTCGAGATACTGTGATATGGCAATGAAGGAAAGGCATTTGTAATGAGCTCCTTTTCAATCCCATCATGAGAACCTATATAATGGACATTATACCCCGCTTCCTGCAGTGAAGGGATAATCGCTTCATTTAGTGATACGTGACCGGCCGTACCCCCGCCTGTTAAAATAATTGTTTTTTCGTTCATAAATTTCTCCTAACAAAGCAATTGTCATTGCATCTATTTTATGCAAGATGACATTTCAACATGCTTCGATAAATATCTTATTTATTTGATGTGACTTTTTATTTCATTGATTTTTTTAAAAACTCAAAATAACAATCTAAATTTATTTATATTTTATTATTTCAAAAAAATTTTTTTAATTTTTATCACTTCTAATCCGGTGAATTTTCCGCTTTTTTGAAAAGAGCTTTTAAAAGTATACCGTATATTGTAGCACATTTTGACACATTATAAAGCATTTCTCTAAAAATGGGTGTTTTCGCATATGAAATTTTAAAGGCAATACGAAATAATTAATATTCAATAAAAGTATTTTTATTGTTTTAAGAATTCAATCAATAAAGGGAAATAAAAAAGCTATCCTTTTCCATTGTGAAAAGAATAGCCTGTCCAAACTGCTTCTCAATAAATTGTTGCTCGGTAATCTTCAGTATTCATCAATGCTTGCACGACTTCGTCAGGTGTTTTTTGATCTTCGACGGTGTTTTTGCCGGCAGATTTATAAGCGATTCCTAAATCTTTGAAGGTCAGACGGGCAACAAATATTGAAAAGCGTATGGCGAATTATGATAGTGAGATAATTTCAAGAGAGTTGATATTTTCTCCAATAATGACTAAGTTCGGTTCCATCTTTATATATTCCGGCAGCCATTGGACCATCCCATAAGCATATTGGAACAGCATCGGATTTTTGATTCCCTCAATCGGAACATAGCCTTTCATGCGATAAACCGTATCCGGTAATGAGCGAACCCAGTCTTCAAACTGTTCTTGCGTAAAACTTGTATCAAATCGTACAAGCCGTGAACCTAAATTAAAGCTTTCACCAATGCGGGCGGAAACGATGTCATCTTTGGAAACACGTGCTGTAGACTGCATATTTTGCAATAACTTTAAAGGAACCCGGCCATTTGTCGTCTGAAGGATGAAGGCATTTTTATTAAAGCCTTGCAGCTCATAGACAACCTGTGCCTGTTCCGATTCCGTAAGCAAGTCCGTTTTGTTCGCCAGTAACAGATGGGCATGACGGATCTGTTCCATAAATAGAGAACGTACCTGCGGAGTAAGGCTTGACCGGTCCAACCATAACCGACTGTCCGCAACTGTCACAATCCCCTTTATATTCAGCTTATCCGCAAATAAAGGCGAATAGACCGCATCCAGTGCTTCTACAGGGTGTGCAGCCCCTGTTGTTTCTATTATAAGTACATCAAATTCCTGATCGTGTAAAAGTGATTGGATTTGCGCTTCCGTTTTTTCAGCCCCGCTACAGCAAATACAGCCTTCCAGCATTTCCTTCAGCGGTACATCCTGTTCCACCCCCTGTGAATCGAACGGTAGCTTGCCCAATTCGTTCATAATCACTGCAGGCTTTAAATCGGCTTCTTTCAATTGTCGAATAACATCGGTTAACATGGACGTTTTACCGCTCCCTAAAAATCCGCTAAATAAATATACATCTTTCATAGTTCCACTTCCTATAATAATGGGCTGGCAATAAAGTGTTTGTGCACTTTTTGCCAGCCCGCATTTTTTTATTCGTTTGTTTTTTCTTCAGGCTTTATATCCAGTAATTCTTTTGCCTTTAAAATTTGAGGATCATCATTTTTCAGCTTTTCGCTAATTGCATCCATTAAGGCATATGTTGTATCGCCTGTTAAAATACCTGTCACTTCTAATTCATTATCTTGCTGATATGCTTTTATTGCGGCTTCAGTTTCATCATCGAAGTGTGTATCAACTTCACCCGGCTCATATCCCAATACTTCCAGAATACGCTCAGCTGTTTTGATTGACGCATGATTGGCATCCTGTTCATATTGCTGGCTTGGATCGATATACGGTAATGAAGCATAATCCGGATAGTCAACCTTCACATCCGGCGCAATTCCTTTTTCATTCACCCAGTTGCCGTCCGGAGTCAACCATTTGCCTGTTGTAAACTTCAAGTTTGCTCCGTCTTCCAAATAGATGATTTCCTGCATCGTCCCTTTACCAAAGGAATTCAATCCAACGATTTGGGCACCTGCAGACTCTTTTAACGCACCTGCCAGAATTTCAGAAGCAGAGGCACTTCCTTCATCGATCAATACTGTTATCGGAAGATTATATTTGGAACGATTGTCCGCAGCTACAATTTGTGGCGCTTCATCGCGTTCCTGAATTTGAACGATTGTTTTTCCTTCTTCAACAAACAAGTTTGAAATATCGATTGCCGCTTTTAAATAGCCGCCAGGATTTTGACGTACATCTAAAACAATCCCTTTCATCCCCTGTTTTTCATATTCGATTAACAGCTTTTCCAGCTCCACTGCTGTATTTTCGCTGAAAGAAGTAATTTGGAAGTGTGCAATTCCTTCTTCATCAATATCACCATATACGGTTTCAACAGGAATATCATCACGCACGATTGTCATATCAAAGCTTTCAGCATCTCCGCGTTGAATCGTCAAAGTGACTTCAGATCCTTTTTCACCGCGAATCAATAACACAGCTTCTGTAGAACTCATGCCTTTGACGCTTTTTCCGTCAACCGCCAGTACCATATCTTTCGGTTGTAACCCGGCTTTTTCTGCAGGTGTATTTTTAATTGGGGAAACAATCATAATATATCCATTTCGTTCCTGGATCTCTGCTCCAATTCCTTGGAAACTTGAAGAAAGACTTTCATTAAATGAACTTGCCTCATCTTTGTTCATATAATCAGAATAAGGGTCACCCAATGCATCAAACATTCCGTTGATTGCACCATATACCACTTCTTCTTCATTTATGTCTTCATAATATTTTTGCTGAAGTGCATCATACGCATCGTAAAGTTTTTTAAATTCCGCCCGTTCAACCGGCTCTTTTACTTCCACTACTTTCTTTTCGCCGAATGTTAACGCAAAAATCGTTAAACCGGCTGTACATAAAATTGTCAGGAAAATGACCATTATAAATGCAAATGGTTTCATGCGTAAATACTTTCCTGCCGGCTTTGTCAATTGCTCTTCGTTTAAGCCGTTTTGATCCTCATCTCTTTTTTGTTCATCCATTTCAATTTCACCACTCTCATTTATACGCTGTCTGATGTCACACTATACCAATAATATCAGTTTACAAGCGACTAGAAAAGGATAGACATCATTTTTTTTATTTCGTTTCATATTAAATAGGAAAAAGCAGCGAATTTCGCCATAAAGGGAGATCGCTGCTTGATTTGTTATTCGGTTTTAGCTTCTTTTAACACTTCATTCGGTATATTGATCTCTTTTACTTCATCAAATTTCGAATAGACAATGTTTGCTTCATTTTCAATCGTTGTTTCCTGACCTTCAACATTTGTAATGATTTTCAGATCCATATCCATTTCTTTTATATCAAACGTATCTTTTGCTACAACAATATTATATTGGGAATCTTCAAAGGACATATTCTCCAGAATTTCGCCATTCATCTCCACTGATTCACCTAAGCTGGCACCCATTTGCGACAGTATAAACTGCTTGAACTGATCCCCTTCAATATTCAGCGTCAATAAATAATTTTCTTCATCCTGTTCGAAACTGAAATCTTCGATAAACTGTTCAAGCTGTTCGAGTTGCTCTGATGCATCAGCCTGGGCGCCGGTTTGCGCTAAAAGCTGTTCATATTGTTCATCCGGCATTTTCAGCCATTCATTCGAGTCCCCATTATACATGTAAAACCCGTCTTCTTCTGTCATATACATTTCGATCGGCAATTCCATATTATCCTCGCCCATATCCATCTCGATTGTTCCTTTTGAATACATGGCCATCGGATTTTGCTGAATATCCATTGCCAAATTTGAATTGCTGGTCATTTCCATCGTCTGACCTTCCATCATGAAAGTCGTCACCTGATCCATTTTTGTCTCGGCATGAACACTTTTCAAATTTTGCTGGCGCTGCAGGGCGTTCTCATATACTTGCTGTAAAGTTAAATTGGCTTCGTTTTCCGTACCATCAACCGGTTCTGCTGTATCTCCGCAGCCTGCAACTAGTGCAATTGATAATGTAGACATTGCGAATAAGTATCGTTTTTTCAAATAATTTCAACCCTTCCTACATAAACTTCCCTTATCCATACCCTAATTTAGTGTATTAATATCTTTTATAGGGAAATAAGATGAAACGAAAATTATTATGTAATGAAAACTTGTATGGAAAGCATGCATTTTTTTAGAAATGACGGATAAAATAAAAAGTGTCTACTGGCATAGACACTTTTTACCGTTCACCAATTTAATTTAATACCGTATTGTTCATTTAAGAACACATGCAGCTCTTTGTAAGTGCAAAGCGCAATCCCGATGACAATTTCGTTTTCATTCATGTCTTTTTCGATTTTAAGGTTGTTATCAAAAATGTGAAAGTTCATCGGCAAAGCTTTAATATCCACACTAATATTATGTGCGGCTTTGTTACGCCAATAATTCAGTAACCATAAGTTTTCGAATAATTTCTGTTCGATTAAGCCTAATGCATAAACAGAATATACCTTTGTGCTGTAATTGGAGCTTGCCATCGGGATATAAGTTGTCTGATCCTTAAAGCTTCGTACTTTCGGCAGCTTTTCCTGTATCAGATGGTTAATGGCATTTTCACAAAACAGACTAACCGTGACAATATTCGCTAACGGATCCACTGTGCTTGATATTCGATCAATAAATTTCTTTGCGACTTCCTGACTCATCCCCTCACTCCTTTTTACTTTTTTTCCGTCATCTTATGTGCTTTAAAATTGCCGGTATTTCAGTTTGCCCACAACATAAATTCGATATGCCAAACATCCGCTAAGAAAATTTTTGAAATTTTATACGCCTTATTATAAAAAAATAAAAACACATCATAATTGTATGATGTGTCAATGCTACTCGTTATCTAAATGATCATCCAAGCCGGTTACGAGCAATACCTTCATTTTACTATTCGTAAGTTGACGTTTTTTATACTAATTAAAAACATTTTCAGTTTACTTGTTGGATTACAAACAAGATTTCTGCAAATAAAAAAGCACTTAATAAGCGCAAGTTGGCCTGTTAAGTGCTTATGATTTTGTAATTAGTCTTGAATAGCCGCTTCTAACGCAATAACCATCATGTCATTGAACGTAGTTTGACGCTCTTCAGATGAAGTTACTTCACCTGTTAAGATATGGTCAGATACTGTTAGTACTGTTAAAGCTTGACGACCGAATTTTGCTGCTAATGTGTATAGTGCTGATGTTTCCATTTCTACAGCTAATACGCCATATTGCGCTAATTTTTCGTTTTGTGCTTCGTCTGAATAGAACATATCTGCAGTGAAGATATTACCTACACGTACGTTTAAGTTTGCTTCTTTAGCAGCATTGTAAGCTTTCAGTAATAGATCGAAGTCAGCAGTTGGTGCATAGTCGATTGTACCGCCGAAAACAACACGATTCATGTTTGAATCTGTAGATGATGTTTGTGCAATAATAACGTCACGTACTTTCACGTCTTTTTGAATCGCACCGCAAGTACCTACACGGATCAGTTTCTGTACACCGTATTCTTGCATTAATTCAGTCGCATAAATTGAAATCGATGGTACACCCATGCCTGTCCCTTGAACAGAAACGCGTTTTCCTTTATACGTACCTGTGTAGCCAAGAATATTACGTACTTCGTTATATTGTACAACATCTTCTAAAAATGTTTCGGCAATATATTTTGCGCGTAATGGATCTCCTGGTAATAGTACAATTTCTGCAATGTCGCCTTTTTTGGCATTAATATGAACGCTCATCAAAAAACCTCTTTTCATCATAATTCTTTTAAATTGTAAACGTTTTCGTATAAACATTCAATCGTTAGACGTCTTGCATCATAAAAAAATTTGCATAAAAAACAATATTTGGACAAAATAACGGATTTTTTTATGAATGCGCCTCTTATTTCACTATACCCCATTTGGCGTATTGCATGCAAAACATTGCTTATAGTGAAAATTTATTTTCATATAGGTCCCATAATTGGTCAAAGGCACCTATCGTCAAATACTCATCGGATTGAAATTCAATATAATTCGTAAGTTCATCGAAGCTATCGGACATTTTCGGAAATGCATGATCGAGAAACATGCTTTCGGCAAATCGCACTTTTTTATCCGACCATTCTCCCCCTCTAAATGTGAGTGCAAAGTGATAAAATGATTTCTTCAATATTTTCCCTCCTTTATACATTTTTCGCAATGTATAGTGTAAATTTCCCATCCATGTAGTAAAATAGTTAAATATTGATTTTTCAGAAAGTGGTGACTTGTTTGCGAAATAACATGAAAACTAAGCCCAATAAAGAAAAACAAAGAATCGACCCTATTAAACCGAAAGCCCTATTTCACTTCTTTCACCTAATACGAGGGAAAATTTTAATTACTTTTACTATTTTAATGGCAATTATTATTTCTATGCAAATTTTGTCGTATATTAATATAACAAACTTGGAAAATAACTTGCGGGAATTTGCAGAAGAAAATTTAAAACAGCAAATGCATATTAATAGTTTAGCTTCCGATATTGCGAAGCTTTCAAGCCATGAACAGACTTATTTAATTACAGGTGATGAAAAATTTCTTCAATTATATGAAGAGACAAAGGAACGAATACATACCAATTTAACCTCTGTAGAATCATCATTTAAAAATCAGGACGAAGAGCTCAAAATCGTCGGCTTAATCCAACAGTTTTACGCAAATTATTTATCCTATTCTAAATCGACAATTGAAATCCGTCAAAAGTACGGCTATGAAAATGCCGCTAAACTTTTTATAAGTAGCGGCAGCCAGAATTTCAAAGGCTATATCGATGAAAACACAGGTAAACTGATTCAAATACTGGAACAGCGCAATGAAAAAACCATTACAGAGTTGGAACAGTTTGCATTTGCCTCTAAAATAATGATTTCTGCCTTAACTGGAGTTGCTGTTATTTTAACAATTACATTAGGTTATATCTTATCGAAATCTATTCGCAGAAATACGAGAAAAATCAACGAATCGATTTTGGATATCGCCCAGGCTGGCGGTGACTTAACACGCCGCGTAAATGTCAAAACAAAGGACGAATTTTCTATTATAGGAAATTCCACAAATATTTTAATCGATTCGATCTCTGCATTGGTGAAACGCGTTTCTAACCTAGCCGATAATGTTTCCGGCAGTTCACAGGAATTGATGGCCCTAGCAGATGAAAATGCCCGAACAATTGATTTTATTGCCGGATCTACTAAGAATATCGCGAGCGACAGCAGTGAAATTCTAAACAGCATCGGAAGTGCCGGTAATGAAATGCAGAAATTGGAACAATCGATGCATGTATTAGATGAAAGAGCACGAGAAGTTCAGCATGCTGCAGCTGAAATGAAGGACGCTGCACACCAGGGAAGCAGATCGGTCAACCATTCATCAATTGTCATGCTTGAAATCGAGGAAACAATGGCAACCACTTCTCATACGGTTGAAAAATTAGGGGAAAAATCCAAAAACATTACTTCGATTATTAGTACCATTACAGCAATTGCCGAACAAACAAACCTGCTCGCTTTAAATGCGGCAATCGAAGCTGCCCGTGCCGGAGAACATGGACGAGGTTTTGCAGTTGTAGCGGCTGAAGTTCGTAAACTTGCCGAACAATCCCAAAAGGCAGCGAAAGAAGTTTCGGCAATCGTTGGATCAATTCAAACAGAGGTCAAGTCCATTATCGAGCATAATCACACAGGGGTAGAAAAAGTAATCCGTGGTGTGGAAGTGACGAATGAAACGACCGCTTCATTACAGAATATTTTACTGCAAACAGAAAAAACATCCGATATCTTAACACAGATGGTTGCTCAAATTGAACAAACTTTAAATAACAGTCACAGTGTAACAACTTCATTCGTACATGTTGCAGCGATTGCAGACAATACGGCTGTCAATACGGAACGCAGTGCAGCTGCCGCATCTCAAGGCTCCGCTTCCATGGAAGAAATCAATGCATCGGCTGTTGAACTGGCTTCACAAGCAGATCATCTGCGAAGTGTTGTCAATGAATTTAAAATCTAGTATAAAAAAACTCGCTCATGGGATATTCCATAAGCGAGTTTTCCTATTCAAACAATGATTTGTATTCAGCGTAACCTTCTTTTTCGAGATCCTCCACCGGAATGAAGCGCAATGCTGCTGAATTGATGCAATAACGCAACCCGCCTAATTCTTGCGGACCATCCGGAAATACGTGCCCTAAATGGGAATCGGCTGTTTTACTGCGGACTTCCACACGACGCATACCGTGCGACGTATCAAAATGCTCGGTTACCTCTACTTGCTCAATCGGCTTTGAAAATGATGGCCAGCCACAGCCCGCATCATATTTGTCTTTTGAACTGAAAAGAGGCTTTCCTGAAACGATATCCACATATATCCCATCTTCGAAAACGTCATTGTATTCATTGCGGAATGGAGGTTCCGTTCCTTGGTTTTGTGTAACATGATACTGCATTTCTGTTAACTCTTTTAATCGCTGCTCTTTATTCATTTATTTCGCCCCCCAGTGTTTTTCAATAAATCCTGCACGCCCTGAACCTATCGAATAGCGTTCGTAATGTGCCGGGTTCTTCCTATAATAGTGCTGATGATAGTCTTCCGCCGCATAGAAAGGCTTCGCTTCAAGAATTTTAACGGCAATCGGTGATTTGAATTTTCCGCTTGCCTCCAGCTTGGACTTGGATAACTCGGCAATCTGCTTTTGGACATCATCATGGTAAAAAATCGCCGTAGTGTATGATTCGCCGCGGTCATAAAATTGACCGCCTGCATCTGTCGGATCGATCAGTGTCCAATAAAGTTCAACCAGTTTTTCATACGGATAAATTTCAGGATCGAACGTAATTTGAACTGCCTCAAGATGGCCCGTTGTTTCACTGCACACCTGTTCGTATGTCGGGTTTTCAACATGCCCGCCCGTATAACCGGAAACAACTTCTATAATACCGGGCTGTTGATCAAACGGCTTTACCATACACCAGAAGCAGCCCCCTGCAAATGTCGCTTTTTCATGTGCCATTAAAATTACCTCCTATTTTACTTCGTCTGGTTTGGAATAACTACTTCCAGCTCTATTTTATCATTCGGCAAATCAATTTCCTTCGCACGCACTCTGGAACCACTTGCGATATTTATGCGAGAAAGATCCACATAGATCTCTTCATCATTTGGTTTCACCGTAATCCAGTTTGGGAAATTAACCGCATCATCAATCATTTTTAACACTGTTTTCGGAGGAATATTAACCTTGCCGACATGAACAGCTTCTTGACTCAGTGTAATATTGCCGTTATTTACAACAGGAATGAAATCCATTTGAATCGGCAAATCGATATTAAAAACAGTTAATGTACTGTATAAATAAATTTTATCATCCACTGTCAGCTCTACCGGTACCGGTGACTGGTTCATAGCTTCCGATAAATATTGTTTTGCGATTGCTTCGAATTCTTTAGCTGTCGTTTCCACGGTCAGTATATTGCCCTCGACTGGGAGTGGCGGCTGTTCTGTTGCCTGTTTAACGTCAGCAGTTATTAAATAGAGCAATGTGGCAAATGTTATGAGTACTGCTCCAGCCAGTAATAAAAATGCGACTTTCCATTTATTCATCTTCTCACTCCTCAAATCCTAATAAACCGTCTGACATCTGCTCAATATCACATTGTTGCATTGTTTCAATGATGCGTTTTGTCATACGATCATATCCTGTGCTATTCGGATGAAAGAAGTCTACATGATATACCATATCCTCATTTGAGACAAATAAATCCTCTACAGATACGAAACACGCATTTTCATCTGTGGCAGCAAGCTTTTCGATTTCATCATTCCACTCCGATATAATCGGATCAAAAGGTGTTATCTCATCGACTACGATTGAAAAGGGATTATAAAACCCAACTAAAATTATTGGTGCATCAGGATTTACTTTACGTATTTCTGCAATGACTTGCTCATAGCGTGCAGTAAATCGGGGCAATTCCTTATCAAACATAGTCTTTTTCATTGAAAACAGATTCTTTTTTACAATTTTCATTACATCATTACCACCGAGTGTAATCGTGATCAGATTTGCTTTTTGCAGCTCTTCTTCATAGTGGCCACGTTCCAGTAAACTTAACAGCTGGTCACTGCGTCTACCATTTTTACCTCGATTATCGAGTTCCACTTCCTCTACCATCGGCCATTTCTCAAGCTCCTGCTGCAGACGAATTGTATAGCCATAATCCTGGGTTTCGTCTCCAACACCACGTGTAAGTGAATCACCTAATGCTAAATAAAAAACCGATTGTGCATCTTCTTCCTTACGATCAGACCAGTCTAGTTGAAATACATCATTTATAATATCAAAAAAGCTCGTATTGATTGTTTCTTCGTTTTCGGCTTCTTCTTCTGATATAGACAATTCATTTTTCTCATTGGATGAATTGTCGGATTGTTGTGCTTCTTCTATTTGTGGGTCAATTGTAACGGAGCATGCGGACAAGAAAATGACAGCTAATGATGTGAGTACTAACCGCCACATGCAACTTCCCCCTTTTTATTTTGTTATTTCATTATAAAATATTTTTCCCGCCTTTAGGAATGATTTGCCTATAAAAATAGTGATATATCAGAAAATATTTTTTTCAGTTTATAAAAAAAGTAATTCTAAAGTGAATATCCTTTAGAATTACCTTTGAACTATTCTGTATAATATATGAAGCCGATTGCACCTTCACCTGTATGTGTACTAATAACCGGTGAAGTAAAGGCAACTTCGACTTGTCCTGTATAACCCGATGCTTTTACCTGTTCAATCAACGGATTCACTAATGTATCCATTGCATTTGCATGGGAAATGGCAACACCCGCCACTTTTTTACCTTGAGTATCTTTTTCAAATTCACTCATTAAATATTTCACCACTTGCTTATTGCTGCGCGGTTTTGCACAAATCGTCACTTCCCCGATATCCAGGTGTCCAATTGGCTTAATATTCAACAAAGAACTGACAACTGCCTTCCCTTTTCCGATCCGGCCGCCTTTTACCATGTTTTCCAATGTGTCCAATACAACAAAAAGGCGTGTGTTTTCACGTATATGATTCACACCAGCAACAATTTCCTCCACAGTCGCACCTGCATCACGTAGACGGATTGCTTCACGAAGCTGGAATGCCAAACCAAAAGCAATATAACGCGAATCAATGACAGTTACGTCAGAATCAGTCATTTGGGAAGCTTGATTGGCTGACTGATATGTACCGCTCATATTTCCTGTCATATGAATTGATATAATTTTTGAACCGTCTTTTCCAAGCTCATCATATAATTCTTTAAATACACCCGGTGACGGCTGAGAACTTTTCGGAAGTTCTTTTGCTGTTTTTAATAATTCAATAAATGTATCAGGCTGTAAATTTACACGGTCTGTATACGTTTTATCATCAATTTGAACTGTTAGTGGTACTACATGAATTCCATGTTCCTGAATTTCCGCGTCTGTTAAATCGCAAGTTGAATCTGTTACGATATGAATTTGACTCAAAGAAAACACATCCTTTTTCTATCTTCCTTACTATTATAAAGAAATCATAATTGTTTACCAATATGACATTTGTCATTGAAGAATGACCCAGTTTATCACTATTTACACATGACATATAGCAGTATAACATCATGACATCCATCTATCACGAATAATTTGAACAAGAGTTATACTAATATAAAGGAGCGTGATGACTCATGCACAATTTAGACGCATTTGACTATAAAAACTGGAAAGAAGAACTTTGGAATGCCATAACACATGGTGTCGGACTTGCCATCAGCATCCCGGCCTGCATACTATTAATTATTCATTCAGCAGTTAACGGCACAGCAGTACATATTACTTCATACGCCATTTTTGGTTCGTCATTAATTTTACTGTTTTTAATGTCGACATTATTACATAGTGTTCCGGAAAAATATAAACGGTTCTTTTCCATATTGGACCATTCATCAATATATATATTGATTGCTGGTACTTATACCCCGTTTTTACTTGTAGCAATCGGAGGTGTGACGGGCATTGTCATGCTGTGCATTATTTGGTTTATTGCCATATTGGGCGTTGTGTTCAAATGCCTGTTCATTCACCGATTCGAAAAATTATCTTTAATACTTTATATTTTCATGGGCTGGCTTATCATTTTCGCCATTCGTCCATTATATGCATATTTGACGTTTGATGGTTTTATGCTAATGCTTACCGGCGGGCTGCTGTTTACATTTGGCGCAATTTTTTATGCTTGGACACGCCTTCCGTACAATCATGCGATCTGGCATATATTTGTGATTGCAGGCTGTGGATGCATGGTGGCTTGTGTATATATTTATTTAATATAAAAAAAGAGGACATGCTGAATTTTCCTGATTCAGCATGTCCTTTTTGTTTTATCAGCTATTTTTCATAAATACAGTACTGGAACGTATAACCGTCTTCAGACTCAATCGGCTCGAGGCATGAAACTTTTTTCCAGTCATCGTATGATGGGAAATAAGTGTCTCCTTTAAAACGATTGTTGATGAACGTAATATATAATCGATCGGCAATCGCCATCGACTGCTCGAATATTTGAGCACCGCCAATAATCATCACTTCTTCTTCACCTTCAACTAGTTCCAAAGCTTTTTCCAGGCTGCCTACCACTTCAATTCCTTCTGCTGTAAAGTCATCATTTCTTGTAATGACGATATTTCGGCGTCCCGGCAATGGTCGTCCAATTGATTCGTATGTTTTACGTCCCATAATCATCGGTTTTCCCATTGTCATTTCTTTAAAGTATTTCAGATCACCCGGTAAATACCATGGCAAATCGTTTTGATAGCCAATGACACGGTTTTCATCATGCGCAACGATTAATGAAATCATTGAAATCCCCCTTTATACCGCAATCGGTGCTTTAATTGATGGATGCGGATGATAGCTTTCCAATGAAATGTCTTCCATTTCAAAATCAAAGATCGATCGCTTCTGTTCGTTTAACTTTAAGGTCGGTAATTGCTTCGGCTCACGTGTAAGCTGTTCTTTTACTTGTTCAAAATGGTTTGAATAAATATGGGTATCAGCCATGCTGTGCACAAACTCGCCTACTTCAAGCCCGCATTCATGGGCAATTAAATGTGTCAGCAATGCATAGCTCGCAATGTTGAATGGCACCCCTAGGAAAGTATCCGCACTGCGCTGTGTAAGCATACAGCTCAATTTGCCGTCAGCCACGTAGAACTGGAACATTGCGTGACATGGCGGTAAAGCCGCTTTACTACCCTTTCCTCCAGCATCAATCACATCTTCCGGGTTCCATGCATTCACGATAATACGACGTGAATCCGGATTATGTTTAATTAAATCGATTGCATCTTGTAATTGGTCGATCGATTCACCCTCTGAAGTTGTCCAATTGCGCCACTGTTTTCCGTAAACATTACCCAAATCTCCGTATTTTGAAGCAAATTCATCATCAAGTAAAACGCGCTCGCAAAATGAAGAAAGCTCTGTTTGATACTGTTTATTAAACGCTTCGTCAATAAGGGAGCGTCGGCCAAAGTCACTCATATCAGGTCCGCTGTACTCTTCTGATTCTACCCACTTTTTAAATGCCCATTCATCCCAAATATGATTGTTGTTCTGAAGCAAATAACGGATATTTGTATCACCTTTAATAAACCACAGTAGTTCACTTGCAACGAGTTTGAATGGTACGCGCTTAGTTGTTAAAAGCGGAAAGCCGTCCTGTAAATTAAAGCGCATCTGATAGCCGAAAACGCTGCGTGTCCCTGTTCCTGTTCGGTCCGATTTATCGGTACCATTGTCCAAAATATATTGCAATAAATTCAAATATGTATGATCTGCATGTGCCAATAATTTTCACTCCTAAAGAATGTTCTCCGTATATTATATAGACTTCTGTGGAGAAAAACACATAATCTGCAAAATCGAACCGAAAAGACTACTTAGAAAAATTTTATATGTAACAATGAAATCGGTATGTATGTATAAAAAAGGGCACAATAAAAGGCGCTACTCGTATTTCGTCTGCTGAGTAGCGCCTTTAGTCAAATGTGTCTAAGTCATCGTATAGCTCAATCGTTTGCGTCAATTTTTATGTTGCCTCCCTAAGAATCGTTTTGTTGTTTTCCAGAATTTGAATCATTTGCAGTAAAATTTTGTCCTCAATTTTTTGAGCACCATTCACTTCTTTTGCAATAATTTTTGTTAATTCCAAAATTGTATTTACGTCGAGCTTATGTTTTTCCGCTAATTGGAATGCTCGCCCTAACTGACCGGTTATCATCGGCAGTCCTCCTTTTTACTATAGTATACAAATATTATACCTCGAGTTACATAAAAATTCACCTTTAATTTTTAAATTTTTGTAAATTACACAAAAAAATTAAGGTCCCTTTATCAACCGCATAGTAATATTATGATAAATCGCCGGATACTCTATTCCCAACGTTAAATAAATAACTTTCGCTTTATTTATTACGAAATCAGAACTATATATTTCCCTCTTTGTTGCTGCAGATATTATTTCCTATTTTTAATTATTTTTATTTTCAAAGGGACATTTTTATTCGTATTTTGATACATTTTCTTTTTAAAAAAAGAAGTATAAACAATCGGTTCCCGGGAAAAATACGAGCAGAAATAGATACTTGAATTTCTTTTGTATGTGTTTTTTACATACCGAATGAACTTCTTTATCTAAAATAAAGGAGATGTTTTAAATGGGAGCATTATATAGAATTGCCCTCGTACTTGTAATTATTGGAGCAATTAACTGGGGACTTATCGGCTTTTTCAAATTTGATTTAGTCGCATCTTTATTTGGCGGACAAACTTCCGTATTATCACGGATTATTTATGCACTTGTTGGTCTTGCCGGACTTGCATGTATACCGTTGCTAATGAAAAACCTTGATGAAGAGGACAATGCAACCGTTACGCATACAAGAGCAACAAACAAACCGAACTATAATATGGAAGCCGGGAAAGAAGCGGATTTCTCAGAATACGCAAAGCAAAAAAACAAAAACAACAATAACAACAATAACGAGAAGTAATTCAGAAATAATTCAAAAGCAAAAGACCAGGCTCAGTAATGAGTACCTGGTCTTTTTAGCTTATTCAGAACTTTATCTTGGGATTAAGTAAAAAGCTCATCTCTTCGCATATTTTTTCCTACTTATAATAACCCAGCTATTATTTTTATCCATCCGAAAATAGACGTCCATAATATAATACTTAAAATCAGGCCATTAAATAAACCTAAGAAAAATCTGTTTTCCAAGATTACCACTCCTTAAATTAAAGGTTGGCCAATCGGAGACTATTTAAGCTTTTGTCCCTTAGATTTCTTTTGGTAATGGATGGAAAGCATAGTTTTGAGAAGCTAGTATTGTGAGAAATATTTGTGTACATAAAAAAAACACCCGACCAGTAGGCGGGTGCTGAATCTTGCTATGATAACCATTTAGGCGGTGTGTTTTTGCTCCAGTAAATCTCGCCAAGGTCGTAATGCTTTGAGTAGTTGTCTTCAAACGTATGATAGTGGAAATTATAGTAGTAGCCATCAAAAGGACGGTTCTCTGTTCGTACATGGAATCGGATTACGTCTGTTTTTGATTTACTGTCAACAATGTGGAAGATTTTTTCCGAGTAATCACCACTTGGTTTTTCGGAAACCGTTAAGTTACGCAGTTTTTCATCACCAACTCGTTCCACTGTCATTGCAATAGCCTCTTCGATTTTCGGAAAAATATCAGTTTCGAATTGTTGTTCAATAACCGGTCCGACTTTTGTTCCAAATTTTATGTATGATTGTTCTTTTGCAGCAGACACAAAGTCATCCGTAGTTGGCAGGGGTTTTTCATCAACGATAATATCATCCAACTGATAGGCAGCTGAAATATGGTTGTCGCTTGGACGATCCAATACCGATTTGCCATGACGATCTTCATCAAAATTCGCCCAAATTTCATGTTTTGGTGTAATTAAACCAAACGATAATAACGCGACAGAAACAACGAGAGATTTGTAAATCCATTTCTTCAAGTCTATCACCCACTTTTATTATGTATAATTTTAAAACGCTCTTACTTATATATACGAATATTATAACAAATAGTTTCATCTTTATTGTAAACATTGTACAATAAAAAAGGAAGATATTGTAGGTTATATTAAGGGAGGTTTTAAAAAATGGACATTGTTATGGGTCTTGGATTATTACTAATGCTTGGGTATATGACTTCTTTATGCTTCACGGACTAATAACTTTATTATGCACTAAGCAACATTATTACGCCCTAGAATCCTTTATTCATCATATTTCTAGGGTATCTCTTATTTCATCAACTTTGCAGAATATAGCAAAATGATGTTTCTTTTTGGGGCAGTTTATGTCTGTTTGGGACAATGAATTGGGGCAATTTGGGGCTAGCCCCACAATTAAAATTCACGCTTTGGTGGGCATGTTTATATGGATGAAAAAAGCAGAACTCTACAATTGTCGTAGACGATCTGCCTAATGTGTTCTAAGCTATTTGTTTTTCAATTATATCAGATAGCTTTTGTATTCTGTAAGCTATCTCCAACGATTCTTCTTCACTCTTTTCTCCATGTGCTTCTACTTCCTCTGATGAAATTCCGGGATAATTAAATACTTTTTCCTTAAAAATTAATTTGTTTAATAAATTTTCTTTAGTTAGAGATTTTAATTCTACAAGCTCTTCCATAATTTCAATTAATACCGATTTCTCAATTTCAACTACCACTTCAAGCGCTCCTTCTTCCTCGTTTTTTTCTAATACTTTATTTCGCCCACACACCATACGTTTCATTTAATATCAACCCCTGTTTTGTAATATGTCACTATGACTTCTTCAGTATTATTACTAGCTAATGCACGGTTTTTATAATATGTTTCAATTTCAAATTGCAATGGTAATTCCTTAATACAGTCAACTGGATAAAGCATCAAATTAACCTCATTGTAATCATCCCCAAAAACCTCCTTAAAAGCGGAGCGAATAGTAGCCCATCTTCGTTTATAGGCTCTAGGTGGCAATCCTGATTGAGCTACAAACAAAATTGAATCAAATGGCAGCGGTAAATTTCTTTCAACACAATAATTAAAATAGTTTTTATAACGAATGAATTTATCGATCAATTGTTTACTCCATTCCGTAGAACGGTCTACCTCTAATGCGATTGGCTTTCTCCCTATATAAATCATGGAATCCGGACGCAATTTCAATTTTTCACCTTTGTATGTAAAACTGATTGATGAATAATGAGATGTTTTATACGTAACACCATAATTCATAATCAATTTATGTTCAGTTTCTATTTGTTGATAGGCCTCTTGTGTCATTAAAAAATGATCTACTTGTTTTAAGGGCGGTTTATAAAATTCGTATGGAATATCCCAGTAGGTTGTTTCATCATGATGTGGAAGTGTACCTGTCCCGTTTACACCCACATCAATGTCTAAAAGTCCTTTAATATATTCCAGTCCTCTTGGAGTAAGATAATAAAGAAATAATTCCTTATCTAAATATCTTACTGTTTTATATGTTACCAATGATTTTTTTCTTAGTTTGCTTAGTAGCCCATATACGTATTTTTCATTCGAATAAGTTATGTCATTTTTCTTGTAAAGAAATTTCGTGATATACGATTGGATTGATCCACGGTACCGAAATAAAATACTTAAAATAAATTGTTCGTTTGGGGTTAAATGCATTCGAATCAAACACCTCTTTACATTAATATTATCGCGGTTATTTTACCTATTGCTAAACTAATTAAAATCATTGGTACCACTGCATTTCAGGCTTCATTAATGCCTATAACCTGGCAGTTACTCAGTAATTGTCTTGGTAATCGTTTAAGTATGCGTATGAGTAATTCCTCATACCAAGCTTTACTAAGTCTCAGCTAAAATTTCAAAATCCTGTTTAAAAAACAAAAAAACGAACAAGAAAAAATCTCGTTCGTTCAGCAGTTAATATGTAATTGAATTCTCCGCCAGACGTACGTTTTTTAAAAATGGGCATAGTTATCCATTTTCATAATTACACGTACCCCCAAAGGAGTAAAAAAAGTTCAAAGTCGTCTGACAAGCAAAATGTGTCGACATAATAAAAAGAAAAGTAGTGGTTAAATAATAACCTGTAATTTAATTATACATACTTCTAATTTATTTTAAATTAATTAAAGAAAATTAGAGGGAATTATTGTATTAAAGCATGAAATTACCAATCTAAAGGGCATTTTAGTGAACGAAAATAGCCTACCCAGATTGAGTAAGCTCTTTGTACATGTTAAAATAAAAAACGGATTATATTTCCTTAGTCGATGTTGGCGCATCGGCTTTTTTATTTTCTTTCATCACTATATCGAAAGTCATACTAGATGTTTTGTTTAATTCACTAACGGATTCCTTCATTTCATTTTTTAACGGCAGGAAAGCCATATCAATTAATCGTACCGTTCTTTCAATTTCTCCAATCGATAGAAATGCCATGCCTCCATCCTGGTCCCAACCTTTATATTTGATTTCATCAATGCGCTCCATTAATTTTGCTATTGCATCTTGTATCGTATCTAATTGAATCATTTGTGCATTTAACTGGTATGAACTCTTAACTGTCTCACCTGGTAATTTGTCATTGTTTCGAACTCAGACATGCAACTTTTTTTTAGTACTCATTTTTCATGCGTAAACGTTTAATTTCTGATTGCTTTGAAGGCGCTTGTGGCATTCACACAGATTCCACGTAGCACGCATATAATGATATTGTAAAGAACTAATTTAGATGCCGATTTAAAAACTGAAAAACAGGCTATTTATCAAGAACATGAAGGTCGTATTGGCTACCTTCGTATTCGAGGTGAACTAGCGAATCGTGGGGACGTATACAATTGTTCAAGCATGAGCTCGATACACTTTCGAACTCATCCCCAAACAGCTATGTGAAATAACCGTATCTAACTTTTAGGGTCACTTCAACACCATTTTGGGAGTATTTTATAGGTAAATAAAGATTTTTATTTTTATTGAATTAGTACATTATTAAGTCAAGATTAAAAAAGAGGGATAACTTTGAAAAAAATATTAGGTATTATATTACTTTTAATAGGCGCTAAAGTACTTACCATATATGTTTTCAATCTTCATTTTTCAGTGCAAATTATAGTGAAACTTATTGGAGCATTTTTATTCATTCAAGGTGGTCTCATGTTTTTCAATAAAAAAAATTCTAACAAAAAAATAAATTGAATTTTAATAAGGCACATGAGTCAAATTATGAAATGCATAGATTAAATAAACGTTCCCAAATGACTAGTTAAATAAATAAAATAAGTCCTCCACAACTAGTCTGTGGAAGGCTTTATTTTTCGGCTTTAAATTGTGTATTTGGGTTAGAAGTAATTTTCAACTTGGGTTTTACGAGCCTTGTTGGCATATCGGAGCACTATATCGTCCCCTGCCGTTGCGACTTGCACATCGCTAAAGTATTCATCTATAGTTCGCCACTCTACCACCCTTATTTTTTGTTGTGCTAGCTGATTTTTAAGTTCAATATATTCTTTGCGCAAATCCTTTATTAGCGTATCTATTAACGGCATAAAGACCACTTTCATTTTGAGCTGTTCTGCCTTTTGATAATCAAATTGAATGGATTTAACGGCTAGATCTACTAGTATATATCTGTGTAATAATTGTCTCTCATCAGCTTTAATTATGGCCACCAATCCCCTTTCTTAATTTACGTAAGAACACTCGTTTGTATATATGATAGAACGAACGTTTGCATTTTGGCAACATAGATTTTTTGATAAAAAAAGCCCACTACCAATTAAGGTAATGGGCATTAAGAAGCTTTGAATAAGTCCAAAAGGGCCTCTAAAACGCTACTCGAAGCGTTTTAGAGAGCTTTGTTTATATGATATAAGGAAGTTTATTACCATCTAATTTTCACCATTTAGGATAAGCAGTAATTACAACCCAGTTGTAGTTACTATAACCAGAGAAGCTTTTACCTCTTTCTAACACCACTTTCACTTTCTGGCCTTCTAGTTTACTATTCGCTTCTTTAGTGCAACGAGTTGGTCTCTCTTTTTGACACTTTAAATCTGTAGTACCGTTTACAACTTCTACTATAATATCCATAGTTGTCTCAGGATATCTTGGGTATTGAAATTGAGATTTTGGTTCGCCACCAATTTTTACAGAGTGCTTTTTGGTTCCGTCTGAATTAAGCATATGACCTTTAAAAGTGTGACAATAGCCATAAGCAGGTGTAAATTGCCCAAGTGGCAAAATAATTTTCGACCCTTGGCTTGAAGTTGCAACCTCATTTTTGAAAGCTGATACAGCGTAAGGCATAATAGAATCGTTTGTTTCTACCGTTCTAGTATAGGTACCTTCATCTTCAATAATTGTAAAAGTATCTTCCTCTTCTTCCGACATTTCATAATTATATATATCTAATTCTTGAGTTAATGGTAAGCTTGCTCTTGCTATATTATTAATACAAGCATCAGATGCTTGATCCCTAACCATTTCCGCGAACATGCCTGGATCTGCGCTAACAGACTTAGGGCTTGCAAGAAAAACGCTGCTAAATAGAAACATTAGCATGGTAAAGATAAAAAATACTTTTTTCATTATAATTCCTCCTAATATAAATACCAAAATTAATATAAAAATAGTATATTTATATAATATTACATATGATGGTAATATGCAACACTTACCAAAATTTTGATATAATAAGAGTGTACAGTTTAGAAGGAGGTTATTATGAGCTCAAAAGATAAAAATATACAAATAGAACTTACAACGGAAGAGAAAAATATGATTCTTACTGAATTAAACAAAGTATTGAACAGTGGCTTCAGAATATTAGGTTTTGATGGTGGAATGTCGTTTCCTCATTACCCATATTATTTATATTTTGGGGGTCCTGATAAAGAATTGAGACGGTATTCTGTTGGTATATTTACTATTTGGCTTGGGTATTGGAATACAGGATGCAGTTTCCGTTTTACTAAACAAAGTGAGTTATATAAGTATATTAAAGCTTTAATTGAATACCAGGAAGAAATCGAAAAAGATTTTCCTGTATTATTTAATTATATTGTTTCCTTTCTAATAGAGCTTACCGAAAGTTATGATTATGCGGAGGAAACACGTATGAAACCATATATTATTAAAATTGTTAAAGAAGATTTTCTTAATAAAAAATCATATTATAGAGAAAAATATAGAAATAGGATAAATTTTATTGAATTCCTTAAAGAACTTAAAGTTCGGGATTATGATAAACCATATGATTAAAATGTAAATCCTTACTTTAAGATTAATAAGAAGCATGACTTCATTAAATTTTTCTTCTTAAAACTCAAGAAATACCTTGGCACGAATAAAAAACGCGATTTTCTTAGTGAAGACGCGCGTCCGTTAACTGAAGATTATATTTTTAAATTTATTATAATACCTTCAATCACAGAAAATAAAATGAATAAATAGACAATACCCTACAATAAACTTTTAGTTCTTTTATATTCTCGTAAGAATATCTAAATGTTTCTTATTGAGAGTTATTCCACAATATGTTCCGATGGTAGAATAACAATCTAATTTTTGTTAAATAAAATGCCCGCTACCACTGGATTTTCAGTAGTAACGGGCTTTAATTTATTTTTTTCATTCACAATAGACATAGCAGCCAATGCTAAAATCTCATCGTTTGTAATAGTACGGTCATTTAACTTATCAAGCCAAGACTTATGCGCACGTTGTGCTTTGTTGTCTAAGATGCTTTTTACTGTGTCACTGAGTGATGGACTGGTATCCAATATCCGTACCTCCTTGTCCTCCGCAGGTGAAGTAGTTGTGGAAGGCTTTAATGTTTTACCTACTGCTTTTGCTAACTCACTTACAATAGCTTGACATATAGCATCAAAGTGTTTACGGTACAACGCCACGTCTACGCTGTCATTGACAAAGCATACTTCAATTAAATAGCAAGGTTTATTCGTACCTTTAATCAACGCATAATTGACAGACCTTAACCTTCTTGTTAATTTCATTTTTATAAACTCTCAAGTCAGGTGCTTTTCTTTTGCAAAAGTAACATGCGTTTTTTGAAATTTTTGGAGTCGATGAATTTATAATACTATATTTTATTTTTGTTAAAAATGACTTCAATTTAATTCCCCTTCCTGTGACAATCATACTAAGAAAACAGGAATTTTCCTTTAATAAGTTTTTGCCTAAATGCTTTCAATTGAAGTATGCACATCTGTTAATCTTCTGGTGGTGCCGCTTGTGGTGTTAATGGAATCATTATTGCAACAGATGCCGGTGTACCTCTATAAAAAGAGGGTGTACATAAATCCTAAATTGCTTTAACATTTAAAAATCAATCGTATCAAAAGCTTTAATACTGCACAAAATCATCTGAAGTATTTTGTACTAAAAAAAGCCTACCTTTATAAAAAAATTATAAAGGCAAGCTAAAGGGTACTTATAAATTTAACTGATTATATTTTAGAAACTCTAATCTTTGTATTGAATAACGATTGTCTCTTTTTCTATAAAAGGTGCAGTATTTTATGTTTATAAATTATTTGATATTTTTTAAATTTGTTATGAGTAATTTCATTTCATATTCCAGACTTGTCGTTGTTTTTAAGCTATCATCAATCGTTTCTGTAACGGCTGGAAAGACCGCTTTATCTATAGTATATTGTTTTAACTTTAAGTAATTTGCTATTGGGAAATCAGCTCCATCCCACATTTCCGCATAACCGACTAGACCAAACTCTGTGATGAGAGATTCTAAACTCGTTACTATCGATGACACGAATTTATCGTAATTACATGAAAATTTCACATCAATGAATGGTCGATGTTTTCTACTATCATCTTCATATTGTTTCACTGTAAAAAATAGATTTTCTTCAGTGCTTTTTATCTCGGAAATATTGAATTCCCACTCAATTAAACCGGGCTCTTGATGCCAACTACATTCTGTTTCATCTTCATAAAACTCTGGATCAATATCTGGATTCAACCGCACGATAGCTTCTAAAAATTCTTTCAATGCATCAGAAATACAACTAGCCTCAAATGAAAATTGTTGACTTGACGATTCCAGTTCGCATGTAGCCCAACCTGCATCTGTTATTTTATAATTAAATTTCATTTTTTCACCTTTTCATCTTTTATAGTAGATCTTGTTAGTTAGTCATTTTATTTCCCATTGAGCAGAATAAGCTGCTACCACTGAATTACCTATTACCAAGGGAAAGATGTTATTACTGACCTACCATTGGAACCTACAACAATTTTAACATTATTTAACTTTTTCTTACTACCTTTATAGCCACCCTGATACCCTACATTTTTATACCAAATCACATAATTCAATCTACCATCTTTTTGAAGTCTAGGCTTTTGATTTCCTTTTCTTCCCCAAGCTACATTAGTAGTCACTATTGGGTCTTCATTAAAGACACCATGATAAGGTTTAGAACGATTATTTTTCCCATGTTCACGAACATGTTTTACTCGATATGATGACCAAATCAAGGAGGCTTTCTTATCTTTTTTCACAAATTTCTTAGCAACTGTTGAAAATATGAATATAATAGCCCTAGCTCGTTCACCGTTTGGATCCACATTGGCAATAGGGTTATTATCTGCGTAGATATACCCATGCATAGATTTTGGAGTATTTAAATCCCCTATATATGAATCACGTGATAAGAACACCCCTGCATCAGAATTATAATATCTTCCTAATAAATAATACAAATTTGATTCCTTATCGTATCTATAGCCTGCATATCTATAAGGGTTTTCCATTGAAATATCGATATTCTCTTGATTGTCTAAATCTTTTTGTGATAAAATATTACCCCAAGAATCGTACGTGTACTCTGCAACAATATTACCTTGACTATCTAAGAGCGCTAGAACATCGCCTCGGAAATTAGTTAAATAATAATACACCTTTCCATTGTAAGCCATTGTTAGTGGAAAGCCGTCCGCATCATAGGTATATGACTTTATTGATGAACCATTTACCCCAGCCATGTTTTGAAGGAAGTTGAACATCACTTGGTAGAAGCAGGAATCCAAATAGGCTAATTAATAAAATAAAAGTCTAAAAGCTGTTGGTTTTTATTCTGTGAATTGGACAAGGGGCCCCCAAATGTTGGGGACCCCTTTAGTATTTAATAGATAGATTTATAAATAAATGAAAGTCTCAACCCGATCATCCGGGGAATTTATATTTATTCGGAGTGCACAACTCCAGTTTTAACCGCGGTAAAATTCTACTAATCTCTTCTAACTTAAGCAACATAGTCCCAACCTGCTACTATGTCCTTGCAGCCCTGAAGCTTGCGCCAGTGTGAATAAGTATCTTCAAAAACACTAGCAGAAATGCCAATTCATTTATAGCACTATCTAAAATAGCACAAAAACTATCATAACACATATGTTCGCGTTTGTAAACTAAGTTTGAGCCCGTGCAAAAATTCATAATGTCCGCTATACTTTAAAAATCGGAATTTAAAAGGAGCTATGTAAAGATGAATGAAGTTGAAACAACCTTATCAATCCAAATGAAACGGATGGCTGTTACATTGCTGGATATGCAGCAAAGCCGTTTTGTGTCCGCAAGTGAAACAATGGATTTATCCGCACTCCAATCTGAAGTGTACAGTCAGTTTTTTGAATCATACATAGATGCGACGATGAATAGCCCGAAATCTGTTGCATGCAAATTTTTAGACCGTGACAATGATATTCTGACGAAAATGAACCGTTATGCAGAATATCCTGATGACACACACTTCTTATCACTGGCCAATGATTTATCAAATAAACTGTATCAAATTATGCAAACGGTATCGAACAGTAACGGTTCAGTATTTGTCGCGCATATTGAACTTATTGGCGAAGATTATATTCTACTGTTAAAGCTGGATCCAAAAGATGCAGTACAGATTGATTTGGAAACATTGCATTTGAAAACGATCGAAAATATTTTGCCTGATGCATCCAGTCGTGTACAAAAATGTGCACTCATTCGAATGAATTATGATCCGCTTGAAGAAAATGTTTATGTATTGGATAAGCAATCGGATGGTGAACCGGCGAAGTTCTTTATGGAAACTTTCTTGCAGGCTACTCCGATTGCATCAGACAAAAAGAAAACAAAAATGCTCATGAAGGAATTATATGAGAAAATTGCGGAATCTCTAAACGAAGAGCAGACTCCCCAACTCCAAAGAGCGATTGACGAGGAATTTGAACACGGTAAATATATTGAGCTCGACGCATCGGTCCATAATATTTATGAAGCGATTGCCCCACCGGAGAATCGGGAAGATTTTGTTGAACAAGGTGCCAAATTGTTTATCAATGAATTCACTGACCGCAATCCTGACTTCACGCCTACATTTGAAGTGAAACGCGATGATTTGCATGTCGTTTATAAATCGGCTGAAGGTGAAATTCTTTTCCGTTATGATAAAGGATTGGACAATATTGATGTAAAGCACGATCAAGTAAGCGGTACGTATACGATCACGATACGCGATGCGGATACATTAGGATTTACGCTGCACAAAAAACCGCTATAAGTTTATTGATATTATAATAGGATATAAAAAAGGGGCTGTTTTTTTCACAGCCCCTTTTTGCAACCTATTTAGACGTTAAAGCGATAAATTCCTCGACATCTTTTTCACAAAGTGCGATTCCTTTTAACCAGAAATCTTCTTTCCTAATGTCTTCACCTCCCTCTATAAATGTTGATATATCAATGGCTTGCGCCATTTTTGAATGTCCAAAAAATAATTTTTGACACATACATCTATCGTTATTTTGTAATTCTTGATTTATTTAACATTATGTCCGAACGCTTCGCTAAAGGACAAACCATTATATGGTAATGTTTCTCCTAATCCAGTGCAGTATTTTGATGCACTTTTGGATCTCTGCGTAGCTTATGATGACGGACCCTCCCATGTCTCTAGGCGTCTTTTTGCGCGTACATTCCTTCGTTCGGTCTATTCATAAGGCAGAGGCTGGCGATGCTCCTTTGTGGACTCAATTGAATTCATTCAACGGTCGGATGGTGAAAATAATGCCGGCTTCTCCGTGTCATCCTCTTGTTTTTGACTTCTGTTGGTGGCGTTTTAGGCAGCCGTTTGAAGACGGGCGAAATCGTTCATCATTTGGTGTTCGTTAAACAATGTTTTTCTCTTGCACAAGGCATGTAAAACTTTCAATAACTTGCCACACAGTACCACAATTGATTGCTTCTTTCGGAGCGGATTGACCGTGCGCGTTGTGTAATATTCATGTAATTGCTTAAAGGCTGGATTATGCAAGATTAACGGCATCATGACTCGGAACAGAAGGGCGCGTAGTTTTCTTCTACCTCGCTTGGAAATCCGTTTTTGTCCTTTTTGCTGACCAGAAGAGTTTTCACGCAATGTGAGTCCCGCTAGTTTAATTAATTGGCGTGGATGTGTATATTGCGCTAAAGAACCAACCTCTGATAGTAAATCGACAATCGTGACATCCCCGATTCCAGGTACCGATGCTAAATATTCATATTCCATCATTTGTTTGGCTAGCTCTACGAGCTGAGCTGTTAATTCGTCAAGTTGAGCGTGCATCAATTTATGCTGTGAAAGAAGCGTGGCGATTTCGAATTTGGCCATCACTAAACCTTCTGTCAGCCCAATTGAGCTTTCTGCAACCTCGACTAATTGCTTTGCCTTAGGTAGCTGTGGGCTTTTCATGCCGTCTACCTGGCGATATAAAAATAGTAATTCTTCTGGTGATTTTCCTACAATATCTGTTGGCAACGGTGTCATTTCGAGCACCGCATAGGCCATTTTCCCAAAGCTTTTAAACACTTGTGTGAATTCAGGGAAAAAGCGATCCAACCAACGAATAATGCGATTTTGTAAGGCATTTAAATCTTCTTGAATCTTTGAACGTAATGTTGCTCCATTTCGTAACTCAGCCTCGATTCCTTCGAGATGACGGGGATAGCTGAAACGACCGTCTCTCATAAGGCGAGCAATGACTAGCGCATCCTTTTGGTCATTCTTCGTTTGCAGGTTGTCATCTAATTCCTTCGAGCGATTAACGTGCATTGGATTAACCATTACGAATGGAATTCCATAGTTCGTCAAAAACGCAGCTAAGTTCATCCAGTAATGGCCTGTTGGCTCAAACCCAATGAGAATTTCTTGTTTGTCATAAGCTGCTTTGAGCGCCATTAGGCGTTCATAAAAGTTTTCAAACCCAATACGTGATTGCATGATTGGAAATGATTTTTGGAGCACACGACCTCGATCATCAATTGCACAAGCATAATGTTTATGTTTAGCAATGTCGATGCCGATAACTAGAGTATTTTCAGAAACTTGATTAATTTTGTCATTCGTATTAAAATTCATTGGAATGGGTCCTCCCTGTAGATGTATGAGTCAATGACCGTTGACACTCAAGCATCATACAGGAGGGCTTTTTTGTTTTCAAGTCCCCGAAAATCTTTCTAACAGGAATGCTCCTTAAATTAAAGGTTGGCCAATCGGAGACTATTTAAGCTTTTGTCCCTTAGATTTCTTTTGGTAATGGATGGAAAGCATAGTTTTGAGAAGCTAGTATTGTGAGAAATATTTGTGTACATAAAAAAAACACCCGACCAGTAGGCGGGTGCTGAATCTTGCTATGATAACCATTTAGGCGGTGTGTTTTTGCTCCAGTAAATCTCGCCAAGGTCGTAATGCTTTGAGTAGTTGTCTTCAAACGTATGATAGTGGAAATTATAGTAGTAGCCATCAAAAGGACGGTTCTCTGTTCGTACATGGAATCGGATTACGTCTGTTTTTGATTTACTGTCAACAATGTGGAAGATTTTTTCCGAGTAATCACCACTTGGTTTTTCGGAAACCGTTAAGTTACGCAGTTTTTCATCACCAACTCGTTCCACTGTCATTGCAATAGCCTCTTCGATTTTCGGAAAAATATCAGTTTCGAATTGTTGTTCAATAACCGGTCCGACTTTTGTTCCAAATTTTATGTATGATTGTTCTTTTGCAGCAGACACAAAGTCATCCGTAGTTGGCAGGGGTTTTTCATCAACGATAATATCATCCAACTGATAGGCAGCTGAAATATGGTTGTCGCTTGGACGATCCAATACCGATTTGCCATGACGATCTTCATCAAAATTCGCCCAAATTTCATGTTTTGGTGTAATTAAACCAAACGATAATAACGCGACAGAAACAACGAGAGATTTGTAAATCCATTTCTTCAAGTCTATCACCCACTTTTATTATGTATAATTTTAAAACGCTCTTACTTATATATACGAATATTATAACAAATAGTTTCATCTTTATTGTAAACATTGTACAATAAAAAAGGAAGATATTGTAGGTTATATTAAGGGAGGTTTTAAAAAATGGACATTGTTATGGGTCTTGGATTATTACTAATGCTTGGGTATATGACTTCTTTATGCTTCACGGACTAATAACTTTATTATGCACTAAGCAACATTATTACGCCCTAGAATCCTTTATTCATCATATTTCTAGGGTATCTCTTATTTCATCAACTTTGCAGAATATAGCAAAATGATGTTTCTTTTTGGGGCAGTTTATGTCTGTTTGGGACAATGAATTGGGGCAATTTGGGGCTAGCCCCACAATTAAAATTCACGCTTTGGTGGGCATGTTTATATGGATGAAAAAAGCAGAACTCTACAATTGTCGTAGACGATCTGCCTAATGTGTTCTAAGCTATTTGTTTTTCAATTATATCAGATAGCTTTTGTATTCTGTAAGCTATCTCCAACGATTCTTCTTCACTCTTTTCTCCATGTGCTTCTACTTCCTCTGATGAAATTCCGGGATAATTAAATACTTTTTCCTTAAAAATTAATTTGTTTAATAAATTTTCTTTAGTTAGAGATTTTAATTCTACAAGCTCTTCCATAATTTCAATTAATACCGATTTCTCAATTTCAACTACCACTTCAAGCGCTCCTTCTTCCTCGTTTTTTTCTAATACTTTATTTCGCCCACACACCATACGTTTCATTTAATATCAACCCCTGTTTTGTAATATGTCACTATGACTTCTTCAGTATTATTACTAGCTAATGCACGGTTTTTATAATATGTTTCAATTTCAAATTGCAATGGTAATTCCTTAATACAGTCAACTGGATAAAGCATCAAATTAACCTCATTGTAATCATCCCCAAAAACCTCCTTAAAAGCGGAGCGAATAGTAGCCCATCTTCGTTTATAGGCTCTAGGTGGCAATCCTGATTGAGCTACAAACAAAATTGAATCAAATGGCAGCGGTAAATTTCTTTCAACACAATAATTAAAATAGTTTTTATAACGAATGAATTTATCGATCAATTGTTTACTCCATTCCGTAGAACGGTCTACCTCTAATGCGATTGGCTTTCTCCCTATATAAATCATGGAATCCGGACGCAATTTCAATTTTTCACCTTTGTATGTAAAACTGATTGATGAATAATGAGATGTTTTATACGTAACACCATAATTCATAATCAATTTATGTTCAGTTTCTATTTGTTGATAGGCCTCTTGTGTCATTAAAAAATGATCTACTTGTTTTAAGGGCGGTTTATAAAATTCGTATGGAATATCCCAGTAGGTTGTTTCATCATGATGTGGAAGTGTACCTGTCCCGTTTACACCCACATCAATGTCTAAAAGTCCTTTAATATATTCCAGTCCTCTTGGAGTAAGATAATAAAGAAATAATTCCTTATCTAAATATCTTACTGTTTTATATGTTACCAATGATTTTTTTCTTAGTTTGCTTAGTAGCCCATATACGTATTTTTCATTCGAATAAGTTATGTCATTTTTCTTGTAAAGAAATTTCGTGATATACGATTGGATTGATCCACGGTACCGAAATAAAATACTTAAAATAAATTGTTCGTTTGGGGTTAAATGCATTCGAATCAAACACCTCTTTACATTAATATTATCGCGGTTATTTTACCTATTGCTAAACTAATTAAAATCATTGGTACCACTGCATTTCAGGCTTCATTAATGCCTATAACCTGGCAGTTACTCAGTAATTGTCTTGGTAATCGTTTAAGTATGCGTATGAGTAATTCCTCATACCAAGCTTTACTAAGTCTCAGCTAAAATTTCAAAATCCTGTTTAAAAAACAAAAAAACGAACAAGAAAAAATCTCGTTCGTTCAGCAGTTAATATGTAATTGAATTCTCCGCCAGACGTACGTTTTTTAAAAATGGGCATAGTTATCCATTTTCATAATTACACGTACCCCCAAAGGAGTAAAAAAAGTTCAAAGTCGTCTGACAAGCAAAATGTGTCGACATAATAAAAAGAAAAGTAGTGGTTAAATAATAACCTGTAATTTAATTATACATACTTCTAATTTATTTTAAATTAATTAAAGAAAATTAGAGGGAATTATTGTATTAAAGCATGAAATTACCAATCTAAAGGGCATTTTAGTGAACGAAAATAGCCTACCCAGATTGAGTAAGCTCTTTGTACATGTTAAAATAAAAAACGGATTATATTTCCTTAGTCGATGTTGGCGCATCGGCTTTTTTATTTTCTTTCATCACTATATCGAAAGTCATACTAGATGTTTTGTTTAATTCACTAACGGATTCCTTCATTTCATTTTTTAACGGCAGGAAAGCCATATCAATTAATCGTACCGTTCTTTCAATTTCTCCAATCGATAGAAATGCCATGCCTCCATCCTGGTCCCAACCTTTATATTTGATTTCATCAATGCGCTCCATTAATTTTGCTATTGCATCTTGTATCGTATCTAATTGAATCATTTGTGCATTTAACTGGTATGAACTCTTAACTGTCTCACCTGGTAATTTGTCATTGTTTCGAACTCAGACATGCAACTTTTTTTTAGTACTCATTTTTCATGCGTAAACGTTTAATTTCTGATTGCTTTGAAGGCGCTTGTGGCATTCACACAGATTCCACGTAGCACGCATATAATGATATTGTAAAGAACTAATTTAGATGCCGATTTAAAAACTGAAAAACAGGCTATTTATCAAGAACATGAAGGTCGTATTGGCTACCTTCGTATTCGAGGTGAACTAGCGAATCGTGGGGACGTATACAATTGTTCAAGCATGAGCTCGATACACTTTCGAACTCATCCCCAAACAGCTATGTGAAATAACCGTATCTAACTTTTAGGGTCACTTCAACACCATTTTGGGAGTATTTTATAGGTAAATAAAGATTTTTATTTTTATTGAATTAGTACATTATTAAGTCAAGATTAAAAAAGAGGGATAACTTTGAAAAAAATATTAGGTATTATATTACTTTTAATAGGCGCTAAAGTACTTACCATATATGTTTTCAATCTTCATTTTTCAGTGCAAATTATAGTGAAACTTATTGGAGCATTTTTATTCATTCAAGGTGGTCTCATGTTTTTCAATAAAAAAAATTCTAACAAAAAAATAAATTGAATTTTAATAAGGCACATGAGTCAAATTATGAAATGCATAGATTAAATAAACGTTCCCAAATGACTAGTTAAATAAATAAAATAAGTCCTCCACAACTAGTCTGTGGAAGGCTTTATTTTTCGGCTTTAAATTGTGTATTTGGGTTAGAAGTAATTTTCAACTTGGGTTTTACGAGCCTTGTTGGCATATCGGAGCACTATATCGTCCCCTGCCGTTGCGACTTGCACATCGCTAAAGTATTCATCTATAGTTCGCCACTCTACCACCCTTATTTTTTGTTGTGCTAGCTGATTTTTAAGTTCAATATATTCTTTGCGCAAATCCTTTATTAGCGTATCTATTAACGGCATAAAGACCACTTTCATTTTGAGCTGTTCTGCCTTTTGATAATCAAATTGAATGGATTTAACGGCTAGATCTACTAGTATATATCTGTGTAATAATTGTCTCTCATCAGCTTTAATTATGGCCACCAATCCCCTTTCTTAATTTACGTAAGAACACTCGTTTGTATATATGATAGAACGAACGTTTGCATTTTGGCAACATAGATTTTTTGATAAAAAAAGCCCACTACCAATTAAGGTAATGGGCATTAAGAAGCTTTGAATAAGTCCAAAAGGGCCTCTAAAACGCTACTCGAAGCGTTTTAGAGAGCTTTGTTTATATGATATAAGGAAGTTTATTACCATCTAATTTTCACCATTTAGGATAAGCAGTAATTACAACCCAGTTGTAGTTACTATAACCAGAGAAGCTTTTACCTCTTTCTAACACCACTTTCACTTTCTGGCCTTCTAGTTTACTATTCGCTTCTTTAGTGCAACGAGTTGGTCTCTCTTTTTGACACTTTAAATCTGTAGTACCGTTTACAACTTCTACTATAATATCCATAGTTGTCTCAGGATATCTTGGGTATTGAAATTGAGATTTTGGTTCGCCACCAATTTTTACAGAGTGCTTTTTGGTTCCGTCTGAATTAAGCATATGACCTTTAAAAGTGTGACAATAGCCATAAGCAGGTGTAAATTGCCCAAGTGGCAAAATAATTTTCGACCCTTGGCTTGAAGTTGCAACCTCATTTTTGAAAGCTGATACAGCGTAAGGCATAATAGAATCGTTTGTTTCTACCGTTCTAGTATAGGTACCTTCATCTTCAATAATTGTAAAAGTATCTTCCTCTTCTTCCGACATTTCATAATTATATATATCTAATTCTTGAGTTAATGGTAAGCTTGCTCTTGCTATATTATTAATACAAGCATCAGATGCTTGATCCCTAACCATTTCCGCGAACATGCCTGGATCTGCGCTAACAGACTTAGGGCTTGCAAGAAAAACGCTGCTAAATAGAAACATTAGCATGGTAAAGATAAAAAATACTTTTTTCATTATAATTCCTCCTAATATAAATACCAAAATTAATATAAAAATAGTATATTTATATAATATTACATATGATGGTAATATGCAACACTTACCAAAATTTTGATATAATAAGAGTGTACAGTTTAGAAGGAGGTTATTATGAGCTCAAAAGATAAAAATATACAAATAGAACTTACAACGGAAGAGAAAAATATGATTCTTACTGAATTAAACAAAGTATTGAACAGTGGCTTCAGAATATTAGGTTTTGATGGTGGAATGTCGTTTCCTCATTACCCATATTATTTATATTTTGGGGGTCCTGATAAAGAATTGAGACGGTATTCTGTTGGTATATTTACTATTTGGCTTGGGTATTGGAATACAGGATGCAGTTTCCGTTTTACTAAACAAAGTGAGTTATATAAGTATATTAAAGCTTTAATTGAATACCAGGAAGAAATCGAAAAAGATTTTCCTGTATTATTTAATTATATTGTTTCCTTTCTAATAGAGCTTACCGAAAGTTATGATTATGCGGAGGAAACACGTATGAAACCATATATTATTAAAATTGTTAAAGAAGATTTTCTTAATAAAAAATCATATTATAGAGAAAAATATAGAAATAGGATAAATTTTATTGAATTCCTTAAAGAACTTAAAGTTCGGGATTATGATAAACCATATGATTAAAATGTAAATCCTTACTTTAAGATTAATAAGAAGCATGACTTCATTAAATTTTTCTTCTTAAAACTCAAGAAATACCTTGGCACGAATAAAAAACGCGATTTTCTTAGTGAAGACGCGCGTCCGTTAACTGAAGATTATATTTTTAAATTTATTATAATACCTTCAATCACAGAAAATAAAATGAATAAATAGACAATACCCTACAATAAACTTTTAGTTCTTTTATATTCTCGTAAGAATATCTAAATGTTTCTTATTGAGAGTTATTCCACAATATGTTCCGATGGTAGAATAACAATCTAATTTTTGTTAAATAAAATGCCCGCTACCACTGGATTTTCAGTAGTAACGGGCTTTAATTTATTTTTTTCATTCACAATAGACATAGCAGCCAATGCTAAAATCTCATCGTTTGTAATAGTACGGTCATTTAACTTATCAAGCCAAGACTTATGCGCACGTTGTGCTTTGTTGTCTAAGATGCTTTTTACTGTGTCACTGAGTGATGGACTGGTATCCAATATCCGTACCTCCTTGTCCTCCGCAGGTGAAGTAGTTGTGGAAGGCTTTAATGTTTTACCTACTGCTTTTGCTAACTCACTTACAATAGCTTGACATATAGCATCAAAGTGTTTACGGTACAACGCCACGTCTACGCTGTCATTGACAAAGCATACTTCAATTAAATAGCAAGGTTTATTCGTACCTTTAATCAACGCATAATTGACAGACCTTAACCTTCTTGTTAATTTCATTTTTATAAACTCTCAAGTCAGGTGCTTTTCTTTTGCAAAAGTAACATGCGTTTTTTGAAATTTTTGGAGTCGATGAATTTATAATACTATATTTTATTTTTGTTAAAAATGACTTCAATTTAATTCCCCTTCCTGTGACAATCATACTAAGAAAACAGGAATTTTCCTTTAATAAGTTTTTGCCTAAATGCTTTCAATTGAAGTATGCACATCTGTTAATCTTCTGGTGGTGCCGCTTGTGGTGTTAATGGAATCATTATTGCAACAGATGCCGGTGTACCTCTATAAAAAGAGGGTGTACATAAATCCTAAATTGCTTTAACATTTAAAAATCAATCGTATCAAAAGCTTTAATACTGCACAAAATCATCTGAAGTATTTTGTACTAAAAAAAGCCTACCTTTATAAAAAAATTATAAAGGCAAGCTAAAGGGTACTTATAAATTTAACTGATTATATTTTAGAAACTCTAATCTTTGTATTGAATAACGATTGTCTCTTTTTCTATAAAAGGTGCAGTATTTTATGTTTATAAATTATTTGATATTTTTTAAATTTGTTATGAGTAATTTCATTTCATATTCCAGACTTGTCGTTGTTTTTAAGCTATCATCAATCGTTTCTGTAACGGCTGGAAAGACCGCTTTATCTATAGTATATTGTTTTAACTTTAAGTAATTTGCTATTGGGAAATCAGCTCCATCCCACATTTCCGCATAACCGACTAGACCAAACTCTGTGATGAGAGATTCTAAACTCGTTACTATCGATGACACGAATTTATCGTAATTACATGAAAATTTCACATCAATGAATGGTCGATGTTTTCTACTATCATCTTCATATTGTTTCACTGTAAAAAATAGATTTTCTTCAGTGCTTTTTATCTCGGAAATATTGAATTCCCACTCAATTAAACCGGGCTCTTGATGCCAACTACATTCTGTTTCATCTTCATAAAACTCTGGATCAATATCTGGATTCAACCGCACGATAGCTTCTAAAAATTCTTTCAATGCATCAGAAATACAACTAGCCTCAAATGAAAATTGTTGACTTGACGATTCCAGTTCGCATGTAGCCCAACCTGCATCTGTTATTTTATAATTAAATTTCATTTTTTCACCTTTTCATCTTTTATAGTAGATCTTGTTAGTTAGTCATTTTATTTCCCATTGAGCAGAATAAGCTGCTACCACTGAATTACCTATTACCAAGGGAAAGATGTTATTACTGACCTACCATTGGAACCTACAACAATTTTAACATTATTTAACTTTTTCTTACTACCTTTATAGCCACCCTGATACCCTACATTTTTATACCAAATCACATAATTCAATCTACCATCTTTTTGAAGTCTAGGCTTTTGATTTCCTTTTCTTCCCCAAGCTACATTAGTAGTCACTATTGGGTCTTCATTAAAGACACCATGATAAGGTTTAGAACGATTATTTTTCCCATGTTCACGAACATGTTTTACTCGATATGATGACCAAATCAAGGAGGCTTTCTTATCTTTTTTCACAAATTTCTTAGCAACTGTTGAAAATATGAATATAATAGCCCTAGCTCGTTCACCGTTTGGATCCACATTGGCAATAGGGTTATTATCTGCGTAGATATACCCATGCATAGATTTTGGAGTATTTAAATCCCCTATATATGAATCACGTGATAAGAACACCCCTGCATCAGAATTATAATATCTTCCTAATAAATAATACAAATTTGATTCCTTATCGTATCTATAGCCTGCATATCTATAAGGGTTTTCCATTGAAATATCGATATTCTCTTGATTGTCTAAATCTTTTTGTGATAAAATATTACCCCAAGAATCGTACGTGTACTCTGCAACAATATTACCTTGACTATCTAAGAGCGCTAGAACATCGCCTCGGAAATTAGTTAAATAATAATACACCTTTCCATTGTAAGCCATTGTTAGTGGAAAGCCGTCCGCATCATAGGTATATGACTTTATTGATGAACCATTTACCCCAGCCATGTTTTGAAGGAAGTTGAACATCACTTGGTAGAAGCAGGAATCCAAATAGGCTAATTAATAAAATAAAAGTCTAAAAGCTGTTGGTTTTTATTCTGTGAATTGGACAAGGGGCCCCCAAATGTTGGGGACCCCTTTAGTATTTAATAGATAGATTTATAAATAAATGAAAGTCTCAACCCGATCATCCGGGGAATTTATATTTATTCGGAGTGCACAACTCCAGTTTTAACCGCGGTAAAATTCTACTAATCTCTTCTAACTTAAGCAACATAGTCCCAACCTGCTACTATGTCCTTGCAGCCCTGAAGCTTGCGCCAGTGTGAATAAGTATCTTCAAAAACACTAGCAGAAATGCCAATTCATTTATAGCACTATCTAAAATAGCACAAAAACTATCATAACACATATGTTCGCGTTTGTAAACTAAGTTTGAGCCCGTGCAAAAATTCATAATGTCCGCTATACTTTAAAAATCGGAATTTAAAAGGAGCTATGTAAAGATGAATGAAGTTGAAACAACCTTATCAATCCAAATGAAACGGATGGCTGTTACATTGCTGGATATGCAGCAAAGCCGTTTTGTGTCCGCAAGTGAAACAATGGATTTATCCGCACTCCAATCTGAAGTGTACAGTCAGTTTTTTGAATCATACATAGATGCGACGATGAATAGCCCGAAATCTGTTGCATGCAAATTTTTAGACCGTGACAATGATATTCTGACGAAAATGAACCGTTATGCAGAATATCCTGATGACACACACTTCTTATCACTGGCCAATGATTTATCAAATAAACTGTATCAAATTATGCAAACGGTATCGAACAGTAACGGTTCAGTATTTGTCGCGCATATTGAACTTATTGGCGAAGATTATATTCTACTGTTAAAGCTGGATCCAAAAGATGCAGTACAGATTGATTTGGAAACATTGCATTTGAAAACGATCGAAAATATTTTGCCTGATGCATCCAGTCGTGTACAAAAATGTGCACTCATTCGAATGAATTATGATCCGCTTGAAGAAAATGTTTATGTATTGGATAAGCAATCGGATGGTGAACCGGCGAAGTTCTTTATGGAAACTTTCTTGCAGGCTACTCCGATTGCATCAGACAAAAAGAAAACAAAAATGCTCATGAAGGAATTATATGAGAAAATTGCGGAATCTCTAAACGAAGAGCAGACTCCCCAACTCCAAAGAGCGATTGACGAGGAATTTGAACACGGTAAATATATTGAGCTCGACGCATCGGTCCATAATATTTATGAAGCGATTGCCCCACCGGAGAATCGGGAAGATTTTGTTGAACAAGGTGCCAAATTGTTTATCAATGAATTCACTGACCGCAATCCTGACTTCACGCCTACATTTGAAGTGAAACGCGATGATTTGCATGTCGTTTATAAATCGGCTGAAGGTGAAATTCTTTTCCGTTATGATAAAGGATTGGACAATATTGATGTAAAGCACGATCAAGTAAGCGGTACGTATACGATCACGATACGCGATGCGGATACATTAGGATTTACGCTGCACAAAAAACCGCTATAAGTTTATTGATATTATAATAGGATATAAAAAAGGGGCTGTTTTTTTCACAGCCCCTTTTTGCAACCTATTTAGACGTTAAAGCGATAAATTCCTCGACATCTTTTTCACAAAGTGCGATTCCTTTTAACCAGAAATCTTCTTTCCTAATGTCTTCACCTAAATGCTTCATTGCCAATTCTTCGACTGTCATGATAGCTGTGTCACGCAACAGAGCCATATACTTCTCTTCGAAGCCCTTACCTTCTTCTTTTGCTTTCGCGTAAATGCTTAATGAGAACAAATAACCGAATGTGTACGGGAAGTTATAGAACGGTACACCTGTAATATAGAAGTGCATTTTAGATGCCCAGAAGTGCGGATGTGTTTCACCCAACCCGCCTGCATGTGCTTCAATTTGAGCTTCTTCCATAAGTTCGTTCAAGCGTTTCGTTGATACAATGCCTTTTTTGCGCTCATCATAAAAACGAGTTTCAAATAAGTAACGCGCATGGATATTCATAAAGAAGGCAACAGAACGTTGAATTTTATCTTCCAGTAATGCAATCTTTTCTTGTTCAGTTGCTGCTTCTTCAACTGCTGCATCGGCAACAATCATTTCTGCAAACGTTGAAGCTGTTTCAGCAACATTCATTGCATAGCGGCGGTTCAGTGGATGAACAGGGCGCAGTGCATATGAATGGAAAGCATGTCCCAGTTCATGTGCCAATGTCGAAACATTTGACATCGAGCCGGAGTATGTCATGAATATACGAGATTGCTCTGATAATGGCATTCCTGTACAGAAACCGCCAGGACGTTTATTATCACGGTCTTCTGCTTCGATCCACCCGTCTTCAAATGCTGTACGTGCAAAGCTTTCCATTTCCGAACCAAAGCGGCCAAAATGTTTTAAGATGAACTCGGCACCTTCCTGGTAGGACATCGTAGCTTTTGAATCCGTAACTGGTGCATCAAAGTCATACCAGTCCAATTGCTCTGTACCTAACAGACTTGCTTTATGCTGCAAATAACCTGCAAATGTCGCCTTACGAGATGTAATGGCACCCCACATCGCATCAATTGTTTCCTGTTTCATGCGGTTAATTTGTAGCGGCTCTTTTGTAACTGAGTCCCAGCCGCGCTTTTTATAGACGGCTAAACGGAAACCTGCCAAGTGATTCAATGTTTTGGCAAAGAACTCTTCACGCTCTGTAAACACTTCTTCCAATGCATCAAATGCCGCTTTTCGTACTGTGCGGTCTTTATGTGAACTTAAATTGTTTGCTTGCCCAACTGACAGTAATTTCTTTTCGCCATCCACTTCTACTTCCACTTTAATATCGCCGATCAGCATATTATAAAGTTGGCCCCAAGAACTGTATCCATCAACACCTAAAGCTGAAATTAGCGCTTCTTCTTCTTCGGATAATGACTCTTTCGATTTTTCGCGCCATTCCGTTAAGATGAATTCGAATTGAGCCAATTCTTCTGTCTGTAATAATGCTTCGAAAGTTGACTGTTCAATTTTACCCAATTTTTGATTGAAGCTTTCTAAGATTGGCGAAGAATTTGCCGCAATTCCGGATAATTGGCCTTGCAACAATAATGCCTCACGATCCGTTGTGTCTTGTGCAGTTAAGCAAGAAAGCACCGCCCCTGCCTGAGAAATGTGCAGCATTACTTCTTTGATGCTTTCCAAAATTGACTGGATTTCCAATGCCGCATCACTAGTTTGCGGAACTTCGAATTTGTCGACTTTTTCTTTCAATACTTCCAGTTTAGGAGACAAACTTTCAATATGCTCGATTAATTGCGGAGAAGCACTGCCGCCAGGGAAAAACACATCCAAATCCCAAACTTCAGGATATTTAACATTCACCATTTTATTACCCACTTTCTGAATTGTAGTTCAATTCTTATTTTACTAAAAAATAAGTTAAAATGCTCGGAAATATTTCGGTTTTAGAAATAAAAAAGCTAGCCTGTGTAATCGGCTAGCTCCGGCATTATAAAATCGGTGATAATAAACGCGAAACGGATTCTCGAATTTTCGTCCAAGTTTTGCGTTCGTCATATTGCTCTTTCGTTAATTCAAAACTGTCCTTAATATCTGCTTCAAACAGTTCTCTGCATTGTATCGCCAAATTTGCATCATATAGAATGGCGTTAATTTCAAAATTCAGGCTAAAACTGCGGACATCAATATTAGCCGTACCAATTGTCGCCACTTCATCGTCAATGACAATCATTTTTGCATGAAGGAAGCCCTTTTTATAACGGTACACTCGACCGCCAACCTCCAATAAGTCGCCGCTGTATGCTGAATTGGCTCCGTATACGAAAGCATGATCGGTTACTTCGGGCGTCATAATGCGCACATCAACGCCTGATGAAGCAGCAATTTGAACCGCATGCATAAATGGTTCGTCCGGTACAAAATATGGCGATTGAATATATACATACTTTTTGGCACTTAAAATCATCCGGATATAGCTGTTTTTAATCGATTCAAAATCCGTATCAGGGCCGCTCGATACGATTTGAACAGGTGTGTCCGCATCTACTGTAAAGGTTGGAAAATATCTTTGTTCGATTTCAGTCAGCTCTTCTTTTCTCGCCTGGTACCAGTCAAATAGAAAATGCGCCTGCATATTATAGACAGAATTACCCTCGATTCTCAAATGCGTATCGCGCCAGTACCCGATATCGTCATCCAGACAGGCATATTCATTTCCGACATTAAACCCGCCGATATATCCAACCTTACCGTCAATAATAATGAGTTTCCGGTGATTACGAAAATTGATACGTGGATTAAACAGCTTAAAATATGAAGAAAAATACGCTTCCACCTGCCCACCGGCATCCGTCAATTTTTTCAGATCCTTTTTGCGTAATGTCCGCGAACCTAAATCGTCGTACATCATCTGAACTTCAATGCCCTCTTTTGCTTTTTTGACGAGCGCATTAAAAATACTTTTCCCGACATCATCCATTTTATAAATATAGTACTGTATATGAATGGTCTGTTTTGCATTTTCGATATCTTCAATGACCGAACGGAATTTTTCTTTCCCTTCTGACAGTATTTTGACATCATTTTTCGAACTTAATAAAGAATGGTTATAATCGACGTTCATCTTAATTAATGCTTCATGCTTTTTAGTAATGGCATTCGGGAATTCGTATGTTCCTTCTTCCAACGCATTTTTTTGATCCTGAAATGCATCAAGGGATTCCTCCTGCTGTACCGCACGCCACCTTACAAAATGTTTCTTCTGTAAATTCCGTCCTAAAAGCAAATACAAAATAAAACCAAAAACCGGTAAGAAAAAGAGCACGAATATCCATGCCCATGTAGAGGAAGCGTTTTTTTTGCTGATGAATATTAATACGAGGGCAAGCAATATGTTTAATGCAAAAATGGTGACTGTTAAAATACCAGTGACTGTCATGAAATTCATCTCTTTTCATTATTTAATTATTAAGAGAAAGCAACTACTAAATGTTATAAATTACTAGTTTTTTCTACTATTTTACTATTCCCTGTAAATATGCATTTAAGTCCTATAAATGCATATTTTAAAGGAATCGATTCACTTTTTGGGTGAGAAATGTAATTACATTGAATACGAAAATACTGCTTACCTGATAAGTAAGCGATAACACTGTAAATACTTTTTTTACTAATCTTCAACCGGTTCGATTATGTTAAACAACAATAAAATAATAACGCTGTAATCCATTCACTCCACTTATTATAGCTCAATCTTCCTAACAATCAATGACTGTTCAAAGTTCCTGATTACATAAAAAAGCAGATGCACAAAACTGTGCATCTACTTATAAATTATCTCATTTTCTTTATGCTTTTTGATATTTGTTTCCATTTACGCTTTTCCGCAAGCTGGGCATCCGTATTCGCCTTTTTCTCGATATAAGCAAGTTCCCGCTGCAGTTTAAAGAAACTCGTTAACCTTGCAGCCTCAAGTGCTCCTTCTTCAACTGCCTGCAATACAGCACAACCGGGTTCATTTTTATGCTTACAATCGCGGAATCTGCAGTTTTCTGTAAGCTGTTCAATATCGGAAAAACTTGCATTTAGACTGTCTCCCTGATCCCATAGCTGCAACTCCCGCATTCCTGGAGTGTCAATTAGACAAGCACCGGATGGTAGAACAACAAGTTCCCGGTGTGTCGTTGTATGGCGACCTTTTGCATCATCTTCACGGATTGTGGACACTTTCATTTGTTCGGTATTTAACAAAGCATTCGTAAGTGTCGACTTCCCTGCACCGGAAGAACCGAGTAATGCCGCAGTTTTCCCTTCAGTTAACAACGCATTTAATGAAGCCATTCCTTCACCCGTCTGCGCACTCACCGTCAAAATATCCACACCGAAAGCAACCGATTCGATTTCTTTTAAATACGGTGTGACATTCTCACATAAATCCGCTTTCGTTAATACGATAACCGGTGTTGCCCCTGAATCCCATGCAGCTACTAAATAGCGTTCCAAACGGCGTATATTGAAGTCATCATTTAAACTCATAACAAGTAAAATGAGATCAACATTTGTTGCCACGATTTGTTCATCAACTTCTAGACCTGCCATTTTTCTTGTGAATTTAGATTTTCGATCAAATAAATAATGAATGATGGCACGCTCTTCTCCCGGCATTTGTTCAATAACAACAAAATCACCTACAGCGGGATAATCTTTTCTTGAAAAGGCGTGGTATGCAAAGTTGCCGGACACCGTTGCCAAATATTCACCCTGTTCTGTCAGGACACGGTAAGAATGTTTATGTTCGAGAATGACGCGTCCAACAAGCTTTGTCGTCATATCAATCGTTAATGTTTGTAATTGTGTTTCAAAAAATGCTGTAAAACCTAATTGTTGTAAATTCAATGGTATTGCCTCCTAATGGCGTATGATAGTATTTTTGTTTTTCAGGCAAACAAAAAAACCTTATGACCAGCAATTTTGCCCGTCATAAGGTTTCATACGCACAGTAAAGAAGCGTGACTCTTCTATATTAGAAGGCACTTTTGTGGCGAATGTCATATGACAAGCATAATTGCATTGATTCAATCTCATGTAATTTAGTCATATTCATCACCATCTTTCTCCATTAGTTAATCCAACTATAACAATAGATAGAATGTTTTGTCAATACAGTTTTCAACTATTTTTTACCAAAGTACCGGTTTACTTCTCTTTAAAAGATTGGGAAAATGTAAGCGTAGAAAAAACACATTTATTAAGGAGTAATTACAATGAACATTCAACTAATACAATGTACTACCGAAAATTTAGACGCTATACAAACAATCAGCCGCGATACATTTTACGAAACATTTCATGAGCAAAATAGCGATGACAGTTTGACAGCGTATTTGAACACAGCTTTTTCAGCAGTAAAACTGACAGCTGAGCTTGAAAATAAACACTCACTATTTAAGCTACTGTATGTAAATGAAGAGCTTGCAGGTTATTTAAAAGTTAATATAGATGAAGCCCAGTCCGAACAATTAGGGCCCGATACACTTGAAGTAGAGCGAATTTATATTCTAAGCCGTTTTCAGAAACTCGGTTTAGGGAAAGTATTGATGGATGAAGCGATCAAACTGGCCAATGAAATGAATAAAAACAAAATTTGGCTCGGTGTATGGGAAAAAAATATGAATGCCATCGCATTTTATGAAAAAGCGGGCTTTGAAAAAACAGGCTCCCATTCTTTTTTCATGGGTGAAGAAGAACAAATCGATTTTATTATGACAAAACATTTGTGAGGGAAAACGATGTACATTCCAAAGCAGTATCAGTTAACAGATGAGCAAAAGATTCATCAGATTATTAAGGAATATAGTTTTGCGACAGTTGTTTCCATTCATCAAGGGGTACCGGAAGCCACTCATTTACCGCTCTATTTAAGTGAAGATGGAAAGTTTCTATATGGTCATTTTGCACGTGCCAACACACAGTGGAAAGATATTCTCGATCAACAGGTGCTCGCAGTTTTTAATGGACCACATAGCTATATCTCCTCTTCCTGGTACGAAACAAAAGATTCAGTACCAACGTGGAATTATGTATCTATCCATGTAAAGGGGCTTGTCGAAATGATGGAGGATGAGGAAGAAATCCGGAGATCTCTTCACCATTTAATTGAGAAGTATGAAACTCCAAATAGCTCCTATGATGTAAATGATGTCGACTCCAAATATATGACCGGTTTATTGAAAGGCATTGTGCCGTTCAAATTACGAATAAGCACCATTGAAGCTGTTGCAAAATTGAGCCAAGGTCATTCGAAAGAACGCCAAAAACTTGTCATTGATGAATTACTAAAACGGAATGACGGTTTTGATGAAGATATCGCTAAATTAATGAGGGAAAATTAACGTATTGTAAAGTGTTAGAATTATTTAAATAGTCTTACATTTTAATTGACACCTTTCCCCTGATATGGTAAATTTATCTCGAATTCAAGGTAAAGAATTTCTTGGGTTTCATAATAGTTGGGAGGAATTTATCATGGCAAAATGGCAAATCGATCAGGCACACTCAACAATTGGTTTTGAAGTCAAGCATATGATGGTGTCGAAAGTAAAAGGTCAGTTTACTAATTACTCAGCGGATGTAGAAGTTGATAATTTAGAAGATTTAACATCGGCACAAATTGATATTACTATCGATACAACAAGTATTAATACAAGCAATGAAGATCGTGACAACCACTTAAAATCAGCGGAATTCTTTGATATTGAGCAATTCCCTGACATTAAATTCAAATCGACAAACATCACAAAAGATGGTGACGATTATAAAGTTTCAGGCGATTTGACGATTAAAGATGTAACAAAACCGGCAGTATTTGATGTGGAATATGGCGGTAAAGGAACAAACCCATGGGGTGTTGAAGTTTATGGTTTTGAAGCGGAAACAAAAATTGACCGTGAAGAATTCGGCCTTACATGGAATGCAGCACTTGAAACAGGCGGCGTATTAGTAGGTAAAGATATTAAGATTAAAGTGGAACTTGAATTAAACCCAGCACAATAATTATTAATGAACAGCCGTAGCTATTTTGGAAACGGCTGTTTTTTTCTTGCAACTTTCTATTTTTATCAGCGTCAAATGTTAAAACATTATTTTCCAGTTGATTGAGAGGTGCTTTTTTGCGGAATTTTTGGTCTGCCATTATGATCTTCAGTTTATGTCTTGCCTTTATCGGAGTTTGCTTTTATTTAATGCGAACTACTTTATGGACGTTTTCCTATACAACACTTATCGTTGTCGCTCTTCTTTTTGTGCTAATTATATATACGTTACTTCAGGAATATAAACAATTATCACGCTTAAAAAAAGCGGTTACCTTTGTTGTGAATACAACCTCCATTGTATTTACATCGATCATTATTTTATTTTTCGCATTAAAAATCGTTGTCTATTCATTTGGCGGTACAGAACATCTGTTAACATCCTTTTCACCAAAGATGGGTTATACTTTGGATTTCTATGCTTTTGATGCAGGGGCGATGGGATCGTTTGGTGTCCGAGGAGAACTCGATGGTCCTTTTGGATTTAAAAAGCAGATTTATTATGAAAAGCATGCCGAAGAAGCAAATATTCAATGGCTGACCGATGAGATTGTCGTTATTAATGGGCACGAACTCAATTTAAAAAACGGTGAAACATTTGGCTATACAATTAATACGAGGTGATGATAATGCAAACAGCAATTATTTTTGATATGGATGGCACTTTATTTCAAACAAATCTTATTTTAGAACCGGCGCTCGAGCGTACATTTGAGTATTTACGTCAAAATAATCTATGGTCAGGTGCTACACCTATTGAGAAATACCGAGAAATAATGGGTGTCCCTCTTAATGTTGTTTGGAAATCGTTGTGTCCCGATCATTCCGATAAAATTCGTGAAAAGAGCAATCAATATTTTCAGGCGGCACTTATTGAAGAAATCCGAAAAGGGAACGGTGCACTTTATGATAACGTATTGCCGACACTTCAATCGTTGAGTGAATCTTACCCCTTATTTATTGCGAGTAATGGCGAAACGGCTTATTTACAGGCAATTATGTCTGCTTACAATTTAGAACGGTGGATAAAGGGATGCTATAGTATTGATATAATTCCTTCAAAAAATAAATCCCTTCTTGTTGAACGAATATTGAAGGAACACAATATAGTCAGCGGTTTTGTCGTCGGTGACCGCGCATCCGATATTAACGCAGCGATTGATAATAATCTAATTCCCATTGCTGTAAACTTTGATTTTGCCCAACTTGAAGAACTAAAAAAAGCCCAACATATCGTTGAACAATTTCCGCAACTAATCGACATTGTGAAAACCTATCGAATACAAGTACTGGAGGGTTAACATGACAAATACGACTAAAAACTCCGATCTGCTTAAATTAAGCAGTATATTTGCGGTCATTGGACTACTATTAATTGTTTTTAACGGACGGATTGCCAATACACTCGGCTCTATTTGGATACAATCTCTCGGAGGTATGTCGGATACGAATGAATACATATTTATAAAGACGAGTTACGCCAATGCATCCCTTGTGATCGGCGGGATAATATTGAGCATCAGTTTAATCGCAATGCTGTTCAGCTGGTATCAGATTAGAAGTTAGTAATTTTTACAAAACAAAAGCATCGACTTTGGAATCGATGCTTTTCTTTCATAAATAGCGATGAAATTTATTTGTTATTACTTTTATATTTTTCGTGTACGGATGTTTCCTGTACCGGTTCGTCAGGTATACGGTTATACGATTCTTTCTCGGTCTCTACATTTGTTTCCTGTTGCTGATTCCCTTCACCATGACTGCGTTCATTATAAGACTTCATCTCTTCGTCATTTCTTTCATCAGGTAAACGATTGTAGGACTCTTTCACGGTTTCAACAGATTTGTCTGTATGTCCGTTCCCTTCCACATGACTTCTCTCATTATAATTTTTCATTTCTTCATCATTACGTTCATCCGGTAAACGGTTATAGGATTCCTTTACAGTTTCAACAGATTTGTCTATATGTCCGGTCCCTTCTACATGGCTGCGTTCATTGTAGTCTTTCATTTTTTCTTCATCACGCTCATCTGGTAAGCGGTTGTATGATTCTTTATTCGTTTCTAGGCTTTTTTTTTCCTCGTTTCCTTCGACATGACTGCGTTCATTATAATTTTCCATTTCCTTATCATCACGCTCATCCGGTAAACGGTTAAACGATTCTTTATTTGTTTTAAGCAATAAATCATCTTTCATTGATTCGTTTTGTACATTTACGTGATTCGTTTCATCAAATTTTTCTACTTTCTCGTCTTTACGTTCATCAGGTAAGCGGTTATATGATTTTTTGTTTGTTTCAGATTCTTTGTTTCCCATTTTGCATTCCTCCTACTATTTCCATGTAGCTAACGATGATTGAAGCGTGATAGTCATCTATTCCCTTAAATATCTACATAAAAACATGCGGTGCAATTGTCTCCTTCTTAAAACATTTCATACTAAAAACCGCCATTTATCTAACAGTAAAAGGACGATTTTTATCAATTTGAAGTAAAGCTAAAGAGTTCAACCGTAGTTTGGTTAGTTATAATACAGCCGTTTGTTCCACCTGCTTAGTCATCTGTTCTTAAAAATCGTAGAACCCGGCTCATTGTAGTCGGAATGACAGATGCGTGATTTTCGCTTTCTGCTATATAAAATTCACTGTTCATCCATTTCTCAGAAGCCATTGCAGCGAATTTCTGCGCATCATCAACCATATCGCCCTCTTTCCCTCCAACTCCGATGAATATAGGTGCTTCAATAGGATTTTCCACTTGTTGAATTGTCCGAAAAAGCTCATGATCATTCCACCAAATCGATGGGCTTAAAGCTACATATTTATAAAAGCTGTCCGGATAAATTAAATAACTCCACAATACAAATAATCCGCCTAACGAGTGTCCATACAGCGATATTTTCTGATCGTCAACTGCATATTTTTCCTGAAGCATCGGTACAATTTGCTGCAAAATAAAATCCATCAATTGTACTGCTCCTCCAGCCGGAAGCTCCTGCATCACTTTCCCCCTGCGAACAGGAAAATGATAATGAACTGCCGGTGCCGTGAAATCATAAAATCGCTGTTTTGGAATATCCTTTTCATCATGGCCGATACCAACAATAATTGCAGGATCAACCAATGTTTTTTTCCTGTTTCGCATCTGCATTGCCATTGTTTCATACATCAGTTTACTGTAGCGTGTTCCATCCAACACGATGATTACCGGAAACCCTTCTGCCGGAGGGATTTCATTCGGTTCGTAAATGTCCACAATATAAGAATAGCCATTGTACTTTGATTGCATTAAATTCACCTATTTCATTAAATTATATGAAAAACAGACGGGTACCTGATGTTCCTGATCAATCATAATCTTAGCTTCAATTTGGAATACACTTTTTAGTATGTCGGCTTTCATTATTTGTTCGGGAGTGCCCGTATGAAGCACTTCCCCCTTTTTCATCGCGATCAGTTCATCTGAAAATCTTGCAGCATGGTTCAAATCATGGAGTACCATAATTATCGTACAGCCAAACGTTCTATTGAGTTGCTGAACAATTTCAAGCACTTCCAGTTGATGTGCCATATCCAAGTATGTCGTCGGTTCGTCCAACAGTAAAATATCGGTCTCTTGCGCCAAAGCCATCGCCAGCCACACACGCTGCCGTTGCCCACCTGAAAGTGCTGCGATTTCCCGGTTTTGGAACTCCAAAGTGTTTGTGACTTCCATAGCCCAATTAATTTTTTCGTTGTCTTCTTTTGTAAGGCGTCCAACATTTTTCCGGTGAGGATAGCGTCCATACGAAATAAGCTCATGTACTTTCAGTTGTCCCGGTGCTGCCGGAGACTGCACGAGTAATGCCAGTTTTTTTGCGATTTCCTTAGTAGACATCGTATTCATGTTTTCATCCTGCAGAAAAATTTCGCCACATTCCTTTTTTAATATACGGCCGATTGTTTTTAATAAAGTAGATTTACCGCAGCCATTCGGTCCGATAATCGTCGTAATCTTACCTGCTTGAATGCTCACATTTAAATTTTCGATAATTCTTGTATTCTCATAACCTGTCGTTAAGCTTTCAACTTCAAATGCATACAATCTATCTCACCCTTTCGATTTTACAAGCAAATACAGAAAATAAGGTATCCCGACAAGTGATACGACTATCCCGACAGAGAGCTCTACAGGTGAAAAGACCGTTTTTGCTACATAATCTGAAAACACAAGCAATAATGCCCCTATAAAAAGGCTTACCGGCGTCATATAGCGATGATGAATTCCGACTAGCTGTCTTGCAATATGCGGTGCCATTAAACCAATGAACCCTATGCTTCCCGAAACTGAAACACAGGCACTGACAAGTCCCACACTTGCAAGCATTAGTTTAATTTTTTCTTTTTCTAAAGATATGCCCAGACTAGTGATTGTCTCTTCCTCCAATTGAAAATAGTCGAGCAAATAGGCTTTCCGGTAAATATAAATACCTAAAATAATCAGCCATGGAAGCATTGCACCGACAAAATACCAGTTGGAATTATAGATGGAACCATTCATCCAAATAGCAGCGGCCTGATAGTCCCCTTCATCCATTTTCAGCGACCAGAATAAAGTAACTGCACTAAAGCCGGTGTTAATGGCAATCCCTGTTAAAATCAGCCTTTGCATATCCATTCGTCCATGTTTATATGAAATGACCAATATTATTGTTGCAGCTATTGCTCCTCCTACAAAGCCAAAAATCGGAACAATTAATATTTTTATAAGGCTGTTTATTTCCACATCAATAAGTTCCACCTGGAAGAAAAACATGAAAATAACAATCGCACAGCCAGCACCGGCGTTAATTCCGATGATTCCCGGATCAGCAAGCGCATTTTTGGTAATCCCCTGAAGAACAACGCCAGCCATCGCAAGACCCATACCGACAAGTGCTGCCGTAATGATTCTAGGCAACCTAAAATCAAATATGACTAAATCAAATTGTTCTGTCGAATCAATCCTCAGTAAAGTCTTAAATACTTCCGGTGTTGTCATCGTAAACGCACCGCTTGTTAAATGGATATACATTGCTAATAGAAGAATGAAAAAAAGTGTGCCAATTGTAAACAGCCATTTTGTTTTTTTAAGCGGCATATTTTTCCCCGCCTTTACGTCGAATTAAATATAAGAAAAACGGTACCCCGATTAGTGCAGTCACTACCCCAATTGGTGTTTCAAACGGAAAATTAATGTAACGGCTTACGAGATCACAGCCTGCAAGGAAAAAGGCACCCATAACAGCCGAACAAGGAATAATTACGCGATAGTCGACGCCAACAAGCATTCTTACAATATGAGGTACGACTAATCCGACAAAAGCAATTTTTCCGACAAGAGCTACAGCAGTACCCGTCAATATAGCAACAGCTAGCATACTCAATACTTTTACTATTCTTGTATTCTGCCCCAATCCGACCGCAACATCTTCGCCAAGTGCTGTAATTGTCACAGCGCGCGCCAATGAAATAGCCAGTAGTAGTCCAATCATTCCAATAGGAACACACAAATAGATTAATTCCATTTCTACCATATGTACTTTTGCGTTGTACCACATTGTTATCGTTTGTGATATTTGATGATACATTGCGATCGCCGTTCCGATACTGCTGATGAACGTACCGATTACCGTACCGATAATTGCCAGTCTTACTGGAGATAGCCCGTTTTTAATTATGGATGCGAAACCAAATACAAGTGCACCGCCAAAAAGTGATCCCAGCATTGAAAGGAGGACTAAACTAAAACTTGAAATCCCCGGCAAGAAAACAAAGGCCATCGTAATGAAAAGAGCTGAGCCGTCCGTTACGCCCATAATTGACGGGGACGCAAGAAAGTTTCGTGTAACCCCTTGCATAACTGCACCTGCTGTTGCTAAAAATGCACCAACAAATAATACAGCGAGCGCTCTTGGTACCCGACCAGACCATATTATTTGGTGATCTATATTTTCTTTGTCGTAATGGATAAATGCATCAATAATTGTTTCAAGCGCAATTGATTTTGTGCCCATCGAGATCGACATGAGTGTCACAACAACAATCAGAACAGGCATTATTGTTGAAAATATAATGAAATGCCGGGATGAAAAATTCAAAAATATAGGCCTCCTTTTATTGAATAAAAGAAATAGGCTGCCCGGAAAACCTTTCCGGAACAGCCCTTTCACAGAATAATTTAGCGTTTGCTCTGACTTCTCTGAAGCTGTCTATTGAATTATTCGTGCTTATTTTAATACTTTTTCATTAAACGCTTCCAGGAAGGAAATTTTTGACCAAGCTGTCCCTCCTTGTGCCAATGCATCTATAAGATTAACATGCACATTATTTGTTTTAGCAGCAGTTGTACTGTTAAATATCGGATTATCTAAAATCTCCTGTAAGAGTTCAGGTGTCTCCTTATTTTCATCATCGGCGAACTGCAGGAAAATCATATCCGGATTCCACTCTGCCAATGTTTCATATGTAATCGTTGTTTGCGCTTCGATTGAATTCAATTCTTCTGGCACTGTAAAGCCAAAATCTTCATAAATAGAAGGGTTTAAATATACCCCTGCAGGATAGACCGACAAACCGCCTCGTACTCGGATAATTAAAACCTTTTTATCTTTCAGTTCACTGCTGGCAATCGTTTCTTTCGTAATGGCCAATTGCTTATCATAGTCATCCAGTGCTTTCTGTGCTTCGGCTTCTTTGTCGGCTAATTGTCCAAATAATAATAAATTTTCTTTCCAGTTTGTAGAAATATGAGAATAAGGGAATGTCGTTGCTATTTTATTATATTTTGACATTTGTGCTTCATCCCATTTGCTCGTTCCTATAATTACATCAGGGTTTAAAGATAGCATGGCCTCTGTACTCGGTTCTTTTTTGGAACCGACAACAGTTGCTCCTGTCAAATCCGTCTCCAAGTATTTAGGTATTGACGTGCCATCATTAGAAATAACACCGGCAGGCTTTACACCAAGTACTGCGGCATCTTCCATCGCTTCCAGACTTGCTGCAATAATTGTTTCCACTTTTGCAGGCACTTCATAGTCGTTCCCTAAATAGGATATTTTTTGTTCTGTTGCTTCATCGGCAACTGGTTTTTCTTCATTTGTAACTTGTTCTGTTTTATTTCCTGACTCAGCTGCAGATGAAGAATCCACCTCTTCATCCGAACTGCATGCAGCAAGCATCAGTGCAATTGCCCCTGCACTGATTAATGTACGATATTTTTTCATTATTTTTTCCTCCCGTTTCATTGATAACGATTATCATTATCATTTTATTTACAATCTTGATAATATCAAACGGCTGTTTTTACGTACATAGAGTTTTTTACAAAATGAATGGATTTTTGCTTAAATAGTTAAATATTGCTTACGGAAATTTGTCGGTGTCATATGATACTGCTTTTTGAAAACCCGGCAAAAGTAGAATGCATCCTGGTAACCGATAAGTTCAGCAATCTCCTTAATCGGAATTGATGTCGTTCGCAGCAATTCCCGGGATTTTTTTAATCGGATCTCCGTTAAAAACTGAATTGGTGACATGCCGATTTGCTTATCAAACAAATAGGCAAATCTTCGACGGTCACACCCTACCTCCTCCGCAATTTCTGCTATTGTTATTGGTAAATTATAATGTTCGGTTATAAATGTAATCGCCTGATCCACTACATTGTTTGAAGTTTGCATTTTTGCGCAAATAACAATGAATTCCACCAACTGCAGGAACAGAGACTTACATTTCAGCCGGTTCATATCGCCCGGTATTTTTTCGAAATGGATTAATTGATGAACTAAATAATCCAATTTATGATGATGACCAGTAACGATTTCAAAATGGCCTATATCCATTGAACAGGGGCGGTTCAACATTTCATAATGCAGTACAGTATAATGCCATGGTTCCTTACTTGTAACTTTAATATCAATCGCCATATTAGGCCCGGCATGGAGGATTACCCCTTTATGTATCGTGTATACTTCCCCATTCAGTGAAAAATTTGCGCTACCCGACAGAGTAATAACGATTCCATTTAAACATGGTGCTGTATTACGATTGGTATCATGTACATTAGGAGCTAAACTTGTTACAAATAAATCTGCATATTGAATCGCTGAGTTGGCGAAAAATTTTATTAAATCGTTCGTTTGAATTCTTCTCACCCCTTATATTATTCATTGCTATGCGAATGATAATCATTTTCATCAAGGGTACACTACTATGACTAGAAAATTCAACATATTTTTACAACTTGAGAGAATTAATGCAATTCTTCTTATAAAATATATTAGAAAATACACTAAGGAAATCTCGTTTTAAATTATTTATTCTATTTTCCGAAAATAATGTTGATACATGCAAATCTATAATTTATAGTTATTGTATTTTAATGGAATAGAGGTAAGCGGAACGTGTTTTATGTAATTCAATTTATTCTTGGCGGTACAGTGATGCTGCTCGCTTCTTGGTTAAGCAAATCGAATTTGCACTTCTTATCCGGCATAATTACATTGCTCCCGATACTAACGTTGCTTAATATGCGGCTGCAAGTGAAAAATATGACGGAAGAAACATTTCATATTGTGCAGCAAAACGCCATTTTTGGGGCTGTCGGCATGGTATTATTTACTGTACTTGTTTTTTATTTTTCAGGTTTGTGGAAGCCTGGTTATGCTATTTTAGGAGCCCTTTCAATCTATATCATTTTCATGGTCGCCGGCAGACCTTTGCTTACTTTATTACAATCGTAATTCACATTTTTATGTAATTTTTCAAAATAAAACGCATGGACCAGTTACTTTCGTAACCAGCTCCATGCGCTTTTAATTTATTGATAAAACGGTTTTACTTCATAACCGCTTTCCTCTAGGTGATAGCGGATATTTTTATCAACTAAAAAGTGACCCGCGCCGACAACGACAAAGAATGTCCCTTTTTGTTCTTCCAATACATCCACAAGCTTAGCGGCCATTTCTGCATCACGTTTGCCGAACAGCATCTGATTGAACTCAGATGTGTCCCCTTCCATTTCAGTTAAGCTTTCCGCAAACTTTTCCACATCACCTTTCACCCAATTCGTGAACCAGTCTGCCATTAACTGAACATCTTCTTCGGACTGTCCAGTAGGCTCCAAAATACCGTCAAGTGCTGCAACTAACGATTCTTCCTGTGTTTCCGGGGATAATGCTTCAAACATATCAACTTGTGCATTGATTCCTTCCAGCTCATAAATAGGTTTCTGCTGTAAATAAGCACTTAATAAAAATTGCATATCCACTCCATGCATCGCCATTTCTTCTGCTGTTAAACCAAATGCCCCGTCCATCATCAGCGACGAAAAATTATTTGAAAGCAGCCAAGGCTTTTGTATTTCCAGCTCTTCGATAGGCATTTCAAGCTGTTCTGCGACTTTTTGAAGTTTCGCATACGTTTCTTCACTTACAACATCTTTAATCGTGCGTCCATCATTAAACATCGCCTTTTCGATATAATACTCCATACCGGTAGGGTCTAATAAATTCGCTTCAACGAAAAGTCCGTCCGACTCATCAAATGCTTTTGTTAATTTTTTATGCATCGGGTAGAGATCCGGCGTTCCTACATGAATGGAGCCAAGCATATACACTTTAGTATCTTCATCTTCCACTACCCATGCAACACCTTTTGCTCCGGCATTTGCCTGCTCAAATGTATTCTGGATCAGGCGTACGGCAAAAATTACCGCATGTTGTGTTGTAGCTTTCTGTTCGAGCATCAAGCCTTTTTCCGACCCTTGTAAAACTTTATGTTTCTTCATATATGTTACAGCATCATCTACTGTATCTAATTTGTATTGACCAACAATATTATAAAGAAGGTTTATTATATCGCCGCGTGTGCCATCGCCTTTTACTGAAACGGGCTTAAAGTCTTCATTTTTATCCAGATTTAAACTTGCTATTTTCTGTGCAGTCAGTTTAATTAAAGAATCTAAACGCTCCGAAGTAATCGCTGAACGGAAACCATCATAGTACCATTCGATTGGAAAAATCCCGTATTTCTCGCCTTCATTTAATGTCCCGATTGCCCAGCTGCTTATATCCGGAGTTACTTCATCAGCTTTAACGGCAGGTATAATCGACGTCAGCATCAATGTAGTCCCCAATGTTGTAGCCAAAACGGTTTTAGTGATCTTATTCATTCAAACATCCTCCTGCATTATAAATTCATTTCCACTAGGTTTTATGAAATAAATTGGAGAGACGATGGAACAACACTTGCTTATGGTTTTTCCATCAAAATCTATTTCATTCAATAATTGTAACATAAATTCTTTTAAATATAGAATATAATGGAATTTTATTCATTTTCTGATGTTCCAAATCGTAATTTTCAGTTGCTGTATTTATTACCGCGAATAGATAATATGTCATAAACGAAATTAACTATATTTATTAAAATAATATTAGGCTGATTAATTTTTAATTTATCGGGTATTTTAACAATAGCTATAAGAAAGGTGGATTACATTCATGAAAAAATTTGCACTAATTTGCGCGCTAAGTACAACTGCATTGCTAGTAGGCTGTGGGGACAGCGAAGAAGCAACCAATTTGCCTGAAAATGCACCGACAGAACAAAATACTATGAATCAGACAAGTACAGTAACCGAAACAGCGGATGCCCCATTTAACTTTACTCACTTTGATTTGGATATTCAGTATGCCGATGATAAAAGTTATGAAGTGAGTTATGAAAATGAAGCATCTCGTGCAGAAGCACAAATTGAAGATGAAGTTAACAAAACAAAAATAGAAGGTAATGAAGCAACGAACAAATTGGTTCCGATTTTCGAAGGATTTACATTCGATAAGGATACACCAGATGATGAGGTTCTTGATGAAGTACTTCAAAAATTCGAACAGCCCGACAGCTTTTTGGAAGTGGAATTAGAAATTAAATTTGCAGATGGTACTGTCAAAGAGTACCGCCGTGTAGCACAGTAATAACAAAAAGCCGGGATAGCAGTATTTTATAGTAATAATTTCCATGCAGTAAAAAAGCCGTTTTATCTCCCAAAGAAAACGGCTTTTTGAGGTATGGTCAAACTTCGGCATTAAAATAATCTAATTTAGCTTCTTACGTAAACCCGCTTTCCACATCACCTCTATAGAACTTTCATACTAATTCCCCGGATATCTGCATCGTGATACGCATACATTGGCCGTTTCAAAATTGAAAATATAACCTTGATAAATAATTGATCAAAATTAAGCTTTTCTGCTTTCATTTTTGCCATGTTTTCCATATAATTTTGAAGCTGTAAGTATAAAACATCAGGTATTACCGCTTGCCCGGAAGACGCCAATGAAAGGTATTTGTATTTTGCAAGAGAAAAGTGCAGAGAATTGCAACGAAAAATACAGAGTGTTGCCACCCGATTTTTTTTCACTATTTTCTCGACAATGCATTTGTTAAACGGAAGCTCTGGCCCGTGTAGGAAATAATGTGGGCGTGGTGAATCAAACGATCCACCAGAGCTGCCGTTAAACGTGAATCCGAGAAAATGCGGTTCCACTGACTAAATTCTAAATTTGAAGTGATAATTAAGCTCTTTTGTTCATAGAACTCTGAAATAATTTGAAACAGTAATTCTGCTCCTTCTTTGCCGAAAGGTAAATAACCCATTTCATCTAAAATCATTAAATCAACTTTCTCTAATTTACTTCTAAACTGCTTCAATTTCCCCGTATGTAGGGCGTGCTCTAGCTCCTCAACTAAATGCGATACACGATAAAAACGTACTTCAAATCCATGCTCACAAGCCTTTCGGCCAAGGGCAGAAGCTAAATGTGTTTTACCTGTTCCAGGTGCGCCAACTAAAATGACATTCTCTTTTCTTCGAATAAAATCTAGCTGTTCTAACTCATCTTTCGTTAAATGGCTAGGAAAACAAATATCTTTATGCCACTGGTAGCTTTCTAGCGTTTTTGTATCAATGAAACGAGCTTGTTTCAAGTTACGTGCTATTTTTGCTTGTTCTCTGCCAAGCTGCTCTTTTAATAAAACTTGATACAGATATTCTTCCGGCTCAGTAAAAGGCACTTCTTTAATTGCTTCTGCTACATATGCTAATCTCAATTGCTTACAGAGTGTTAAAATATCTTCATTCATGATTTAACACCTCCGTCCCTTTTGGGGATAAGGCATCATATTCTGTCCAATTAACACCGTAAGGATGTTCAGTTTCTTCAGCCTCACGGCCAATATAATTATAAAAATTTTGATCAATATCATTCATATCATGTGTAAGTAAAAGTGTCAGTAATTCATTAATCCGTTGTTTTCTTAACGCAAGTGAAGGAACTGTTAAATACTCTTTAATGCGCGTTGGCAGATAGATTGAGTAACGGGAATGCCCTACAACACGTGGTTTTTTCAACCAATCTTTTAAGATTTCCTTCCATGGAATAAAACGACGTTTTCTCATATAAGGTCGGGCATCAGATAATAAAATTTCTCCGTCATTTGTGATGACTTTATACGAATCCCAGTAGGTCACACAAGAAAGCTGGACGTAGTTTCTTGCTCTTGGCACATGAATCAAATGCCCATCAAGTTTGAATTCATTATATTTATTAAACTTGATTAAAAACTGCTTAAATACCGGATACGGTTTTTCAGGTAATTTGATTAATTGCTTTTGCTCGCGCTTCCACAGTTCATCAATCATTACTTCTTTTTTATAATGAACTCGTTGACGATCCTTGATTAATTGTTGTTCTAATTGATTCGTTAAATCTTCAAGATCCTTTATTACCGGAGGTAGGCTAAAGAAGTTATAACGAACATAACCTACTTTACCTTCCACATGACCTTTTTCATTTCCTTTTCGTGGGTTACATACTTGCACTTTGAACCCGTAATATTGTTGGAAATGTCGAAAGGCTTCTGTTAGTTGTGCCTCTGAATCGCCTTTTCTTACCTTTTTCACCGCAGGTGTTAAGTTATCAATTCGAATGCTCAATGGGACACCACCAGCCTGTTTAAATAACACTTGAAGTCCGCCTAAAAAGCATTCTAAATTTTCACCCGGCATCGGTACCGCAAATGCTGTATTACTTGCTGGAAATGACATGACCAATGCGTGAACATCAAGTATTTCGCCATCTTGAACAGCTTCCATAATCCCGAAATCTACTTGAGCTTCTCCTTCTGGATGTTCTAAACGTTCATGACCTTTGTCTATTTCGTCTTCTTGTGCTGCTTTCCATTCTTGAATGAAATTACAAAGTGTTCTATAGGAACCTTTGAAGCCCTTCTTTACTAAATCTTCAAACATTTTCTTATTTGTACGGCGTAACTTTTTCTTAAGTTTTAAATCCTCTTCTAACCAATCAATTACGATTTCTCCCCATTCTTCGTCGTACATCATGCCCGTTTTCAAATGAGTTTTCTCTTGAGGCAATTGATCTCCATCGCCATATTTTTTGGCAGTGCGCCAATTCACTTGCATTGTATTGGCAATTTCGGTAATAGATAGTCCTTTTTCATTTCGTAATGTTTTGATACAATTAACTTCAGACATTGCTAGCATCCTTTCTTACCTCCACTTTTTGGATTCGACACCTAAAAGAGTAGAGGGACTTGGGGTGGCTGGCAAGTCTTTTTTTATGCACAAAAATAGTGCAGGACTCTGTACAAATTCTTTGCACTAGTCTGCACTTTTATTTTGCAATAAACAGTATTCTTCCAGTTTTATTAAATACTCTCGATACGTACCTTTTCATTATGTTTTATGATTAAATAGATTATAATATCGAAAATAGTATTTTTTTATCATATAGTGTAAAATTCGATTAACAAATTGGTGTTATGAACACTTACGGATCAATGAAATGGATTTTATAGAGGGATGGTGGAAAAATTAATGGAAAATGATATGAACTATCAAAAATTCAATCAATTATTTTCAGGTCGAAATCTCAATCAAGAAGTGAATAAAGACTTTTTCAATTATTTCACATCTCTTACGAATAATCATCCGAATATTGTTGTTGTATTATCTAAATTCGGTAAAGTACTTTCTTCCAATAATAACAAACTCCAAGCTTTACTCGGTAAGCCGGTAGTAACTAACGAGGATTTCCAACAGTTTTTGTATGGTGATAACGTAGATTTACTTGAAAATACTTTCAATAAAACATTACGAGGCCATGCTGAAAAATGTAGTATCGAAATAAAAAATAATCTTAATAAAACATTATTTCTCGATCTGACTTTCATTCCGATAATTATCGAAGAAGATGTTGTCGGTGTTTATTTGATCGTTACCGATAATACAGATAAAACTGTGATGAAACAGGAACTGATGTTATGGGAAAATCACTTGAACTATGCTCAGCAAATAGCTGAAATCGGAAGCTGGGAATATTATTTCAATGAAGATAAACTGATCTGTTCCAAAAATTTTTACAATATGTTCGGAATTGATGATCAAAAATATATAAGTATTGATGAGCCGTTCAAGCAAATACATCCTGAAGATTTGAATATATCTTTACAATATTTAAAGAAATCCATTAGTGACGGCGAACATTATACGCATAAAGTTCGGGTTTATCATAGAAAAACAAAAGAATTAAAACATTTAAAAGTACATGCTGAAGTGTTTGCTGAAGAAGGAAAACCAGCTAAAATCTTTGGAATTATTAAAGATGAAACATATCAAACATTGCTAAAAAAACAGCTGATCGAGCAGAACGAAGAATATAAGTCAATTTTTGATACTCTCACATCAGGAATTTGGATGCGTGAAAAAATAGGTGGTAAATTCCTTTTCGCTTCAAAAGGATTGGAAGAAATATTGGAGATCCCCCTCTCTACCCTTTATGAGGATTCAAAAGCCTGGTATAACATGATCCAGCCCGTGCATCTTCCAGAGTTGGAAAACGGTAAAAAGAAAATGATGAACGGTCAAAGTTTCCAGTGGATTTATCGGATTAATTCCGGAAACGGTAATACAAAGTGGCTGCTTGAAGAAGTTGTACCCCGGCTTGATAATCACGGACAAATAACGAATATATTCGGTTTAGTCACGGATATTACTTATGAAATAGAAAAAGAACATAAAATAAATTACTTATCCAACTTTGATAATCTTACAGGTCTGCCAAATCAGCAAAGTCTATTTAAAAAATTGGATGACATGTGCGAAAGTGATGATCCATTTGCCATTCTATATTTCGACCTGGACCGCTTTAATATCATCAATGATTCACTCGGTTATTTTATCGGGGATGAAACATTAAAATTCATTGCAGACCGGCTTGAAAAAATAATGCCTAAAGACAGCTATCTTGCACGTTTGAGCAGTAATGATTTTATTATGATCATAAAAAATTTCGAAAATAAAAAAGAAGTGCTTCAATACGCTAAAACGGTCATCAAAAAAATTAGAGAACCGTTCACCATTCAGGATTACGAGTTAAATATCTCGACTAGTATCGGTATTACTTTCTATCCCGAGGAAGGCAAGGAAAAATTGACCCTTTTGAAAAATGCTCACACTGCACTTTATAAAGCTAAAAAGGAAGGGAAAAGTACTTATCAGCTTTCATCTGATGAAGGAGATATATCTACTTATAAAAAGTATGCTTTGGATCGTGATATGCGAAAAGCTATTTCAAATGAGGAATTTGAGTTGCATTTCCAGCCGCAAGTAGAAACAGGCAATGGTTCTCTTTGCGGAGCTGAAGCGTTAATTCGCTGGAATCATAAAGAATGGGGATTAGTCTCCCCTGGAGAATTTATTCCATTGGCGGAAGAAAACCATATGATCAACGGGATTACTGACTGGGTGATTGAAAAGGTTTGCCAGCTTCTTAAAGAATGGAAAGAAAAAGGACTGCCAATCATTCCGATAGCAATAAATATCCCTCCTATCCGATTTATGAAAAAAGGGTTGTATCAGCATGTGAAAACACAATTGGAGCGTTTCGGGATTGATCCGTTCTATTTGGAATTCGAAATTACAGAAGATACATTGCTGAATATAGAATCGAGTGTGTATTCAACAATTCAAAGCTTAAAAGACCTCGGAATTCGGATTGCGGTTGACGATTTTGGTACCGGCTATGCATCTTTGGCTTCGATTCGAAAGTTTAAACCGAATAAAATTAAAATCGATAAAATATTTATAGATAATATTAATAATGAGGACAAAGTAGATAACGGCATTATTTGTGCTACATTGAATTTAGCGAAGTCGCTGGAGATGAATGTGGTGGCTGAAGGTGTGGAGGAATTTGAACAGCTCAGATTTTTAAAGAAAAATGACTGTGATGTAATTCAAGGGTATCTATTTTCCAAACCCGTTAAAAAAGAAGAGTTTGAACACATATTGCAAGTCGGTTATTTATCCCCGAAAGTTTCATAATCATTTATCATCAGTTTAAAAAATAAACCGAAGCAACTTTCATAAGCTGCTTCGGTTTTTAATCTTATTTTGATTCGTTATATGCTTTTAAGAACTCTTTCACTTTTGCGCTGTCTGCTTCCAGTTTTAAACCTGTGTCAATTAAAGGTGAAACTGTTGATACAGCCGGCTTTTTCTTACCTTGGTAGTAGCTGATGAACTCTTCTTGATTGATTGAGTGAAGAACTGCTTTACGTAAGTCTGCAGATTTCGCAGTTTCACGACCGCTTGTATTGAACAATAAGTAAGAAACGGCATTGCTGTCAGCTGTTTTTAATTGTAAATTTTCATCGCCTTCAACTACATCTGTTTTCGTTTCAGGAACTGATTGTAATACGTGGATTTCACCATTACGCAATGCTGATAGTGCACTGTCATTATCCTGGATGAAACGAACAGTGATGTTTTCAATTTTTGGCTCGTTTTCAGTTCCCGCCTGGTATGCAGGGTTTTTCACGAATGTTGCTTCATAGTCATTTTTCTTCACTAAAATATATGGACCTGATGCTGCTAAATGGTTTGCATAGCTTGCGCCTTCAGTAACTGTTGACTGATCACCGTAAGCGATATCCGTGTTCGGATCATAGCTAGCTACATCAAATGTATTCACTGCAGTTACCGCAGATTCAGATACAATACCGCCAGATTGGTGCGCTAAGTAGTTTAACACTTGCGGGAAAGGATTTGGCGTTGTCAATTTAACCACTTGGTATTTACCTGCTGCATTGTCTACATCTTTTTCATCTGTCACAACTTCAGAAATCGCTGCAGGCAGCTCATCCGATAATTCTTCTAAAACAGACTTGCCATCTGCTGTTTTCACTGATTCCAATGATGTAATATCCGATACGATTTCAACTGTATCAATATTTTCATGGATTGAATATGTGCGGTGATCCGGTACTGATGTTTCGTCTTTTGCACGGTTTAAAGAGAATACAACATCTTCTGCTGATACTAAATCACCTGTATCAACTGCTTTATCGCCTTCCACTTTTGCAAAGTTAATATCATCGCGCAGTACGAAATAATATTCTTCGTTGTTTTCAGCAATGGCATGGTCATAAGAAAGTGAGCCTTCCGATACCACTTCATCCGAATCTGATAAATTCACTAAACGAACATACATATTCGTGTTCAGTGTATTGATCGAACCATCGTTTGCCTTAACCGGGTCAAGGGAAGTCAATGATGCCAATGCTTGGTGAAGTACCAATGTTTCTGATGCATTTTTCCCTTCATCATTGAATGAAATTGTTTCCCATGCTTGAGCACGTGATTTTGGCAGACGTACTGTATCCGGATTAACTTCCGCTTTATAAATTCCCTGGAATTTTTGAGAAATATATAATGGTGCGATATAGGCATTGTCGAATACTAAAGCTTGTTCCAGCTCTTTATATTTTTCCTTTGCTTCATCACCTGTTAAAGTACTCGCTTCATCGATTAATTTATCGACTGTCTCATCAGAAGTACGGCTGTAGTCTCCGCCCGTTTTGAATAAACCGCGTACTGCATAGTCCGGGTTACCCGTTACAGTCGTCCAGCTTGAAATGGCAATGTCAAAGTTGCCCGCATCTTGTTGTGCTGTAAATGAACCGTAATCCGGCTGGATATTCAGTTTCACATCGAAACCGTTCTTCACTAATTGGTCACGCACAATATTCATGTCCTGCTCTGAAGAAGCCATACCAAGTAATTCGATGACTGGCTTTGCCCCAGCTGTTTCAGTAGTTGCTGAATCATTTTCTTTTACATCCGATTTTGTTTCGACACAGCCTGCTAATGCTACTGCTGCCACTGTTGCTGTTGATGCTAACGTAAATAATTTTTTATTCATGAAAAATTCCTCCAAAAAGTTAATTAGATTTTGGGTCCAATGCGTCACGCAGTCCATCGCCGAAAAAGTTAAACGATAAAACGAGCAGCATAATACATAGCCCCGGGAAAATCGCTAAATATGAATGTGACTCTAAATACGTGCTTCCAACTTTTAAAATATTGCCCCACTCCGGTATATGCGGTTCAATACCTAATCCGAGGAAGCTTAAACTACTAGTTGAAATAACGGCTCCTCCGATTGTTAATGTTGCTTTGACAATCATAGGTGCCAACGCATTTGGAACGATATGCCTGAAGATAATCGAGCGGTCATTTGCCCCTAATGCGCGGGCTGATTCAACAAATTCATAGTTTGAAATCTGCAGTACATTTGCCCGCATTGTCCGCGCATAAGTCGGAATAGCGCCGACACTTAATGCGATGATTAAATTTGTCGTATTTGCGCCAAATGCGGCAATGATTGCAATTGCCAGCAGAATTCCTGGAATTGCATATAAAATATCCAGTGCACGCATAATAATATTGTCGGTATTTTTTCCGTAATAGCCAGAAATCGCACCGAGCGCCCCGCCAATTATTGCCGGGATGATTGTTGCACAAAAACCAACGATTAATGAAATTTGCGCACCGAACACAATGCGGGAAAATAAATCCCTGCCGAAATTATCGGTACCTAACGGATATTCAAGTGTCGGTGTCTGCAGCAATACCGCATAATTGTTTTCAACCGCAAAGTCATAATCGAATGTCCATGAGCTGACAACCGATAAACTGAACATGAAAACGATGAAAAACAGACCAAATACCGCCATCGTATTACGCAGGATCTTATTCCACGTTTTTTGCCATTTCTCTACTGCGGACGGATCTGCATTTCGCGCTTTACGAATTAACGTAATCCCAAGTAACAGCGAGAAGAAATTGCCTGTCAATGTTGGGATTAGCAGAACAATTCCAAGCGGCAGCATCCATTTAGGCGCTGTATCAACCGTAACAAACTTTGCGATTAACACAGCTGCTGCTAAATACAGCAATGCCAAAAGGATAAACCCGCCCATTGCAAGAACAAATGTATCCACTACATATGGTTTAAACAAATTAAATCCCGAAATCAGGATAATGAATATTTGCGTCATAAAAGCATATACAGCAAAAGTATATTCCGCTGTTTTGTTTTTCGATGCGAGCATAAAACCGAACCCGGCCGCAAATACATTGCCCGCAAAAATTGTAAGAACCAACGGGATACCAAGAAGACGTGTACGCTTTGTCAGTTCCCGATGCTTCGCTAAATCCTTCTTAATGAGCAGTGATGTGAGCCATACGTATATCGTAGTACCAATATAAATCACAAAAAATACAACTATATATGGACGCCATACACCTTCTGAAAAATTAAAACTATAAAGTAAAAACAGCAATGAAAAAATCGCAGAAAAAGCAATGGTAAACTGTGCATTTACATACTCTTGTGTTATTTTCAACAGCAGTTTTACGTCTGATATAAATTTCACTTCGTTACCCTCTCCTAAGATTTTTTCATTTTCGAACGAATTCTCGGGTCAAAGAAAGCGTATAAAATATCGATCAGCATGTTCACAATTGAAATGGTGATCGCTATATAAACAACCCCACCCAAAATTGCCGGAATATCCGGAATAAACTGCTTGTCGACAATATAACTTCCGATACCGCTAATATTAAATACTTTTTCTGTTACTGCCGCACCGCCAAGCATTCCGCCAAATAACAGTCCAATAACTGTAATAATAGGAATCATCGCATTACGGATTGCGTGCTTAGTAATTACTTTCCGTTCACTTAACCCTTTTGCTTTTGCTGTAATAATATAATCTTCATGGATTACTTCCAGCATACTTGATCTTGTCATACGGGCAATCGATGCCGTGATCGAAGTTCCGAGTACAACAATCGGCAGAACGATCGACATCCAGTTGCTTGGATTATACGTCGCCGGGAACCATTTTAATTCAAGCGAGAACGTCAAAATAAAAATCAGACCTTGCCAGAAACTTGGAATCGATAAACCGATTAATGCGATTAACATGAATGCATAATCGATAAATGAATTCGGACGTACTGCTGATATAATACCTACCGGAATAGCAATGGCAATCGCCATCAGTAATGAGAACATGGCAATTTCAAGCGTAACGGGGAATTTGTTCAAAATGCTCTGTGTGACATCTTCCTTTCCTGCAAAAGATGTTCCTAGATCAAAAGTGAACAGACCTGACAGTGAATGCCAAAGCTGAACTAAATAAGGCTGATCCAACCCGTATAGCTTATTAAAGTTTTCGACTTGTGCCGGTGTTGCCTCCACCCCAAGCAAATTGCGGGCAGGGTCAAACGGTGAAATATACAAAATCGTAAACACGAGTGTCGCCACCCCAATAATAACGAAAACACTTTGCAGTAACCGCTCAAATATAAAGCGAGAAAACGGATTACTCGTAATGAACAGTAAAGCATACATCAAAATACCCGGAATTATCGTAAGGAGTAAAAAGTTCGAACGTCTTAACAACGTTCCAAAATAATTTATGTAGGAATTTTCCACTATTCCATTTGCCGCAAGTTCTTTTTCCACTTCTCGCTCCAATTTTCTTTGTGCGAGCGTCTTCGCAGCGAGAATGATAGATTGCTCATCAACCTTCTGATTGAAAAACCGGGCTTTTGTCCACTCCTCTACTTCATATTGTTTATGCCATTCGAATACTTTCTCGTCTTCTATTAACCGCCTCTTCACATTCATAGCCTTTTCCGCATACGTTGATTTAGATCGATTTACTAAATAGAACGGAATTGTAAAAATGTGTACGAGCAAGCCGAGCAGTACGAAAGCAAAATAATACCCCTTTTTCGAAGCATTTTTTTGAAAGCTTTCAAAAAATAACTGCTGCATGTAACAAAAGCAGCTCCTTTCTTACTAGTTCTTTTAAACTTAATTGTGTAAAGAATCTTCACACTTTTAATATTGTATAATCCCTACCTGTATAGTAATGTATTATGTAGAACGAACATTCAGAAGTCAATGAAATTATTTTATTTTTATTAAAGGATGAGCATTTTATGAGTAAAAAGTTGCTTCAAGTAAGTGATTTACGTGTATCATTTATAACGGGAGAACAGGAATTCGAAGCGGTCAAAGGCGTAAGTTTTCATGTGAATGAAGGAGAAACAGTCGGAATTGTAGGAGAATCCGGAAGCGGGAAAAGTGTAACGGCCCGTTCAATTATGCGTCTGCTTCCTTCTCCTCCATCTTTTTTGAAAGATGGAACGATTGAGTTTCAAGGAAAAAATCTCATTACCCAAACGGAAAACCAGATGGAAGCGATCCGTGGAAAAGACATTAGTATGATCTTCCAGGACCCGATGACTTCCACGAACCCTACAATCCGTATCGGGGATCAAATTGCAGAAGGTATCATAAAGCATCAGGGGCTTTCTAAAAAAGACGCGTATGCTAAAACAATCGAACTGCTGAAATTAGTGGGCATAAAAAATAGCGAAGAACGTTATAATCAGTACCCCCATGAATTCAGTGGCGGAATGCGGCAAAGAGTGATGATTGCTATGGCATTGGCGTGTAATCCTTCCCTCCTTATTGCGGATGAACCGACAACCGCTCTTGACGTAACAATCCAGGCTCAAATTTTGTCGTTGATGAAGGATATGCAGCAGCGATTTGGTACATCGATTATATTGATTACACATGATTTAGGTGTTGTCGCGGGCATGTGCGACCGCGTAGTTGTTATGAAGGAAGGCGAAGTAGTAGAACAAGGAACGACGGAAGAAATTTTCGCCAATCCGCAGCATCCTTATACGAAACGGCTGTTAAATGCTTTACCAAAGCTGCATGAACCAAAGCAGCCTAAAGAACTGCCTAATTTATCGCCTGATTTGAATATCGATGTGCCTTTAGTCGAAGTTAAAAATATATCCAAACATTTTGAATTAGCAAAAGGCAATGTTTTAAAAGCGGTGAACGATTTATCGTTTCAAATTTTCCCTGGTGAAACATTAGGGCTTGTTGGTGAATCCGGCTCCGGAAAATCGACAACCGGGCGTACACTGCTTCAGTTGCATGAGCCAACGGACGGTGAAGTGCTTTATAAAGGCGTGCCGGTCAGTCGCTTAACGAAAAATGAACTGAAAAGTATGCGTCGCCATATGCAGATTATTTTCCAGGATCCTTATTCAAGTTTAAATCCGAGAAAAAAAGTACTGGATATTATCGGAGAAGCTCTGGATATCCATAAACTGTCCCCTTCAAAGGAAGCACGCCGGTTACGTGTGGAGGAATTGTTGGAGCTTGTTGGTTTGAAAAAAGAGCATGCACTCCGCTATCCGCATGAATTCAGCGGCGGTCAGCGCCAACGAATCGGAATTGCACGCGCCCTTGCTGTGGAACCACAATTTATCGTTTGTGATGAACCATTATCCGCGCTTGATGTGTCCATTCAAAAACAAGTCGTGGATTTACTAAAAGATTTGCAGCAACGACTAGGATTAACGTATTTATTTATTGCTCATGACTTGTCGATGGTAAAACATATTAGTGATCGGGTAGCTGTTATGTATGGCGGGAAAATTGTTGAGCTGGCAGAAAGTGAAGAGCTGTATGCCAATCCGCAGCATCCTTATACGAAAATGCTGCTCGACTCGATTCCAATTCCGGATCCGGCTATCGAAAAACAGAAAAAGCGTCGGGTAATGACAGACGAAGAACTGGCAGCGAACCGGTTCGATGTCGAGAACACAGAGCTTGTTGAAGTTACAAAAGGTCACTGGGTAGCAATTTAACTTAAAAAAAGACTTCAGACAATCGTTTTGAAGTCTTTTTTTATTACCCAATGTGCTTATTGGATTGATCCGGTACTTTTTATTCCTGGTTTAACAGTCAAGTTGACTTTAGCTTTTTTATAGGCTTCCATCCATTCTTCATCGGACATGCGCCGATTATGTAAAACCTTTGCTTTGTAATCGATGCCGAAACCTAGCGGATCATAGCCATTTTTTTTCATCTTCGTTATAAATTCCTTAAATTTCTCCTCCGATTCTTTTTTCAATTCTTCATTATATTTTGGTAGATCTTTATTTTTCATTGGTTTATGAGATTCTGCTACCGAGCCGTATAAACTAATATTAATATCAAGCTGGATTTCGGACTTATTTTTAATATTTACATTATATTTCGATTTGACCGTATCGATATTGGCAATGAAATGATCCCCCTCCTCCTTTATAAGTAAATTCGCATGTTTTACACTTCTTGACAGCATATTATAAATCGATGTATCTAAAGAATCCAATTCTAATGGCTCTTTATTCAATGCAAGCAATAGGGATTTATTAACTTCGAAATGCTGATCTTCCTGATTTATTTCAATGATCGGCAGAACACTATCGATTCCACTTTCTTTTATATTTCTTCTGAATTCAAATAAGTGTGTCGTCACAATATAAGGTGTTGTCGTACCATTACTGTCAAAGTAGTTAAACAATTCCGGATAGGCCGCCGATTCCCCCTGCGGAATCATTTTAATAATTTCTTCTGCATTAGGACGTCCGACAGCTATCCAGGAAATCATCTGTATATCAGGTCTGCGCAGTAAAAAGTCCAAAATTTCCTTGTTTTTATTATCTTTTACCAATTCCTCACCTAGAATAATTAGCTTTGAATGTCCAAATTCAAGCTCCTTATCTGAATAGGATTCCATCATACGAATTGCTTCTGAAAGAGTTTCCCCATTCTCCGATAAATAGGAATACTGCGGTTCTGTAGCCTCTGTAAAAGATCCGGTCGGTTCATATAGCTTCAATGTAACTTTGTACGGGTTTTCCTCATCATCAGAAACATCCAGGGCGATCATTGCAACAAAAACACTTTTATCAATGTCTTTAAATGCGCAGCCAGATAGTAGAATACCTCCAAGTACAAATAAAAGTAAAGTTCCTTTAATTTTCCGAGGGAGACTCATCATTTTTCATCCTCCTGTTAATATAAGTAAACAATAGGATCATGCCTGGAAAAATAAAAACCAAAACATCATAAAAATAACTCGAATACTGAAAAAGCTGGTATTCAGTTAATACGGTTACAAAGTATAAAGAGATGGCAACAAAAATAGGAAGCGGCAAAAATATCCCGATAACTTTATCTTTATATTTAATTTTTTCCAGCTTAAATGTAAATTTTAAAAACTCTACTGCCGCATACCAATGAATAAGTATGCTTAAAAAAGCAATCCCTAAATAAAACAGTAAAAACATGAATAACACACGTTCAATAATAAAATAATCCATCCTGATCGAATCGGTTGTCGAGATCCATGGATAGACTAAATCATCAATACCTTCAAGTCCATTAAAGCCAATCGGTATGAAATACGTTGTAAATAAAGTCCCGACAGATATTAAAACGATAAACATAATCTGTCTAAAGCCAAATTTCTGTTTATCCGTAAAGAATCGATTGAATATAAATAGATTGGCAGCCCCCAAAAATAAAAAAAAGCAAGCAGAAAATGAATGCCAGTTTGGTACTTGATTAATATATAAAGCCGCTTCCCTAACAAAATCCCAATTTAAACTATTGCTGCTGTATGCTTTAAAAAATATGAAAAGGATTAAAGGACTTGTGATTATCATAATCATCTCAACGGTGTACATTACACGGTCTGTTTTTAAAATACAGCCAAAAATTACCGATAATATAAGCGTCAGGCAAATTAGAATGATCGGCATTTCAGGACTTAAATAGCGTATAAGTAAGAATGTAAATGTTATAAGCGTAATAAGTCCGGCAACAAACCATAGTACAGCGAGTACAAAAACGAAGGGCAAATAAAACCATTTTGAAGTAGTCTTTTCCAGCAGTTCCGGTAATGTTTTGCCAGGATACTTAAGGAAAAATTTTGTATATAGTGTTACAAGAAGTACTCCTGCTGCAATTGATAAAAGCATGGAAATGACAGCACCATCATCGTGATAATTGAGAAGTATGGCAGGTACCGAAGCGATAATATTCGCAACCATATTAATAATAATTAAATAGTAATAAAACCTGCTCATATTTCCTCCCCTGCCTTCGTTTTACTTGTCTTCTTTTCGTTAAATTTCAGATATGGTTCACCAAAGCTGTCGATGCTCACTAAATACATAATCAATGCATAAAGTGCTAATGTTAATCCTGCCAAGCCGAGTAATGTTGCTGCAAGAATGAAAAAGAAGCGAATTACGCGTATGGTAAATGCCATTTCATTGATTGGAATAACAAAAGTTGATATTGCTACCGCCGACACAATAATAACCATAATATCCGATGCAAGTGATGCTTCTGTTACAGCCGTCCCTAAAATCAACCCCCCGACGGTAGTAGCCGTTGCACTGATCGTTTTCGGCAGCCGTATACTCGCTTCCAGCAGCATTTCCATAAAAAATAGCATGAACAATACTTCTACAAATGAAGAAAACGGAACCCCAATACGGCTTCCTGCAATTGTCAGAGCGAGTTCGGTTCGGAAAACTTCCGGTGCAAATGAAGTAATACCGATATATAAGCCCGGTAAAAGGAGACTGATAAATAACCCGGTATAACGGAGAAATTTAAGGAAAAACGATATATAAAACGAATGGTAATTATCCTCCATCGATGTCATGAAATCGAAGAAATATACAGGGGCAATTAATGCTTGAGGATTACCGTCCACTAATAATATTACTTTGCCTCCAGCCAAGTTATAGACAATCCTGTCCGGCCGCTCTGTCATAATCAACTGTGGAAATAACGAATACTTTTTATTGTTGATATAGTTACTTAGCTGAACTGTTGATGTAATGACCTGCTTATCTACTTGCTGCAGTTTTTCCGTGATAATGTTCAGGGCATTTTTATTTACTTTTTCTTTGTCATAAATGATCGCCAGTTTATGATTGTTTACTTGTCCAATCGTGGAGTATTCAACATACAATGTCGGCTGATGGTAATCGGATCGGATAATATTAATATTTGTCGCAATATTGTCGCTAAGTGCCAGCTGTGAACCATGAATTGTTGTTTCAACTGATGCTGTATTCGTCTGATCATTGAAAGAAAATTTCAGGTCTAGTAAATAAAATTTATTCTGTATGAAAAGAACCACATTGCCGTTAAGCACTTCAGTTTTCAGCTGCTCCGGCGACTTACTGTCCTGAAATTGGGGCAAGGCTTTTAAATATCGAATGTATTTCGTTTCGGATGGCATTTCAAAATAAGGTTTAATGACAATTTGTTGAAGCAATTCCACATCGATAAGCGGCTTTATGTAAAATAGCTCGGCTTTCTTATCTTCATCTTCCAGCGTCTTCATCGTTAATTCATTTGTATCTTTGAATTGTTCATTAATCCACTTAATGTTCTCTTCCGAAGACATAGTATTTCTCCAATCTCAGATAAACTTTTTTATAGAATGTCCATTATGAGAAATAATATTCAGGAAAGGTTAAATTTGGTTAAGAGACATTAAAAAAGCCAATCTCATATTGAGAATGGCTTTTCCTGTTTATTGGTTACTCGCTTTTAATAAGCGGTATGCATCCATATTAATTGTTTTTACTGGGCTGATATCTTCCATGATATCCACTACATCGGTTAGCAATGGTGTTAAATTTTCTTCGATAAATTCTTTTTTCACCGCATCTGTTACTTCGATTTCCAAGTTATCCATTCGGATTAGCAGTTCATCGCACATAATATGCAATACTTCTTCCTCCCGATAAGTTGGCGTATCGTTCAAAATAAGCTTTGCTCGCAAATCCAAATATTTATACCAGTAATCCCTTAAATCCAGCTGTTGCTTATTTTTATATTGCTGACGTTTAAAACCATTTGGATCCGTATTATTCGTCAAAGTAAGCAATCTTTCCATTTTATACTCAATCGTTGACTGATTTTCGTTAATTTTCAGTTGTTCGGCTTGTAAAATTCTTTGTTTCTTTTTCTCTTTAGAAAATTTTATGATTTTTTTAACCGCATAATACAATACAACCGCTCCAACGATAAACATCCAGTAGCTAATAATAAATCCAATGATAAATATTATGCCTATCCAAATCCATACATTTTTCATTGTTACACTCCCGATACTTAAACAATTTGAAGAAAAGTATAGCACCGGAAAATTGTCACAACAACCGGTAAAATAAGACAAAGCCTCTTGCTAAGGGTGAACCCAAAGTAAGAGGCTTGTAGATTAGTATGCTACGCGGTTTTTCTCGTATGCTGCAATTTGCTCTTCATACTGGAATGTAAGAGAAATTTCATCCCATCCATTTAATAACATTTGTTTATAATATGGATCGATTTCAAATGAATACGTTTTGCCGTAACCTGTAGTAACTGTTTGCTGTTCTAAATTCACTTCAATTGCCTTTGCTTCTGCTAAACCTTTTTCTAAAAGTTCGTCACATTCGCTTTCAGTTAATTTAATCGGTAAAATACCGTTTTTGAAACAGTTATTATGGAAAATATCCGCAAAGCTTGGTGCGATGACAACTCTGAATCCGTAGTCAAGGATTGCCCACGGTGCGTGTTCACGTGATGAACCACAGCCAAAGTTATCTTGCGCAACTAAAATTTCTGCATTTTTATATTCTGGTTTATTTAATACGAAATCCTCGATTGGATTGCCGTTTTCATCAAAACGCCAGTGATAAAATACGTATTGTCCGAATCCTGTGCGTTCGATGCGCTTTAAAAATTCTTTCGAAATGATCTGGTCGGTATCGACGTTTTTACGATCAAGTGGTGCATAAATACTATTTACTATATTAATCGGTTTCATGCTGATCTCTCCTTATGCTTCCTGCTTTTGTAGCTTACGAACATCGACAAAACGTCCGTGAATTGCAGCAGCTGCTGCCATCGCTGGTGATACAAGATGTGTTCGGGCACCTGCACCTTGACGTCCTTCAAAGTTACGGTTAGATGTTGAAGCACAACGCTCACCCGCTGGAATAACATCTTCATTCATCCCTAAGCAAGCAGAACAGCCTGATTCGCGCCATTCAAAACCGGCATCAAGGAAAATTTGATGTAGCCCTTCTTCTTCTGCCTGGCGTTTTGTCGACCAAGAACCAGGAACTACAATCCCTTTTACACCCGGTGCAAGCTTTTCGCCTTTTACAATTTCAGCAGCTGCACGTAAGTCATTAATACGGGAGTTCGTACAAGATCCGATAAATACATGTTGAATTTCAATATCCGTAATTTTTTGGCCTTCTTGTAAATCCATATATTTCAGTGCTTTGTTTAATGCAGATCTATCCGTTTCATTGTCATAATCAGCAGCAGTAGGAACTGTTTTCGAAACGCCGACACCCATCGCTGGATTTGTACCCCAAGTTACAATCGGTTCAATTTCCTGAGCGTCGATTTCAAGAACAACATCATATGTTGCATCCGCATCAGAAGCAAGACTTAACCAGTATTTTGCCGCTTCCTCAAATTTTTCACCTTGAGGAACATGACGGCGACCGCGTAAAAATTCAACTGTCGTTTCATCCGGTGAAATCAGGCCTGCTTTTGCTCCTGCTTCAATTGACATATTACAGATTGTCATACGCTCTTCCATAGAAAGCTTGCGGATCGCTTCACCTGTATACTCTACGATATGTCCTGTACCGACACCGATCCCCCATTTTGCAATGATTGCTAAAATGATATCTTTTGCTGTTACCCCAATACCAAGTTCACCGTTAACACGGATTTCCATTGTCGGCGGCTTTAATTGCCATAATGTTTGTGTCGAAAGTACATGTTCTACTTCCGAAGTACCGATTCCGAATGCGATTGCGCCGAATGCACCGTGAGTTGCTGTATGTGAATCACCGCAAACAATTGTTTTACCAGGTTGTGTAAGACCTAATTCCGGTCCAATAACGTGAACAATCCCTTGATCCGGATGACCGATATCCGCTAATTCGATACCGAATTCTTTTGCATTTTCAGCAAGTGTCATAATTTGTTTTTTTGCGATTGGATCGTTAATCGTCGGCAGGTTTTTTGTAGGTACGTTATGATCCATTGTTGCGAACGATAGATCTGTACGACGCACTTTCCGTCCTGCCAGGCGTAGTCCTTCGAATGCTTGAGGACTTGTTACTTCATGAATTAAATGCAGGTCGATATAAAGTAAGTCCGGCTTTCCTTCTTCACGATGTACGACATGCTGTTCCCACACTTTTTCAATAATATTTTTCCCCATAGTTCTCACCGTTCCTTAACCATATATAGTGTTGATATTCAAAACCATCAACAGTTTTCTTTCGATTGAAATTAGTTATATGAAATCATAATGCTGTCTGAAACGAAGCTTGCATCGATTTCGTTTAGTACTTTTTCTGTCCATTCCTCTGTTGATAATGTACGTGTATGTTCCTGAGCTAAATCGGCTGTATAGTAGCCATCTTCGAATACGGCTGCAACAGCACGTTCGATTTCTGCAGCTTCTTCTTTTAAGCCGAATGAATATTGAAGCATCATTGCTACTGAAAGAATTGTTGCTGCCGGGTTCGCAACACCTTGACCTGCAATTTCAGGAGCTGAACCATGTACAGGCTCATAAAGTCCAAAATTATCGCCGCGAATTGATGCAGAAGGTAATACACCAAGTGAACCCGTAATAACAGAAGCTTCATCACTTAAAATGTCGCCGAATAAGTTTTCTGTAACAATGACATCATAATGACCCGGGTTAGTAATCAGTTTCATCGCCACTGAGTCAACTAAGTTGTGTTCTGTTTCTACATCTGGGTACTGCTTTTTCTTTTCTTCTACAATTTCACGCCATAAACGGGATGTATCCAGTACATTTGCTTTATCTACCGAGCAAAGTTTTCCACGGCGTAAACGTGCTAATTCGAATGCATTTTCAACAATACGTTCGATTTCTTCACGGGAATACACACATGTATCAATAGCACCTGCATCTGTTTTCTTACGTGGCTCTCCGAAGTATAGCCCTCCTGTTAATTCACGGACGATCATTAAGTCTACATTTTCCGCAACTTCACGCTTTAATGGAGAAGATGCAAGTAAACTTGGGAATGCTTTCACAGGACGTAAATTCGCAAATAAATCAAAGTGCTTGCGAATTTTTAGTAAACCTTTTTCCGGACGCAATGCTGGCGGGTTGTTATCCCATTTCGGACCACCTACTGCACCTAATAAAATGGCATCACTTGCTTCACACATCGCAATTGTCTCTTCCGGTAATGGATTATTGTACTGGTCAATTGCAGCTCCGCCGATTGAAGCATAGTTTAAATGAAATGTATGGTTAAAACGTTTCCCGATTACTTGTAATACTTTTACTGCACTTGCAACAACTTCTGGACCAATGCCGTCACCTGGTAGTACTGTAATTTTCTTTTCCATTTGTAAAACACCTTTCTTTCTACGTGAAGTAACTTGATGTAGAAGCGCCACCAATTAAGATGGCGCTATTATTCTTATAATGAGCTTGCTAGTTGTTTTCCTTTACAGGAACAACCTTTTTATTCTATTAAACCGTAACTTCTTGTTTATCGCGTACTTGCTGTTGAATCAATTGTCTGTTTACTGCATTCAAATACGCTTTTGCGCTTGCTTCCAGCACATCTTGTGCTGAGTCACGTCCTGTTGATGTATAGCCGTTATATTTTAAATTAATGACCGCTTCTCCAAGTGCATCGCGTCCTTTACCGACTGACTGTACTCGGTAGTCCAAAATATTGACTTTACCTCCAACAAGCTGTTCAAGTGTATTAAAAATGGCTTCGACTGAACCCGACCCTGTTGAGGCGATTGTTTTCAACTCGCCATCAGGTGTCATAACTGATGCAGTAGCTGTTGGAATATTTTCTGTACCGTATTGAACTTGAACCGATTTAAGTTCAAATAACGGAACATCTTCTATTGAAACTTGCTGCTCAGTTAAAATCGTTGTTAAATCTTCTTCTGTTACTTCTTTTTTGCGGTCCGCTAATTTTTTGAACTCAGCGAAAGCTTTGTTCAATTTTTCATCCGACAGCTGGAAGCCCATTGTTTCGGCACGGTCACGGAATGCTGCGCGGCCTGAGTGTTTTCCTAAAACTAACGGAATATCGTCTTCGCCGATCAGTGCCGGTGAAATGATTTCATATGTTTCAGGGTTTTTCAGTACACCATCCTGGTGAATACCCGATTCATGTGCGAATGCATTTTTACCGACAACAGCTTTGTTCGGTTGAATGACTACGTTTGTTAAACGGCTTACCATCTGTGATGTACGTTTTATTTCTTTTAAGTTCAAGCCAGTTTCAACACCGTAGAAGTCTTTACGAATATGTAGGGCAACACCGATTTCTTCTAATGCGGCATTTCCTGCACGTTCACCTAGACCGTTAATCGTACATTCTACTTGATCTGCACCGTTTTCGATGGCTGCCAATGAGTTTGCAACTGCCATTCCTAAATCGTCATGACAATGAGCAGAGAATTTAATTTTTTCTGCCCCGATCACGTTTTCACGTAAATAACGGAATAAAGCGCCGTATTCTTCCGGTGATGCATAACCAACTGTGTCTGGAATATTAATCGTTGTTGCACCAGCTTTAATAACTTCCTGGCAAATACGAACTAAAAATTCTTTGTCTGAACGGAAACCATCTTCTGCAGAAAATTCTACAAGTGAGAATTTTTCCTTTGCATACTTTACCGCAGTGACAGCTTGCTCAATTACTTCATCTGGATTTTTCTTAAGCTTATATTCCATATGAATCGGGCTTGTTGCGATAAATGTATGAACATGTGGCTGCTCAGCATGGCGAATTGCTTCCCAAACTGCATCGATATCGCTTTTCACAGCACGTGCTAAACCTGTGACGATTGAATTCTTCACCGTTTTTGCGATTAACGATACCGCCTCCAAGTCACCTGGAGATGAGGCAGGGAATCCCGCCTCAATAATTGTGACACCTAAACGCTCTAGTTGTTTTGCGATTTCTACTTTCTCTGCTGTATTTAAGTTAATACCAGCCGATTGTTCTCCATCGCGCAATGTTGTATCAAAAATGTCAATTTTTCTCATATTATTTCACTGTTACCTTTTGTTTTCCTTGGTTGATGAATGGCATCATAGCACGTAATTTTTCGCCAACTTCTTCAATTTGGTGGTTTGCGCCAGCTTCTTTGAATTTTGTATATTCAGGACGACCGTTTTCGTTTTCAGCGATCCAGCGTTTCGCAAATGTACCGTCTTGGATATCAGTTAATACATCTTTCATACGAGCTTTTACTGATGCGTCAATAATACGTGGACCTGAAACATAATCACCCCACTCTGCAGTATCAGAAATTGAGTAGCGCATTGTTGCCATACCGCCTTCGAACATTAAGTCAACGATTAATTTAAGTTCGTGTAATGTTTCAAAGTAAGCTAATTCTGGTTGGTAACCTGCTTCAACTAATGTTTCGAAACCTGCTTTAACAAGTTCAGTTGTACCACCGCAAAGTACTGCTTGCTCACCGAATAAGTCAGTAACTGTTTCTTCAGCAAATGTTGTTTCAAGTAATCCGCCACGTGCTGAACCGATTCCTTTACCGTATGCAAGAGCTAAATCACGAGCTTGACCTGTCGCATCTTGGTGGATTGCGAATAATCCTGGTACGCCAGCGCCTTCAGTGAATTGACGACGTACTAAGTGACCTGGGCCTTTTGGAGCTACTAGGAATACGTCAACATCTGCTGGTGGTTGAATTTGACCGAAGTGTACGTTGAAACCGTGTGCGAACATTAACGCTTTACCTGGTGTTAAATGTGGTGCAATTTCAGCTTCGTATACTGCTTTTTGACGCTCATCCGGAAGTAAGATTTGGATTACATCCGCTTCTGCAGCAGCTTCTGCTACTGATTTAACTTCTACGCCATCTTCTTTTGCTGCATCATATGATTTACCTGGACGGATACCTACTACTACATCAAAACCTGATTCTTTTAAGTTAAGCGCATGAGCATGGCCTTGTGAACCATAACCGATGATCGCGATTTTTTTACCTTGTAATACTTGCTCATTAATTTCGTTTTCATAATACATTTTTGACATTTTCATTTCCTCCAATTAATTGAATGTTTTTTTATTTGTAATTCGGGCTTCAGATGACATCCTCCACCCTGTTTAAAACCAATTGAGTAATGTTGTATTTCGTTGCGGTGGACGCTTTCCAGGGGCACGAGGCCAACACGATGTTGGTCACAAAAACGTTGCCACAGGACGTGGCGCTCTTAGTTTTTGTTCCTTTCTCTCCCTCGTGCTTATCCCCTAGGAGTCGCCACCTCCACTACATACAACGGATCCATCTTTGACATAATATTGGCCGTTTGCTTATTTTAAAATCGATAATTGTGGGCTTTCGATTTTTTGAGCTTCACGGATAGCTGCTGTTGCACCTGTACGTGTTAACTCTTTAATGCCATATGGACGAAGTAACTCGATAAATGCATCGATTTTTTCCGGGTGACCAACTACTTCATATGTCACGACATTTTTTGATGTATCGACAACTTGCGGACGGAATGGCTCAACGATTGCATTCATTTCCAGGCGCAAGTTTGGCGGTGAAACTACTTTAATAAGCGCCAGCTCACGAAGAACGATTGCTTTTTCAGTAATATCGTTTACTTTTAATACATCAATTTGTTTCGAAAGCTGTTTGATTAATTGTTCGATTTTATTTTCATCTTCAACATGGACGATGAACGTCATTTTCGAAAAATTCGGCTGCTCCGTATGACCTACTGTAATCGATTCAATATTGAATTGACGTTTCATTAATAAGCCAGTCACTCGGTTCAATACGCCGCTTTGGTTAATTACTGTTACTGTCAGCACTCGCTTCATGGCTTCTTCACTCCAATCATTTCATGTAATCCTTTACCAGGCGCAACCATTGGGAATACGCTCACAAGTTGCTTCACTCGGCAGTCAATAACAACCGGTTCATCAGAATTGATCGCTTCATCAAAGATTGCTTCTGCTTCTGATAAATTGTCGATGCGGTAGCCTTTAATGCCATATGCATCGGCAAGTTTCACGAAGTCCGGCTGGATTGGCATCAAGCTTTGTGAATAACGTTCCTCATAGAATGTTTCCTGCCATTGACGTACCATTCCTAAACAGCTGTTGTTAAGGATAACGACTTTTACCGGTAAGTTGAATTCTTTTAGTAATGCAAGCTCCTGGTTTGTCATTTGGAAACCGGCATCTCCTACAATTGAGATAACTTTCTTCTCAGGTTTCGCAAACTGTGCACCGATCGCTGCCGGGAAACCGAAGCCCATCGTTCCTAAACCGCCTGATGTTACCCAGTTATGCGGATTATTTAAATGATAGTATTGGGCTGCCCACATTTGATGCTGTCCAACATCCGTTGTGACAATCGCTTCACCGTCCGTCAATTTATGAAGGATCTCAATTGCTTGCTGCGGTAAAACTTCTTCACCTTCTTCTTCATACCAAAGCGGGAATTTATCACGGCTATCGTTTAAGTAATGAATCCATTCCGTTGTATCCGGTCCTTCAAAATCCTTTTTCAACAGTGCGTATAATGCTTCTTTTGCATCTGCAACGATCGGAATATCAGTCGGTACATTTTTTCCGATTTCTGCCGGATCGATATCGATATGAATGATCGTGGCATTCGGTGCAAATGTTGCTAAATTTCCTGTTAATCGGTCATCGAATCGTGCACCGATATTAATTAATAAGTCGCATTTTGTAATCGCGTCATTTGCCGTTGCATAACCGTGCATCCCGGCCATTCCGTAGAATTGTTTGTGCTGTCCGTGAATGCTGCCTAAACCAAGTAATGTGTTAACAACCGGCAAATTGTATTTTTCAATAAATTCTGTCAATTGTTCGCGTGCATCTGCGAATAATACGCCGGCACCTGCCAGCACTAAAGGTTTTTTAGCTAAACTTAATGCTTGGATCGCCTTTTGAATTTGTAGATAATTCGGTTTCGTTGTCGGCTGATAACCCGGTAGATAAATGTCTTCCGGAGCTTTAATTTCATCCAGGAATACGGTTTGCGAGATATTTTTCGGGAAGTCAATGACAACCGGTCCCTTACGTCCTGTATTGGCAATATGGAATGCTTCTTTTACAATGCGGGGGATATCCGCTACGTCCTGCACCTGGTAGTTATGTTTTGTAATTGGTGTTGTAATCCCCATAATGTCCGCTTCCTGGAATGCATCTGTACCAATTACGGATGTCGCAACCTGCCCTGTAAAAATAACTAACGGAATCGAGTCGATCATCGCATCGGCAATACCTGTTACGAGGTTAGTTGCACCTGGACCAGATGTCGCAATTACTACACCCGGTTTATTCATCACTCGAGCATAACCTTCTGCTGCATGGATTGCGCCCTGTTCATGGCGTGTCAGAATATGACGGATCGGATTGCGGTAAAGAGCATCATAGATTTGTAGAACTGCCCCACCCGGGTAACCGAAAATAATATCAACATCCTGCTCATGCAGTGCCTGCACTAAAATATCCGCACCGTCTCTCGGTTTTGTTACTTGTTGTTCTGTGGGCTTTTCGATTTCTTGATTTACTGAAACGTTTGCACTCATCGTAATTTCTCCTTCCTTTTTCAAAACTTTATATGTGAAGTCATTTTGTTAAAATTGATAAAAAGAAAAAGCCTTTTTATCCGCACGCAAAAGAAAACCTCTTACGTAGGGATGAAAAAGACTTTTCATGGTACCACCCTCATTTATAACATCGGTGAACTTGTTCTCCGAAAAGAAACAGTATCCACCTAGTTACCTCGCGAACCGCCTGAGCCTCTTTGTTTCAAAATTTCCTGTAGAAATTTGTGCAACTAAACAAAGAGAACGGTTCATTAATAACGAGCAATTCGAATATGCCCGGAGCTGTCTAATGGCGAATGCGTTTAACAGCTCACTCCGAGGGGATGTCGGATATAGTTGTATCGCCGGCTTCCACCAATACCGGCTCTCTGGTAAATACAAGACTCTATATCCTTTAACCTCATCAACGTTTTAAAGTATTAAGATTATATTTTCATTACGCCGCCCTGGGAAGCATTTGTTACTAATGCAGAGTAACGTGCCAGCCAGCCGCGCTTGATTTTTGGTTCAAATGGTTTCAAGTTTTGACGACGCTCTGCAAGAAGTTCGTCGGAAACTTGTAAATTGATTGTTCTGCTTGGCAAATCAATAATAATTGTATCGCCGTTTTCGACTAATGCGATTGGACCGCCTTCCGCCGCTTCCGGAGAAATATGTCCGATTGAAATACCGCGTGATGCACCTGAGAAACGGCCATCTGTAATGAGTGCAACTTTCGTTCCTAGCCCGCGTCCTTGAATCGCAGAAGTTGGTGCCAGCATTTCCGGCATACCCGGACCGCCTTTCGGACCTTCATAACGAATGACAACTACATGTCCTTCGCGTACTCGGCCGTCATCAATTGCCTGCTGTGCTTCTTCCTGTGAATCAAATACAATCGCTTCGCCTGTGAACGTTTTAATCGAAGGATCAACCGCTCCTACTTTAATAACCGAGCCTTCAGGGGCAATATTTCCGAACAATACGGAAAGTCCGCCTACAGCACTATATGGATTATCCTTTGTGCGAATGACACGATCATTTGAAATTTCATAGTCTTTTACAAGCTCTCGCATTGAAACACCTGCGATTGTCGGTCTGTCGGGGTGAATTGCCCCTGGAATTTTTGTTAATTCATTAATAATTGCCTGAACACCGCCAGCTTTTGCAATGTCATCCATCGAAATGTCCGATGCCGGCATAATTTTTGCAATGTATGGAACACGTTCTGCCACTTTATTAATGTCTTCAATGTTGTAGTCAATTTCTGCTTCATTGGCAATTGCCAGTGTATGAAGCACTGTATTTGTAGATCCGCCCATTGCCATATCAAGAGCAAAAGCATCATCAATCGCTTCTTTTGTAACAATGTCGCGTGGTTTTACATCTTCTTTGATCATGCGTACTAAATGTTTTGCTGCTTCGTAAATTAATTCTTTACGTTTTTCGCTTGTTGCAACAATTGTACCGTTACCCGGTAATGCCAAGCCCAGCATTTCCATTAAGCAGTTCATTGAGTTGGCTGTGAACATTCCTGAACAAGATCCGCATGTTGGACATGCATTGTTCTCGATATCAAGCAGCTCTTCAGCAGTCATCGTACCTGCTTTATGTGCACCGACCCCTTCAAAAACACTCGTTAATGATAATGTTTTACCTGAAGAAGAAGTACCTGCTTCCATTGGTCCTCCTGATACGAATACGGAAGGAACATTTGTACGAACAGCCGCCATCAACATACCTGGTGTAATTTTGTCACAGTTTGGTATGTAGAACACTCCGTCAAACCAGTGTGCATTAATAACCGTTTCTGCCGAATCGGCGATAATTTCACGTGATGGCAATGAATAGCGCATCCCGATATGACCCATTGCAATTCCGTCATCCACTCCAATTGTATTGAATTCGAATGGAATTCCGCCTGCTTCAATAATGGCCTCTTTTACTACATCCGCGAATTCTCGCAAATGGACATGGCCAGGAATAATATCAATATAAGAATTACATACACCGATAAATGGCTTTTCTAAATCTCTTGCCTTCACTTTACCTGTAGCGTATAAAAGACTACGGTGCGGAGCTCGGTCAACTCCCAGTTTGATCATATCACTTCTCATTTTAAACGCCCCTCAACGTAATGCATTTATTCTAGTTGTTTATATATGTTCGATTTTTCATATAAAGTTCGAATTTTCGAAATTTTATAATTAGAAAGTCTCGAATCTTTTACACCATGTTAGCTCACATCAGAATGTCGCTTGAGTGATGTGGTGTACTAAATTGTTGTTATCATAGTACGAAATGAACTAGAACGTCAACAGTATTTTTTGAATTTTTTATACAATTCAGAAAGTATGAAATTATTGCAATCGCTTTCATCCTTATTGATGTTGCCTTTTTACTCTTTCGTCACATATTTTACATAAATTGAATTTTTAAAATTTTTTGTACATATTTATGACCCGGTAGGTTTTTCTCCATAAAAAAGAACCTAGCGACGTTTCAGGCTAGATTCTATTAATTTACTTTATCTATTAGAGTAATAATAATTCAATAGCAAAGTTCAAAATGATTAAACTGTGGATTCCTGCAAAAATCAATCCTTGACGGTCCAGCTTCTTTGTTATTGCCATATCCATATTAATCACCCCATTTATTTGATATCCTAACTATACAACATCAGACATTAAAAATCAAAATATTTAGAATATTTAATCATTGGATTAGCCCACATTTTTTGATTAACCATGGCATAATAACGTTACAAAGAATAAGGAGTGGATTACAGATGAAAAAAGCATTGATCGTAATTGATTATACGTATGATTTTGTAGCAGACAACGGAAAATTGACTTGCGGCAAGCCGGGACAGGCAATCGAAAAAAATATTAGTACATTAATAGAACAGTTTATTGAACATAATGATGTTGTCGTATTCGCCAATGATTTACACTTCGAAAACGATCCGTATCATCCTGAATCTAAATTATTTCCTCCCCATAATATTGTAGGAACAAAAGGACGTGAGCTTTATGGGTCTGTGAAAGAGCTTTATGAAACGTATAAAGACCGCGTAATTTCATTTGATAAAACCCGTTACAGTGCTTTTGCAGGAACAAATTTGGATATTTTACTGCGGGAGCGTGCCGTTGAAGAAGTTGTCCTTGTCGGAGTATGCACAGATATTTGCATTTTGCATACCGCAGTGGACAGCTACAATTTAGGCTATAAAATCACAGTACCTGAACACGGCGTTGCAAGCTTTAATGAAATCGGACATGAATGGGCACTTGGCCATTTTAAAACATGTTTAGGTGCATCCATTATTTAAAATAAAAAATTCGCCAAATAATTATTAATGCTAAAGTAATTTCACTAAAATAATTCCCGCAAATGCTTAAAACTTCCAGCTAAAAAAATGTTTAAGGAATTGCCATATAGGAAATAAATAACTAGATGCAATTATTATTGAATAATCTTAAACAAAGGAGTTGGACAGTATGATGAGTTTCATTTGGTTTTTAATTATCGGAGGTATTTTAGGTTGGTTAGCGGGTGTGATTTTAGGTAAGGATGTACCTGGTGGTATTATCGGTAACATTATCGCAGGTATTGTCGGTTCATGGATCGGCAGCATGGTATTAGGAAACTGGGGCTGGAAAGTTTCAGACTTCTACGTATTCCCTGCATTAATCGGTGCCATTATTTTAATCTTTATCGTAAGTTTCATCATGCGCTCAATGCGTAAAGCAACTTAATTGTAAATCATCTAGAATAACGAGCAAAAAGTGTGACGCAATGTCACACTTTTTTTATTTGTCCTCATCAAGTGCAATCTGTTTCAGCTGCTTGCCGTAATCCCGATACATCTTATAGTAGTATAATATATCTTCAACGTATTTATCACTGTGATTATACTGGAAAATTGCTTTTTTCAGTTGCCCTTCATTTACACCGGCAATGGATAAAAATTTGGCTGCACTGAATACGGCATCTTCAATATCAAACGGATCAGCTATACCGTCACCATTTGCATCTACCCCATACCCGCCATATTTTTTTATGATCGCCGGATTCGTTTTATCATGATCCGGGATGGCTCCCTGCCCTAAATCTTTGCATGAAGGGTGTTGCCATCCTACAAAAGTACAGGGCATAAACTGCAGATGCCCTTCAGCGCCAACCGGTGAAATAAGTGTTTTCATTGTGGAAAAACGGGTTTCCACCCGGTGATGTGCTGCCAAAAGTGTCCACGGAACACCGTATTTCTGTTCGGCTGCGACGTAAACAGGGATATATTCGATTGGAATTTCCAAATCGAAATTTTCCTGAATTTGCTGATACACTGTTTTATCTGTAAACGGCCAACCACGAAATTGCTGCCAGCTGAAATAAGCGACAATATAAACCGTTAAAGTGATGGGGATAAGCAAAATAATCAATAATATTTTAGTTTTCGGGGAAAGTAAAGAGTTCTTTTTTTTGCTTTTTGCCATATAAGCCACCAATCTTTAAGACGAAATAATGTTGTTAACTTTCATTCTACTAAAAAAGCAGGTAATTTACACTGTTGAAAATTTGTATATCAATGTATAAAATTATACTTTATTTAATAAAGACAAAAGGAGTTGCTATATTATGTGGAAAGACTTTAAAGAATTTGCGATGAAAGGCAATGTTATCGATTTAGCGGTTGCAGTTGTTATTGGTGCAGCATTCGGTAAAATTGTTACTTCATTAGTTGAAAATATTATTATGCCGCTTGTCGGAATGCTTACTGGCGGAATTGATCTGACAAACGAATGGAGATTCGGGTCTGGAGAAGCGCAGATTGCACTGGGTGTATTCGTTCAATCGATTATTGATTTCATTATTATCGCATTTGCTATTTTTATGGCTTTACGAGTACTGACGAAACTAAACCGCAAAAAAGAAGCACAAGTTGCGGAAGACCCAACACCGGAACTGGATGCTAAAGAAGAACTGCTTAAAGAAATCCGTGATTTATTGCAAAAAGAGCAGACTAAATAAAAAATGACTAATCCTAGTATACAAACTAAACGTATTCTAGGATTTTTTTATTTTTTAATTCAATAATCCTCCTATTCTACTTAATCCTCGTTTCTCCTATTGTCCCTTTTATCTGTTCATGATAAATTGATGTAATACTCGATTCATTCGAAATGTTTAGCAAATTCATGTAAGGAAGTGTATTCATGTCACAACGATCAATTGAAACAAAATTAGTACAGCTCGGAAATTTAAGTGATGCCAAAACAGGAGCGATCAATCCGCCGATTTATATGTCGACAGCTTATCAGCATACTGGTATTGGTGAATCGACAGGCTATGATTATACACGTACTAAAAATCCCACTCGTACAATTCTCGAACAAGGAATCGCGGAGCTGGAAAACGGCGATGCCGGGTTTGCCTGCAGTTCTGGAATGGCGGCAGTACAACTTGTGATGTCATTATTTAAACCGAATGATGAATTAATCGTTCCGGAAGATTTATATGGCGGAACCTATCGTCTATTTAAAACATTTGCGGAAAACTATAATATTAAACCGGTTTATAATCCGTTTACTGATGTGGAAGAAGTAGAAAGCTTAATCAATGAAAATACGAAAGCATTGTTTATCGAAACTCCGACGAATCCGTTGATGCAGGAAATCGATCTGGTGGCCTATGCGGCACTGGCTGAAAAACACAACTTATTGCTAATAGTGGACAATACATTCTACACTCCTTATTTCCAGCGACCACTTGAACTGGGTGCACACATTGTTTTACATAGTGCAACAAAATATATTGGCGGACATAATGATGTTCTGGCGGGATTAGTCGTTGCAAAAGGTTCTGAATTATGCGAGAAATTAGCATTCTATCATAACGGGATTGGAATGGTACTTTCACCAATGGATTCATGGCTGCTCATTCGCGGTTTGAAAACATTGCATTTACGTTTAAAGCAGCATGATGCCAATGCAAAAAAAGTGGCCGAATACTTGGCTGATGAACCTCTTGTGACAGATGTACTGTATACAGGTAAGGGCGGCATGCTGTCTTTCCGTGTCAAAGATCCGTCAATGGTCAACCCGTTTTTAAAAGGAATCCAACTGATTACATTCGCAGAAAGTCTTGGCGGTGTTGAGAGCTTTATTACCTACCCTGCTACACAGACCCATGCCGATATGCCATATGAGGAACGTGTTGCACGAGGTGTTTGTGACCGGTTGCTGCGTTTTTCTGTAGGTATTGAAGAAGCAGAAGATTTAATCGCAGACTTAAAACAAGTTTTCGATAAGTTACGAGGTGAATTCGCATGACAAACCGCATTGAAACAGCATTAGTTCATGGAGCGATCCGTGAGGGCTATGCCGATAAAAAAGGTGCTGTAAACGTACCGATGTATTTATCATCGACTTTCCATCAGGAATCGATCGATGAATTTGGTGAATATGATTATGCGCGTTCCGGTAACCCGACACGTGCCGCACTGGAAAAAGCGATTGCTGAACTTGAAGGCGGTAATCGAGGGTTTGCATTCGCTACAGGTATGGCTGCTGTATCAGCATGCTTTATGATTTTATCTGCAGGCGACCATGTCGTAATTACCGAAGATGTTTATGGTGGTACGTACCGTTTCGTTACAAAAGTATTGCCGCGCTACGGGATTACCCATACATTTGTCGACTTTACCGATACTGAAGCAGTAAAAGCAGCTGTACGTCCGGAAACGAAGTTGATTTATATGGAAACACCTTCGAATCCAACCTTAGGCATCACAGATATTCGCGGTGTAGTTGAAATTGCTAAGCAACACGGTGCACTTACGTTTTTAGATAATACGTTCATGACACCGCTGCATCAAAAACCGCTTGAATTAGGTGTCGATGTTGTTATACATTCCGCTACAAAGTTTTTGTCAGGGCATTCGGATATAGTAGCAGGCCTTGTTGTAACTAAAGATGAAGCACTCGGCAATGAAATTTATTTCGTTCAAAATTCATTCGGTTCTGTACTCGGTGTACAGGATTGCTACACGCTGATTCAAAATATGAAAACAACGGCTGTACGCTTTAACGAGGAATCACGTGTTGCCATGCGCATCGCACAATTTTTACATGCACATCCGTTAGTGGAAAAAGTCTACTATCCAGGACTCCCTACTCATCCGGGGTTTGAAGTTCATGCTGCACAGGCAACTTCTGCTGGTGCAGTATTATCGTTCAGTTTACCGAATTATGACATTGCAAAAGCTTTTGTCGAAGCGATGAAAATCCCGGTATTTGCGGTTAGTCTTGGCGGTGTTGAATCGATCCTATCATACCCTGCCAAAATGAGTCATGCGGCGATGGAACCTGAAGAACGGGTAAAACGCGGAATTACTGATGGCTTGCTGCGCTTTTCAGTCGGTTTGGAAAATGAAGATGATCTGATTGAAGACTTTACACAGGCATTGGAAATCGCCAGTAATATAAAATAACATGAAGGCCGACTAAATCTCTTGAGAAGGATTTTGTCGGCCTTTTGTTACGTACTTATTCATTTGTTACCGATAATAAATTGATTTCATAGCCATCTTCACATGATTTAAAATTATAATCAGTCAAAGAACCCGTTACATCTTCACTTAATTCATGACACTGATAATTTTCAATGTTTTTGCTTCCCCAATTATCTTCACGGTTATCAACTTCGATGCTATATTCCCCTTCCTGATATTCAACTTTCCAGTAGATTGGTGCTCCCTCTATCGTATAGCGCGTCAATTCCAATGACGTTTGTTTATTTTCGGCTGTATCTTTTAAAAACTGATGCAATAACGCCAAATTTTCGACCTCGCCATTACGATCAATCACACGATCGGTACTGACAGGTTCATTTTCCTGCAGTTCAATTGTCTTTGCTTGTTCGTTATCCTGACATCCAGCCATTAGAAACAGTATTCCAAATGCGAGCAGTCTGATCATTTTATCCCCCTTTTCACTAGCTGAAATTTTATTTAAAGCAGTAATTCAATTTCTTTCTTTATCTATAGACGTATAAAAAGGAAAATAGTTACAGTAATTATTTACTTTGAATTCGAGATATTATTCTTGTCGTCGTAACAGTTGAGTAGTAAAGTAATATTTAAGTAATTTCTTGATCCGTTAGTCTTTTTTAAACAAACTATTTATTGATCGTACAGCACACGAAATAATTATTGGAGGAATGAACATGTATACTATTCCAGGACATCATCATATTTCGATGATTACAAAAAATGCACAGCAAAACAACAGATTTTACCGCGATATTTTAGGATTACGCCGCGTTAAAGTGACGGTCAATCAGGATGACACTTCCATGTACCATCTCTTTTATGGTGATAAAACAGGCAGTCCGGGTACAGAGCTTTCATTTTTCGAGATTCCGTTAGTCGGACGCACTCACCGAGGCACAAATGCCATTACAAAAATCGGTTTGATCGTACCAAGCGTCGATAGCCTGCAGTATTGGGTGAAACGACTGGATGAATTTGGCGTTCAACATGAAGGCATTACAATATTTGCCGGTCGCCCTGCTCTCCTTTTTGAAGATGAAGAAGGCCTGCGTTTGGCACTTATCGCTGCACCAAATACGAAAGTGGGACATTGGGAAACATATGAAAAATCCCCGGTTCCGGTTGAACATCAGATTCAAGGAATGGGCACTGTCGAAATAACCGTGAAAAATAAAGGAAAACTGATTCGCACTTTAACTGAAATCTTTCATTATGGATTGAAAACACAGGATGAAACAACCGCCCTTCTCCAATCGATCGATGATGAAATGTTCGGGGAAATATACATTGTCGAACAGGACGGACCATCGGAAAAACCTGGTCGCGGCAGCATTCACCATTTGGCAATTCGCGTGAAAGATGATGAAGAACTTAAGTATTGGAATGAGCAAGTAAAAGCACGGGGCTTTATGACTTCAGGCATTGTCGACCGTTACTATTTTAAAAGCCTGTATTTCCGTGAATCGAATGGCATCTTATTCGAAGTTGCGACAGATGGACCCGGCTTTTTACGTGACGGTGATGTGGACTCGCTTGGTGAACAATTGGATTTACCGGATTTTTTAGAACAACAGCGTGAAGAAATCACAGCAAAACTGAAGCCTATTTTATAAGGAGGCAATGAGCATGGAACAATATCGAATCAACGAAAAAAACGGGATGGAGTTTGGACTATATACGTTGGGTGATCATATACCGAATCCTTTAACAGGATCACGCATTCCTGCGCAGCAGCGCATCCAGGAAATCATCGAAGCGAGCCAATTGGCAGAACAGGCAGGAATTGATGTATTTGCAGTCGGCGAAAGTCATCAGCAATATTTCACAACCCAGGCTCATTCAGTTGTACTCGGTGCAATTGCACAGGCAACGAAAAGCATTAAACTCGCAAGTTCTGCCACGGTGTTAAGCGCAGCGGATCCGGTCCGTGTTTACGAGGATTTTGCGACAATCGATTTAATTTCGGATGGCCGTGCAGAAATCGTTGCAGGACGCGGCTCACGGGTTGGCGCACATGAACTGTTCGGCGTTAGTCTGCGTGACTACGAGGAAATATTTGAGGAAAAACTCGCTCTGTTAAAACAGTTAAATGACCAATCGGTTGTTAACTATGATGGAAAATTTCGTCCCACTTTAAAGGATGCCCATATTTTGCCTCAGCCGTTAAATGGTTCGATCCCGATTTGGCGTGCTGTTGGCGGTCCTCCCGGAAGTGCGATAAAAGCCGGGTATATGGGCATTCCAATGATGCTGACAACTTTAGGCGGACCTTCGATAAACTTTAAAGCTTCTGTTGATGCATACCGCGAAGCAGCAGACCGCAGCGGTTTTGATGCGGCATCCTTACCGATTGCAACGACGAGCCTGTTTTATGTTGCGGAAACGGAAAAAGAAGCGGTTGATGGGATGCACCCTCATTTAAGCGGCGGTTTCCAGGCGATCCGAGGTCAGGGCTATCCGCGTTGGCAGGTGGAACAGGCATCGCAAGTGGAAGATGCGCTCATGGTCGGCAGCCCAAACCAGATAATCGAAAAGATGCTGTACCAATACGAGTTGTTTGGCATGCAGCGCTTCATGGCCCAAATCGATTTTGGCGGTGTGCCGTTTGAGAAAGTCATGAAAAATATCGAACTGATCGGTAACGAAATCATCCCGGCAATTAAAAAGTATACAGCGAAATAGTAAAATCTATTATTTCAATAAAAAACCCGCGAAGAAAATGACTTCTTCGCGGGATTCATCTTAAACAGTTACTTTACTTTTCGGTGCAACACTTTCCCACACCTTTTCGATGCGTTCTTTTGCTGCTTCTTCCAATGTAAAGCCATTGTCAGTTTTCGTAACTTGTGAATCAACAATATAAATCGGACTTGAAATTGTTGTCGCCCCTAAAATCGAAAGGACCGGCTTCAATGAATATTCAAGTGCCAATAAGTGTGCGATTGACCCGCCGATTGCGACCGGTACGACGATTTTGTTTTCCAGCCCTTTTTGCGGCAGTAAATCGATGAATGTTTTTAAAATGCCTGTATAGGAGCCTTTATAGATCGGTGTAAGGAAAAATACGATATCGGCCTCCCCTACTTTGACAATTTCTTCTGCAATTGCTTCACTCGCATAGTTTGCAGTGATCAAATCTTCTGCAGGCAATTGATGAACCTGAATTGTTTCATGCGAAATGCCCTGCTGCTCAAGCAATGATTCAATTGATTGCTGAACACCTGTTAATCGGGATGTTACACTGTTGCCACCATTAATTAAAATCGCTTTAGTCATGATTCGCAATCCTCCTAAATATTTTGTAAAGTATAACGGGATGGGACTTGCTTTAACCCTAAATTTTCACGTAGTGTCTTGCCTTCATATTCTGTACGGAATACCCCGCGCTTTTGAAGCTCCGGAATAACCAGATCGATAAAGTCGGTAAAGCCGCCCGGGAAATACGGTGGCATCAAGTTGAAGCCATCCGCAGCTTCCTGATCGACCCACTCAATTAACTGATCTGCTATTTCACTTGGCGAACCAAAAATAATGCGGTGCCCGCGTGAACCGGCGATACGTAAATACAGCTCTCGAATTGTCAGGTTTTCACGTTCAGCCAGTTCGATGATCAGCTGCTGACGGCTACGGTTACCATTCGTCGGAGGAATATCTTTCGGCAATGGACCATCCAAGTCATGTTGTGACAGATCAACACCTAAATAGTCTGCTAAAAAGTCCAGGCCAATTTCCGGTGTAATCAGCTGTTGCAGTTCCTCGTATTTTGCATAGGCCTTTTCTTTCGTTTCCGCCACATAAATCGATACGCCCGGCATGATTTTAATATCTTCTCGGTCACGTCCTGCAGCAACTGCCTTGTCTTTCAGTTTTTTATAAAACTGTTGTGCATCTTCAAGCGTCTGCTGTGCAGTGAATATAACATCCGCTTGTTGTGCAGCAAGAGTCGTACCGGCTTCCGATGAGCCTGCCTGCACTAAAACCGGTCTTCCTTGAGGCGGACGCGAAGAATTTAACGGACCGCGCACTGCATAAAACTCACCTTTATGGTTTAATGTGTGCAACTTCCCTTTTGTAATATATTCGCCTGTCTTTTTATTACGTGCCAATGCGTCATCTTCATAAGAATCCCATAAGCCTTTTACTACTTCGACAAATTCATCTGCCCGTTCATAGCGTAAAGAATGATCCAGATGCTGATCCTTGTTAAAGTTGCTCGCTTCTGCCGAATAGTAACTTGTTACAATATTCCATGCAGCTCGCCCGCCGCTTAAATGGTCAAGTGATGAAAATTTGCGCGCGATATGAAATGGCTCATTGTATGTTGTTGAAGCAGTAGCTGTTAAACCGATATTTTTCGTCACTGTTGATAAAACACTCAGTAACGTTAGCGGTTCAAAGCGAACTTGTTCTGCCGGGTGTGAAAGTTCGTTAAAAGACAGACCATCACTTAAAAACAACATATCCAATTTCCCCTGCTCCGCTTTTACAGCAACTTCCTTGAAAAATTCGACATTTTCGCTTGCGTCAGCCTGTGCATCCGGATGACGCCATGAAGCGATATGATGTCCTGTACCCATTAAAAAGACGCCTAATTTCATTTGTTTTTTTGTCATTTGCGTTCCTCCTACACTAACTGCTCTTCGCGTTTAGCCAATATTTCATGAACGAGTGGAATGACCTTTTCACCAATCTCTTCAATCACTTCCAAGTGCGGGAAACCGCGAAGCAGTACTTTATCAAAGCCTAAATCAACGAACTCCACGATACGCTCAGCAACCTGCTGCGGTGTGCCGACAAGTGCAATCGAGTTGCCGGATAACACTTGTGTTAACCCTGCCCAAATATTCGGTGCAATCACGAAATTATTGTCTTTTGACTCAAGCATCAACTGATGTAGACGGCTTACACCTACTGCTCCGTTACTTACTGTATTGGCATGTTTGGCTTCCAATACTTCCGGGTCCACTTGGCTGATAATTTTGTTCGCATTTTCAAACGCAGCTTCTTCTGTATCACCCAATACAACCTGGAATGAAACACTGTAGGATAGATCGCGATTTTTTTCTTTTGCCAGTTTAACAACCGTTTCCAGCTCTTCTTTTGTCGTTTCCAATGTTTCTCCCCAAAGCATGTAAACATCAGCCACATCTGTTGCCACTTCTTTTGCAATAGGTGATGAACCACCGAAGAAAATAGGCGGCGCATTTTTTACAGGCAATGGCAGGTTCGCGCCTTTTAATGTGTAGAACTCGCCATTATAATCAAACGTTTCCCCGTTAAACAGGCGTTTTAAAATTTCAATATACTCGCGTGTACGTTTATAACGATCTGTATGGGATAAGAAATCCCCGTCATTTTCAAGTTCTTTTGGCGCTCCGCCTGTTACGACATTGACGAATACACGGTTATTCGTCCAGTAGTTGACAGATGAATACTGTTTTGCCAGTTGTGTTGGCGCAGTAGAACCAGGTCGAACTGCAATCAGGTAATTCAGTGTCTTTGTATGTGCCGTCAAATGCGATGCCGCAACCAATGAGTCAACACAGCTTCCGCCAATCGGTAACAATAATGTCGAGAAGCCTGCTTTTTCAGCAGCCTGTGCAACTTTTGTAATATAATCTACAGAAGGTTCACGATCCGAATCAACACCGACACCTGACCATGTTTGTGCACCTTTATTTGACGTTTGGTTCCCTACATATTCACTATCGCCAGAAGTTGGCGCCATTGTAATAAACTCTACTTTTGTCATTTTAATTCCTCCTTATTTTGTAACCGGTGCACTTGCTACTACTTCATCGGCCGGTAATTCGTTTGATTGTTGAATTGTGCCTGATTTCAACTGTTCTGCCACCTGTGCAAAAGATTGATTTGCCGGAATGTTAATGAACGAAATTTGTTCTTCCTGTGCTTTTTTGTAAGATAATTCGCAGAAAGTTTCTGGCGGTGCAACAAAAGTTGTCGCTCCCAGTTCAATTGCTTTACGTAATGTTGCGCCGCGGCGTCCTTCAGTTAAATCAAGTGCCGGATTACGCACATCTTCTACAGAATGGTCCTGCTGAATAATGCGTAAAATTGTTCCTTCCACAATCGGTGTTACAATACCTTCATCATTTACTACAACTGCAATCGTCATTTTAAAATCCCCCTGTTATTTTGTTATTTGAGCAACCTCGGCAGCTTTTTGCAAGCTTTGCGCCAAGTCGTTTTTAATATCTTCAATATCTTCCAAACCAATAGATAAACGGATCAGACCAGGTGTTACACCACTTGCCAATTGCTGTTCCGGTGATAGTCGTGAATGTGATGTGCTTGCCGGATGGATGACAAGTGACTTCGAATCGCCAACATTGGCAACATGTGAAAGAAGCTGAACATTATTTATAAATGCCTTCGCTGCCTCTAGTCCTCCTTTGATACCAAAGCTGAATATCGACCCTGCCCCTTTTGGTAAATACTTCTCTGTTAAATTGTTTGGATCATTGCCAGGTAGTGTCGGATAATTTACCCATTCCACCAGATCATGCTCCGCTAAATATTCCGCAACTGCCTGTGCATTCACCACATGCTGACGTACGCGAACTGCCAGTGATTCAAGACCTTGAATGAAAAGCCATGCATTGAACGGTGATAATGTGGCGCCTAGATCATGACCCAACTCAAAGCGTGCCTTCGTAACGAAAGCTTTTTCTCCTGCTGCTTCAACGAATGAACGGTTGCCGATCAATTCATTCGGTTCAACAAAACTTGCAAAACGAGGCGCTTTCCATTCAAATTTACCGCCATCAATAATCGCGCCGCCTAAAGACGTGCCATGACCGCCGATAAATTTCGTTGTGGAATGCACTACAATATCTGCTCCAAATTCAATCGGCTTCGATAAGTAAGGTGTCGCAAATGTATTATCAACAATAAGCGGTACATCATGGCGGTGTGCTACTTGTGCCAAACCTTCAATATCCGCAATTTCCAAACTTGGATTGCCGATTGTTTCAGTGAATACTGCACGTGTTTTGTCATTGATTGCCGCTTCAACTTCCTGTAAGTCAGACCCTTCGACAAAGCGTACTGTTACACCGAAGCGAGGCAATGTTTTGGAAAACATTGTGTACGTGCCGCCATAAAGAGCATTCGTTGCGACGATTTCATCGCCTGCCTGTGCGACAGTCAGGATGGCAATCAAAATTGCCGCCTGTCCAGAAGCGACCGCAAATCCTCCGACACCGCCCTCCAGTGCTGCAAGACGTTCTTCAAATACAGCATTTGTCGGATTGGCATTTCGTGAATATAAATAGCCGCTTTCCTGTAATTTAAATAAGTTTGCCGCATGTTCCGTATCATCAAATACATATGAAGTTGTCTGATACAGCGGTACTGCACGTGAGCGAGTTACCGGATCAACTGTTTGGCCTGTATGGAGAGCGATTGTTTCCTGATTAAAAAATGTCATATGAAAATTCTCCTTTAATAAAGAAATTTTTGGGTTAGTGTCAGCAATTCCTGTTCTGTCAGTTCACCTTTTACGGTGTGTAGTACTTTTCCGTCCTGTATAAACAATGTCGTCGGCAATGTTAGAATTTCTAAGCTTTCTTTCAGCTGCCCTTGACGGTCTAAAAGGATCGGAAACGGCAAATCGAATTTCGCTAAATACTGATTGACCAGTCTTGTCGGTTCTTCCACATTGACTGCATAAAGCTCAACGTCATGTGACTGAAGTGTTTCATACGCCGCTTTAAAGGCGGGCATTTCCCTTTCACATGGCGGGCAGTAGGTTGCCCAGAAATTTAGGATGTAGGTGCCTTCTTCCGGAATGGCAAATTGCTCACCGGAAGTTGTTTGAAGCACAATTTCCTCGCCTTTTGCTTCTGCCTTTTGTTTCGGCATATTTGAAATAATGGCGTAGCTTAAGGCACCAATCAGGACAGCAGATAATGATAGCTGTATCCATTTTTTCATTTCAGCGTCACCTCGATTTCAGGCATTTCATGCAGTTCCTTATAACTGACATGTGATATCACTTTATAAGTGCCGGTACCGTCAAAGCTCGTTTCAATCGTATACTTGCCATCCCCGCCATATTCGGGTTTCACGGAACCAATGGCATTGCCGGCTGGATTGATCAGTTCGAATTCAATTTCCGCACTGTCCTGAACCGGTTCTCCGTTGTACGTTACGGCTGCTGTAATCGTTACAGGTTCAAATGCTTCGAGCTCGGTTTTACTGGCATCCAGCTTTACATCCAGCGTTTCACTTGCCTGTGCGCTGCAGCCGGCAAGCAACAGGATTGTAAGTAGAATTTTTTTCATTTGCCATCTGCCTTTAAATTTGTCCAGAACAGCAGGCGCTTTTTCAACTTTTCAAATGCAATCATGATAGCGACAATGATAATACTGTTAAAGATGATACCTGCAAGCACATAGTGATATTGTGAAAAGTCACTGTAATACTGGATGAAAAAGCCCATTCCTGATGAGGCACCGAACATTTCGGCAATCGTTAAAATCAGGAAGCTCATACCAAGTGATGTACTTGCACCGCTTAAAATATGGGGTGCACTTGCGGGTAACACGACTTTCAGTAAAAAGGTCGGTCCTTTTAAGCCAAGTGATTTCGCGTTGTCGAGATAGTGCTTTTCAATCAGCAGAACACCGTGGATTGTTCCTAAAAATACTGGCCAAAACGCGCCGATAAAAATCAGGGACATCGAAGCCGTCTGGAAAGTCGGTAAAATCGCAATGACATATGGAATGAACAGTGTTGGCGGAATCGGACTTAATGCATGAAAGTAAGGCATTAATATTTCACGTGAACGTTTGTTCAATCCGAAAAACAGACCGCCTACAATTCCTGTCACTAAAGCTCCGAAGAACCCGGGAATCAGTAGTTTCATCGAACTTACAACACCGGTTAAAAGTTCACCGATTTTCGCGGAAAAGGATTCAACGACCGTTAGCGGCTGCGGGAAGATTACCGGATTGATCCATGTCGCATATTTAGTGACAAGTGCCCAAACTACAATAAATATAATTCCTATCAAAATAGTAAGATTATAGCGTTTAAAAAATGTGAGCATTCCATCATACCCCTTAAATGTTTTGTTCATTAAATCGAACGAGCTGATCTTTGTAATAAGCATCATCCGGATATTGTTCAATTAATTCGTTTAATGCTTTTTCATATAGATCGATATTTACATATTCGTTTACATCAATATCATCCACATTTTCAACATAGCCGATTTCTTTCATCTGTTCCCACATTTGGACTACTTTCTCTCTGCTTGGATCAGAAGAATAATTCGAGTGGCTGTCGTTTACAATCGTATCAATTACTTTGTCATCGACTTTCATATATTCTTTCGCAGCAGTTACAGCTGATTGCGGATCTTCAATTTTTTTACGTTCCGCGCGAATAAGTGCCTTCAAGAATCGTTTGTATGCCTCACCGTCTTCTTCCGCCAGTAATTCCGAACGTGTTACGACACGGCAGCATACATGCCCTTCCTGTAAATCATTGCTCCATGCAACTGCTTCAAGACCCATATCAACCGCCTGTGCGTAGAACGAGTTTGCCGATACTGCAACATCCACTTTTCCGGATGCTACCGCTTCAAGCAACATACTGCCTGTTTTGAATTCAACGATTTCCAGATCATTTTTCCAGTCGATGCCTGCATCTTCAAGCGCAGAACGGAAAACGATATCCGATGTAAAGATCCTGATAGTTCCGACCTTTTTTCCTTTATAGCTTTCAAGTGAAGTATATTGCCCCGCGTTTTCCTTTTTCGTTAAAATCGGGTGTCCGCCTTCCAAATGGCCGCCAATAATGGAGAAATCCGAGCCGTTTGCAATAAATGTTAACGGGCCAGCTGTGCCGAATGTTAATCCGACATCAATTTTCCCTGCCTGCAGTGCATTCAGTCCATCTGCCGAGTTTGCGAAGCCAACACGGTTGACCGAAATATTTTCTTCTTCAAAATAGCCTTCCTGGTGGGCAATGTCGACAAGTGTTCCACCAGCTGACTGACTTAAACCTACTGTGATTTCATAGTCGTCCGAGGCTTCCCCTTTCGAAATTTGTTCATCATTTCCACATGCAGCAAGTAAACCTGCCGCTAAAGCGAGTGAAGCGATCCATTTCTGGTTTGTTTTTTTCATATAACGATCCTCCTATATTCCTGCGCCATCTGCTATTTCCGTTTTTAAACTATTAACGATCTGTTCATTCATCTCATTTAATAGGGATTCACGAAATGCACGGAACTCCTTGTTTTCAAATAGTTTTTGCCGGTCAGTTCCTTTTTTCTCAATCGGTACTTGGATATTTTTCGTCACCGCACCGTTTTTACCCGGCGCAAAGATGACAATCCGGTCCGCCAAATATATGGCTTCGTCGACATCATGTGTAACAAATACTACTGTACGTTTTTGCTCGGCACTAATTTGAACAAGCAGATCCTGCAGTTGAATACGTGTGACAGGATCCAGTGCGCCGAATGGTTCATCCATCAGCAGTAAGTCCGAACCGTAGCTCAATGCGCGCGCAATGGCCGCACGTTGTTTCATCCCCCCGGACATTTGCCCCGGATATTTTTTTACGGCATGCCCTAAATGGACAAGTGTCAAATATTGCTCCGCGATATGTGCCAGTTCTTTCTTCGGCATTTTTTTATTACGCTGTTTTAATGCAAGCATGACATTTGCCTGTGCCGTCAGCCACGGAAATAAAGAATAATCCTGGAACACGACACCACAGTCCGGGTGGGTTTCCTTGACGGATTTGCCGTTTATTTCGATATCGCCGTTTGAAAATGGTTCAAGCCCTGCCATCATTCTGAGCAATGTGCTTTTCCCGCACCCCGAAGGTCCCATAAATACGAGGAACTCGCCTTCTTGCACTTCAAGCTGAATATTGTTCAAAATTTTAGTTGTCGCATCATAACTGAAATCGATATTCCGGACGTGAATCTTCGTTTTTTTCTCGGTACTGTCTTGCTTAGATATAGGGTTTTGTTGTGGCACTGGGCGTTCCAATAATTGAACCATGTACTCACTCTCCTAAAAGAAATTTTCTACCTAATGATTGGATCGACGTATCAACCGGTACATGCAATGTCATCGTCCGCAAATTGCGCCAGTAGCGGTCAAACCCATAGCGGCTTGAAGTGGCGCGGCTGCCCATCACTTCGAAAATTTTCGATGTAATATCGAGCCCTGCTTGCGTTGTAAAGATTTTAGCTGTTTGCAGTGCATCATCAAGATCGCTGCGATGCTCCGGGGTAATCTTTTCAGGTTCATCCCATAGCTCCTGCAATAATAGATCCGCTTTTTTCACTACGAGATTCGCTGCTTCAACCTGTACGTAAAACTGACCGTAATGATGTTGGATGATCGGATCTTCAATCGCCGATGTCTGCGTAATGGCACGGGGTCTAGTCTGCTCTCTTGTATATGTAAGCGCTGATTGAAGAGCACCTTCTGTAATTCCTAAATAAACATGGTTTAAAATGAATGTGGCGATATTCAGACGCAGCTGGGAAAACTCGCTTGCGTAAAATCCTTGCCGCAACACTTCTTCCTCATGTACTTCAACATTGCTGAAAATAATTGTTCCGCTATCAGTTTGACGTTGGCCCATATTATCCCAATCGCCTTTTATATCTACACCTATACGTTTACTAGGAATAACGACCAGTAATGGCTCATCCTGCCCTTCCACCAACGCCGATACTAATAACACATCCGAATCGACACTGCCTGAACAGAACGTTTTTACACCGTTTAACACATAGCCTGTTGCTGTTTTTTCAGCCTTCAGTTGGATAGCAACCGGGTTGAATGCATTCCCCCAAAAATAATTATTTTTTGCGGTTTCGCGGTAATAAAATTCCATCTGCTCTTGTGATCCGCATAAATGCGGTGTAACGAGATTGATAAAATGATAGCCTATAACATGTGCCAGGGAACTATCCGCACGTGCAATTGTCCGAACAACTTGAAACACATCGTGCCAATTCCCACCTAAACCACCGTATTCAGTAGGAATTAAAAGTTTCAAAAGTCCGCTTTCGCGAATTAAATCACGTTCAATTTTAGCATTGCCCCCCGTTTTATCTCGTTCAACGGCTGTTTGTTCAAATTGTCCGGCAAGTTTTTCTGCGATTTCGTCAATATGTATAACTGCTCCCATAACAACTCTCCTTTTTAGTTATAGAATTTTCATGCAATTCAGTATTCTTAATTCGTTAGTTTACAGATGCATTTATTTAAAGTCAATAGTCAATTTGAACAATTCATACTGGAATAGTATGGTTTTAGCGAATTACCGTAAAAAACCGTATTTATTTGTATTTACTTACAATCTTGTTCAGTGATTTATAGGATATTTTGAAGCTGAAAAAAGAAAAAACCACTACTTTCATAGCGGTCTTTTGGTTATTGGCATGTTTAATAATTCATGACTTGATAATAAACAACAATCTGATAAATCGCCGGTACAATTAATGCTATCGCCAGTGAGATGACTGCTCCCCACTTCGATTGAGTCATTAATCGATCGTTGTCGGTTTTCAAATGCTGAAAAAATGACAGTGTAAAATATAATGCAGTGATCAAAAAGATTGGGGTTATGAATGTGAGCCAAATTCCTGCATTCATTTCATGCATCGATTTCTTCACCTCAATCCCATTATATTTCGATATCTATCTGTTTTATTTCTGCGAATAAAAAATTAATACTTTCGTCGAAAATAAAAGTCCACGGCATTGAACAATAAGGAGGAATTTTAAGTGCATCAATTGTAAAATTTTGAGTAATAACCCCTGTTTTTGTTACAATACTTACTTCTCTATTACGGAAATTAAGTTGTTGATTCGTCCGGTTATGGATCAGCGCTATAATGAGCTTCTGTTTTCTATGATTGATGGCCGTCCGAATTACGCAACAGGAAATAGGCTGATCCTGTTCTTTTGTTTCATGAAAAACTTGTTCTATTAATGATCGGTCCTGAGCTGAAATCGCTTTATCCCATGCGGCTTCAAATTGCAGTTTTTGCATGAACTTCACCCCTTCAATGAATAATTTATGTAAATAAGCAATAAAACAACCTTTCTCCTATAATACATGTTACAGTAGGAAAGAATCTTAAAAGTTAGAAGGCGAGAAAATATGATCGAAGTAAAGAATTCCCCGATAAGCGATGGGGAATATAATCGCGGTATTTTTGCGATTAATGCAATTCCTAAAGGAACGTTATTCCACCAGGCACCGGTACTAAGCTATCCAAACGAGCAGCATGAACATATTGAAAAAACGAATCTTGCGGATTATGCGTTTGAATTCGGCATCGGACGCTCTGCAATCTTATTAGGCTACGGGATGCTGTTCAACCATTCCTATGAACCGAATGCCACATATGAAATTAATTTCGACAACGAGACATTCGATTTCTTTGCTTATAAAGATATTGAAGCAGGCGAAGAAATTTTTATTAATTATAATGGCGATGTGGATGACAATGATCCACTATGGTTTAACAACGACGAAGAATAACACGGGGAGCTGTCTATAAATTAGACAGTTCCTTTTTCCATTTCTTCGATAAAGTGAATGATATCTTCCGTCAGTAATTGACGTTCTTTTGCTAATGTAATAAGATGGCCGCTGTTGTCGTACTGTTTTTTCATAATGACATTGCTTAGTGCCGTCTTTTCAATCAAGTCAATGCTTTGATGGAAAACCGGTTCGTCCAGCATACCTTTTGCCAGGAAAAGCGGCTGATTCAGCAAATGTAGCTGGTTGCCTGTTTCAATGATAAACTGCTGCAGCGCAATCAGCTTTTCGGCAGGTCTTGGAAAGTGATCATCTAAAAACGCCTGCAATTCCTGTTCGGAACTCCCTCTATTTTGTAAATATCTTTTGGAAAAATAGGCGACACGCTGTTCCAACCCTTTTACCGGCCGCTCCAGCACCGGTGAAGAGATAACACATAAAGCCTCCACTTCAGGGAATTCGTTTGCCAGTCTTATTCCCAGCACACCGCCTAATGACTGGCCGATTACCGTAACTGCATTGAATTTTTCATCGATTAAAAATTGAACAGCCTGTCTGCTCTGTTCCCATATTTGCTCCATAGAAGTTGCAAATAATTGTTCCGGTGATGCTCCGTGCCCTGCCAGATTCGGTGCATAGCACGTATACCCTTCACCATGAAGCATATTTGCCACATAGTGCATCTCTTTCGCATTGCTCGTAAAACTATGTAAAAGCAGAACGGCCTGTTTATGGCCTTTTAAATAAATATCCTCTACAAAATGCTGCATGCTAATCCCCTTTTCATTTGTGACAACATTATAGCATAATACTTCTATCCTACTGACATTTCCTCTAGTTTAACAAGCGCAAACAGTGCATTTGTTTTATTGTTCGGCTACAATATGGGTTGAGTAAAAAAACATATGAAAGGAGAATCATATTAATATGAGAACAATATTATTATCGATTCTTGCTGCACTATTTTTAGCTGTACCGAGCGCAGCAGCACATACGTATTTAGACACGACTAACCCCGAGGATGGAGCTGTTGTAACGGAACCGTTGCAGTCGATTGAACTTACATACGCCGGGAAAATTGAAGTAGGCAGTACATTTAAAGTCATTTCGAGTAATGGTGAAGAAATCGAAACAGTTTCGATGGATTTAGTCGATGGTGTATTAACAGGTACTTTTGATAGCCCACTACCGAATGATGACTATACAGTTGAATGGAATAGTATTAGTGCAGATGGCCACCCGCTGACAGGTTCATTTTCCTTTACGGTTGATGCACCTGTAGCAGAAGAACCGGTCGAAGAAGAAGTTACAGAAGAAAACGAAGAGCAAGTGGAAGTAAACGAAACGGCAGAAAATGATGCAGCAAAAACAACTGCGGCAGATGAGGAAGAAACATCAAACAATACATTACTATATATCGTTGGAGCGATTTTACTTCTAATTGTACTAGTAAGTATTTTCACAGTTGCTAGACGGAAAAATACAAAATGATGGCATTGACAATTTTCAGTCAATTTTTAATCTATATTTGTTTGGCTCTTCTAATGGGATCATTTATCTTATATTGTATCCCGGAAACATTGCGTCCGAAAATTGATATTTCAGCTAAGTGGCTCATTGTTAGTGCAGTCATTCTGCCTTTCGCCACTTTTGTACCGAATATTCAACTGCTGACAATTTTGACTCCGCAGTTCGGCTTTACCGAATCAGTGGGCATGCTGCTGATGAAATTTAAAGTCGGTCATTCATGGCTCGCGGTAATTGGCTTTACGCTCATTTTGCTTATCCTGATTCGCCAATTTATAAAGAAACCATCCAAACTTCTGGCAGTCATGGCAATTTTTATTTTAATCGCCATTATGGCGGCAATTGGCTACATTAGTCATGCAGGATCGATGACCGGCATCGTCGGATCGGTACTGGATTTTGTTCACCTTCTTGCGGTCAGTGTATGGCTCGGCATTTTAATGCTGATGAGCTTTTTCTCAAAAGATGCGCAAAACTGGGAAGCCTTTTTAAAGTGGTTCTCTCCTGTTGCACTTGTAGCTTTTACGGCTGTCGCTTTAACGGGTGTCCTGATGACTGATACCATCGTGCCGGGCTATATAACAAGCTGGTCGGGGAATTACGGACAATTTTTATTCATTAAGCATGTTCTGCTCGTCCCGTTGACTGTCATTATTTTGGCAAATAGTCTGCTTATCAAACTGAAAATGAACAAGCCCTTATTTGAACCGCGTACGTGGGTAAGAATTGAAACCGTATTGCTTGTACTGATTTTATTCATTACCGCGCTATATAGCGAACAACAGCCACCGAGTTTTTATGTTCAGGAAATCTCGCCGTTTTTTGAGTTATTCTACCGAAGCTCAATTGAAGCCGGCATGCGCGGGTATTTCCAAATGACAGGTATTGGTTTAGGATTTTTCCTGCTGACAGCACTGTTCATCGGTCTTGTCATCGTAAGTTATATGAAACAGCTGCCGGTCATTGTATCGGCTGCAATGACATTTGCGCTCACATTATGTTTTTACATGGGCTTTATGTCGATTGTATTTTTTAAATAACTTCAAACATAAAGGGTTGTAGTAAAAGTCATTTCCGACTTATACTACAACCCTTATTAATTAAACAAGTCTTTTTGTCTTCATACGCATATAACGAATGAGTGCCGCGATAACCAAGATGACCGTTAATGCAAGTGTTCCGTTATGCATTGTCGGATTATCGGTTTTAACTGCAATACCGATCAGTGCCCATACAATGACGAGCGTAAAGAAAATATCTTTTGAAACGGCAACGGCCAAATAACCGAGAATGACTGCAACTCCGACAAGTATGAGTGATCCGGCCACCTCTGAAATCCCCAAATCGACCTCATGTTGTTTTAACACATAGCTTACATTGGCGATTGTCGCTACAGATAGCCATGGCAGATAAAATGAAAATGGAAAGCGTTCTGAAAGACCTTTTTCCGTGTTTTTATACTGCAGGTAAATCGCAATGAGTGTAAACAGCAAAAAGAACATTACGATAATGGAGAGTATAAACTGTTCATAATGCCAGCTGAACAGCCAGGCAATATTAAATATACAGCTGATGATAAATAGAATTCCCACTTTTCCGTTAAAACGATTATCTCTCACTTTGCGGTATATCATAATTAGCCATATGACCAGCAGTACATAAATCAGCGACCAAATGGAAAACACGTAGCCTGCAGGCGTAAATAATACTTCCAAGCGATTCGTAATTTCTGCTGCGGTTTGCCCGTTTAACGGCAGTGTATTTGATAATGCATTTACTACTAATACAGCGATCATTGCTATCCACATTGTAATATACAAGCCCATTTTCATCATCCCTTTTTCTATAATTAGGGAACTATACCCTACTTTAAAAAAGAATATGCGGGAAAATGGCGGTTGCGATGTAGCAGCAATGTATTCAGGAATCTCGCAATGTGCTCAATTATGATTGTTTTTCCAATGCCAGTTTAATGCCAAAACCGATGAGTACCGCTCCAGTCAAGGATTCGATTACCGACTGTGTAGCAGGTTTTTTCATGAAATTGCGGATTTTGTTCAATAAAAATACATAGAGCGCAAACCAGACAAAAGTTAAAACAATGTAAATGATGCCCATCGTCAAAAACGGCCAAAACGGTTCTGCGCCTTTTGAAAGGAATTGCGGTAAAAACGTCAGGAAAAATACCGCTACTTTAGGGTTTGTGATATTTGTAATAAGGCCCTGTTTAAAATAGGAATTGCCTTTTGCTTCAACTTCCGCAATATCCGCCAAGTCTTCCATTTCCGCTTTTTTTGCACGCATGCTCAGCAATGTTCTAATACCTAAATAGCATAAATAGGCCGCTCCCACATACTTCAGCACCGTAAATGCCAAGGCGGATTTTACGATAATCGCCGACAGCCCGGCAACCGCTGCAATGGTATGGACCGTTAACCCCGCACAAGACCCGACCATCGTTTGGAAACCGCCTTTTTGCCCATTAACAACTGTATTTTTCGTAACAATCGCTGTATCAGGACCCGGCAATACAATCAACAGGATACACGCAATGACAAAGAACAAAAGATTCTCCATTTACTCACCTTCATTTTCTGAATTTTTAAATATGTTAACATGTTCATCAGAATGAAGCTAGGGGAATTTTAAGTTAAACGGATTGCAGTTGTAGTGTCACCAATATGCATTCCGGAGAAGTTCAGTAAGCGGCGACGGACTTTATTAGAAGAACTTCGGATTTATTAGAAAACTTCAACGGTTTATTAGCACTTACAGTATTTTTATTTGAACATTTAAGAGAGTTATTAGAACAAACGTCTCATATATTAGAAAACCTGCAACTTATTAGAAAATGTACAATCGTTATTAGATGATTTAAAAGTTTATTAGATATTCAATTCCTTCAATCATCTGCAAGCAATGCCATTTTCTCAGCCGCTTTCTCGATGATTACCCCTTCTTCTACCTCGCCACTGTAATTGATATACATTAAGGCACGGTCCTTTACAAAGAGAAACTCTTTATCAGAAGTATCATTGCGAATCAGCAGACGATCGAAAGCTGTGTGTTCTCTTTCTACAAAACTTGCAGGTTCACTTCCATATGTATGCTTGATGATCAACTCATCAACTAATGAGCTGACATGAGAATGGAAGCGCAGCTTATAAACTTCCGATTCGATTTTTGGTTGATAGGCATTATTTGGATCGTGCCATTCCCCTTCCTGAATAACGCCCCATTCTGTTGAATCGTATTGGACAGAAGCAAAAATATTCCACTGGGATGAGTAGGAGCTTCCCAAATCTTCACCATAGAATTGAAATGTTTTCCTTTTAAGATGCGGCTGATTTTCAATTGAAGAAAGAAGGATGATCGGCAAGCCTGTATCTTCTTCCGGTAATGGCTTTGTTTTCATGCTCACTAATTGGGATACCGGTATAAACACAAGAGTTAATGTTATGACTAATACTATGACTGTGGACACAATATTTGAACGGTAAAAATTTTCCCATGGTTTTTGTTGATCGTCTAATATCCCGTCTTTAAGTTCCTTCCGCAAACGATTGATTCCAAACAAGCTTCTACCTATCGGGAGTATTTGTATAAAATTAAGGAATAATAGTAACAGTGGGGTAAGTGTATATCCATCTATCAGCTGCAAAACAGAGATTTTACCGTTTCCTATCGTTTTGACGATGACCGCAGTGATAACAATAATTGCCATTAAACTAATTATAAAATTAATTAATGTTTTGTTAAAAACTTTTTTTGCTATTGAGATTTGCTCTTCCCGGTCTATTGGGGGTTCATTTACTTTAGAATCAGTCGGTGCCGCAAATACGTGGAAATGACGGTCACTCGCAATATAGTCCCATCCGCTATCTTCAAATAACCTAATTTTTTCATTTGATATATCTTTGCTTTTTGCCAGTTCAAGCCGGTAATCCATCCGTTTGCGATCACCTTTTTTAAACTTTGCAAAACATATGCCCATTTCATAAAAATGCAGCCCCTGCTCGGACATATCCGAAAACCAGCTTTCATGTTCCTTGAGGCGCCAATACTGCCCTGGTCTTATTCTTCGTACGATTTCTGCCATCGCTCTCCCTCCTTCTCTGTCTGTCCTAACAATAGAATATAAGGGAATGTTTGTAAATAATTAATTAGGATCAGAATACCATTTCAGCTACCACTACCCTGATAAGGAAAAAACCACCCCAATGTTTTGGGGTGGCGTACGCTAACTTTATTAGAACATTTTATTCAAGTTTGCCATTTCAATCGCAGACATTGCACTGTCGTAGCCTTTGTTGCCTGCTTTCGTACCAGCACGCTCGATTGCCTGTTCGATATTTTCAGTTGTGACAATCCCGAAAATTACCGGTACTCCTGTATCCAAGCCGGCTTTTGCAATTCCCTTTGCTGCCTCATTGCATACATAATCATAATGTGTTGTAGACCCGCGAATGACCGTACCTAATCCGATAACTGCATCATAATTATTTGTTTCAGCCATTTTTTTCGCTACAAACGGTACTTCAAAAGCACCCGGCACCCATGCTGTATCGATGTTTGCTTCGTCTACACCGTGACGTTTTAAGCCGTCAATTGCACCGCTTAATAATTTATCGTTAATGAATTCATTGAATCGTCCAACGACAATTCCGATTTTTAAATCTGTTCCCACTAATTGTGCTTCAAATGTTTTTCCCATTTTAATTGCTCCTTTTTATACCGATACGGCAGTTAATTTTATATATTGAACTAAGTCTTCGATTGTAATAAATTTCAGGTTATGTTTTTGTGCAAGCATTTCGAGCTGCGGCATGCGGGCCATTGAACCGTCTTCGTTCATAATTTCACAGATGACTGCGACTTCATTCGAACCGCATAGCTTCGCCAGATCAACGCCTGCTTCCGTATGTCCGCGGCGTTCCACCACGCCTCCCTGTTTAGCAATAAGCGGGAATACATGGCCCGGGCGATGAAAATGCTCCGGTTCTGTTGCTGGGTCCAGTAATGCCAGCATCGTTTTAGAACGCTCATATGCACTTATACCTGTTGTTGTCTCGATATGATCGATACTAATCGTAAAAGCCGTTTGATATGTATCGGTATTGCTTTGCACCATTGGATGAAGAGAAAGCCTTTCTGCAATTGCAGAAGAAATGGGCGTACAAATCAATCCTCTTCCGTAAAGTGCCATGAAATTAACATTTTCCGGTGTAGCGAATTCTCCTAAAACTAGAAAATCTCCTTCATTTTCACGGTTTTCGTCATCTGACACAATGATAATCTCGCCGTTTTTCAATGCCTGAATTGCTTCTTCAATTGTATTCATTTGTCACCACTCCTTTAAAATCCTGTACGTTGCAAAAAGTCCATCGTAATCGTACTTTCCGTTTGATTTTGTAAATGTTTTTTTACATATTTTCCGATTAAATCTGTTTCAATGTTCACAACATCTCCCGGCTTTTTATAGCCTAATACAGTCTGATCATACGTATGCGGGATTAAGGAAATGGTAATGAATGTGTCTGTTACATCAAAAATGGTTAAACTCGTGCCGTCAACTGTAATGGAGCCCTTTTTAATACATTCTGCAATCAGATGCTTTTCCATTGCCAGATCAATATAAACTGCATTTGCGACAGGTCTCTTACGCTGAATTGTTGCAGTTCCATCAACATGACCTGAAACAATATGTCCGCCGAAACGACCATTTGCCGACATTGCCCGTTCCAGATTGACAGGCATACCTGCCGCTAATTGCTGGAGACTCGTTGCTTTGACGGTTTCCGGCATCACATCTGCCAAAAATACTGCTTTTGAGAATTGCTTCACTGTCAGACAGACACCATTAACGGCAATGCTGTCCCCGAGTTGGACATCCTCTAAAATTTTGCTTGCGCGAATGGCTAGTTCCATCGCTTGTGTGGACTGGCTGATCGATTCAACCGTACCAAGTTCTTCAATGATTCCTGTAAACATCCTGCTCACCTCTTTTTAATAATAAAAAAGAACCCCGATTGAAGTCGGAGTTCGATGAGAGGAAAATTGAGCATCATCAAATA